>JBEPWA010000103.1:0-2755 GCA_041690755.1 Gemmatimonadaceae bacterium | reverse complement strand
AGACAGCCTCATGCACGTGCGCTCGACGGAGCGGGCGCGCGAGCTTGCCATTCGGGCAGCATTGGGCGCCGGCCGCTCGAGGATTGCGCGGCAGCTTCTGCTCGAGAGCGTGGTGCTGGCCAGCGGTGGCGCGGTAGTCGGCGCCGGCGCCGGTGCGATCGTCATGCGTTTGCTGGCGCGATTCACTCTGCCTGGCGACATCTCGCTGGCCGGCGTGAACCTCGGTCTCGATGCGCGTGTGCTCGCCTTTACGCACAACTATGACCGGGTTCGCGGCTCACAGTTGTACGACGATGCCATCGCTCGCGCCTTGCAGATTCCTGGTGTGTCAGCCGCCGCCGTTGCCACGCACGTGCCGCTCGGCAACATGCTTCAACTTCCGTTCGCACTGGGAGATTCAGTGGCGCCGTCCGATCCGCAGCAGGAGCGATCGATGGTCGCGGGCCTGACGACGATCTCGCCGGACTATTTCACGGTGCTTGGCGTGCCGCTCGTCGTGGGTCGGGGTTTCACGAATGCTGATGACGGCAGCGCCGGCAAGGTCGCCGTGATCAACGAGTCGGCCGCCAGGATCTTCTTCCCGCATCGACCGGCTATTGGCGGCGCGATGCGTCTGTTCGGCATGAGCTCCACCGTGGTTGGTGTTGTCCGCGACACGAAGCACGAGTCGGTTCGAGATGAGCACGTGCCGGCAATGTTCGCGCCGATGAAGGAAGAGCCGGCGACGGGCGGCGTGACCCTCGTGGTGCGCGCCACCGATCGCGCGGCGGCCCTCACCGGTCTGCGGCAGAGCCTTCGTGCGATCGATCCGGCCTTGCCGCTGCATGATGCGCGCCTCGTCGCCGATCAGATCGACGCCGGGCTCATGCCACAGCGGTTTGGCGCGACACTGCTCGGCATCTTCTCCCTCATTGCGCTCTGTGTGTCGGCCGCCGGGATCTTCGGCGTGGTGGCGTTCGGCGTGGCGCAGCGCTCGTCGGAAATCGGCATCCGCATCGCGCTCGGCGCGCAGGCGCCCGACGTCCTCCGGCTCGTGTTGCGGCGTGTCGCGCTGGCGAGCGTGGCGGGCGTGGTCGTCGGCGCCGGCGTGACCGCGGTGGCCAGTCGTGCGCTCGAGCGTTTCCTGTTTGGCGTGACGCCGCTCGACGTGCCGGCGTTCGCCATCGCGACCACGGTGCTCTTGACGGCGGCGGCGGTGGCCGGCTGGATCCCGGCGCGTCGTGCCGTGCAGATCGATCCGATGGTCGCGATGCGAGCGGAGTAGGATTCTCAGAACGAAGAAATCAAACAACGCGGACACAACGGACTCAGCGTCGAACCCAGCGCACGCCCAGGTGGACGAGCACGTCTCTCATCCCCCGGTGGCGCTAGCTCGTACCGGGTGCAAGAGCCCGTCGCTTGTGGTTCCACGCCGACCAGATGTGAAACACCGCACCAATGATCAGTGCCTCCAGCGCGGTCCCGTTCGAGACGAGCCCGCCGTCGAGCAAGCGCCAGAATCCGAGGATGGCCAGCGGCAGGTAAAGCACCGTGCCCGTCACGACCCCCGGCGAATAGACGCGGGTGCGAACGACGGCCGATAGGTGAAACAACGCGTTCACAGCGCCGATCGCCGTGACGACGGCCCAGAGGCCGAACGCGCGAGGCGTTGGGCCGAGAAGCGGAGGCAGGACGGCGAGCACGCACAGCACGACGTTGATGATCACGAGAAACGACGTCGTCACGCTGGCAGCGCGCTCGGGCCGATAGCGTCGGTACCAAGCGCCGAAGCCACCGGGCCAAACGAACTCTTCAATTAGATGTGCGGCGACGGCTCCCAGGGGGAGCCACAGAAAGCCGGCAGGCAGGGACGGCATGCGGAGGATGCTTCGAGGTGGGTGATGCCCACCCTACGCGCGCCGCACCGATTCAGTGCCCGGGCCGCCTCGCGGAGCGCGGCCGCGGCGCCGCAAGTTCGTCCTTGGCCGAGCGTCAGCGATACAACGCCTTTCCGTGCCGATGGGCGCCATTTCGCAGCAGGGACGCGAAGCTCCAGACCAGCAAGTCGACGACGCGCTCATTGTGAAACGTCTCATCGACGGCGAAGTGCTCACGAAAGCGACGAATCGCCGTATCGAGCAGTCCGCGGTCGATCACGCGCGTGTACTCACCGCGTAGAAAATCGTAAAACTCGAGCAGCGAGTCCAATCGCCCGTCAACCGGTTGATCGCTCGCCGGGGGGACGAAGAAGAAAAACGCCGACACAAAGCTGTCGTACACAGGCGCGCGCGGATCAACGGTGTTCACAAACTTGGTCGCGAACGAAAACTGGAGGGACGGCCGTTCCGTGGTGTCGGAGAGGACCGCAATCTCGCGGATCGTCTCGTTGACGTCGGCAATCTCGCCGGCCTTCAAGCTCTCCAGCCGTGCGAAATACTGCGCATAGAACCCGGCGCCCAGCTGGGTGACGTTCATCCGCCAATAGGCGCGGTACTTTCGCTGGAACGCCGCGTCCGTGGCGACGTTCACTCGACTCATCTGGCGTCGCAAATCGAGATACCGCGGCACGTCGCTTATCCGGTCCAGCTCAGCAAGTATGGCTTCACTGCAATCGTTCATCAGGCGGTACACCCACCACCTCCGATTCTGGTTCAGGGCATGAGTCGACATCCTGCGCCGCGCGTAAGGCAGCCGCAAACGTCCTGCTCAGGGACGCAAGAGCACTATGGGTAGTCTCGTGGGGGATGTCCAGCGTTGCAACCGCAAGGAACACAAC
>JBEPWA010000102.1:0-5939 GCA_041690755.1 Gemmatimonadaceae bacterium | reverse complement strand
ACGCGCTCGCCCATTTCGCCGAGCTCGATCGCCTGTTCGGCAATGCGTTGCTCCAGGGCCATGACCTCGCGCCATGCCGCGGCGCCGGCCTGCCATACCGTGGTGGCACCCTCGAACGCACGATGCTGATCGAGCAACGCGTGGCGAAGTCCCGGCTTGCGCGCGACGCTGCCCACGGTGGGTTGCAGATCCCCGGTGATGACGTTGAAGATCGACGTCTTGCCGACGCCGTTGCGCCCAATGATTCCCCACCGTTCGCCCTCGGCGACAGTGAAGGTGATGTTCTTGAAGAGCTCATCCGCACCGAACGAGATGCCGACGTTGGAGACGGAAAGTAGGGTCACGGAGAGAGAGAAAGCAGAAGACCAGGGAGGCGGCAGGCGCTTTAAGACAAGCAGGCCGTTGCGGAACGCATCCGCTCGAAGAAAACTAACGCCCCGCTCGGCCACCCCATGGCGAAACAAAGAGGCCCGTGAGTGCGCTTCGTCCTCATTGTGGCCGGCCTCGTTCGACTCTATTACAATCGCGACGGCCGCGAACTCGTGCGCGGTTTCGACTTCGAGAACCGGTGGGTCACAGACTACGCGTCGGTCCTCACCGGCGAACCGGCGAAACTGAGTGCTCCCTCGACCGCTCATTGTTTTCCGCCCGCGAGGGCCACGCCCTGCTTTGCCCAATGAAGTGCTTGCCATCCCGCTTTTTGCGCCGCCTCAACATTTTGGCGACTGTCGTCGATGAGCAGCAGCTCTTCGCCACGCAGCCCCACGGCCGCTTGAACCTTGGCGAAGAATTCCATGTCGGGCTTCTTCGCTCCAAGGCGCGCAGAGTAGAAGATGCCATCCACATGTTCAGCCAAACCCAGCTGCTCCATGAGATAGGCAGCTCTCAGGTGTTCTTGGTTGGTCGCCAAATACACACGGATGCCCGCGGCACGAACGAATGAGAGTGCCGTCAAGAGAGGTGCAACGAGACGCGAGTCCCGTTCGAACCAATAGGAGACAAACTGCGCCGGACTTACATGTGGAGCGATCTTCGGCAGGGCAGTCGTCAATTGCTCCATCAACCCAGCGCGACCAACGACGATATTCTCCCAGTAAGGAGCAAAGAACTGTTCGTGGAGTGCGTCAGCGGTGAATCCAAGATCCTCTTCAATAGATGTGTGCCAGTGACGCCCGTCTTCAGGCCGCCCGTCGACCAGAACGCCATCCACGTCTACCATCAGTGCGTTAATCGTCAAGGCTCTCCCTCATCGAGACACCAGTATCGGATCGCCAGCGGCCGCGATGCTCACACGTCTCAGCAGACTGATTGATCGTGCCGTTCAATGCGGACCTCAGCGGCTCTCCCATCGACCAGCAATATGACAACTCTTGCTTTAACATTCGCATATGGCGGCCCGGCATCGAAGCATGATTCCCGAAACTCCGCCGTGTCCCACCGCTCATATTCTGGAGTGTCGGGCCGCAAGTATTCCTTCGCATCAAAGTAGTAAACCAGCGAATCTGCGCCGCCGCGCGTTGGCCGGCCGAGGAGTTTCTCTATCCTCGCCAAGGTCAATCCCAACCGTAACCCCGCTGGGGTGGAGAGCCCAGCCGATGCGCGCAGCTGTGCGCAGCCTGCTCGATCCTCGGATGGCGCGTCGGCTCGAAGTCGAATGACGTTGAGCGCCTGCCCCGGAGGTCCCATGTCGCTCGCATCACTCAGCAACTCGAGCAGGGCGCCGGACGGTCCCACCGACGGTACATAGCACCAGCCGGCGTAGCCGTTGTGGTCGGTGCCAACGCGTCGCTCGCGCGTGTTGCCCAGCTTTGCCCGAATGGTGGCGGCGCTGTCCTGGTTGAGCGTAACGCCGGCGAGGGAACGGAAGCCGAGAGGCAGGTCCCGGCCCCCGGATTGGGCCCGGACATCTGAGATGCATAGGGCGCTAAGCGCGATAAGGAATACCGACACCTGCTTTGCCAAGACCAGCGTCATAACGCTACCTCCGTAGCCAGGTCGTGGTGTCGAGGGTCGAGCGCGAGATCGTTCCGTCCACGTTCCTTCTCACGCTGCGACGCCCGATCGGCACATTCGCGTTTCCTAACGGCCTCTCCGCGAGGTGACCGGCACAGACGGCCCCATCAAGCCGCGTTGCCGTTCGGGAGCCAACGCCGTGCCGCGTCCACGCTATTCGCCGCGTTGGTGTTGAAGCCGATAGCAGCGCCTGGCGCGTATCGGCGCACGAGGTTGATTGCCTCTTCGAAGAACTCGAGCATCGGTTCGGGTTTCCGAATCCCGCCACCGATCACCACGCAGGCGTACTGGTGTGCGGTCAACTGCGCAACGATCTGCGCGGCCGCGCTCGGCCGGTCCAGGCCGACCAGGCAAAGGTCCGCCGGAATAGCGGCCGCGGCGAAGAGCGCTTGTCCGTGCGCGAGCGCGGCGTCAACGACCGCCGCGTCTACGCCGAGGTGTGCAACGGCGAGCGGGTCGATGCCGATGACGAGGACGCGAAGCTCGGGGGAATCGTGATCGGCCATAAGAATCGGGGATCTTTGTGAAGGGTCAGGAGGGACGACCTGGCAAGCGCCACTCACGACCTGAAACAGGCTAACGCCGGCACTGGACCCTCACCACCGACCCCATAGGTTAGCTGATATGCGTACTCCTGCCATCATCCTCGCCGGCGCGCTTCTGGCGCCTCTGCTGCTAGCGCCCGCCACGGCGACCGCGCAGCGCCCGTCGCGCACCTCCGCGCGGCCTGCCACTACGACTTCCCCCGCGGCTCGCGCCGCTTCCGTTCTCGACTCCGCACGGTACGCGTCCACCGCGCCCGAACTGCGCGGCCTGCGCTGGCGACTCGTTGGCCCGAACCGCGGCGGACGTGTAGTTGCCGCGGCCGGCGACCCCACAGATCCCCTCACGTTTTACTTCGGCGGCGTCGACGGCGGCGTCTGGAAGAGTGTGAACGGCGGCGGAACCTGGAACAATCTCACAGACGGTAAGTCCACCATCGCGTCGGTCGGAGCGATTGCCGTAGCGCCCTCCGATCACAACGTCCTCTACGCCGGTGGCGGCGAAGGTGACTTGCGCGAGGATTGGACGTACGGCGACGGCATGTGGCGCTCCACCGACGCCGGCGCCACGTGGACGCACATCGGGTTGGCCGACGCACAGCAAATAGCGCGCATCGTCGTCGATCCCAAAAACCCCGACCATCTCTGGGTCGCGGCACTCGGCCACGCAGCGGGACCCAACTCCACGCGCGGTGTCTACCGCTCGAACGACGGCGGCAAGGACTGGCAGCGGGTGTTGTTCACCGACGACTCCACCGGCGCCGTGGACGTGGAAATCGATCCTTCGAATCCACGCATTCTGTACGCCGCAATGTGGCGCATGGAACGGCAGCCGTGGGGCTTCATTGCCGGCGCTGCGCACAGCGGTCTATGGAAGACGATTGACGGCGGCGACACCTGGAAGGAGTTGACCTTCAATCCGGGAATGCCGAAGAACCGAATTGGGCGCATTGGCGTGAGCGTGTCGCCGGCCAATCCGCAGCGAGTGTACGCCGTGATCGAGAGTCCGCCGGAAGATTCCACGGGCGGCCTCTTTCTCTCGGACAATGCCGGGGCAAGCTGGCGCCGGATGAACGGCGATCAGACCTGGATGGTGCGGCCGTGGTATTACTCCACCGTCACCGCCGATCCGACGAATGAGAATACTGTCTACGCCATGAACCTTGCGACGTGGAAGTCGATCGACGCCGGCAAAACGTTCACCCGCGTTCGCGTGCCGCACGGCGACACGCACGGCTTGTGGATCGACCCGCATAACTCAAATCGAATGATCAGCGCCAACGATGGCGGCGCCTCGGTGAGCTATGATGGCGGCGCCACGTGGTCAACTGAAAACAATCAGCCCACCGGACAGTTCTATCACGTCATTACCGACGATCAGTTCCCGTACCGGATCTACGGTGCGCAACAGGATCTCAACAGCATTTCCATCTCGAGCACCGGCGGGGATTTCTACGGAGTTGACGGCGGCGAGTCCGCCTACATAGCGCCCAAGCCTGGCGACCCGAACACCGTACTCGCCGGTGGCTACACCGGTGCGATCACGCGCTTCGACAAACACACCGGCGGTGCCAAGGACGTGTCGCCGGGACTGAACAACTACGACGGCTGGGCCGCGTCGCGCGTTCCGTACCGTTTCCAATGGACCTTTCCAATTCTCTACTCGAGCCACGACCCCAAGGTGGCGTACGCGGCGGCGCAGCGGGTTTTCAAGACCACCAACGACGGCGATTCGTGGCAGATCATCAGCCCAGACCTCACGCTCCACGACCCAGCAACGCTCGGCCCCGTGGGCGGTCCCGTCACGTACGACATGACCGGCACCGAATGGTATGCGTCGATCTTCGCCCTCGCCGAGTCGCCGTTGTCGGCGCAGGTAATGTGGGCCGGGTCGGACGATGGCCTCGTGCATCTGACGCGCGACGGAGGCAAAACCTGGACGAACGTCACCCCGCGCGACATGCAGCACTTCACGCGCGTATCGATCATCGACGCATCGCCGTTTGATCAAGGCACCGCGTACCTCGCGGCCAACCGTTATCAGCTCGACGACTTCCATGCGTATATGTGGAAGACGACTGACTACGGCAACACCTGGACGCGAATCGATCACGGCATTCCCGATGGCGCGTACACGCGCACCATTCGCGCCGACCCCGTGCGACGCGGCCTGCTCTACGCCGGCACGGAGACGGGCGTGTGGTACTCCAGCAACGACGGCTCGTCGTGGGAGCCACTGCAGATAAATCTTCCGCGCTCCTCGGCGCGCGACCTCACGATTCACGGCAGTGATCTGATCGTCGCCACGCACGGCCGCGCGATCTGGTCGTTGGACAACATTGAGCCGCTGCGTGAACTGACGCCGGCAGTGCGTCAGGAAAGCATGCACCTCTTCCGCCCGGACACCGTCATTCGCGCCGACGGCGGGCGCGGCGCGGTCATCGACTGGTGGATGGCTGACGCGTCGCACGCGCCGGCCACGCTCGAGGTGCTGAACGCGCAGGGACAGGTGATTCGCACCTTCAAGAGCGCCAGCGCACCGCACGCGTCGGCAGACACAGGGTCGCTCAAGGCACGTGCACCAGAGCCGATGGTGGACGACACGCTGTCGTTCGCGAGCTCTGACTCCGTCATCACACTCCGGCGCGGTGTGAACCGACTCGTGTGGAACCTGCATTACCCCGCCACGCGTCAGCCACCAAACGTCGTCAACGACGAAGGCAGCACCGATGGACCAATGATCGTGCCGGGCACGTACAAGCTGCGCTTCACGGTTGGCAGCAACACGACCACCGCACCGCTCGTGGTACGCGGCGATCCGCGCGTGGTAACGACCCAAGCTGGATACGACGCCCAGCTCGCGCTGGCACTGCAGGTTCAGGACAAGACCAATCAGGTGACCGATGCCGCGGCGCGCATCGTGAGCCTGGAACGACAGATCGACGCCCGTGTGCGCGACAGCAAGGATCAACCGTACGCCGCCCGCGTGTCAGCGGCCGCCGCCACGGTGCGTCCGCGGCTAGAAGCGATTCGCGATTCGCTCATCGAGATCCATTCGCACGCCGACGAGATCACGCTGCATTACCCGATCCGGTATTACAATATGCTCCTGTCGCTCGCCGGGATGGTGCAGAGCGGCGAAGGGTCGATCACGCAGCAGGAGTCGCAGGTGTACGGGCAGATTGCGGCGAGCGTCGATGCGCAGTTGGCCGCGCTGCGTAACGTTGAAGGCGGTGAGTTGGGCGCGTTCAATACGACATTGCAGCAGTTGAACGTTCCGTCGATCATCGCCGAGCCGGCACCGCGGGTGGTGCCGTAGGGTTGCACAGAGAGTCGGGGGGGGGGGGGGGGGGGGGGGGGGGGGGGGGGGGGGGGGGGGGGGGG
>JBEPWA010000101.1:0-6595 GCA_041690755.1 Gemmatimonadaceae bacterium | reverse complement strand
CTTCACGATCTTGGCGCGCGGATCGTAGCTCTTGTAGACGCGGTGGCCAAAGCCCATGAGCTTGGCGCCCTTGCCGGCCTTCACGTCTTCAATGAAGCCCGGCACGTTCTTCACGTTGCCGATCTCCTTGATCATGCGGAGCACCTGCTCGTTCGCGCCGCCGTGCAGCGGACCATACAGCGCTGCCACCCCGGCCGCGACCGCCGAGAACGGATCGACCTGCGACGAGCCCACTGCGCGGACCGCGCTCGTGGAGCAATTCTGTTCGTGGTCGGCGTGAAGAATGAACAGAATCTCCAGCGCCTTCACGAAGATCGGATCGCCCTGGTACTTCGACTCCGACATGCGCGCCACCATCGAGAGAAAATTCTCGGTGTAGCTCAGATCGTTGTCGGGGTAGATGAACGGAAGGCCCTTGCTGTGGCGATAGCAGAACGCGGCGAGCGTCGGCATCTTCGCCAACAGGCGAATGATCGAGATGTCGCGCGATTCCGGATCGTGAATGTTCTTGGCTTCCGGGTAGAACGACGACATCGCGGCGACCGCCGAGCAGAGCATCGACATGGGGTGCGCGTCGTAGCGGAAGCCCTGCAGGAACGTCTTGATGTTCTCATGCACGTATGTGTGATACGTGATGTCGTGCACCCACCTGTCGTACTGTCCCTGATCCGGCAGTTCGCCATTGCGCAGCAGCCACGCCACTTCGAGGAACGTCGATTTCTCGGCGAGCTGCTCGATGGGGTAACCGCGGTAACGGAGAATGCCCTTGTCGCCGTCGATGAACGTGATCGCGCTCTTGCACGATGCGGTGTTCATGAAGGCCGGGTCATACGTCATCATTCCGAACTCGTCGGACGATGTCTTGATTTGCCGAAGATCCATGGCGCGCGTGGCAGTATCGCCTTCCACGCCGCCTTGCAGGATCTGAACGGAATAAGTCTTGTCGGTGCGAGAATCCTTGATATCAAGCGTTCCCGTCGTCCGAAGCTCGCCAGATGGCGGCGTCGGCTGCGTGTTGCCCATGCGCACGATCTCCCAGTGAGGTCAAGGCGGAGCAACCGTGTCTGCCGGCTCCGTCTCAGGTTGGGCGAAATCTAAGGGATCACGCTTAAGCGCCAACGGCTTAGGCTTCTTTCGATGCTACTTCCTCAAGGATTAAAGCTCCTCGCCGTCGTTCTCGTCTCGGCGGCCGCGGGAGCCATGAACTCGATTGCCGGGGGCGGAACCCTCCTGACCTTCCCGGCGCTGGTGGGACTCGGGATCCCGCCGATCGTCGCTAACGCTACCAGCACCGTTGCCCTTTGGCCGGGGTCGGTGAGCAGCATGTGGGGCTACCGGGAAGAACTGCGCGGCTCCCGAACGTGGGCGATCGGCTTCGCCATGCCGAGCCTGTTGGGCGGTGCGCTCGGCGCCTGGCTGCTATTGCGAACGCCGCCGTCGCGTTTTGCGCAAATCGTTCCCTGGCTCGTGCTTGGCGCTACCGCCTTGTTTATGCTGCAGCCGCCCGTGATGCGCTATCTCAGAGATCGGCGCGCGAAAGCCATGACTAGCGCCAGTATAGTGACAGATGAGCGCACTGATGCCGACCGTACCCGCGGCTTCCCATCGATTGGAGTGCTTGGCGCCCAGCTCCTGCTCGGCGTATACGGTGGGTATTTCGGCGCCGGTGCGGGCATTCTGATGCTAGCCGTGCTCGGATTCATGGGCATGAGCAATATCCACCGCATGAACGGCCTGAAGAACTGGGGCGGTCTGTGCATGAATTTCGTGGCCGCCGCCATGTTCGCGTTCAGCGGCATAGTGGATTGGCCGGTCGCGTTGAGTATGGCCGTCGCCTCCGTGGCCGGCGGCTACTCGGGGTCGCGGATCGCCCAGAAGGTTCCGCAGCGGTACATCCGATATGCCGTCACCTTCATCGGCTTGTCGGGCGGACTATGGATGCTGCTGTCCCGGCCTGCGTGAATCCGTCGGCAGCCTAGTGGGGCGTGGTCGAGCCCACTTGCTTGGCCGACGACTTGTCGGGTAGCGCCGCCGGCACCGCAGCGCGCTCGGCGAGTACTCGCGCCGTAAACCGCTGAGCTTCCGAGATCCGCTCCACTTCCACCGCAACCGTATCAACGGATCCATCGAGCCGCATGAGGTGATCGGAGATGGCGTCGAGACGCTCCAGTAGCTCGCGCGACGGCAGAGAAGTCTTTCCGCGTCGCGACAGCCAAGAGGTCACAATGCCGGTAAAGCAGCCCATGGCGACGATCACCGTGGCGAACATGAAGACGAGACGGATGACTTCCATTGCTGTAGTTCTCGAAGCTATGAGGGTTTGCCCAGGCGACCTTACGGTTTGTACCCACCCGGTTGTTTCGCCGACCGGCAAACCGTGCGCACCGGACAGCGGTCGCAGCGGGCAATCCGAGCCGTGCAAACGAGCGCACCGAGCTCCATGAGCGCCTGGTTATGCGTCCACGTGGTGCGGCCGGTGCGCGGCAGGATTGACGCCGCGATGTCCCAAACGATGCGCTGCCCCTTGGGTGTCTTGAGGTCCGTCTTTGGCGCAAAGACACGCTTGAGCACCCGAGCCACGTTCGTGTCCACCAGCGCCGCGCGTCGCTCGTACGCGAACGATGAGACAGCCCCGGCGGTGTAGGCCCCTATTCCAGGCAGGGCGCGCAGCGCCTCGATGTCGGCCGGGATCGGCTCGTACGGCGCCGTTCCAGCGTTCGTGACCTCCGTCGCCAGTTTGTGGAGATTGCGGGCCCGGGCATAATAGCCGAGTCCCTCCCAGGCTTCCATCACCTTGGCCGGATGCGCGCGAGCCACGTCGGCGAGCGTGGGGAATTGCGTGAGGAACTCGCCGTAGCGCGTCACCACCCGGGAGACCTGCGTCTGCTGCAGCATGAGCTCGGACACGAGCACTTCGTACGCATCCCGCGTGCGGCGCCATGGCAGATCGCGCGCGTTCTCACGGTACCACGAACGCAGTTTCCGGCCGAACCGTTGTCTCACCGCTGGGTCGATCTGGCGTCGCACGGTTTGCATTGCTCGCGGCATGCGACCAATGTACCCCCGTGCGAAACTATTTCCGAACGCGACTGCTCGCCCTCGTCGCCGCGCTGCTCGCGTTGATCCTCACGCCGGCGCTGCTCTTTTCCCATGCGCTGCTGGTGCGCAGTTCGCCGGCCGCGGATTCTCACATCGCCGCTACGCCAACGAGCCTCGAGCTCTGGTTCTCCGAGCGTCCCGAGCTCAAGCTCACAACGCTGGAGCTGAGTGACTCGGCCGGCGTGCCAATGGATATTGGCGTGTTGACCGCCATTGCCGGCGATCCGCCTGGCGTCCACGCGACGATTTCCGGCGAGCTGGCGAACGGCAAGTACACGGTGGTGTGGCACACCGCCGCGTCGGACGGCCATGCGTCGAGCGGTCGATTTTCGTTCGTGCTCGCCGCACCACAGTCCGCCGAAGGATCAGCTGCGCGTGCGGCGGCGTCAGCGCCGTCGGCCCGCATCGTGATTCACTCGGGACGCCAGGCGAATCCGGTGCTGACGTCGTCCGATGTGATGATGTCCACCGGCTCACGCTGGGTGGAACTCGTGGCGCTGTTGACGCTCGTGGGCGCGGTGATCTACCGGCTGTTCATTCTTCAGGATGCGGCGCTGCCTCCGGCGATTACGGCCGACAGCGCCGACAGAACGCGACGGCTGGCGATTGGCGCGGTGCTGCTCTTTCTCGTCGCCACTGCAACGCGAGTCGTGTCCGAGTCGAACCTCATGCCCAGGGAATCCTCCGGGCGAATGCACGCCGTGATAGGCATAATTCGCGACACGGGGTGGGGCCATGGCTGGACGATTGGGCTCGTTGGCGCGCTGTTGATGCTGGCCGGACTCGTGGCAGGGCGTGGATCGTATGTGGGTTGGGCGATTGCTGGATTGGGCGTCGCAGCCGTGGCGACGTCCGAAGCGCTTACCGGCCATGCAGGGGCATCGATACACCGCCTGCCGCTGGCGGTTGCCGTAGACGTCGCGCACGTCCTTGGCGCGGGCGGGTGGATCGGCGGACTCGCCGTGGTGATGTTCTGCGGCATGCCCGCGCTGCGCGCGGTGAGTGACGACGAGCGCCCGCGCGCTGGATCGAGCCTGGTGCGCGCATATCACCGCGCGACGGTCGATAGCGTCACAGTGGTCGTCGCAACGGCGCTTGTGGCTGCGTGGCTGCGCCTCGGAAAAATCTCCGAGCTCTGGACCAGCGCGTACGGCAACATGCTGCTACGAAAAATCATTTTTGTCGTGGTGCTCCTGGCCTTCGGTCTATTCCACTGGCGCACCGCGGTGAAGCCGGACTGGGACGATGACAGTAAATTTCGCTTTCAGCGCAGCGTGGCGTTCGAGCTGGTGATCGCCGCCGTGGTGGTGGCGATCACCGCGCTGCTGATCGGCATGAATCCTCCCGCGCGCTAGCACGCAAAAGCCAAATGAGCCAGACATCGCCAGTCGCCGCCATCGAGTGGCCAATCTCGTTCGACGACGTGCGCGCGGCGCGCGACCGCATTGCGCCGTACGTGAGTCCCACTCCGCTGCGCGAGTACCCGCAGCTCGGTGACCTCGCCGGCGGCGGCATGCAGGTGTTCGCCAAGCACGAAAATCATCAGCCGACGAATTCTTTCAAGATTCGTAATGGCCTGTCGTTCATGACCGCGCTCACCGCGGACGAGCGCGCGCGCGGCGTGGTGGCCGCGTCCACCGGCAATCACGGGCAGGGCATTGCGTTTGGCGGCAGCCTGCTCGGCGTGGCCACCACCATCTGCGTGCCGGCCGGAAACAATCCCGAAAAGAACGCCGCCATGCGCGCGCTCGGCGGCACGGTGGTGGAAGAAGGCCGCGACTACGACGAGGCGGTGCACGTCATGCAGCGCCTGGCCGCGGCCGAAGGCAAGGTGGTGGCGCACTCGACCAACGATCCGCGCATCATTGCCGGCGCCGGCACCATGACGCTCGAGATTTTGGAGCAGAAATCCGATCTCGACGCAATCGTCATCGCCGTAGGCGGAGGGTCGCAAGCCGTTGGCGCGCTCACTGTGGCGCGCGAACTCGCGCCTAACGTTGAAGTGTTTGGCGTGCAGGCCGCCGGCGCTGCGGCGATCCACGACTCGTGGCATGCCGGGAAGCGGATGACCACGTCACGCGTTGACACCTTCGCCGAGGGCGTGGCGACACGCTCGACCTACGATCTGACGTTTCCGGCGCTGAAAGCGGGACTGGCCGGCTTCGTCACCGTGACCGACGCAGAGATCGCCGCAAGTTTGCGGACGATTCTCTCCGTGACGCACAATCTCGTGGAGGGCGCCGGCGCGATGGGGTTTGCCGGACTCGCCAAGCTCCGGGATCGGCTGGCGGGCAAACGCGTGGCGATCATTTTCTGTGGCGGAAACATCGACAGCGGAATGTTGCTGCGGATTCTGTCGAAGCAGATCTAGCTGTCATCCCGAGGAGCGCAGCGACGAGGGATCTTCGCTCTCGCCAATTATCGCGTACGGTATGGAAGATCCCTCGTCGCGCTGCTCCTCGGGATGACACCGAGGCGCGCCCCTCGGGATGACACCGAGGCTACGGTTTGCCCGGCGAGCGGGTTTTCGCGACGTTCGCGTCAACGACCAGTGTTGCGCCGTTCCATGTTTGTGAATCACTGAATACGCCTTGCCAGATCGTGGCGTAGTGAAGTCCCGCACCGGCTGGCGACGAGGAGAGTGAGAACTTGTCGCCACTCGACACCCAGGCGGGCGGCGCGCCCTTCACCTTGGCCTTTCGATACGCCGCACGGGCCAGCGCGTGGAAGATTGGCATGTTCGGGGTGGCCGTATAGATGCCCGGTCGGTACCGACCGTCGTGCAGCACGCCGGCCACCCATGCGCCAACGTATGCGCGGAGCGCCGGCGTGACCGTCGTCACGAGTTCCACGTCGAGGAACACGACGCTTCGTTTGGGAAAGCCGTCGGCCGCCATCTTGGCCGCCGCGTCGGCTGCCTCCGACTTGCCTTGTGCCGCCGTGAGCAATGTCGCCGAGCAGACGATTGGCTGATTCGGCGGCTTGTTAACGTCCGCGGCGCGCGCCGACGGCATCTGTGAGAAATCCTGCTGCCCCGCGTAGATCGCCGCCACGCCCCAGCCCATCTTCGTGAGCGCCGAATACTTGTTGACGAACGAGCTGTCGCGGTGGCAGGGAGCGGCCAGGTAGTACCCCACCCAGTGGTACGGCGACGACGGGTGCAGCCAGGCGCGCATCACCGAATCGCCCGGATAGAAGCGGGTGTCGAAACCGGGGAAGTGAGTCTGACTGTGCGCCGTGTGCGCTGCAACTGTCATCCCGAGGAGCGCAGCGACGAGGGACCTACAGTGCCATAGGCGATGATTGCCGCGCGAGAAGATCCCTCGTCGCGTTGCTCCTCGGGATGACAATCAGCTCACTTTCTTCGTCTTTCGCTTGAGGAAGTCCATGAGAATGAACTGCCCCAACGTCATCGTCGATGTGAAGTACGCCTTGCCTCGGCTGATCTCCGACACGCGCTTCACGAACTCCACCAGCGTGCGGTCGCGCGCCAGCA
>JBEPWA010000100.1:0-8070 GCA_041690755.1 Gemmatimonadaceae bacterium | reverse complement strand
TCGGCGCACGCTTCGGCGCACGCTTCGGCGCACGCAGCCTAATACTTCGTCCAGAGCAGGAGCACGCCACACCGTTTGGACATCGACGAGAACTCCATCGGCAGCATCGTGTTGTCCGGATACCACTCGATTCCCGCCAGATCCGACACTTGGAATCGCGTGAGCGAAAACGGGGTCTGGTCGGGAGGCGGCATCGGGCGGTCGTTGGCGGGAATCCAATCCGGCGCTGCCGGAACACCATCGACGTACAACTGCGGTGGCCCGTGGTCGGCCCCGTCCCTGCAACGTTGAGAGGCTGTCAGATACGGCTCTCCCTGAATGTCGGCAATTCCCACTGCCGGCAAACGACCGCGCAATAGGTCCGCCAGTTGACGCGACGCCGATTTCTCCAGCGTGACTTCATTGATGAAGTACCCGGACGCGTGCGACCGTTCGCGCTCCTTGAATCCAGAGAGGCGGCGCGACTGGATCGTTGTCGCGAAGGCCGTCGTCACAACGGCCGCCAACTCGAACACGTGCCGCATCGTCAGCGTGAGCGGCGTGGTGTCGCTGGGCGAGATGTTGACCAGCAGGGTCTGAGGCTCGTAGCCGAGCTTTCGCAGACGCACGAGGCTCATGCCCTCCGGCAGGAACACGAGACTCACCACGCCGGTCTTGCCCGTGACGGTCGATGTGCGGCCAAGGACGTCGGACACCTTGGCGCCGTCAATGGGATTGCCCGTTTGTTCGTCGAAGACGCCGAGGAGGCGCAGTCGATACGGCGGAACGGCCTCGGTCTGTGCGGTCACCTGCCGTGCGCTTACCAGCAGCAGGCAAATCAGACCAACAACTGTACAGCGGCTGACAACCGTGATGGCCTTGATCGTAGCGATAGCCCCGGGCGACGCGTTGTACACAATTTTATATACACTTTCTGAGAAGTCAAGAGAATCCAAGCCGTCCACGCCCCGCTGGTGGCGCCCGGCTACCCGTGCGCCTCGAGCGTCAGCGACCGGCGCACGTTCTCCTTGACCACTCTCGAAACAAACTCCTCTAACGGCAGCGAGTTGGCCTTCTGCTCCTTGCCCGCCCCGCGCACATTCACCGACACGGTGCCCTGCTCCATCTCGCGCCGTCCCACCACCACCATGTACGGCACCTTCATCCGCGCCCCTTCGGCCACGCGATACTTGAGCGTCTCGGATCGCGCATCCAAATGCACTCGCACGCCCGCCTCGTGCAGCTGCTTCCGCACCCGCTCGGCGTACTCGTTGTACTCGTCCGTGATCGGCAGCACGCGCACCTGCTCCGGCGCGAGCCACACCGGGAACGCGCCGGCAAAGTGCTCGATGAGAATGGCAATGAACCGCTCGAGCGACCCGCTCACCGCGCGGTGGATGATCACCGGCCGATGCGCGCTGTTGTCCTCACCGGTGTACGTGAGGTCGAAGCGCTCGGGGTTGCTATAGTCGAGCTGGATGGTGCCGAGTTGCCACGGGCGGCCGATTGAATCGAGTACGTCGAAGTCGATTTTAGGACCGTAGAACGCGCCGTCCCCAGCCTTCAATTCGTACTCCATTCCCGTAGCCTCGAGCGCCGCGCGCAACGATTGCTCGGCGCGATCCCACATCTCGTCGCTGCCAATGCGCTGCTCGGGACGCGTCGCGAATTTGAGGCGCGCGGTGAGGCCGAACGTTTCATAATAGCTGAGGATGAAGCGCAGCAGGAAGTCCACTTCCTGGGTGATCTGATCCTCGCGCAGGAACACGTGACAGTCGTCCTGCTGGAACTGGCGCACGCGCGTGAGACCGGACAGCGCGCCGGTCACTTCGTTCCGGTGCAGCACGTCGAACGTCACGTAGCGGAGCGGCAGCTCGCGGTACGAATGCTTCTTGGATTGATAGAGCAGATAGTGCGACGGACAGTTCATGGGCTTGAGCGAGAAGTCATGCTCTTCCGTCTCGTTGTCGAGTACGAGGAACATGTTCTCCTTGTACTTGCCCCAGTGGCCCGAGATTTCCCACAGCGCCTTGTTGTATAGCAGCGGCGTTTTCACTTCGTGGAAATCGTCGCGCTGGCGCTCGCGAATGAAATCGTTGAGCGCGTTGTACAACACGGTGCCGCGCTCGGTCCAGAACACGGCGCCGGGCGAGAAGTGGTGCATCATGAACAGGTCGAGCTGCTTGCCCACCACGCGGTGGTCGCGCTTCTTCGCTTCTTCAATGCGCAGGAGATACGCGTCCAGCTCGTCCTTCTTGAAGAAGGCCGTGCCATAGATCCGCTGCAGCATCTGCCGCTTGGAATCGCCGCGCCAGTACGCGCCTGCGGTGTGCGTGAGCTTGAAGTGCTTGAGGCGCGACGTATCGGGCACGTGCGGGCCGCGGCAGAGATCGATGAACGGACCATCCGTATACGTCGAGATGATCTCGTCTTCACCCAGCTCGGACAACCGTTCGAGTTTGAGGGGATCATCGGCGAATTTCAGTTGCGCCTGCGCGCGGCTCACTTCGTCGCGCACGAACGGATATTTCTCGAGCACCACCTTTTGCATCTCTTTCTCGAACGCGGCCACGTCCTCGGGCGTGAACGGCTCGGCCACTTCGAAATCGTAGTAGAAGCCATCGTCGATCGACGGGCCGAAGCCAATCTTGGCGTCGGGGCGCAAGCGTCGCACGGCCGTGGCCAGAATGTGCGCGGCGGAATGGCGCAGCACGTCGAGCGACGGCGCGTCGCGATCGGTGAGTACGCGGAACGTGCCGCTCGCGCGCAACGGCGTGACGAGGTCCTGAATGCGACCGTTCAACTCCACGGCAACGGCGGCCAGCAGCAGCCGCTCGCCGATTGACCGTACGACCTCGGACGGCAAGGTTCCAGAGGGCACAGTGCGCTGCGATCCGTCGGGCAGCGTAAGGGTCAGCGCGGCGTCTGATAGGCTATCGATCATGCTCGTTGGGTGGCCTACGTCTTGCACGCGACTGAGCTCGGTACTCGCGCCGTGCATGGGCGTAACTTATCATTTCGCAATAACCTCCGCCACAGGTCGCACACTCCATGTCACCGTTCCGTTATCGTGACGAAGAGCCCTCTTCCACCGGTACCATCCTCGGCGTGCTCGCCGGTGCGGTGGCCGGATTTGCCGTCGGTATGCTCGTTGCCCAGCGCGTTGGGGGGGTGAGCGGATTGACCGCCAAGCTGCGCCGACGCGGCGCCGCGGCTCCCACTCCCACGCCCCGTAGCCCGTACGACACGGCGGGCGACATCGACGATTTCGAGGACGTCGAGGACGACGATTTCGAGACAGACGGAGAGGATGGAGGGCTCGAGGAGCGCGTGCTCGAAGCCTTCCGCAATGATCCCATTCTCTCCGAGCGCGCCGTGGACATCGGCTCGATCGGCGACGGCATGATCGAGCTCGCCGGGTGGGTAGAGGACGAAGACGAGTCGCATCTCGCGGTCACGATTGCTCGTGGCGTGCCGGGCGTTGACACCGTGGTCAACCGCATTGCGATTGGCGACGAGGAAGAGCGGTTCGACGAAGCAGCGCGCAAGTTTAGCGACGGCGACGCGGCGTCGAACGAAGCGCAGTGGGAAGGCCAGACCGTCGGCATCGGACGCCGCCGCCAGGGCAACTCGGGCGACATCGATCGCCACGCCGACCCCAAGGTTCCGCTCGAGGAGCACTGGCTTCAGACGGACGACGCCGTGTTGAACGCCGCCGACGACGTTGACGGCATTGCGGCCGAGCGCCGGGCGCGCACCAAGAAGTCGGTGCGCGGAGATCGGACGGGCGGATCGCCAATCTCGCCCGGCGGGGTACCCAAGGCGGATCACGTCGCAAATCCGCTCGACGCGGATGGCCAGTAGCATACTGCTGAGTGAGGGCTGAGATGGGGACGGGCCGCGATGCGCGGCCCGTTTTCATTTGAGGGGAGCTGGGAGCTGTGAGCTGGTGGCGCGGACGGCGGAATGCGCGTCGCTGGGCCGAGCGCAGGGACAACGGGACCAAGCGTCGAGCTGTGGGCTGAGAGCTGACTGCTGCGAGGGACTCGAATTGGTGATACGGCAACCAGGTTGAGCTGCGGGACTGCCCACGCCGAGGTTTGAGGGAGCTCGCCGCGGATTCCAGCTGGCGCGCGCTTGAAGCGCGCGAGCCCCCGCAACATCCCGCGAGCGTCCCTCGTGGCGTTCAGCCGTCAGCCCCCGGCTCGACGCTTGGTCCCGCCGTCCAGACGCCGAGGCCAGCGAGCCGTCACGAACGATAAGCCGCAGCACTTCCGAGTATGCGCCATTCGGCATCAACTATATCTTTCGTGGCTTATGCCCTCTCCCCTTCCCGATCGCTACGATTTCGCCACCGAGCCCGCGACCTACCAAGCCTGGGTCGAAGCCGGCGCGTTCACCGCGCACCCTGAACGTTCCGCGCGCGTAGGCGGCGATCGCACGCCGTACGCCATCGTCATGCCGCCGCCGAACGTCACGGCGATTCTGCACGTTGGCCACGGGCTGAACAACACGATTCAGGACGTGATCATGCGCTGGGCGCGCATGAAGGGCGCTGAGGCACTGTGGGTGCCGGGCACGGACCACGCCGGCATCGCGACGCAGAACGTCGTGGAGAAGTTGGTGGCCAGCGAAGGCCACACGCGATTCGATCTCGGGCGTGAGGCGTTCGTGAAGCGCACCGAGGAGTTCGTGGCGAAGACGGGCGGCACCATCCTCGAGCAGCTGCGCGCAATTGGCGCGTCGGCCGATTGGACGCGCACGGCCTACACGCTGTCGCCCGAACTGTCGGTGGCCGTGCGCGAGGCGTTCGTGCGTCTCTACGAGCGCGGACTGATCTATCGCGGACATCGCGTGACGCACTGGTGCCCGCGCTGTCTCACGTCGCTCAGCGACGAAGAGGCGGAGTTCAACGACGAGCCGGGCAAGCTCTATCACGTCAGCTATCCGCTGGCCGACGGCAGCGGTCGGGGGCTCATCATCGCCACCACGCGTCCCGAGACCATGCTCGGCGACGTGGCGCTGGCGGTGAATCCGAACGACGATCGGTACCGCGATCTGATCGGCAAGATGGTGAAGCTGCCCATTGTCGGCATTGAGATTCCAGTGATCGCCGACGACTACGCGGACCCGGCGTTTGGAACGGGTGTCGTGAAAATTACGCCGGCGCATGACGCGAACGACTTTGAAGTCGGCAAGCGCCACTCGCTGGCCACGCCCGTGGTCATCGACGAGCACGGCGCCATGCGCGAAGTGGCAGACGCCGACAATCGCGTGCCGGCGGAACTCGAGGGACTGGATCGCTTCGTGGCGCGCGATCGCATTGTGGAGATGCTGCGCGCGAGCGGCGCGCTGCAAAAGATCGAGAACCATGACCACGCCGTGCGTCACTGCTATCGCTGCGACACGGTGGTGGAGCCGCGCCTGTCCGATCAGTGGTTCGTGACGATGGAGCCCCTCGCCAAGCCGGCGCTGCAAGCCGTGCGCGACGGTGCGATCCGTATTCTGCCCGAGCGCTGGGAAGCCGTGTACGTCAACTGGCTCACCAACATCCGCGACTGGAACATCTCGCGGCAACTCTGGTGGGGGCACCGCGTGCCCGTGTGGTATTGCGACGAATGCGATCCGCCGCAGAACATCATTGTGAGCCGGGACGATCTTACGGAATGTCCGTACTGCGGCTGCGCGGTGCGGCAGGACGAGGACGTGCTCGACACCTGGTTCTCGTCTGGTCTGTGGCCGCTGTCTACGCTCGGCTGGCCGAATGAAAAGGCGCCGGACCTGCAGGCGTTCTATCCGACTGACACGCTCGTCACCGCCCCGGAGATTCTCTTCTTCTGGGTGGCGCGCATGATCATGCTCGGCTACGAGTTCGAGGGCCGCGCGCCCTACCATACGGTGTACCTGCACGGCACGGCGCGCGACACCCAGCACCGCAAGATGTCCAAGTCGCTGGGCAACGGCATCGATCCCATGGACGTGATCAAGCTGTACGGCGCGGACGCTCTGCGTTGGACGCTCATTGCCGGCATGGGCATGGGCGCCGACGTGGTGCTCGACCCGAACGATCTCGACAAGTCGTTCGCCACGGGGCGCAACTTCGGCACGAAGCTGTGGAACATCGGCCGCTTTTTGCTCGACCGCGTGGGACAGGAACCGGTGCAGCCGCTGGCGTCGGTGGACCGCGCGTCCATGACGCGGGCGGACCAGTGGATTCTGTCGCGCCTCGACGCGGCGATTGCCGACTGCGATCGCGCACTCGGCCCGCTCTGGCCCACGACACCGCACGCGTCGGCGGACGGCCGCGTCTGGAAGGAATCCGAGCGTTACGCCGGCCTCAAGCTCAACGAGTACGCCGAAGCGGCGCGACAGTTCGTCTGGAATGAACTAGCAGATTGGTATTTGGAATCTCTAAAGGCCCGCCTCGATGTGCCCGGCGCGGACCGGGAAGTGGCGCGGTCCGTGCTCGTGTATGCGTTCGACCAGGCGCTGCGGCTGCTGCATCCTGTGGTGCCGTTCGTCACGGAGTCGCTGTGGCAGCGGCTGCCGGGGCATGAGGACGGAACGTTGCTTGTGAGCGCGTCGTGGCCGCAGGCGTTGGCGGCGGCGCCGTCACGTGCCGCGCAGGAGTTCGAGCAGGTGCGTGAGGTGGTGTTAGCCGTCCGGCAGATTCGCGGCGACAATTCCGTGGCTCCTGGCAAAATGATTGAAGTCGTCATCCGCCCGGCCGGCGGCGCCGAGCGCGCACCGGGCGAGTTGCTGCAGCACGAACTGCCGACAATCGGGCGTCTGACGCGCTCAGAGCCCAGAATCGCCGCCGACGCGCCGACCGGCGCCGCGGCGCATGCGGTGCTGAGCGGCGGCACGGAAGTGATCGTTCCGTTGGCCGGTCTCGTGGACATCGATAAGGAATGCGCGCGGCTCCGCGGCGAAGTCGCGGAGCTGGAGAAACAGATCCCGGCGCGTGAAGGTCGCCTGAACAACGCCAAGTACGTGGAGCGCGCCCCGGCAAACGTCGTGGCGAGCGACCGCGAAATCCTGCAGGAAATGAAGACCAAGCGCGATCAGCTCGTTGAGAAGGTGCGGTCGTTGTGCGGCGCTTGATTCGCGCCGTTGGGTTGATCGTCGCGGGCGCAGCGGCCGTTGCCGCCTGCGCCTCGGCAGGGGCGCCGCCCGGCGGGCCGCCGCGCAAACTGCCGCCCGAGATCACCTCGATCTCCGTGGACTCGGGCCAGACCAACGTCAAGCTCAAGTCGGTGGAGTTCAAGTTCGACGAAGTGGTGAGCGATCGGCCGGCTGGTGCGGCCACCGGGCTCGATCAGATTTTCCTCATCTCGCCGCGCAACGGCGCCGCCGTGGTGTCGTGGCATCGCACGCGCGTGGACGTGCGGCCAAAGAATGGATTCAAAGACAACACGGCGTACCGCATCACGATGCTGCCTGGGCTCGTGGACCTTCGCGGCAACCAACGCAAGGACACGCGCACTGTCCTGTTCTCCACCGGCCCCACCTTTCCGCCCTACAGCATTCACGGCCAGGTGTTCGACTGGGCGGCCGAGAAACCGGCCATCGCGGCGTACGTAGAAGCCGTGTCGGTCGCTGACACGAATGTGGTGTACGTCACCGCCGCCGACACACTCGGCCTGTTCGATGCCGGGCCGCTTCCGGCAGGTGCGTACATCGTACACGCGCTGATCGACAAGAACGACAACCGCGCGCTGGACCGCGGCGAGAAATGGGACACGACGAGCGTCACGATTACCACAGTGTCGCAGGCCGTGGAACTCGACGCCATCGAGCGTGACTCCACGCCGCCACTGATCGACAACATCGGTGTGATCGACAGCACCACGTTGCGTCTCGTGTTCGACAAGGCACTCGATCCACTGACCGCGCTGCTGCCGGGTCTCGTACGCATCATCCGACCCGACTCGTCCGCACTTCGTGTGACGAGCATTGCGTGGGGCGCCGACTACGACCGCGCACTAACTGACTCAGTCCGCCGCGCCGACTCCACGCGGCGCGCAGATGCTACGCGCGCGGGCGCCGCGGGCGCCGCGGGCGCCGCGGGCGCCGCGCCAGTCGCCGCTC
>JBEPWA010000099.1:0-8365 GCA_041690755.1 Gemmatimonadaceae bacterium | reverse complement strand
ATCTGGCGAAAGATCTCGAGCGGCAGCGCCCCTTCAATTCCCTGTCCGTTGATGACGAACGTCGGCGTGGCGCGGATGCCAAGGGTGTGTGCGATATACGTCGCGCGCTGCGTACGGCTGTTGGTGCGCCCGTCCGTCAGGCACGCCGCGAGACTCGCGGCGTTGAACCCGAGTTCCTTGGCGTAGCCGGTGTAGACCGGCGCGGGATCGCGGATGTTGCGCCACTCTTTCTGTCCGGCGAATAGCCGGTCGTGCATCGTCCAGAACTTGCCCTGGTCCGCGGCACATTCCGCCGCTCGCGCCGCCCGGTCGCCATTGGGGAATCCCATCACGATTGGCATTGCCTTGTAAAAGACCTTTCCCGTCGCAATGAACTCGCGCTCGAGCGCGGGCAGGGTTTTCCGCGCATAGCTGCCGCAGTACGGGCAAGCGAAGTCGCTGAACTCGACCATCACGATCGGCGCCGACGGACTGCCTTGGTCGTAGCCGACGCCGGTGAGGTCGAGACCGTTGAGGATGACACGGCGCGCCGAGCGCTCGGCACTTGGGGGCGTGGGGCTGCTGGCCGGAACCGGGACCACCGACGCGGGCACCGCCGCCGCTGTCGTTGTGGTCGTGGTCGTGGTGGTGCGGTTGCTGGCGGGCGGTTTGTTATCGCCCGCTGCGCACGCCGCGAGTGTCGCAGCAATGAGGGCCGTAAGAATCAGGTCGCGGACAGATCGAGGCATCGTACACTCCAATTGCGGGAACCGGCTTGGACCGGCAGACGGTTCGAGTAGTCATGCGGCCGTGGTTACTGCGACGCTCCACCAATGAGCGCGCGGAGCAACGTCTGAAACTGCACGAGCGGAAGCGCCCCTTCTACCGGGCGGCCATTCACATAGAATGTAGGCGTCGCCCGAATGCGGAGCCGCTTGGCAATGATCGTGGCGCTGTCAGTTCGGCGATCGGTCCGGTGCGTCTCATAGCAGCGCGCGAACACTGGCGCGTTGAGCCCGAGACGCACCGCTTCCTCACGGAACACCGGGAGGGCGCGGAGTGTGTTCTTCCAGTCAGTCTGTCGCGCGTATAGACGCGCCTGCATTGGCCAGAACCGTCCCTGCTCGGCGGCGCATTCCGACGCGCGCGCCGCCTGCTTTCCGTTCGGGAACCAGCCGACGGCGAACGGCACGTACTTATAGAAAACCTTTCCCGTCTGCACGAACTCGCGGGCGAGCGCCGGGTACGTGTCGCGCGAAAATTCGGCGCAGTAGGGGCAGCCAAAGTCGCTGAAGTTCACGACCACGACCGGCGCCGTGAGACTTCCCTCATCGAAGCCGACGCCGGTGAGGTCAATGCCGTCCACCACCACGCGCCGTGGCGGCGACGCCGGACCGGCCGCCGCTTGCGCTGTCAGGGCACCCGGCGCGAGCGCGATGAACACGCTGAGCATTGCACGACGCAGGAGTCCCTTCCACGCGGCACGCTTCGTCACAGGTCTACGCCAATGAGCTGGCCAAAGCCGGCAAGAAAGCCCGAGATCGCGGTGAACTGGCCGGTGAACAGCAACACGCCCACGAGAACGAGCAGCGCGCCGGCCCCCATCTCCAGGGGCCGCAACCACCGCATCACACGCCGTGCACCGGCGAGATACCAGGTGAAGCCAACAGCGGCGACGAAGAACGGGATGCCCAGTCCAATCGAGTACGCGGTGAGCAGCAGCATGCCGCGTGTCATCGTCGCTTCCATGCCGGCGTACAGCAGGATCGACGCGAGCACCGGTCCGATGCACGGCGTCCACCCTGCGCCGAATGCGACTCCCACGAGCACGGATCCCGCGAGCCCCGCCGGCTTCGACGCGAGGTGCACGCGCCGCTCGCGCATTAACGACGGGATGCGGAGCAGGCCAAGCATCGAGAGCCCGAACGCGATAATGACCACGCCGCCGATTTTCTGGAGCAGCGGGAGTGCATGACGCAGCGTGGCACCGAGCGCCGTTGCCGTCGCGCCGAGCGCGACGAACACGAGAGAGAACCCGAGCACGAAGAGCAGCGCGTGCAGCGCGGCGCGGCGACGCGCAGCATTTCGCCCGTGCGCCGTCAGCTCGTCAAGCGTCATGCCAGTGACGAACGTGAGGTAGCTCGGCACCAGCGGGAGGACGCACGGTGAGAGAAATGAGACCAGCCCCGCGCCGAACGCGAGCCCGAATGACAGCGAACCGGCGCCACTCACCGATCAGCCCGAGTGCCCAGGGTGCCCAGATCCGCCGCACACGTAATCACCCCGACGACTTCCTCAACCGTTGTGCGGCCACGGTCCCGCGCGTACCACATGCGTATGTGGCGATACCGCTCCGTGGGCTCGATCTGCATTCCCTCGCGTTCGACCCACTGTTGAAGTTCACTTGGCCGCGGACCCCACCGGCCGCGCTCAACGTAGTTCTCGTCGAGCACGATGACGAGCGGCACCGACCGCTTCCCGTTGGTCAGGAACAGGTCCATCAGGTCCGGGTTCGCGTCGCGGCCTACCACGCGGAGGTCCGCGTTCGGCACGAGCTCGGTGAGCCGCGCCAGCACGGGGACGCTGTTGACGGCGTCCCCGCACCAGTCCTCGAGGATTACGAGGAGGTGCCAATGGCCGGCGGCGCCCGCAAGGCGTTCGGCGGCGTCGGCGGGCACGCGCGCGAGCCGGTAGGTGTCGCGCCAGAGCGAGGCATTCTTTTCTGCGCGCTCGGCGAACTCGGCGAACGAGCCAGCGGTCTCAAAACGATGCTGCAACATTGAAGCGTTTAAGAAATAGAATTTAAATTCACTCGTCCGCGGATTAACAGCGCCAGCTTGGCCGCATGCGGCGCCCGGACCATGGTGAGATGGTTGCCGGCCGTCGTCGCGATCTCGAGCGCCGGGCAGAGCTCTCGCCAGTGCGCGGCGCATTCGAAGAGTCCATCCTGCGGGCGCGCCGGTGTGATGAAGGTCGTCGGCCCGTGAAACACACCGTCGGGGCGATAGGCACGCAACGCTTCGATCGACGCTGACCACGTGCGCGCCAGGCGCTCCCACGCGTCGGGCGAGGTGTCGCGGCGCGGCAACGAGCTCTCGATCTCCGGGGTAATCCAACCCGCAGCCTTCCCCCGAGCCAGATAGTCGGCGAGCGACGTCGTGTTCCACACCTCATGCGCGTTCTCGACCGTCGCGGAATAGAGCGGCGCGTCGATCAGCACGAGCTCCGTCACCTCGGCGCCGAACTGCTCGAGCAATCGCGCGGTCTCGAACGCGATCGCGCCGCCCACGGAATGGCCGACGAGCGCGATCGACTGGCCTGGCGCATCGGCCGTCACGCGATCGGCGAAGCTCTCCGCAAGCTGCGGAATGTCGTCGATCGGTGCTTCGCCGTCGGACATCCCAGGATGGAGTAGCGCGAACGATCGGTATGATGGTCCGAGTGCCGCGGCGACGTCGCGGAGATATAGCGCATCGCCCGCTCCGACTCCGCCGACGAAGTAGGTAGTCGGAAAGGACGACGGCGGATGAATGGCGACGGCCCGAGCTTCGATTCGCTCGCGCACGTTCGATCGCGAGCCGTTGGTGCTCTCACGTTTCCTCGGCTTCTCCGGCGCCACCTCGGCCGTTGCGTCGTTCGCCGCATTGAGCGCGGCGAGCGATTTGCGCATCGTCGCGACCTCGGCCTTGCCCCGGTGCAGCGACGGCAGCACGGTCACGTGGTGCCCCGCCGCGGCCGCGCATTCCATGATCGGTCTGTTGAGCGTGAGCTGCGGGCCGATTTCGACGAACGCCCTGACCCCGAGTCCGAAGAGCGTCGCGAGCGCATCGGCGAACCGCACCGGATCGGCGATGTTGCGAGTCCAGTGGACTGCGTCGAGCTGATTGCCGTCGATCGTCTCGCCCGTGACGGTGGACACGATCGGAAGGCGTGACGCCACCGGCGTCAGATCGCTGAGCGTGCGCCCGAGCTCTGGCGCTGCCGCGGCCATCTGCGGCGCATACACCGCGTACGGCAGGTGCAGCACGCGGTGCGGAATCTCTCGTGACGCCAGCTGCTGTGCGAGGCCAAGCATCGCCTCACCTTCGCCCGACAGTACGATCGACTGTGGCCCATTCACGACGCCAACGGCGACGCGGTCCTCGAGTCCGCGAATGAGCTCTGCGCCCGTTGCCTCATCTGCCTTGACCGCCACCATCAGTCCGGCGCCCGCCAGGCGTCGCATCACTGCGGCGCGCGCCACTATCACGCGCATCGCGTCGTCGATCGTCAACGCGCCGGCGTAGCAGGCCGCGGACAGCTCGCCCGCGGCGTGTCCCACCACGGCGCTCGGCACCACGCCCCACTCCTCCCAGAGCGCCGCAAGCCCGAGGTGCACAGCGAACAGCATCGCCTGGCCAACGTCCACGCGTCGGATTTGTGATTTGACTTCAGAAACGCTGAACTGCTCAACGATCGACCAGCGGGAGATACGACGGAGCGCGTCGTCGCACTCGCGCACGCGCGCGGCGAACACCGGCTCGCGGTCAAACAGCTCGCGGCCCATGCCCCACCATTCGGGGCCTTGGCCGCCGAAGACGAACGCCGTTTGAGTCGAGGGATTCACGGTCAGAGACTAAATGGACGGACGGTGACGACGACTCCGGATTATAACGACGCTCGCCGACCTCGAAACGAAGTGGTTCCGGAATTCTGAACAGGTTGGCGTTGCCGCGGTCCGCCCGCCCGCCACGCTGGCGTGCCCTTTGCCCTTCTCACCGGCAATGCCTTCAGCGCGCGCGACGCCACGCTCCAATCGACCGGCCGAGGACAGGCGACGGCTTCGTCGCAAGTTGCTTATCCGCATCGCTATCCTTGCCGTCATCCTCGGCTCCGCGAGTCTGATTGCCTGGCGGCTCGGCTACTTCGGACTGCTCACCAACGGCGGCCTTGGGCGGCTCATGGTCCGGCTGCGCCGGGTACCGTGGATCGGGCCGTTGTACGTGGTCGGCTACGGCATCATCGCGGCGCTCGGGATTCCGCTCACGCCGTTGATTCTTCTCGCCGGCGCGCTGTTCGGCTTCGTCGAGGGAGCGTTCGTCGCCTGGATTGGGCTCATCCTCGGAACGTCCGGCGCATACTGGATCGCGCGACTCATCGGCGGCGCGTCGGTGAGCCGACTGCTCGCGGGGCACGAGGACGTTGTCGAGCGCCTTCACGGTCGGCGCGGATTTCTCGCGCTATTGCGACTTCGCGCCATTCCCCTGATTCCATCGATTCTCCTCGACTACGCAGCGGGCAGTGCGCGGATGGACTACCTAGCGTATGTCGGCGCGACCATGCTCGGCTCACTGATCACCACCGTGATCTATGCGTTCCTCGCATCGCGCGTGGCGACAGGTCTGACATCCGGCGCCGCACATGACGCGTTGATCTGGTCGCTCGGCACCGGATTGGTGCTCGTCACGATAAGCTTCGCGCCGACTTTGGTGCGACGGATTCGGGGATCGGGGGCGACGGACGAGTCACGAGGGATGGGCGGCTGACCTGTCTCCGATGAGGTCCACGACAGCCTGATTCGCCTTTCCTCAATCACGACAAAGCCGCCGGTCGGCCCGGGGCCGCCAAATAGCGACGATGCACACGAAACGGCCCCTACTCGAAAGAGTAGGGGCCGTTTTTCGTTCATTGCTGTTTCCGGAGTTACAGAGCGGGCGATGGGACTCGAACCCACGACGTCCAGCTTGGGAAGCTGGCATTCTACCAACTGAATTACGCCCGCAAACAAACCCAACACCTACATGAAGCTACCCTGCCGAACGATAGAGTAGTACGGGACAGCCTTCAAGTGGTTACGGAACCGCTGTCCGGACGAACCGACCCGTTAGTGACGGCCGGTGACGATGGTGCGATCTGCCGAATTCCCCCAGGGCCGGCTGTCACCGGCCGAACGCCATACCACTACTCTCATAGCGCTTGCTACCGGCGCGAGCGGTGCCCGCCCCGCGTAGCGCGCGCTCCAGATCATCCCAGAGATCCTCTGGCGATTCGAGACCCACCGATAGACGCGCGAGCCCGGGAGTGATGGCCGTGGCGGCCAACGCCGCGGGATCCACGATACGATGCGTGAGCGCCGCCGGCGGCTCAATGAGCGTGTCGGTGGATCCAAGGCTCACGGCCGGCGTTATCAGCTCCAGCCCGTCGACGAACCGCTGCATGGCCTGCGCTGTGTCCTCGCCAAGTCTGAAGCTGAGCACGGAGCCTGGGCCGGACATCTGCGTACCGATAAGGCCGCGCGGATCGGCCCCTGGCAGGCCCGGAAACATGACCGCTGAGACGCCGGCATGTTGGGCGAGCCGCACCGCGAGGATCTGCGCGGTTTGCTGTGCGCGGAGCACACGCAACTCGAGCGTGGGAAGGCCGCGGTGCAGCAGGTAACTCGCCATCGGATGCAGGATGGCGCCCGTGATCGCGCGAAGATGTTTGAGTCTGGCGATGTGCTCGTGCGCGCCGATGACAACCCCAGCGAGCACGTCGCCGTGGCCGCCAAGGAACTTTGTGGCCGAATGGAGGACGAGCGCGGCACCGAGTTCGATGGGGCGCTGGAGAACCGGCGTGGCGAATGTGGAATCCACACAGACGGGGATGTCGCCCGCCTGGCGCACGACGTCGGCAATGTCCACGAGCGTGAGCGTTGGGTTAGCCGGCGTCTCGATGTAGACGAGCGCGGTATCTGGACGCCGCGCGGCAGCGATGCCGCCTTCGGTAACCCAGGAGACGTCGAGTCCGAAGGTATTGCTGGCGAGCAGGTGGTCGGTGCCGCCGTAGAGTGGACGCACGGCAATCACGTGACCGCCGCGTTGGCGCGCGTCGAGGAGGGCGGCAGCGATGGCGCCCATGCCTGAACTGAAGGCTGCGGCATCCTCGCCACCTTCGAGCGCGGCGAGCGCGCGTTCGGTGCGATCGGTGGTGGGGTTGAACAGTCGCGAGTAGACGGCGCTTCCCTGCGGCCGTCCGCCAGACGCGAGGGCATCATAGGACGCCGCGGCCGCGGCGAGGTCCGGCGTGGGATAGGTGGAACTCAGGTCGAGCGGCGGCGCATGTACGCCGAGGTCAATGAATTCCTCGCGGCCGGCGTGAACGGCGCGGGTGGCGAATGAATGAGTCATGCTATTCTCCTGTTCGGCTTCCTGCTATTAATTCAGCACAATGACACAGAAGAACGGAAATACTCCGCAGAAAATTCTGTCAGATGCCCGCTCGGCGCGGCTAAACGCAACGGATCAGTTGATTCTCGCGCACTTGCAGCACAATGCGCGGTTGTCGAACAAGGAACTCGCGGCCAAGGTGGAGCTCTCGCCGTCGAGTTGCTTGGCGCGCGTGCGGCGATTGGAGCGGATTGGCGCGATTGCGGGCTACCACGCCGACGTCGCGATGGAGGCCTATGGCGTGACGCTACAGGCGATGGTGGCGGTGCGGCTGGAGAAGCACGTCCGCGCGTCGATCACCGCGTTCGAGCGGCACGTCGGCTCCCTGCCGGAAGTGCTCGCATGGCATCACGTCGCCGGGGCGAACGATTATCTCGTGCACGTGGGTGTGCGCGATGCGGCGCACCTGCGCGAGTTCGTGCTGTCAGCGTTTACGGGGCGAGCCGAGGTGGCGCATGTCGAGACGAATTTGATCTTTTCGCACCGACGAAATCTCGCCTTTGGCACCGCGCCGGAGCGGGGCCGATAAGCTACGGCGCGACGCAGCTCACTGCGAAAACCAAAACACGATGTACTGGTTCCAGATCGAATCGTCTCGGAGCGTGTCGGGACGAACCCAGGTCAGCCTCGTTGACTGATGCACATGCACCGCGCTCGAATCTGCCCACGCAACGACGACGGTGTCCCCCGCCCGCGTCCAGAATCCTACAGCGCTATCGGTGGACACCAGCGGAGGGGCGTCTGTAAAACCCTCTATGATTTCGGACGTCAGCACTCGCCGGGCGATCCCACCGGCGAGAATCTCGAATCGGCCGCTCAGCCATATGTGCCGAACCGAGCCACCGGTCTGGCAAGAGTCGGCTGGGGCGTTCGTTGGACCAACACTCCCGCATCCCGCCAGATCGTAGACTCCGACAGGCGGGGAGCTGTCGACGACACCAATAGGCGGGGCGCTGTCGACTGTAGGTGGCGTGATCGTGGTGCCCGCCGAGTCCGCGCCGCATGCGGAGAGCAACCACACCCCGACCAAGAGTGCGGCGCACAGACGCCCCGCATCCGTCACGCAGGCACTCGCGTGCGTCACCGGGTGAGCATCGCCACCCGGTCGGCGCCGACGCTTAACGCCAGGGTGTCGCCGCGGATCTCGTAACGATCGATGTGCGCCAACGCCGTTCGAAAGTCCTGCGCCTGGCCGTTCA
>JBEPWA010000098.1:0-8550 GCA_041690755.1 Gemmatimonadaceae bacterium | reverse complement strand
ACTTGGGGATCGCGATCGCGGCGAGAATGCCGATGATCACGACCACGATGAGCAGTTCGATCAGCGTGAAGCCCTTGCGGATGTTTGGCATATCCTTGGGGTGCGTGTGGAGGGGAAGGATGGTACGTGGAGCAGGTACGACGAGATGGAACTCGGGAGCAGTACAAGGCAACGGCTGGACCAACACTTGGCGACTTCGCAAATCATTACCCGGGAACAACTTACAAATTACCGGCGGGCGGCACCGCCAATTCGTGCTGCCGTCTTTTGCACGGAGTCAGGCAGATTGCTAGCCCGCTGCACCACGTTTCCAGCGCGCGGGCGGCGGGTTGTTGCCTCCATTTTCGAGCTCGGCTTTTGCGCGGCCTTGGCAGAGTCGGCGATAAAAAGAATTCGCCGCACGGACTTGAGGTTCGCACCGGCACGAATCGCCGCATACGCCTGCGCCTTGGCGTCGTCAAACCGGTCCTCATTCAACAGGCACCACGCGTAACCGCTGTGGCCGAGCGGGAAATTCGGATCGAGCGATTGCGACCACTCATATAAGGGCAGCGCCGGTCCGCACATGCCGGCCTGCCGGTACTGGTCCGCGAGGTTGTAGGCCAGGAACGCATCGTACGGAAAGAGCGCCAGCGCCTTGCGGTACTCGAGCTCTCCGAGCCGCTTGCGTTTCATCTCAAAGTCCCAGGCGCCGAGCATGTAGTGTGCGCGATATGCCATGGGCGCGTCGAGAACAGCGTGATTGAAGAGCGTATCGTTGTCTTTCCAGACGGTAGTACGCTGCGAACTGCGCACGGCCCCGGTCAAAATCAGCAGCGTCGCGAACAGGCCCGCGGTGCGAAGGAAAGGTGGCGTCAGCTGCCCGCGAGCGCGCAACCATTCCTCCGCGGCTACAAGCACTCCGCCGAGCACCAACATGGCGCCCACGCTCGGCAGGAACAGCGTGCGTTCGGCGAGGACGATGCCCGCGGGAATGATGAAGTTGCTCGAGGGGAGCAGTACGATGGACACGAACGCGATGCCGAAGCTGATCACCGGCCGGCGGCGCCGCAGCACAACTCCCAAGGCCAGGGTCGCAACCAGCAGCAGAAAACCTGGAAGTTGCCAGAGCCCAATGCCCTGCGCGATCTGGATATCCGGCGGACCGTACTCGGACGAGAGATGAGCCGGCCAGTAGAAGAGGCGAATCCATTCCGGAACGACACCGAGCGCCGTGAGCGCGCGATCCGGCCCGGAGATGTGCAGCGTACTGAATGGAGTGAACGGTTGAAAGCCGCCGATGCCGTGGTCGGACAGCACAACGGCACGCACGGCGATAAACGCGAGCGCGATGGCGGTGAGCGCTAGATAGAACGGCCGAAGGCGCAGCACGCGCGCCCGCGTTGGTGCGGCATCGTCGATGACCGTAAGCTCGGCGGCAATGAGGATTGCCGGCAGCACGACGCCATGCTCTTTGGACAGGCAGCCGATTGCGTAGAGGACGCAGATGCCGATCGCGGTGCGCGGACGCAGTTCGCCGGTCATGCGGTCGCGCAGATAGAGCAACAGCGCCGAGAGCACGGCAAGCGCGACGATCAGCTCCGATTGGCCAACGATTCCCGCGACTGCTTCGACGTGCACAGGATGTACGGCGAAGAGCGCGGCGGTGACCCAGGCCGCCCACTCAGGCAGCAATCGCCGAGCAAGGAAGTAGACGAGCACCGACACGAGCATGTAGAGCAGGATGTTGGCGGCGTGGAAGGAGATTGGAATTCCCCCGCCGAGCACCGACTCGATCTTGAAGGCGATAACGGTGAGCGGGCGATAGCCGTCGCCGCCCCAGTCCCTGGGCCAGTAGGACATCTGGAACGCGGTCCACCAGCGGTGGAGGCTATGGGCGGCCGGATTGAGCTCGATTATGTAGCGGTCGTCGTACGTGAACCAGTTCGTGATGCCGATGGCTGACGACGCGAGGGCCAACAGCGCGATCGCCGGAACCATCCATCGCCGCCAGCGTTCGTTCATGCGAAGAAGTTGTACTTGGTGATGTGCCAGAACGCCGCCACGCCGTCGCGCCAGCCGATCTTTTTGCCTTCCGCGTACGTGCGGCCCGAGTAGCTGATGGGGACCTCGAAGATGCGCGCGTCGGCCTTGGCCAGGCGCGCGGTGATCTCGGGCTCAAAACCGAACCGTTGTGCTGTGAGTTTCGGCACGAGAGACCGGGCCAGCTCGCCACGCATCGCTTTGTAGCAGGTCTCCATGTCGGTGAGGTTGAGATTCGTCAGCATGTTGCTGTACATCGTCAACAGCGAGTTGCCTACCGAGTGCCAGTAATAGAGGACGCGGTGTGGACCGCCGAGGAAACGCGAGCCGAAGCAGGCGTCGGCTCGGCCGTCGAGGATCGGCTCGAGCAGCGTGGGCCAGTCGGCGGGATCGTATTCGAGGTCGGCGTCCTGAACGATGACGATGTCCCCGGTGCTCAACGACAGGGCGTGACAGATGGCGGCGCCCTTGCCGCGGTTCACCGGTTGGCGGTGCAGTTGATCGATTCGCCCCTGGGCGAGGAGCGCTTCGAGAATTTTGTCGGTGCCGTCGGACGAGTGGTCATCCACGCAAATGATCTCGAGCGGAATGGGCGTAGCGCGCACCTGCTCCACGATGAGATCAATGGTCTCGCGCTCGTTATACACCGGAATGAGTACGGACAGCTTCACCGCGGATCGGTCGAGCGGGGTGCGGGCGCGTAGCACGGATGGGCGATCGGCGCTCATGCCTCGACCCCGTATCGGGAGAGTTTGCGGTACAACGTAGACGGATCGATGCCCAGCACTTCGGCGGCGCGCGATTTGTTGCCGCTCTCGCTCTGGAGCACCCACATGATGTAGGCCCGCTCCACCGCCTCGAGCGTGGGATTGGTGGGCGTGCGTGCGGAGACGAGCGGTTCGGAGCGCCGCTGGGTGACGCGTTCCGGCAATGCATCGACGTCGATACAGTCGCCGGGCGTGAGGATGATCGCGCGTTCGAGGGCGTTCTCCAGCTCGCGCACGTTACCGGGCCAGGCGTATTCGACGAAGACGGCCAGGGCCTCGTCGGTGAGCCGCTTGACCGGCTCGCGTCGCATGCCGGCGATGCGTTGCAGGAAATGCTCGGCGAGCACCGGTACGTCGTCGCTGCGCTGGCGCAATGGCGGCAGGTGCAGCGAGATGACGTTCAGGCGGTAATAGAGATCGCTGCGAAAGTTGCCGTTACGAATTTCCTCATCGAGGTCGCGGTTAGTGGCCGCGAGCACGCGCGTGTCCACCGGAATGGCGTCCGTGGAGCCGACGGGGATCACCTCGCGATGCTGCAGGGCGCGCAACAGCTTCACCTGGGTGGCGGGCGTCGTCTCGCCGATTTCGTCGAGAAAGAACGTGCCTTTTGTGGCGGCGCCGAAGAGGCCGATCTTGTCGCGCACCGCGCCGGTGAACGATCCCTTGACGTGGCCAAAGAGCTCGCTCTCGAGCAGTCCTTCGGGCAGTGCGCCGCAGTTGATCGACAGAAAGGGTCCATCAACGCGAGACGACAGCTCGTGGATGTACCGGGCGATGATCTCCTTGCCGGTGCCTGACTCCCCGCCAATGAGCACCGTGGAATCCGTGGGCGCCACGGTCTCGACAAGCCGGAGAATGTCGAGCCAGGATTTGCTCGTGCCAACCGGACGCGCTACCCCGCTCCGCTCGTGGCGCCGAATCGCCTGCTTGAGCGACTTGTTTTCGTGCTTGAGATTGCGATGTTCGGCCGCGCGGCGAAGGATGGCCACGAGTTCGTCGTTGCGGAACGGTTTCTGGATGTAATAGAACGCGCCCTCGTTCACCGCTTGTACCGCCGACTGCAGCGTTGCTTGCGCCGTCATGAGAATGACCGGCACGTCCGGATCGCTGGCCCGCGCCGCGGCGAGGATCTCCACCCCCGTGACGTTGGGCATCCGGATGTCCGTCAGCACGATGTCCGGATTCATCTCGGCAATGCGTTCGAGGCCCGCCTTGCCGCCGTGGGCCATGACGGGAGTGAACCCTTCGTTGCGTAAGAGAATGCTCAACGAATCGAGAATGCCAGTTTCGTCGTCAACGACGAGGACCGTTGGCTTGATCGGCTCGCTCACGAGAAGCTCCTGGACTGTGCCTGTGAACACGGCAGGATGACGGTGAACCGCGTGCCGCTTGGGTTGCTGTCGACGAACACCAGGCCGCGGTGCGCCTCGATCGAGCGGTGGACCACGGCGAGTCCGAGCCCGCTGCCATTCGCCTTGGTGGTGAAGAACGGATCGAACATCCGGTCGCGGATCTCAGGTGAAATGCCCGAGCCGCAATCACTGACGCGAATCGACACGGAGTCTCCGTTGAACGAGATGCCTACCGGCAGCGGTTCGAAGCCACCGCGTCTGATCTCCACGCGTACCTCGCTCTGCGCCGGCGAGGCCTGCACGGCGTTGAGTACGAGGTTGAACACCGCGCGGTGCAACAGATCTTCGTCGCCCTCGAGGCGCACCGGCTCATCGTCCTGACTCATGCAGGTGACGCGAACCGACTCGTCGCGATCCGGGTGCGTGGCGGCGAGCGTCACGGCGCCGCGCGCCACCGCCGCGAGATCCAGCGCGTCCGTACGAGCCACGCGCACGCGCGCAAAGTCGAGGAACTCCGACAGAAGCCGTGACAGGCGGTCCGACTCGCGCATCACCAGCACGCTGAGTGTTTTCTGATCATCCGACACCGCGGGCATGCGCGAGATCTGCTCGACGGCGCTGCGAATGGACGCCAGTGGGTTCTTGATCTCGTGCGCGAGCGACGCGCTCAACTCGGCGATGCCTTCCAGGCGTTCGGCGCGCAGGCGGAGCAGGTCCATGCGCTTCTGGTCGGAGATGTCCTGGAAAATGGCCGTGGCCGTGCGGCCGCTGCCGTCCTCGTACTCCGTGTAGGTAGTCGTCACGCCTACCGGAAAGCGCTTGGCAACGGTGGAGACAATGCCCTCGCCGCGGGTGGTGCGCATTTTCGATTCGGCGGCGCGGCGCACCGCGTCGGCAAGGTCCGGCGCCACGGCAGCGATGACCGCGAGAATCGGCTGGCCCATCTTGTCGTAGAGATCGATGCCGAGCAGTTGTTCCGCGGTAGGATTGGCGTAGAGCAGCCGGCCCTCGGCGTCTACCGTGACGACACCGCTGCGAATGTTGTGGAGAATGTCCTCGGCGCGGAGGCGCGTTTGCTGCAGCGCGGTGACGAGGAGTTCTTTTCCTTCACCACTTTCGCGCAACCGAACGCTTAGAAATCGGATTCCAAGCGCGACAATCGCGATGATTCCGAGTTGAATCCAGACACCGGGCTCGATAAGGGACGAGCGAAAGAAGACAACGACGTCCGTGAAATACAGCACAATGCCGAGCGCGGCGACGAGCAGGCCGCCGCCCGCCGGCACGAGCAGCGACGCGGTGGCGATGACGAGGATGTACAGCGGCGAAAACGGCGAATTGGCGCCGTTCGTCACGTGGGTGACCGCGGTGACGAGCAGCAGGTCGAAGATGGCCTGCAGATACAGGAACGTGGGACTGAGGGCCTTGCGGTATACCTCCGCATAGCCCACGCTGATGACCGTGACTACGGTGGAGAGCGCGAAGGCCAGCGAGGCGACGAGCGTTTTGCCGGCGTCTACCGACGTCCAGTTGAGAATGGCGGCGATGAAGATCGCGCTCGCCAAACAGAGACGGCCAATGAAGACCCAGCGGAGCAATCGCCGCGGGTCGAGAATTGCCTGAAGAGCTGGCTTGAACGCCGGGTCTGAGTAGCGAGGTGTGAGGCGCACAAATCTTCGAGTTGCAGATTGCGAGAGATTCCGGCAATCGGAAACTGTTGCATTCTGCTATACCCAGTTGGACGATCCCGCCCGTGCCCGGGTTACAGCCCGGCCCCGGTTCGCAGACACCCTAATAGATGAATGCGACATGGACGACACCACCACGCTGAACGTGACCCCCAACATCTCGATTCCGCGGAGCGAGATTCAGTATCGGGCCAGTCGAGCGGGCGGCCCGGGCGGCCAGCACGTGAATACCTCCTCGACGCGGATCGAGCTGCTCTGGGACATTGCCCACTCGGTCGCCGTCAGCGAGGACGAGCGGGTGCGCATTCGCACGAAGCTGGCGGCCCGCCTCGATTCGGACGGCATGGTGCGGGTTGTTGCCAGCGAACGGCGCAGCCAGGGCCAGAACAAAGAAGCGGCCGACGAGCGCCTTGCCGCATTGGTCAAGCACGCGTTGCACGTGCCCAAGAAGCGAAAGGTCACCAAGGTGCCGCGCGCCGCAAAAGAAAAGCGTCTGTCGGAGAAGAAGCACCGGTCGGACATCAAGCGGAAGCGGAAGCCCGACGAAGACTGACGCCGGATCGGGTCGTCAGGCGTCCGATCCGTTCAGGTGCAGCGGCTTGAGCGCGGCAAGTGCGTCGCGGGCGTGATCGGCAGCGGCGCTGCGCGGGTATTTGTCGATCAGCCGGCGTAACTCCACAAGGGCGCGGCCCGGGTCGGCCAGCGGACCGTTGTAGAGGTCGATCAGCCGGTTGGCGATGTAGACATCCTCGCCAACGTCGATGCTGGGAATCCGCTGCGCATCGCGGAACAACTCCGCGGCGCGAACGGCGTCACCCTTTTCGCGGGCATAGAGCTCGGCCGTCTTGATTCGCGCGTCAACGGCCGCCGGTTTCTCGAGGATCACCGCCTCGAACGACTCGAGCGCCTCGTCGAGGCAGCCCTGCATGACGAGCGTTTGCTGGTAGGAGTACTGTTCCTTATAGGGCGTGCTCGTGCCGTTCATCATGAGGTGCGCGTAGGTGCCGCCGGCGGCGCGCGCCAACAAAATCGATGTCGCTGCCACGCCCGCGCCCAGAAATGCCGCGACCGCGATGACGGCCAGGAAGGTGGCGATGGACCCGTGCACCGCTCCGCCGGTAATCAGGATGAATCCGACGATCACAGACATCCCGAACACCATTGCGCCGTAACCAATGGCGTGCAGGTAGCCTCCGGCGTCCGCGCCGTGTCGGTCGAAGAAGGTGGACTTGTATGGCGGTAAGTCGTCGCGCATGATTTCAGGACGAGTGAGGGGCGGGCCGACGGACACTTCTCCCGGCCCCGCTGAGTTGATTATTTGCGATCCGGCTGCCAGCGCAAGCGCCACTTCGGGGCACGGCAAATCTCGGGTGTCCTACATCATGCCCGATCACCCAGTTGCCGCGAAGCGTACACCTTGCCGTCAGCGAACACATCGGCATCTTGACGGATCGGGGGGGTAGCGTAGTGCTTCAGGGTGCGTAGATCCGCACATCGTCGCGTATCGCTGACGGGTGCGGATTGCTGGTGACGATAAAAGGCGGAATTCGCAGGGCACGCGCCTTGCCCGCCTGAGCAGAAACCCGGTTGCCGAGTATTCTGCGCTCGGTGCTCCGGAAAGACTCTTGCTGCGGCTCGTCCGCGGGGCTTTCGATGATCCGACTCCGTATGCGCTGGGCGGTTGCCTTGGCACCGCTCCTGGCGCTAGTAGTGTCCGTTCCAGCCGGCGCCCAGGACTACTTTGGCCGGAACAAAGTCCAGTACGAGAACTTCGACTGGAAAATTCTCAAGTCGGACCACTTCGACAGCTTCTTCTATCCCGCCGAGTCGCTGATCGTTCGCGATGCGGGCCGGATGGCGGAACGTTGGTACGCACGCCACTCCGACACCTTCCGGCACGCCTTCGATCGGAAAGAACTCGTCTTCTACGCCGATCATCCCGACTTCGAACAGACGAACGTCGTGGGCGAGCAACTCGAGGAGGGCACGGGCGGCGTCACGGAGTCCAACCGGACGCGCGTCATCATGCCGTTCACGGGCATCTACTCGGAGAACGACCACGTGCTCGGGCACGAGCTGGTGCACGTCTTCCAATACAACATTGCCGAGGGAACGCCGGGCGGCGGATTGATGCGGCTCGACGCACTTCCGCTCTGGCTCATTGAAGGTATGGCCGAGTATTTCTCGCTTGGCCGTAACGATCCGCTCACCGCGATGTGGATGCGCGACGCGGTGATGCGAAACAAGTTCCCAACGATCAAGCAGCTCACGACGGACCCGCGCTTTTTCCCGTATCGCTACGGCCAGGCGTTGTGGGCGTATGTTGGCGGGCGGTGGGGCGATCGCGCCGTGGTTGACGTCTACCGCTCGGCGCTGCGCGTTGGTTGGGACCAGGCGCTGGTTCGCGTGCTGGGCGAAAATCAAGATTCCCTCTCGAAAGACTGGGCCGCGGCCAACCGGCAGATGTACCTGCCGCAGCTCGCCGGCCGAGACCATCCGGACAGCGTTGGAACCAAACTGATTCAACTGCAGCGGAGCGGCGATTACAACCTGGCGCCCACGCTCAGCCCGGACGGCAAGCTCTTCGCCTTCTTCTCGAGCCGCAACAATCTGTTCGGCATCGACCTTTTGGTTGGCGACGCTGCGACCGGCAAGGTGATCAAGACGCTCGGCGGCCCGTCGAGCGATCCGCATTTCGACGCGATCAGCTTCATCAACTCG
>JBEPWA010000097.1:0-8660 GCA_041690755.1 Gemmatimonadaceae bacterium | reverse complement strand
AGCAGGATTCACCGTCGATGCTGCCTCGCGCCCACGTCGTACCATGACCATCGTAACATTCACGATCACGTAGAAAACCCTTGACACCAGCCCAGTCATATCAACGCCCAAGTTCACCTGCGGGCGAATCCAACAAAATGCGAGCGAAGCGAGCTTCCAAAGATCGCCCGTCTGGCGCAACGCACGTTATACGGCACGGCACCTATGGCTTCTTTGCCTCCTGCGCTGACTCCTCCGCAGGCGCCTCCTTCACCCTCCTGATCTTCCTCTCCCGAACGGAGGGCAGCAAGTCAAAGTGCTCCAACATCTCCGGCAAGTGACGAATGAACATGTGGCTTTCTTCGTCCTCGATCCCGCGCATCATGCCGCGAGAATGCCGCGCCATCCGCAGTAAGTCGTTCAGCGTGTGTTGTGCCTTGTCGATCTGCGCTCGATCGCCCGTTTGATATGCACGATAGATCTGAAGGCCAACCTCTGAGAACCATGGGATTTCATCGCGGAAATGCGAAGAAATGAACAACCATGCCGCGCCGGGGTCACCGCGACCCTCAGCTCGTGCAATGTGAAATACTTCCTCGCACATCATTGGATGAAATTTTCGCTTTCTTCGAGACATCCCGTGCTCGCGCAAATGCCCTTCGACTCGCGATGGCAGATCTCGGAACATCACCTTTACCTCCTCAAACAGCTTCGCTGCTGCGGTCGCGTCGGCCTCCTCTGGCTCGACCCGGCCATCTGAGCGCTTCTTTAGAAGAGGCTCAATTTCTGTCAGGAACGCGGCCACCTGTCTACGCACAGCTTCTTCTCTCGGGCGAGCACTTTGATTGCGACGAATTAGCTCGAGAACCACAGTGGTGAGTGAATCCTCTTTTGCCTCGCAATTCTGGAAACGCGCGAACGGACCGCTGGTTGCTTTCGCGAATGGTACGCCCAACGCGATACCGAACACCTTCGTGCCTCGCTGCCCAACGGCAAAGCCTGCCTCAAACAGAATCCACGGGCGACCCACACTATTTGGCGTAAGGAGCGCTACTACGTCGCTAGCGTCTTGAAGTGTTTGCGTAATTTTGGAGAACCAGTCGACCCCGTAGTCAATACCCGCTCGACCAGTCTGATCTGACGAACGGAATGTCTGGATGACTCCGCCGCTCGCATCGGTGAGTAGATGATCAAACGCCTGCGCAAGGTCAGAATCGCGCGAATCGTGGCTAATGAAAACGAGAGGATTCGCTCCAGCACCCGGTACCGGCTGAGGAAGGACTTGCTGCGTTTCAACGACTGAGTGTTCTCTCGGCACTTTGGCGGCGCTCTTTCTCTTCACCATAATCTCCCTCATGAGTGTGGGTGCCGTATAACGCTTGAGCTCACCTGCAGGGCCAGCCAGGCGCGATACCAAAAGACTAATCCGCAATGCCGACGGGCGCCACGACCGGATGAATGCCGGCACCTGACAGGTGCAGCGACTCGTTAGAGCGCGAGGAGTAGGAGGTTGTCACGGGAGACGGGTCGAGCGCTCGGACCTGTCCCGGCAAATCGCGCACATGGGCCGGTGCCGCGGACCGGCGCGATACCCAACGACTGCTTCGCAAAGAGTCGCGCGGCGAACAACCGAACGATTGCATCGAGATCATTGGGCCGTGGCGCGCGTGGCCCGCGACAGCGAGGCTCGCCAAGCCACGAACGGGCCGGCGCACGAGCGACGGCTGCGGAACACCGCCGCTAGCGCAGCGCACGGCCGCGTCATGTACGACCGCAATCAATTCCCCCGTTCGCGCGCTAACGCAGATTCGACAGCGATAATACGCGACTTACGAAACCATTTCAATACATACACTCATGCCGATTTGCTGAACGTCAATCTGCCCGACCGTTCGGTATCCCTTGTCATCCCAAGTGCTTAAGCGCGCGGGTTGAGTGCCCATCCAGCATGTTATACAGCATACGTACGCTGCGTAACGCGCCGCCACGATCAGATTTTCTCTGAGCCATATCCACAAACGGTCCCCGGTAGTCTGCAGGGGTCGTTCAGCTTTCTTAGTCTCCCAGCACTCACCTGTAAATCGCCGGATATGTCCGCGGCTCCATCTCGCTCAACGGCTCATACGCCGCATCAGGCGACGCACCATCTCGATCCCGAGCCTGCTGCCGTCCTCAAGCTGGAATCCCTGCAGCACCGTCGAGTTGCTGTTCTTCGTTAGCTACGTTTCATTCGGTGCTGAGATGCCGTGCCCGCCGTCCCGCTCTGACAGCTACTGCGCTCGGAACGACACTTCGCTTCCGCGAGCAATTCCCAAGCTCCGCGCCGCATCACCATTTCGGACCGCGATCTCGATGAACCCGGCCGACCCCACCAGCGCCACAGCTTGTCCATCTGGCACCTCGGCGTAAGTCAGTCGCAACGGCAAGTCAACGTGTCCGACACGAACCGTTCCGGTCTGAGTCGCGATCAGATTCGTCACCGCGTTTCCGAAGCGGTCGACGAGTATCACCTCGCCCGACAGTGACCCGTCGCTCGCGCGAACCGGTTGCGGCGTCCGCCTGATGATCGGCTCATCAGCCATCGCGGGTCCGAGCTCGTCGATCGGCTCACCACGCGCGAGCGCGGCCGCCGCGGGAGCGAAAATGTCACGTCCGTGAAACGTCGCCGACGCATGCGGCAGCAGCGGTAGCGCGACGACACGCGCATCCGGCAGCAGCAACGCAGGCGACAACACGCCGTTGTCCGGACCCACCAGAAACCGCCCGTCGCTCGAAACAGCGAGCGCGGCTCGCGACGAGCCGACACCGGGATCGACAACGACCAGGTGCACAGTCCCATGCGGAAAACGCCGCCACACGCGAGCGAGCGTCAATCGCGCGCGCTCCACATCCTGCGGTTCGATGTCGTGCGTGATGTCGACGATCTCGGCGTCCGGCGCCAACGTGTACAACACGCCCTTCATCTCGCCAACGTAGCCGTCGGCGGTGCCGAAATCGGTGAGCAGCGTGATGATGGAGCGCATTACACAGTTTTATGCTTCCAGCCGCCGCGGCGCCAGAGCAGCGCCATTGCAATGCCGCGCCCTATGGCGGTGAGCGAGATGACCCACCAGATCCCCGAGCTCCCCCACCGCATGGCCGCCCACCCGGCCAGCGGCACACGCGCTGCCGTGAGCGTGGTCGACGTGAGCATGGGCGGAATGGTATGCCCCGCTCCACCCAGCGCGCCTTCGAGCACGATCTCCGATGAGATGGTGAGCTGCGAAATCGCCGCGATGCGCAGGTATTTCACCGATTCGGCAATGACGGCTGGATCGTTGGTGAACAACGACGCGAACTGGTGGGGAAAGCTGAGCTCCAACACGCACGCCACCACGCCGAGCAGCGTGCAGAATCCCGTCGCCATCCACCCGGCACGCTCGGCGCGATCAGACCGGCCGGCGCCCAGATTCTGTCCCACGATTGCCGCCGTGGCCGCGGCGAAACCGACGCCGATCATGAACAGCCAGCTCTCAATGCGCTGGCCAATTCCCAATGCGGCAAGCGCAGGAATGCCAAAGCGCGTTGTGATGCGCGTGAGAAAAACGTAGATGAGACTGAACATCACGCCGGTCACGGCGGTTGGCAGTCCCACGCGGCACACCGCCCAGACCGGAGCGAGCTTCGGTTTGCCGAAGCGCATCAGGCCGCGCCGCACAACGATGATCAACCCGAGCACGAACGCCACGCCGCGCGTGGTGATCGTGGCGATTGCGGCGCCGGCAATGCCGAGCCGGGGAAACGGACCCCACCCGAGCATCAGCGCAGGGTCGAGCACGAGTGTGACCGCGACGGACGCCAGCAGCAACACGAAGGGGGTTCGGGTGTCGCCCGACGCGCGGAACGTCGCATCGACGGCAAAGAAACCGTAGATCAGCGGCGTGCCTATTAGATAAGTCTTAAGATAGACCGAGCCGAGCGCGGTAACGTTCGGCGGCGTGTGCATGAGTTCGAACAGCGACGGTAGTTGCCACATTCCAACCGCAGCCACGACGCAGCCAAAGATGACGGTAAACAGCAGCGTGTCGCCGGAGAGACGGGACGCTTCGGCCTCGCGGCGCTCGCCATGCCGCCGCGCCGCCACGGCGGTGAGCCCCACCTCCACCATCTCGGCGAGCGAGACGATCATCCAGATCCAGAACAGCGATGTCGATACAGCGGCCAGGCCCGACGCGCCGATTCTCGTACCCACCCAGAACGCGTCGACCGATGAGAAAAGTGTCATCAGCAGCGACGCGGCCACGGCGGGCAGCGCGATGCGCAGGATGGTGCCGCGCAGCGAATCGGAGACGAGTCGCGCAGCTTGCCAGTCGCCGGTGATGGCGACTGGCGCTATGCCTTCATGAATCTCGACCGGGAACGAGGGCGGGTGCGCCTGCGTCTGGTCGGACACAGGTCACCGCTACTGTGCGACCGCTACGCCGAAATACGAGATGACCTGCTCGGCGAGCGACGTCAGCGCCTTGGCGGCGGCGGAGTCGGGATCGGTGGTGACGATCGGCGCGCCGGTGTCGCCGCCCTGCAGAATGCGCGGATAGAGCGGGATCTGGCCGAGCAGCGGCAGGTTCACTTCGTCCGCGAGGCGCTGGCCACCGCCGCTACCGAAGATCGGCGTCGGCTTGCCGCAGTGCGGGCATTCGAACCAGCTCATGTTCTCGACGATGCCGAGCACCGGCACCGTGACGCGCTCGAACATCTTCACGCCGCGCAGGGCGTCGCCCACCGACACTTCCTGCGGCGTGGTGACGATGATCGCGCCGCTCAGTTGCGTTGCCTGCACGAGCGAGAGCTGCGCGTCGCCGGTGCCGGGGGGCATGTCGACGATAAAGTAGTCGAGCTCACCCCAGGCCACGTCGCGCAGGAACTGGGTGATGATCTTCATGACGATGGGGCCGCGCCAGATCGCCGGCTGATCGCGGTCGATGAGGAAGCCGATGCTCATCAGCTTCACACCATGCGCCTCGAGCGGAATGATTCGCTCTTTGATCACAATGGGCGGTTCGTTGACGCCCATCATCTGCGGCAGGTTGGGACCGTGAATGTCGGCGTCCATGAGGCCGACGCGCGCGCCGGTCTTGGCCAACGCCACCGCCAGGTTCACGGCGACGGTCGACTTGCCGACGCCGCCCTTGCCGCTGGAAACAGCGATGATCTTGCCGAGGTTGGGCTGAGCGATTGGCACGGGCGCCGACTGGCGCGCTGGAGCCGGCGCCTGGTCCATGACGGGCAGCGTGCGCTTGGCCTGCTTGCGATTTGCCTCGAAGGCCGCGGCGTCGCCGATGTCAATCTGCACATCGGTCACGCCCTCCACCTGCTCGAGCGCCTGGCGAATGGTGCGGGCGATGACAGGATCGTCGCCGGCCGCGAGCAGCAGCGTGAGGCGAACCTTGCCCGACGTGGTGGTGGCGATGTCGCGCACCGCATCGCTGGTCACGACGTCCTTGCCGGTGCGGGGATGACGGATACGCTCGAGCGCGGCGGACACACGCGCGGTGAGTGGTGTTGCCATAATTACGAGTTCGGTGATAGATACTGGCGAGCCGCGGCGAGCACGCGCTCGCGCACGTCGTCCAGGGTGCCGGGAATGAGAGCGCCGGCGGCCTTTGCATGGCCGCCGCCGCCGAATTGTCTGGCGAACGCGTTGACGTCCACGGCGCCGGTGCTCCGGAAGGAAAGCTTCACCTTTCCATATCCAAGATCGCGAAAGAACAACGCCATGCGGGTGCCGGCAATGGATCGCGCGTGCTCCACAATGCCGTCCAGGTCTTCCTGGCGCACGGCGTAGCGCTCGAGCATACCGGCCGGCAGGGACAGCCACGACAGCCCGTACGCGGAATCGACGCCGAGCGTGGTGAGCACGTCGCCAAGCAGGCGCACCCGGCCTTCGGGCGCCGACGCGTAGATGCGCACGTACATGTCTTCGGGATTCACGCCCGCCGCGAGCAGATCCGCGGCCATGGCGTGACAGCGCGGCGACGTGTTGCTGTAGCGAAAGCTCCCCGTGTCGGTGAGGATCGCGGCATAGAGTGCCTGGGCAATCTGCGGCGTGATCTCGTAGTCGAGCACGCATCCCAGATCGTACACCAGCTCGCCCGTGGCGCAGGCCGTCACATCTGTGAGGGTGATGTTGCCGGCAGGATCGTCCGACGCGATGTGATGATCGATCACGAGCTTGGGCACTTGCAGCTTGCGCACGGTGTCCGTGAGCCCGCCAAGGCGCTTGACGTCGCTTATATCGAGCACGATCAGCAGATCGATGTCCTTGAGCGCAGCGGGCCCCTTCGCCGTCTCGTTCTTCACGCCGTCCGTGAGGAGGAAGTCGAACAGCTCCGGCCACGGTGTGGGATTCACGATTCGGACGTCGAGCCCACGCGCGGTAAGCATGCGGGCGAGGGCGACTTCGGAGCCGCAGCCGTCGCCGTCGGAATTCATATGGGTGGACAGCGCGACGCGCCTGCCGGGCACGAGCTCACGCTCGAGCTCGCGTATGGCGGCGCGCCGGGATTCTGGAACGGCGATGTAGTCGCGGGGGGTATGCATCATCCTAAAAGCGAAACGGCGCCCGACAATTCGGGCGCCGTTTCAAACTTAACCGCTACGGAAATCAGTCGCCCGAGAGCTTGGGGTCAAGCCGGATCCGCGAGTGCTTCACGCTGTAGCCGAAATAGATGATCATGCCAATCGCCATCCAGACGACCAGACGAACCCAGGTGTCGGCCGGCAGGCCGTACATCATGAATCCGCAGATCAAAATGCCGAGGATAGGCACGAGCGGAACGAGCGGCGTGCGGAACGGGCGCGGGATGTTGGGGCGCGTGTAGCGCATCACCATGACGCCCAGGCATACGATGACGAACGCGAGCAGCGTACCGATCGACACAAGCTGTCCGAGCAGGTCGATTGGGAAGATGCCGGCAACCACCGCAGCCACGGCACCGGTGATGATCGTGGTGACGTATGGCGTCTGGAACTTGGGGTGGATCTTGCCGAACACCGGCGGCAACAGGCCGTCGCGGCTCATGGAGTAGAAGATTCGCGGCTGGCCCATGAGCATCACGAGCACGACCGATGCCAAACCGAGGATTGCGCCGATGTTGACGAAAACGCCGAGCCAGGCGAGGGCCGGACCCGCGGCGGCGATGGCGACGAACACCGGATGCGGCACGTTGAGCGTGGTGTAGTGCGCCAGGCCGGTCATGACGAGCGCCATCAGGATGTACAGCACCGTGCAGACGGCGAGCGATGCGAGAATTCCAATCGGCATGTCGCGCTGCGGATTCTTTGCTTCCTGCGCCGCGGTGGACACTGCGTCGAATCCGATGAAGGCAAAGAACACCACGCCCGCTCCGGTCACCACGCCGCTCCAGCCAAAGTGTCCGAACTCACCCGTTGTGTTGGGCGGAATGAACGGGTGCCAGTTGGCCGTCTTGACGTACATGAAGCCGAAGCCGATCACGAGGATGACGATCGCGACCTTGATGAAAACAATGACGTTGTTGAACGATGCCGATTCCTTAATGCCGACCACGAGCAGGCAGGTCATCAGTCCTACGAGCACCATGGCCGGTAGGTTGATCATGCCTGGAGTGAGCACGCCGGCCGCGCAGACGCCGTTCGTCGCCGCCACCGCGAGCCCGTCGGGCGTGACGCACATCAGGTTGCGCACCAGCGTGTGCGATCCGATCACGTTGAGCGGCGCTTGTGTCCACGCCGTGGGCAGGTTGATGCCAATCTCCTTGATGAAGGCGACGAAGTAGCCGGACCAGCCGACTGCCACCGTTGCCGCACCAAACAGATATTCGAGAATGAGATCCCAGCCGATGATCCAGGCGACGAACTCACCAAGCGTGGCGTAGCCGTAGGTGTACGCGCTGCCGGCAATCGGAATCATTGCCGCGAACTCGGCGTAACAGAGCCCGGCGAACAGACAGCCGGTGCCGGCGAGAATGAACGAGAGCACGATGGCCGGTCCGGCGAATTGCGCTGCTGCAGTTCCGGTCAACACGAAAATGCCGGCGCCGATGATCGCGCCGATCCCCAGCATGGTGAGGTTCAGCGCCCCAAGCGCACGCCTGAGCGACACCTCGCCCGTTTCGGCTGTCGCTTCGGCCTGCAGAAGCACGATACTCTTTCTGGACCACAAACCCATAGCAGGAGTCTCCAGGGTCGAACGTAAAAGACGGCGGCACGTAAGAGCGCCGCCGGTGGGCGGAAGGGGCAACCAAAAAGCGCGAACGTCGCCGAATTACTGGAGCGGCAACGCGGGGTCCTGTATACAGTTGCGTGGCGGGAACTTGAGGTTACGCGTCCACTATGTCAAGGAAAAGCTCTGAGTCCTGACACGGTTCTGACGGTGAACCCGCACAATAGCTTGAACGTTCGACGGACTCTCTAGCTGTCTGCCGTCTGGGATCTGTGGTCAGCTCAACACTCAGTACTGAGTCGTCAGCTGACCACAGATCCCAGACGGCAGACAGCTAGAGTATCCGCGCCGAGCGCATGGCGATTAGCCGCGAGCTACACGGAATAATTCGGCGCCTCTCTAGTTATGGTCACGTCGTGCGGATGCGACTCTCGCAAACCAGCTGTGCTGATGCGCACGAACTCCGTGTCGGATCGCAGGGCGTCTATCGAGCCGCAAC
>JBEPWA010000096.1:0-9002 GCA_041690755.1 Gemmatimonadaceae bacterium | reverse complement strand
ATCGGGTGGCGCCCGGACAAGGCACCACGCCAGTGTACGGTCGACCAGCTGCCGGAGGCGCAACGGTCGGCGATTGCGCTGCTCAAGTAAGTTGATCCCGTGTCAACATCTCTTGCCGACCGATTTCACGCGGCGCGCACCAACCGCACACTGGCTGTGCTCGAAGGCTTTCACGCCATCAAGCACGCATTGCGATTTGGCGCGGCGATCGAGATCGTGGTCACCCCGGACGTTGCGACGCTGACGGAGTTCGCTGGGCGGATGGCACCGGATATCATCTCGCGCCTCCTCGACTGCGCGATCGAGATTCCGATCGACACCTATCGGACACTCTCTCCGACGCCGCACGACAGCGGCGTGATCGCCATCGCGCGTCGGCCGCGTTTCGATCCAGATGAGGTTCTCGCCAGCGACAGCATCGCGCCGATCGTGCTGCTGGAATCACCGGCGCACAGCGGCAACATCGGTGCGGTCATTCGCGTCGCAGCCGCTGCCGGCGCAACCGCCGTGTTCACCACCGGCACCAACGATCCGTGGAACCCGGGCGCCGTGCGGGGATCGGCCGGGTTGCACTTCGCCCTGCCCGTCATTCACGCCGAGCTCGACCTGATCCGCGGGCGACCTCTTGTGGCAATTGATCCTGACGGCGAAGACCTTGGCCTTGCCAGCGTTCCGGCGAACGCCATCCTGGCTTTCGGGACCGAGCGTGGCGGCCTGTCGGCCGCGCTGCTCGATCGCGCGCAATCGAGCGTTCGTATTCCGATGGAACCAGGAGTGTCGAGTCTCAACCTCGCGACGGCGGTCGCGGTGATGCTCTACCGCTGGAAGCTGCAGTGAAGGCGCGCGAACGTGACACGCCGATGGCCTTCGTGGCGCTGGCAGCATCGGGCATCATCTGGGGCTCTTCGTTCGTGCTGGGCAAACTCGCGCTCCAGCAACTCGACGTACCACACATGCTTATGTACCGCTTTGTCTTCGCGTCGCTCGGCTTCCTCCCGCTGATGGTCCATGCCCGGCCGCGTCTTCAGCAGCGCGACCTCGGGTTGATCGCGATCGTGGCAGTAGTCGGAGTGCCGGTGCAATTCCTGTTGCAGTTCGAAGGGCTGGCGCGCACAACCGCGTCGCACGCGGCGCTGATGATCGGAACGGCACCGGTGCTCGTGGCGGTCGCGGCGTTCCTCGTCTTCCGCGAACGGCTGCGCGCGGTCGCGTGGGTGGCGCTGGCCACGTCGACGGCGGGCGTGGCGTTGATCGTGATGCACCGAGGCACGGGCACCGGCGCACAGCCGACGGTTGCCGGCGATGCGCTCGTGCTCTCGTCCATGCTCGCCGCGGTGGTCTGGATTCTCGCGAGCAAGCGATTGATGACACGCTATTCGCCGGTTGCCGTCAGCGGAATGATCACCATCGCCGGCACGTTCGTATTGATCGCCTGGGTGCTGACGCGCGACGGCCTGCCGCCTACCGTGCTTGCGCCACGCACCTGGCTGTCGGTCATCGCGCTGGGCCTGGTCGCGACAACCTGCAGCACCGTGCTCTGGAACTGGGGGCTGGCGCACACCGAGGCGGGCAAGGCGGGCGCCTTCATCAACCTCGAACCCGTGGTCGGGGCCGCGCTCGGCGTCTGGCTGCTGCACGAGTCCCTCGGATCCCTCGCCCTCGTCGGCGGCGCCCTCATCACCGGGGGAGCCCTCGTGGTCAGTCTCCAGAAGCCGACGTCGTGAATCTCGCGGCTGCTAGCGGAAGACGCGGAAATGCCCCAACAGCCACCATAGGAGCAGGAAGATGAGGACGGTGCTGAAACAGCCGCCGCCGAGCTTCTTGGCTCCCCAGCCCGCCGCCACACCGCGCAGGATCTTGCTCATTGATTCCTCCGGAACGTGATCGTGAATGGTTCGATTCTCCCTGAGGACGTGCACTCGTGAGGGCGCCACACGTCGATGCTGATCTCGCCCCGACAACGGAGACGCGTATTACCGAGTCGGCGCATCCGCCAGGCAGGGTTGAAGGCATCTGGCTCAAGCGCGCGCACCGCGGCCCCATGGACCCGGTACAACGGGCCACGGCCGTCACCGGCCGGGGACTGGCGGGCAGTACCGGCCGGAGCACGCGACGTCAGGTGACGATCATCACGCGCGAAGCGTGGGGCGCGATGATGCAGGAACTCGATGCGAGAATCGATCCTTCCGCGCGTCGTGCCAATATCCTGATCAGCGGCATCGAGCTGCCGGACACGCGCGGTCGGGTCCTGCGGATCGGCGTCGCGCGGGTTGTGGTCGGCGGGGAAACCACCCCGTGCGAGCGAATGGAAGACGCGCTTCCCGGACTCCGCCGTGCGATGACTCCGGCGTGGCGCGGCGGTGTCTTCGGTCAGGTGATCACGGGCGGGGAAATTGAGGTTGGGAACGCCGTGTGCTGGGAGCCGGATTAGTCGCTACGCAGCGCGATCATCGGTTCAACGTTCGCCGCCCGTCGCGCCGGAACGGCGCACGCCGCGATCGCTATCCCGATCAGGACCAGCGGCACCGCGATGAACGTGGAGGGGTCGAGCGTCCCCACTTCGAACAACAGACTGCGCAGATACCGAGTGAGCAGCAGCGCACCCAGCAAACCCGTTCCGATTCCGACAAGGGCGAGTCGGAGCCCTTGGTGCAGCACCAGCATGAAGGGTGCGCCGGGCGCCGCGCCGAGCGCCAGCCGGATCCCGATTTCCCTGGTCCGCATCGTGACGGCGTAACTGATGACGCCGTACACGCCGGTTCCGGCCAGGAGCAGCGCCGCAGCGGCGAAGCTGCCGAGCAGCACCAGGTAGAACCTTGGACCAGACACTTGCTCGGCCAGTGCCTGATCGAGGGTCAGGATATCCGCGACTGGGGCGTCAGGATCCAGCAACGCCATCAAGCTCACGATGGGCGCACGAAGTTGCATCGGGGCGACGTGAGTTCGGACGACGAACGTCATGTATTCCGGATGCAGCTGCGACACAAAGCCGGTGGCAGCTTCACTCGCTGGCGCATCCCAGTACGGGAAATACATCTCGCCATCGGGATCGCCACTCCACGACGGTTGCTCGACGTTCTTGACGAGCCCCACCACCGTGAACACTTCAAAGTCTTTCGCTGGATCTCCGATACGGATCCTCTGTCCGACCGCATCGCCTCCGGGCCAGTACCGCCGTGCCGCCGACTGATCGAACAGCACGACGTGGGCGCGATGCTGCATGTCGTCGGTCGTAACGTCGCGTCCGCCTACTATCGGGATACGCATGGTCCGGAAGTACCCTGGCCGGACCACCCTGAAGAGCGCGCGTGGCTGGTCTTTCGGCGCCGGTACCGGTTGACCATCGATCAGAAACGTGAATCGCCAGGAGTCGCCATGCAGCGGCAGATGATTAACTGCGCTGACTGCGTCCACACCAGGAAGCGCCGCGATTTTCGTCGTGACGTCGGCGTAGAAAAGCCCGCGCCTTGGCAAGGTGTCATGCTGAGTGCCGCGAACGGCGATCTGCATTGACAATACGTTGTGCGGGTCAAACCCGGGATCGACCCGCACCATTGCAGCGAAGGAGCGCAGCACCAGGCCGGCGCCCGTGAGTAGCACAACGGCCATCGCGATTTCTGAGATCACCAGCAGTGTGCTGGCCGCACCCCGACGGCGACCGCCGCTGGCGGCTCGGCCCGCTTCCTTGAGCACGTGATTCGGGTCGATTCGCGAGCCGGTAAGTGCCGGAAGGGCACCCGAGATCATTCCTGCCAGGCCGGCAACCACCAGCATGAATGCGAAGACAAACGGATCCAGACGGATGGCGTCAACTCGCGGAATATCGGCGGGGGCCAGCGCAACCAGGACACGGACGCCTGCAACCGCAATGGCCAGTCCCGCAATGGCGCCGAACATGGCGAGCGTCAGGCTCTCGACCAGCGCCTGTTGTAGCAGGCGACCTCGGGAGGCACCGAGCGACAGCCGCAACGCTGTCTCGCGTTCCCGGCCGCTGGCGCGGATCAATTGAAGGTGGGCCACGTTGGCGCAGGCAATCAGGAGTACCAGCATGACGGCCGCTAACAGTACCCACAGCGTAGTGGCGACCGACCCGACGACCTTGTCGTGCAGCGGGATCACGGTGAGATCCGCGTCGTAGTCGGGCACGGTTCGCTTGATCTCCGAGCCGATCAACGTCATGGTCGCTCGCGCCTGGACCAGCGTCGTGCCTGGCTTCAGCCGCCCGAACACGCGCAGGGACGCGCCATCGTAGTCGTTGGCCATGCCATCGAGAACCAGCGGACGCCACAGCTCCGCGTCAGTGGCCCAGAACGGCGCGAACGCGAATCCGGGCGGCATCACTCCAACAATGGTGTGCGACGCGCCATCGAGCATCAACGACTGGCCGATGGCGTGGGAATCACTGCCGAGCCGGCGCCGCCAGAAGCCATAGCTGACCACGACGACACGATCTCGGCCGTCGCGCGCCTCGTCGGGCAGAAAAACGCGGCCGAGCATCGGATGAATTCGCAGCATGGGGAGAACGTCGGCGGTCAGTCGGAGTGCCGAGACTTGTTCCGGATTTCCACGACCGGTCAGCGTCGGCGAAGAACGTTGCGCGGCGCCCATACGTTCGAACACGCCGTCGGCGGCCGATTGCCAACGAAGAAATGCGCCGGGCGCGACCGTTTCCTGGCCGCGGTACTGCACGACGGTGAGCTGGGCCGGATCGCCATACGCGAGGGGGCGCAGCAGCACGCCATTGACTACGGTAAAGATCGCCGTGTTGGCGCCGATCCCGATGGCCAGGGTGGCAACTACAATGACGGTGAACCCTGGAGCGCGACGAAGTGTGCGCATCGTGTACCGAGCGTCGCGTGCCAGGTTTTCGAGCCGGCTGACGCGGCGGGTCGCGCGTGCCTCTTCCTTGCGACGCTCCAGGCCACCCATGGCGGCGAGCGCTTCGGTGCGCGCTTGTGCCGGTGGCAGGCCACGCGCGATGTGTTGCGCCGTCAATTCGTCGACATGATAGCGCAGTTCCTCGTCGAGTTCCGCTTCCACATCGCGGCGGCGGAGCAGCGAGCGCATTCGCAACGACGCGATCCGCCACCAACGCGCGGCCATCATCCGCTAGCTCTCCTGCAGGCGGATGACGTGATTGATCGCACCCGAGAGCCGGTTCCAGTTGGTTGATTCGAGCGCCAGCTGCTGTCGTCCGTGCGCCGTGAGCGAGTAGAACTTGGCGCGGCGGTTGTTCTCCGATTGGCGCCACTCCGCGGCGATCCATCCTTCCTGCTCCAGCTTGTGGAGCGAAGGGTAAAGGGAGCCGTCGCTGACCTGGAGAATGTCCGATGAGAGATGCTTGAGCCGCAGCGAAATCGCCCAGCCGTTGAGAGGCTCCAGGGCGAGCAGCTTGAGGATCAGCAGGTGCAGCGTGCCTTGTAGCAGATCGGCCGGACGACTCACGTCACCTCCACTCGGTATCCGAGAGAAGCTACGACCGCTCCTCTCGGTAAGCAAGGGGAGGGCCTATTCCGATCGCAATACGGTCACCGGATCGACGCGGCCCGCCCTTCGAGCCGGCGGCAGCGTTGCCGCGATGGTGGCGCCAGTCAGCAGGAAGAGCGCAACAGCAAAGGCCACCGGGTCGGCGGCGTGGACACCGAAAAGGTAGGGCGTCAACCCACGCGCCAGCCACGCTGCCGTTGGCAACCCAACGGCGACGCCGATTCCAGCGCCAATCAGTGTCTCGCGCATCATCAGCCTGGTCAGCGACCGCGCCGGCGCGCCGAGCGCGACACGAATTCCGGCTTCACGCATCCGGCGCGACACGGTGCGGGAGATCACACCGAACATTCCGACCGCGGCGAGCGCGCTTCCAATGATGCCGAAGAGCGACCCCAGCAGCGCACGGTATCGCTCTTCGGCATACGAATGCTGCACGAGCGAGGGGACCGGGGTGATCGCGGCAATCGTGACGGCCGGGTTGACGGTCGCGAGTCGGTTTCGAATCACCTGCATGAGATTGGTGCCGTCGCCGCTACCGCTGGCGCGGACGAGGTAATACATCCAGTCGCCGCCCCACTGCCCATTCGGGATGTAGATCGTCGGCTGGAAGTCGGTGGCGAGGCCGGTGTAGTGGACGTCGCCCGCCACTCCGATCACCGTCCATGGTTGTCCTTGCCAGAGGACGCGCTGCCCGAGCGCTCTTCCCGACGGAAAGTCGCGACGCGCTTCCGCGGCCGAGATGATGGCCACCCGCTCCGAAGAGCTGTTGTCAGAAGTGGAAAAATCGCGACCAGTCAGTATCGGCACGCGCATCGTATGGAAATAGTCGGGCAGCACCACCCGTTGTTGAACGTCTCGTTGCGGGCCGTCGCCAGGCTGGCCAACCACCTTGATCGGCGAACTGCTGCTGTTTCCGTTGAACATGCCGCTGTTGGAACCACTGACCGCCGCAACACCCGGAATTGCCGCGATGGTTCTCACTGCGGCAGCGACGTAATTGGTGGCAGCAAGGGAATCGGCCCAGATGCGAAGCGGCGCGCTTGGCTGCACAAACATGAGCCCCTCCGGAACGAAGCCGGTGTCGACGTCGGCGAGCCTGACGAGTGATCGCCCCAGCAGCGATGAACCGATCAGCATGACCAGCGAAAGGGCCACCTCGATTGCGACGAGCGCGCGCTGAATCTGCAACTCGCCGCGCGCCGTCTGTCCCCCGCCGATGCGCACCGCGGAGTGGCGTCCCCAACGAAGGAGAGCAAAGGTGGGAAGCACGCCGAAGGCGATGCCGGTGACCACGGCGCACACCGCCGCGAAGAGAAAGACGCGCCCATCGAAGCGGACATCGGCAAGCCCGGGAATCTTGGCGGGGGCGAGGGCCACCAGCGCGCGGGTGAGGATCCAGCCGAGTCCGAGGCCCACCACCGCGCCGAACACCGAAATGACCACGCTCTCGGTGAGCAATTGCCGGGCAAGACGTGACGGCGTTGCGCCCAGGGCGGCCCTGGCCGCGATCTCGGGCTGGCGTCGCGCCGCCTCGCCGAACATGAGTGTTGCCACGTTGACGCACGCAATGAGAAGGAGCAGCGCGACCGCGCCGGACAGAATGATCAACGACGAACGCACCGGTCCAACTTGATCCTCCTGCCAATTCACGGCCCGGCCCGACGTGCCACCCGGCGTGCCCTTCCATGACGTCTTCACGTCGGCGAGAATCCGCGCGACGTCGGCATTCGCCTGGCCAATCGTGGCGCCCGATGCCAACCGTGCCAAGCCGCGATAGCTCCGGTTGTGTTGCGTCGGGATGTCGTCCTTGCCCTGAAAGGCTGGCGTCCAGATGGCAGCGGGGGCAATCGTGCGATCGAGCCGAAGGCGCGGCGGCATGATTCCCACGATGGTGTACGGCGCGTCGTTGAATGTGACGCTGCGTCCGATGATGGCGCTGTCGCCCTTGAAGCGATTTTGCCATGTCTCCCATCCGAGCAACGCTACGTGCGGACCGTTGAGCACGTTTTCGGCGGCAAGGATCGGTCGCCCGAGGGCGGGGTGCACGCCGAGCAGGTCGAAAATCGACGCCGTGACGCGCACTGCGCTCACCTCGGCGAATCCGCCAGCGGCGTCACCAAGCATGCCGCCATCACGGCCCCAGGCCGCAACTTGCGACAGGGTACGATTCCGCTGGCTGAGTGCGTCGTAGTCCTGGTGTCCGATGACGACGCTGTTCCACGCGATCGCAGTAGCGTTGTCATTCTTCCAGCCACTCTCGGTGGCCCAGATCGCGACCAGGCGCTCCGGGTGACTGAACGGCAACGGCCGCAACATGACGCCATCGACCACGCTGTACATCGCCGTGGTAGCGCCGATACCGAGCGCCAGCGGCAGCAACGCCATTACCGCGAAGCCGAGGCGATGACGCAGCATGCGCGCGGCGAACGCAACATCCTGGGTGAAGTTGGCGATGTACCGGGTACGACGCACGGCGTGCTCCCTCTGTTCAGCGATCTGGTGACATTCGGCGGTGACGTGGCGCAAATCGGCAAAGCGCTGCATCGCCAAGCGGCGCGCCTCCACCGGATCGACGCCCCGGGCCACGAATTCGCGGGCGCGCATCTCGATGTGGAACTCAAGCTCGTCGGCCACCTCGTGCGCGGGTGACAACGGGAAGATCGGCTCCGGCAACGGATCGCCGGGCTGACGATCGCCGGTCACGCGGGGACTTCCAGTACCCGCGTGACTTCGCGTGCGAAGGCGAACCATTCGGCCATCTCGGCGTCGAGATGGCGGCGTCCGGCGGCGGTAAGCTGATAGAACTTGGCCGGCCGGCCGAGTTCGGACATGCGACGGTCGCTCTTGATCCATCGGCGCCGTTCCATCCGGTACAGCGCCGGATAGAGCGAACCATCCTCGATCCGGAGTACTTCGCTGGACGTGTCTTCGAGCCACCGCGCGATTGCATATCCATGGCGTGGCCCCCAGGCGAGAGTCTTGAGCACCAGAACCTCGAGAGTACCGCGCAGCGAATCTCGTGATGCCATGAAAGGCTCCATACCTAGAGTTCGATATAAGACACGCCCGGGAGGCAGATGGTTGTCAAGGCGGTTGCGGCGTACCTTCCCCCGATGCCCGAAGCACCGAAGTCGTTCCGGTCCGCCGCGGCCTTCCGCGCGTGGCTGGCCCGCCACCATGACACCAGCACGGAGCTGGTGGTCAGGCTCTTCAAGGTGCACGCTGCAGCCCGGGGGATGACGTATGCGGCGGCGCTCGACCAGGCGCTGGCCTACGGCTGGATCGATGGCGTGCGGCGCGGCCTCGACGCAGATTCCTTCTCCGTTCGTTTCACGCGCCGCAAGCCGAAGACCTACTGGAGCGACGTCAATGTCGATCACGCACGGCGGCTGATCGCGAGTGGCGCGATGGCGGCGCCAGGACTCGCGGAATTCCGGAAACACGATCCCGAGCGGGCTGCGAAATACTCGTTCGAATCGCAGGAGCCCGCGTTCGATGCGGACCCTGTCTCTTAT
>JBEPWA010000095.1:0-9125 GCA_041690755.1 Gemmatimonadaceae bacterium | reverse complement strand
CGTTCTGGAGCGGCTGGCCCTGGCGCTGCTGCACTTGTGTGCCCGCGCCAATCACCCGCTCCTGACAGCCGGACACCGTTCCATCGGCGGCGGTGGTGCACGTCGCGGGATCATCCCCGAGGCTCACCCACTTGTTGACGTTGTGGCTGCCGCTCACCGTCACGTCCCACCCGAAGTTGCGACGATCGAGTAGCGTGGCGTTCAACGTCGCTTCATTACCCATGTTCTGGGTCTTGCCGACGTTCTGCTGCAGGCTCGTGACCGACGAGCCGACCGACGCCGGAATCGGAAGCGAAATCAGCGCGTCCTTCGTGTTCTTCTTGTAGAACGTGTAGTCGAAGTGCACGCGCTGCTGGAACAGATCGGTCTCGAAGCCCATTTCGAGCTCCGCCGATGTTTCCGGCTTGAGCGTGGGGCTCGCCGGTTGAGCGGCAAGCAACCCAGAGAGATCGGATCCAGTATTGCCATTGATCTTGGCGATCGACTGCGTGGCCGCCGCGTACGTCTGGAGCGCCGCCGTGGCGCCAGGCTGCACGCCGTTGGCACCGAAGGCGCTACGGAGACGGAAGGAGTTCAACCAGGTCGGCTTGGGGAAGAAGCGTTCGTCCGAGACCAGCCACGACACGCTCACCTTGGGGTACACGATGCTCTGGAAGCTCGTACCGAACGCACTGTTCTGATCTTGGCGCGCCGCCACTGTCAGGAACAACCGGTCGCGAATCGCGGCCTCTTCCTGGACATAGTAGCCGAGCGTCTTCACTGCGGTGGACTGCGTCGCACCGAAACTCACGAACGTCGCGGTCGAGCCAAGGGTCGAAGCTCCTGGCGCTAACCCGCGACCTGATGCGTTCAGCCCGTCGTTCTGGACGTTGGTGTATTCCGTGCCGACCGACGTCTTGAAGGTGAGCGACGGACGGTACTGCCACGACGCCGCGGCCGACAACTTGGCCGAGAGGTTGCGGCGATTGTTCTTGGAATCCGACACGTTGCCGGCCCACGCGTTCGCATTCTGGTGGGGGCATTGGTTCAGCAGACAGACGTGGAATGCGTCGTTGTTCGCCAAATCGAGACCGACCGTACCTGCGGTCGCCAACCAGGACATTGGGCGCCAGTTAGAATCAAAGCTACCAGTGAACCGATTGGTGATGTTCGGCGTGACGTACTGCATGACCGCGCCCGGCGCGAATCCGTTCGCGTCGTTGAGTGGGAAGCCCGTGGCACCATCCGTATACGACGGCTTGCCGTCGGCGCCGCTCATTCCGCAACCGGTGAGCTCCTGGCCTGCGGGGCAGCCTTTCCAGCCATACGTGTTCTGGCCCGTGTACAACAAACCGATGATCGAGCCGTTGTCCGGCTCGACATAGTTCACCGACCGGCCAAAGCCGGCATTCACGTTCATGTCGAGCTTGGGGTTCAGCGCGGCCGACACGTTCGTGCGGAAGTTCATCAGGTTCGCCTGACGCGGGTGGAACATGACGCTCGACACGGGCTGATGCAGGACATTGTTGTAATAATCGATGTCGTGCTGCGGCATCTGGATGGGCCCGTACTCGTCGTTCAGATCACCGCTCATGAAGAAGCGAACGGCTTCCGAGCCGCCGCTCACCTGCGCGCCATACAAGCTGCCGCGTCCAATCCCAATGAACGTGTTGCTCGGATCGGCCATGAAGTTGTAGCTCGTCACGCTGTCCGAGATACAGCTGGCGCCAGTCGCCTGAGTATTCGCGGCCGTCACCATCACCGGAATCTGACAGCGGATCGGAGCCGTAGACCCGATCTTGTGGCCGAAGTTGGCGTACTGGGTCTGGTAAGTGTTGCGATCGTCGATCGCGCGGTTCTCAGCCGTGATGTTCCATTTGGTCTGGCCGGCCTTACCCTTTTTGGTCGTGACCACCACGACGCCGTTCGCCGCGTTAGTTCCGTACAGCGTGGCCGCCGACGGTCCCTTCACGATTTCGATGTCCTCGATCTCCTCGGGGCTCAGGTTGTTGAGCAGCGAGTTATTCGTGGATCCGGCGGAGCTGGTGGTGTTCGTCAGATACCGCACGCCGTCCACAATCCAGATCGGCGCGTTGTCCAGCGAAATCGACGAGATGCCGCGAATGCGGATCGTTGGCGCGGCGCCAACCACCGTGCCCGGCAGCACCGAGACGCCTGGCGTTTTGCCGGTAATGAGATCCTGCATCTGCGTGACCGGCAGGCTCTCGACGTTCTTGCCGACGTCGCCAAGCGTCGCGACCGCATTACCGATTTCGATCTTGCGCTGCTGACCGGTAGCGGTGGTGACGATCTGCTCGAGCTGCGCGACGGCCGTGTTGAGCGTGAAATTCGCAGTGACGGTCTGCCCCGCCGTCAGCGGAACAGCGCGCTTTTCTGATTGATACCCTACGCGAAGTACCTGCAGCTGGGCAGTGCCCGCCGGCAGGTTCCGAAGGGTGTACGAACCATCTCCCGCCGAGGTTCCGGCGATCGCCGTTCCAATCACGAGGATTCTCGCATCGGGGATCGGTTGTCCACCGATCGCGGCCGTCACGTGACCCGTTATGGTAGCGCCTTGCGCACTCAACCGGCCTGCGGCGGCAGTGAGTAGCGTAAGTGCGGCGCCGGCGGCCGCGATAAATCTCCAGCGTGCCAAATTCATGTGTCTCTCCTCCACGGAGGGCGGGGCGGGAACTAACAACAGCGAAGTACACGCGAGGTGGGGCGGTCGCTCGTCCGATGTACAGATGACAGGGGGGTCATTGCGGACGTGGCTGACCTTGCCGAAGTTCAGCGCAGAGACTGTAACAGCTGATCGGCGACCTCGTCAAGAACCTTGCGTAGCATGAAGTTGGTCACATTGGAGTTGGCGAAGCGTGTCGCGAGCTGGAAAAGGTCATTAGCGGAGCCGTGGATCATTCCTTGCTCGGCTCGGTAGCGCCATGAATCGAAACCCCGGCTGGAAGGACCTGTCGATTGGACTGCTCGCCGGCGCGGGGATCGTCGCCGTAGCGCTGTTCATCCTCGTGTGGGGCCGCGTAGGCCGGCTACGGGGCAAGACGGTCACGGTGTACGCCACCACCGACGCCGCGCGCGGCGTAATTGGCGGCACCGAAGTGTGGCTGGACGGACAGAAGATCGGCCTGGTCAAGGGCATCTCGTTCCGTCCGCCGTCGGTCGATCCGCAACAACGGCTCATCATGACGCTCGAAATCCTCGACAAGGACCGCCCCAACCTGCGGCTCGACTCCAAGGTGGACATTCGCGCCGGTACGAGCCTGATCGGCGACCAGGTGGTCGCCCTGAGCAGCGGGAGCGCCACGGGCCGCTCCGTAGTCAATGGCGACACCATTCACGGCGGCCGTCAAGCTGATGTGGAGGAAGCCACCTCCGACTTCGCCAAGGCATCGCGCGAGTTCCCGGGCATCATCGAGAACGTCAAGCTCCTCTCCGCGCAGTTGCAAACCGCCAAAGGCACCCTTGGCGCATTTGGCGTAGACATGCACATGCCCGAATTGTCCGGCGTGAAGCTACGCAGCACGCGGCTCCTGTCGCGCGTCTTTCACGGGGACGGAACCGTGAGCCGCGCCATGAGCGGCTCCGGGGAACTGCGAACCCGTGCGACGCGCGCCATGGCGCAGGTGGATTCGATCAAGGCCCTGCTGGCGTCGAACGATCACGCACTGGGCCGCTTCCGCCGCGATTCCACCCTCATTCTCGAGATGCAGCGGGTGCGCGCCGAGCTGGCAAACGTTCAGGCGCTCGCCAACAGCCCCACCGGTACGATCGGCCGCATGCGAACCGACTCGGTGATCGTGCGGAACGTGCATCGAGACATGGCGTCGCTGGACTCGCTGGTCGCCGCCGTGAAGAAGCATCCATTCCATTATATAATTTTCTGAACGGTTGTGGGCTTCAAGGGGCACGCCCATTGCACCCCGTGCCTTCGCACACGCCCTTGACCCTCCCTGGAAGCACCTATACCTTCGCATGAACTCAGGCACTTCGCTTCGTCCGCCATCGCCTCGGCGAGCGCGCGAAGAACAGCCGACTTCGGATCGTGCGGATCTACGCCTCGAGTCTCCTCCGCATCTGTCGTCCCCGAGCTCCCTTCCCTCCCCTGCCGGTCCGGCCACGCCTCTGGGCGACGCCAAGACGTCTGTGAACATCGCTGAGCTGAAGCGCACCTCAGTCCCCGATCTCCAGGAAATGGCCGCCGGCCACTCCATCGAGAATACGGAAGGACTCACCAAACAAGAGATAATTTTCCGCATCGAGCAAAAACTGCTCGATCAAGGTGTCGCGCTCACCGGTGAGGGTGTGCTGGAAATCTTGCCGGAGGGCTACGGTTTTCTCCGTAGCCAGGATTGGAACTACCTCTACGGGCCGGACGACATCTACGTGTCGCCGTCGCAGATCAAGCGGTTCGACCTGCGCACCGGGGACACCGTGTCCGGCCAGGTGCGGCCGCCCAAGGAGTGGGAGCGGTATCTGGCGTTGCTCAAGGTGGAGTCGGTCAATGGCGACGACCCCGACGTAGCCAAGACGCGCACGACGTTCGACAATCTGCGGCCGCGCTACCCCGAAGGCCGCCTCCGCCTGGAGACGAAGGACGGGGACATCAGCATGCGCATCATGGATCTCATCGCGCCAATCGGCAAAGGCCAGCGCGGGCTGATCGTGGCGCCGCCGCGCGCCGGCAAGACGATTCTCTTACAAAAGATCGCGAATGCGATTCGCGAGAATCATCCCGAGGTCACGCTGATCGTCCTCCTGATCGACGAGCGCCCGGAAGAGGTCACGGACACGATTGCCAACGTGGACGCCGAAGTGATCGCGTCCACGTTCGACGAAGAGGCGACGCGTCACGTGCAGGTGGCGGACATGGTGATCGAGAAGGCACGCCGGCTCGTGGAGCACAAAAAGGACGTGGTGATTTTGCTCGACTCGATCACCCGCCTGGCCCGCGCGCACAACGCCGTAACGCCGCAGTCGGGCAAGATTCTTTCGGGCGGCGTTGACGCCAAGGGGCTGGAAAAACCGAAGCGCTTTTTTGGCGCGGCGCGCAACATCGAGGGCGGCGGGTCGCTGACGATCATCGCTACGGCGCTCATCGAGACCGGCTCGCGCATGGACGAAGTGATCTTCGAGGAGTTCAAGGGCACGGGCAACATGGAACTCGTACTCAGCCGCAAGATCGCAGAACGCCGCGTCTTTCCGGCGATCGACATCAACAAGTCCGGCACCCGCAAGGAAGAGCTGCTGTTCACCACCGAAGAGCTCAACCGCGTCTATCTGCTGCGCAACTTCCTCGGCGACATGCCGGAAGTGGACGCAATGGAATTTCTGCTCAAGCAGATGTCGCGCTCGAAGAACAACAAGGAGTTCTTCCAACAGATGGTCAACGGATAGCGCGGCCGAACGCTCTCGTGACAGCCGACCGCGGACGACTTCTGGGGATCGACTATGGCGAGCGTCGCATTGGTTTATCGATCAGCGATCCTACGGGCATCATTGCCTCGCCGGCCGGCGTGATCGTGCGTCGCGCGGGCAAGCGACCGCCGGTTGCCGAGTTGATTCGGCGCGCTCAAGCGCTTGAGGCGCGAGGGTTCGTGATGGGTCTGCCACTCGATGGCAATGGCGACGAGACCCCGCGGTCCACCGAAGCGCGCGTCGTGGGCGGCGAACTGGCCAAGCGCACCGGTATGCCCGTGCAATTCATCGACGAGCGATACAGCACGGCGGCCGCATTGCGCGCGATCCGCGAGATGGGCGGCAAGACCATTGGCCGTAAGGGCGACGTGGACGCGCTTGCTGCAACGATCATCCTGCAACAGGCGCTGAACCATGCCGGCTAAACGGGTGTCGAGATGTTCGGCTGCGGCGCTCGTCGCCGCGCTGGCCACGCTGGCCACTCTGGCGGCGTGCGGCAGCGGCGCGGGTGAAGGACCCGCCGTGCGCGTGACAATTCCGCCGCGCGCGAACATGCGCGTCGCCACCGATTCGCTCGCCAAGGCCGGCGTGATTCGCGGCGCGCGACTGTTTAGACTTTACGCATCGCTGCGCAAGAGCGACCGCGGCATCAAGGCTGGCACGTACATGCTGCATCGCGGATCGGGCTGGAACGCCGTGCTCGACGACCTGCAGCGCGGCAAGGGACTCGTGCACGTGGTGACGATTCCGGAGGGGTGGTCGCTCACGCAAATCGCCGCGGCACTCAGCGCCAAGCTCGGACAGCCGGCGGATTCCGTGATCGCCGCGGCGCGCGACACGGCGTTGCTTCACGAGCTCGACGTGCCCACGCCAACGCTCGAAGGTTATCTCTTTCCCGACACCTACACCTTTGCCGACGGTACCACGGCGCGAGCCGCCGTGGACGCAATGGTGCATCGGTTCGAAAAGGTGTGGAAGCCGGAATGGACGGCACGGCTCGATACCATTCATCTGTCGCGCAACGACGCCATGTCGCTGGCGGCTATCGTCGAGAAGGAAGCGCGGCTGCCGGAAGAGCGCCCGGTGATTGCCGCGGTGTACATGAACCGGCTGCGGCAAGGCATGCTTCTCCAGGCCGACCCCACGGTGCAGTACGCGCTCGGCAAGCACGTGGCGCGGGTCTATTACAAGGATCTGGAAGTCGATTCACCGTATAACACGTACAAGCACAAGGGTCTGCCGCCTGGACCGATCGCGTCGCCGGGCCGCGCCAGTATCGAGGCGGCGCTGCATCCGGCGAACGTGCCGTACATCTACTTCGTCGCGTTTCCCGACGGGCACCACGAATTTCGGACGGATCTGGCCGGGCACGAAAAGGCGAAGGCCGACGCGCGGCGCGCCTGGGACTCAGTCGATACGTCGCGTCGCGCCGCCGACACCGTCCACCCCAAGTGACTGCGAGCGCCACCGGAACGTGATGTCCGGAATGGACTCGTGCGCATGGCCGCGCCGGCCGGCGTGACGCTCGGGCTTTGGTGGCTGCAACTCCCGCTGTCTCTCGATCTCGGCGCGCACGGGAGGGAAGAGCACGAGATCCACCAGCTCAGGATCGAACTGGGTGCCGCGTCCCTCCGCGATCACATCCATCGCGTCGGAGCCGCCGGTTCCGCGGCGGTATCGGCGGGAATGCGCCACGGCATCGAAGGTGTCGGCGATTGCAACGATCCTCGACTCGAGCGGAATGCGTTTTCCGCGCAGGCCCTTGGGGTAGCCGGTGCCATCCCAGCGCTCGTGGTGGGCGAGGACGCCGGCCGGCAACTCCGGATAGAATGCCGCGAGGGGCGCGAGCACCTGGGCACCGCGAGCCGGGTGGGTTGCAATCGCGCGGCGATCGCTCGGCGACAGTTTGGTCGGCTCGTGCACGATGTCGAACAACGCTTCGTGAATCTTGCCGATGTCGTGAAAAAGCGCGACGCGCTCCACGGCGTGATGTTCGTGGGCGCTCAGATCCGCCGCGTCAGCGATGATGAGCGCATACGATGCCACGCGTCGCACGTGCATGCCGGTATCCGGATCGTTTGCTTCGACCGCGTTGAGGAGCGTTTCGAGGCATGCACCGGCGAATCGTTCCAACGCTTGTCGCAAGCGTCGTTCGCGGGCCGCGACGGCGCCGCCCGTGGCCGCCCCAAGAGCAAACTGCAAGGTGGGATTCATGCCTCGCTCACTCGCAAGAAGTGAGCGGACGAGATCGGCGACCCCGCCGGGATGTCAGAACCGGGCGAAAACCGGCACGAGATGCCGGAGGGCCTGGAGCGTTCCCGTGACGTTCACCGGGATATGAATGCCTCGAGACGGCGCCCGTTGCTTCGTTCCCTCGTTCGGCGGTGTCGGCGGTGCATCGGACGGTTCGCCGGACACCGTGAGCGCCTGGCGCGCGCCGATGACGACCGCCGCAGCAAGCGCTGCGGCGAAACCGATTGTTCGCGACTTGGACACCCGGTTCACGTAATAGGCGCTCGTGTACTCGGATTTGACGTGCACCACTTCGCCGGTCCAGGGCTGTGAGCCGCCCCGTATGAAGTCGACGGATGTCACCGCCATCGCGTAATCGTCGCTGTCCCGTTGCACGAGGTGCCCATGGACCTGTCCAACCTCGTGTCCGATCGAGGCACCGAGGGCAGCGCGGCCGGCGTCATTCAGATCGAGGGCGACTTCGGTACCGATCTCCGGCGTGGCGCGTTGAACCGGCTGCAGCGTGTAACAGCCTGACAGGAGCGTGGCGAGAACGGGCAGGATGATCGACTGAGTGATCCGCATACGGTGGCAAGGGGGAGTCGCAGGGTGCATCGGACGACTAGTGCCTGATGAGGTAAGGCAGGATCCGCTGAATGGCGTGTATTGTCTGGACCGGGTTGAACGGGATGTGGACGCCGGGCGGCACGCGCTGGATCGGCGGCGGCCCTTCGGTTTCCGTGTTACCGGTGGAGCCGGACGGTACGAAGAATTGCTTGATGATGAATGCCCCGGTGCCGGCGATGAGCGCGGTGAGAGCAATGGTTTTACCCGGGGAAAAGGCGATCTGGTAGTAGTTGTTCACGTAGGACGAGCTCACGCGAGCCGGCACGCCGGACCACGCTTGCGAGTCGCCGCGGAGATATTGGACAGCATCGACGGCGACGACGTATTCACCACTATCGCGCTTGATGAGGTGGCCCTGCACCTGATCGATGGCGGCTCCCATGGTTGGGGCCAGCGCCACGCGGCCTGCGTCATTCAGTTCGAGGGCGACCTCGGAACCAATGACGGGAGTTGCACGTTCCACCGGGACGACGTTGAAACAGCCGGCGAGGAGTACGGCAAGCAATGGGAGGGCGATCGACGATCTGAGCTGCATTCGACGGGTAACCTGGGTAACCAGTGGTTGATCGTGTTCGTGCGGGGCGGTTGAGGCTGCGGCAACCTAGGCAGGCCTAGTACACGGCTCGCCGAATCATGTTCGTGGAAGGCGGAGGTGCCAAGGGCAGTGCAGGCCGACAATCATGCGCTGTGTACTCAATCAAATCAACTTCCGTTCGCGGAAATTTGTCACCGTGTGTGGTGGATTCGACGGTGATGGATACGACACTGCCCTGGAATCCGGAGGATTTCAGGGCAGTGTACTGAGGTGCCGGCGACGGCCTACTCTCCCGCGCTCTCACGAGCGGAGTACCATC
>JBEPWA010000094.1:0-9715 GCA_041690755.1 Gemmatimonadaceae bacterium | reverse complement strand
TAGAGCGCTCGACTGTTAATCGAGTGGTCGTAGGTTCGAGTCCTACTCGGGGAGCTGAAGAGTCACAAAGGGCCGCCTGCGGGCGGCCTTTCGTGCGTTTAGCACGTGCCAGAACGACGTTCCGCTGGCACGCGCAGTGCTTTTATAACTCGCAAAATACCGCAGTTCCTCTCCCGCACCGTCGTCGAGATTCCGATGTCGTATCGCTCGTCCCTGACCACTCTGTTCGTAAGCTCCGCGCTGGCAACTTTGGCAACGCTTGGGGCATGTACCGCGCAGACCGACTCCAAGGCAGCTCCAACAATTGATTCGACGCATGCCGCCAACGGCGACGTTGCTGGGGCCGCCACGCCGTCAACAGCCAGCGCCGCTGCGTCAACAACGCCGCCCGCCACTTCGGCGCCGGTGGCGGATACGCCCACGGACACCTCAAAGGCGCACCTCCTGCCCAGTCGAAACGCGCAGGACAATTCCTCGTATCAGTCGGCGATTCGCGCCGGCAATCGCATGCTGGCAAAGTGGCCAGCCGCTCCGACTGTGCTGCCCGGATCCATTCTCCCGGCCAAGCGCATCATCGCGTTCTACGGCAACCCACTGTCCAAGAAAATGGGCGTGTTGGGCGAATACCCCACCGACGTCATGCTCGCCAAGCTCGACTCGGTGGTGGCGCTGTGGAGGAAGGCGGATCCGTCAACGCCGGTGATTCCCGCGTTGCACTTGATCGCCGTCACGGCGCAGGGCGCTCCGGGCAAGGACGGCATGTATCGTCTGCGCATGGACACCTCGTTGATCAACAAGGTGGATAGCTGGGCCAAGCAGCGGAACGCGCTGCTCTTTCTCGACATTCAAGTGGGACACAGCACGCTGCAACAGGAGCTTCCGCGACTGCTCCCCTTCCTCGCGCGGCCGAATGTCCATCTCGCGGTGGACGCCGAGTTTTCAATGCACTACGATCGCGAGGGTCTGAAGCCCGGCACCAAGGTTGGCCAGTTTGACGCAGCGGACATCAACTACGCCTCGGCCCAGTTGGCAAAGTTGGTCAGCGAAGATCATCTCCCGCCGAAAATGCTCATCGTGCATCGCTGGACGAAGAAGATGATTTCCAACGCGTCGCAGATCAAACTCGATCCGCGCGTGCAGATCGTCATGGACATGGATGGCTGGGGCCCGCCGTGGCTCAAGTTCGATTCGTATCGCGACTACGTGGTCGCTGAGCCCGTGGAGTTCACCGGGTTCAAGATCTTCTTCCACAACGATTCGAAGAAGGACCCGTTGATTCTCACGCCGGCGGAAGTGCTACGGCTGCGGCCGGCGCCGTTGTATATCCAGTACCAATAGGCTGGTGGCCGGGGGACGGGTTCTGGTGGTGTAATTGCGATTTCTTTCGGCTGACTACTCTAGCTCGCTGCTCTCGGGGACCAGGATGCAGGGAACTACCGAGCTCTGAGCTTCGAGCTTCGTGCTCCGAGCCGGGTCCTAACAACTGATCGAGTTGTCAGGATCCTGAGTCCAGATTACCGACGGCTCGAGTAAGGGCGTCTATATTTCTGGTGCGTCAGCACACCTCCGGCTCCCGGTAATGTCGAACGAAACGTGGAATGAGAGTGGGGTCCGTCCGTCGCCCTGGGTTGCCGTCATCATGGGCAGCAGCTCGGATCTCAAGTACATGCAACCGGCGCTCGACCTGTTGCGCGAGCTCGAGATTCCGCACGAGGCGCGCGTTGTTTCGGCGCATCGTACGCCGGATTGGATGTTCGAGTTTGCATCCACGGCCGAGCGCCGCGGCCTGGAAGTGATCATCGCTGCCGCTGGCGGCGCTGCGCATTTGCCGGGAATGGTCGCCGCCAAAACGCTCGTGCCCGTGCTCGGTGTGCCGATTCCTGCAACAATGCTCAACGGTATCGACTCGCTGCTCTCCATCGTGCAAATGCCCAAGGGAATCCCCGTCGGCACGCTGGCTATCGGCGAGCCTGGCGCGATCAACGCCGCGCTGCTTGCCACCGCAATCGTCGCCACGCGCCGCCCCGAGGTTCGTGAGCGGCTGCGCGCCTGGCGTACCAAGCGGACGAACGACGTGTTGGACAGCGTCGATATCGCTCCACGCGACTGATGGCTGTCATCGCTCCCGGGGCAACGATCGGGATTCTTGGCGGCGGGCAACTCGGACGGATGACGGCGATTGCGGCGCGCACAATGGGCTACGGTGTGCATGTGCTCGACCCGGATCCCCGATGCGCCGCCGCAGCCGTGGCTGATCGCGTGGTCGCCGGCAAGTTCGACGACGCCGACGCAGCCGGCGAACTTGCGAGCCAGTGCGACGTCGTCACCCTGGAGATCGAGCAGATTGGCGCCGACGCACTCACCGCGGCGCTCCGACACGCGCCGGTGCGACCGAGTCCAATGGTGCTTGGCGTGGTGCGGGACCGCGCGGTGCAAAAGGCGTGGCTCACGAGCAACGGATTTCCCATTGGCGCGTACCGTGAGGCTCGCACGGGCGACGATCTCGCAAATGCGGCGCGCGATCTTGGCCCGCTGTTCGTCAAGACGTGTCACGGCGGTTACGACGGACGCAGTCAGGCGCGCGTGGCGAACGCGAACGACGCCGCCAATGCGTGGGCGTCGCTCGGGGGCCTGCACTCGGTGGCCGAGCAAGGGCTCGATCTCGAAGCCGAGTTGTCGGTGATGGTGGCGCGTCGGCCGAGCGGTGAGGTGCGCGTCTATCCGCCGGCGTTCAACGTGCATGAGCGGCAGATCCTGGCCTGGTCGGTGATTCCCGCGCAGTTGCCGGAACGCGTCCTCAAAGACGCAGAGGAGATTGCCCGCGGCATAGCTACCGCGCTCGGACTCGAGGGAATTCTCGCCGTCGAGCTGTTTCTGCTGCGCGACGGACGCCTGCTCGTCAACGAGCTGGCTCCGCGCCCGCACAATTCGTTTCACGAAACGGAAGTGGCCTGTTCCACGAGTCAGTTCGAGCAGCTCGTGCGCGCGGTGTGCGATCTGCCGCTGGGCGATCCTCGTGTGCTTCGGCCGGGCGCCATCTTCAATTTGTTCGGCGAGCTGTGGGAACACGGGCCGCCGCGCTTCGAGGCAGCGCTGGCGTTTCCGGGCGTGCGGCTCCATCTGTACGGGAAGCGCGGTGCGCGGGCCGGCCGCAAGATGGGCCACCTGTCGGCGACCGGCGACACCGCCGACGAGGCACTCGCGCGAGTGCGTGCCGCCGCGGAGTGTCTCGTCGCCGCGCCGCGCGAGTGAGCACAGGGGTTTCGGCGCCAGGAGCATTTATGATCTCTCGTTCAATTGTACTCGCGTGCGTCATCGCGTGCGTCATCGCGATCGCCGGCTGTGCCGCCCCGTCGCCGGGCAGCGCGCCGGCGTCCGCAACGCCGGTTGCAACCGCGGTTGAAACGCCGGCTGCGCCGCGGGTCATGGACCACGCCACGGCGAACGTGCGCGACGGCGCCGGGAGGCACGTGGGCGACGTCACCTTTACCGACAGCTACGCCGGCGTGATCGTCGTCGGCACGATCAGCGGACTCGGGCTCGGCGCGCACGGCATTCACATTCATGAATTTGGAAAGTGTCAAGCGCCGTTCACCACGGCCGGCGGCCACTTCAATCCCGACCACCGCCAGCACGGTTTCAGCAACCCGGCCGGCCCGCACCTGGGCGATCTGCCGAACGTTGACACGCCCGCGGCCGGCCCGCTCAAATTCGAGTTCGTCCTGCCCAACGTGACGCTCAAGGGCAAGAATGCGCTGCTCGACGCCGACGGCGCCTCGATTGTGGTGCACTCGGCGCGCGACGATTACGTCACGGACCCGTCCGGAAACTCTGGCGCGCGCATCGCTTGCGGCGTGATCACCGGATAATACACGAATGCACATCGCCGACTTCGCACTCGAGCGCTACTTCGCGCGCTGGGAGTTCGCCGTGCGTCACGTGTTGTGTGCCTCGGACGTCGAGCCCCTGACACTCGCCGAGTTGCTGGCCCTGGCCGACGACGACGCGCGCAGCCGCTGGGACAGCCTCAGCCTTGGCTACACGGAATCGCTCGGTCTACCGGCATTGCGCAGCGAGATTGCCGCCCTGTATTCCGGGTTGGCGGCGAGCGACGTCATCACCTTTGCCGGCGCCGAAGAAGCGGTGTTTCTCGTCATGCACGCGCTGCTCGAACCGGCCGATCACGCCGTGGTGGTGTGGCCCGCCTATCAATCGCTGCACGAGGTCGCCAAGTCGATCGGTGCGTCGGTCACCTTCGTACCGCTCGATCCGCGCGGGTGGACGCTGGACGTCAATGCGGTAGCGGCGGCCATGCGGCCGAACACCCGCGCCATCGTCATCAACTTTCCACACAGCCCTACCGGCGCGCAGCTCGAGCCGGAGCAGTTCGCGCGACTCGTAGCCATGGCCGAGCTGCACGGCGCGCACCTGGTGTCCGACGAGGTGTATCGTCATCTGGAGCACGGCACACCGCCGCTTCCCGCCGCCGCCAGTGCCACCGATCGGGGCGTGAGCATTGGCGTGACGTCCAAGGCGTTCGGTCTGGCCGGCTTGCGAGTTGGCTGGATCGCGACTCGCGACGCCGCATTGCGCGGCCGCCTCGCGGCGCTCAAGGACTACACCACCATCTGCAACGCCGCGCCCAGCGAAGTTCTCGCACTCATCGCGCTGCGCGCCAGGAGCGTGCTGTTCGAGCGGGCCGCCACGATCATTCGCGGAAACCTCGCAGTGCTCGACAAGTTCTTTCTCGACAATGAGGACCAGTTCGCCTGGACGCCGCCGCGCGCCGGCAGCGTGTGCTTCCCAATGCTCCGCCACGGAAGCGTGGACGAATTCTGCGCGTCGCTCGTGGAGCGCGAAGGCGTGCTACTGCTACCCGCGTCGCAGTTCGGATATGCCGGCAGCTACTTTCGGCTCGGCTATGGCAGGCGGGACATGGCAGCCGGACTCGAACGACTAGAGGCTTTTTCCCGGTCGAGCTGATCGCAGGCACTGACATTGCGACCCCGACAACCCGTGACTACCCCAATCGATAATTCCGCCGAAGGCTCTGCCCTCACCGTTCCACATATTTTCGCCGCCGCGCTCGGCCTCGCCTTAATCGGCGGGGCGCGCCGCGGCCGGCCGGGAACACTGCTGCGCGTGGCCGGACTCGGGCTGCTCGGTTTTGCCGTGCGCCCATTCGTGGAGACCACCGTGCGGCGCGCCGGTGCCGCGCGGCGCGAGCTCCCCGCGCACGGCTCGGTGGACATCAACCGGCCGATAGCCGAAGTATTTTCGTTCTTTAGGGATTTCGAAAGTTTCCCGCGCGTTTCCGGCCGGTTGCGCTCGGTGGTGGACTATCAGGACGGTCGCTCCCACTGGGAGGCGTACGCGCCGTCCGGCTCAGTGGTCGCGTTCGACGTAGTGGTGACCAAGTATGTGCCGCGCGCCGTCATTGCCTGGGAAAGCGTGCCGCACAGCGACATCGCCATGCGCGGCATCGTTCGATTCAGTCCGCTCGGGCCCGCGGCCACACGTATCGACGTCGATATATCCTACCAGCCGGCGCAGACCCGTTTCAATGAAGCCGTGCTATTGCTGCTCCACCGGCGGACCCACGCCACGCTCACGGGTGGATTGGAGCGGCTTCGTTTCTATCTCGAATCGCTTCCGCGCGCTATTCCAAGCGTCATTCCGGACGTGGTCGAGTCGTAGCTGACGGCGTCGGCTGTGCGCCGTGATCCGGGTGATCGCTGGAGCGGCGCCCGCGGAGCAGCCCGTCGCCGATTGCCGTGACGCCCGGTGCCTCGGCGTCATCAGTCCGCACCTCGAACAACCGGAACGGCGGCTGATCGGGAAAGTTTGCCTTCAACACGCTATGCGCGACATTGAATACCGGAATTCCCGTCTGCGTGGCGCCCTCCGGAGCACCCTTGTGGGCATGACCGTGGAACACCGCGGTCACGGCAAACCGCGCTAGCGGCTCCTCGAGCCGGCTCGATCCGAGGAACGGAAAAATCTCCGGCGGCTCGCCTTCCACCGTGGCGCGAATGGGAGCGTAGTGCATCACCGCGATGCGGCGATCGGTGGTCAGTCGCGCTAGAGCAGACTCGAGCTTGAGCGCTTCTTGAACCGCTTCCTGAACGAACGCTTTTATGATTTTTTCGCCCCACGGCCCGAGCGCGCCTCGGCCGAAGCCGCCACAGAATCCGCGAATGCCGGCAAAGCCCACACCCCGGAATTCCCAGGCATCGCCGTCGAGCATGTGGACGCCGACGTCGGCCAGGATCTGCGACACCTGCGCGTCTTCATCGCTCTCGAAATCGTGGTTTCCCAGTACCCCCACCACCGGGATCTTCACCGCCGTGAGGTCCTTCGCCAACACCCGCGCTTCTCCGGCTAACCCATAGTCGGTGAGATCGCCGGCCAGCACCAGGACGTCCGCCGTGTCGGCGATCTGCGCAAAGAGCGACTGAAAGCTGCCCTGCGAGGCCTTGTTGTAGTGGATGTCGCTGAGCGCAGCCAGGCGAACGACGTTCTCGGGCATGGACGTGGGGCTGGTGGTCGGATTGAGGGCTGTTGGGGCACCACTCAACACCACTAGAACATTTCGGGCCAGCACGACGAATCCGCAGCGCGCACCGCTTTTGCATTTCGCCGGGCCATGGCCACGCAATCGACCTTCGACGACCCGGGGCGCGACACCAATGCCTTCTACCGACGCACGCTGCACGTCCTGAGCGACGCACGCGTGCCCTTTCTGGTGGGCGGGTCGCACGCACTGCTTAACTACACCGGTATTGTGCGCGAGACAAAGGATTTCGACCTGTTCGTCCAACGGGCCGATGTCGGCGGGGCCCTCACGGCGCTGAGCGACGCCGGCTATCACACCGAGATCACCTTTCCGCACTGGCTGGCCAAGGCCAAGCAGGGCAACGACGCGGTGGATCTGGTGTTCAGCTCAGGCAACGGTGTGTGCGCGGTTGACGACGAGTGGTTCAAGTTCGCCACTGAAGCGGACGTCCTCGGCATGCCGGTCAAGATTGCGCCGGTAGAGGAGCTGCTCTGGCAAAAGGCATTCGTCATGGAGCGCGAACGCTACGATGGTGCCGACGTGGCGCACATCATTCGGTCCTGCGCGGAAACGCTCGACTGGGACCGGCTCGTGCGGCGGTTCGAACCGCAGTGGCAGTTGCTGCTGTCCTACCTCGTGCTGTTCGGCTTCATCTACCCATCCGAACGCCACCGCATTCCTGACGGCGTGATGGCGGCGTTGACGACGCGGCTACAACAGGAACTCAGCAGCCCGCCGGGCGACGACAAAGTATGTCGCGGCACGCTCACGTCGCGCGGTCAGTATCTGATTGACGTTGGCCTCTATGGCTACGCCGACGCGCGCCTCGTGCCCCGCGGCAACATGACCGCGGAAGACGCGGTCTATTGGACCTGGGCGATCGAGCACATTCACTAGCACGGTGGAACGGTGAAACGGTGGAACGCTTAGCTGGCGGCTTGGGCGGGGACTCCACCGAAGCGGCGCTCGCGCACTCCGAACTCGCCGAGCGCAGCGATGAACTGTTGCTCGGTGAACTCCGGCCACATGCACCGCGTGAAGTGGAACTCCGCGTAGGCGCATTCCCACAACAGGAAGTCGCTGAGCCGCTGCTCGCCGCCGCTGCGAATTAGCAGGTCTACGTCGGGAATGGGGAACGGATCGTGGTTCACCTGTGCGAGCAACCGCGCGAAAGCGTCGCGGTTCATGGGGTCCGGCATGCCGCCGGCCAGCGTAGCGGCGCGCATGATCGACTCGCGCGCGGAGTAGTCAATGGCAACGCGCAGGTGCAGGTTGCGGCCGTGCGCGGTGAGCGCCTCGGCCTCCTGAATCGCCAGCACCAGCGACGTCGGCAGCCGATCGCGACGCCCCACGATCGTGAGCCGAACGCCGTTCTCGATACATCGCTTGGATTCAATGAGCAACGAGCGGCGCAGCAGGCGCATGAGCGCACCGACTTCGGGCGTGGGGCGGCTCCAGTTGTCCGCCGAAAACGCGTACAGTGTCATGGTGCCCACGCCGGCGCGCGTGGCCGCCTCGACGATCTTGCGCGCCGTGCGCACACCGGACCGGTGTCCAGCCGTGCGAGGCATGCCGCGGGCGTTGGCCCACCGGCCGTTTCCGTCCATGATGATCCCGACGTGCATGCCGCTGAATGGCGCCGAGACTGTAGTCGTTCGCTTCATGTCAGAGTAGACGAATGAGTGACGCGTCCGTTAACGAGGCCAGACAGCCCGTTACCGGTCGCGCGTCGCCCGAATGAGTGCTTCCATGTGGTCGAGATATCGCTCCAGCGCGCGCCGGCCCACTGAAGTGATGGCATACTCGGTTTTCGGCACGCGTCCCTCGAACGATTTCGTGCAGGTGATGTACTCGGCTTCCTCGAGCTTGCGCGCGTGCACGCTCAAATTGCCGTCCGTCGTCTGCATGAGTCTTTTTAAATCATTAAAGCTCAATGATTCGTTCACGGCCAGGGCGCTTAAAATGCCCAGGCGCATGCGTTCGTGGATCAGCCGATCGAGCGCGAGCGGGCCCTCCGCCACGGCGCGTCCACGCACCTGATGCAGACCGGCCGGTTCCGCCTTGACGGCTTCGGCGCGCCGTTTCCCTTGCGGCTTAGCCACCGTGTCTCCGAGCGATCCACAATCCGAACACGATGTGCAGCCCGCCGAATCCGGCGATGAGCAGCGGCGTTGACCACGGCGCGGGCGCCACGAGCGCCACCGCGCCGGCGATCATGAACGCCGCCCCCATGACTGGCACGATGCGCACCGAATAGGTGCCGGCGCTCACGACGGCCGCGCCGTAGAGCAACATCCAGACCCCCGGCAAAAAGCCATAGAACCCGCGGTTGATCAACACCGCCGTGAGCACGGCGCCCACGATGATCGCCGGCGAGAAGCTCAATATGAGTTTCCGCATGGGACCGGTGAGCAATGGCATATTGGCCGCGTGGGCCTTGAGCGTCATCGAGGCCACGGAGATGCCCGCCGCGATGCCTGCCTCGGCGAGCCACGTGGCCACCCAGGTCCATGGCAGCGTCTGACGGGAGGCGACGAGCGCCGCACCGATCGCGCTGACGCCAATGACGACCTCACCCCAACCCGACACGGCAGTGAACGTCGCCGCGGACTCCATCATGCCGCGAATGAACCGCAGGTTGTCCATGGCGCGCGCCTGCATCTCGGGCGGATCGGAGCGGCGCGGTCTGAGTGGTGTGACGGGTGCCATGACGGCGTAGGGTAATCGGCCACGCCAATCATAGCAAGTACTTTATGTCACAAAGTTCGCTTTACGGCTGAGCCGGCGGATCGCTGGCCGGGAAGCTCTCCATGAGCGCTTCGTCCACCTTGTCGTCGGCGCTGTCGCTGCGTGGGATATCGGCCGTAAGAGAATCGTCGTGCGAGTGCCTTTCATGCTTGGTGCGCGCCTGCGCATCCCGCGCCGCCGGGTTGGTTCCCGACTTTGGAATCATCGGCTGGTCGTGCGGATTGGATTGGAGCTCTTGTTTATCCTTGTCCAGGATGTGCTCGTCAATGTGCCGATCGGATTGCTTGTCGCCCATGTCTGCCTCGAGTTGACTGGTCGGTAAGGTGACTGTCAGGAAGCGTGCCGGGCGGGAAATGACGGTGGAACGGTGGAACGGTGGAACGGTGGAACGGTGGAACGGTGGAACGGTGG
>JBEPWA010000093.1:0-9917 GCA_041690755.1 Gemmatimonadaceae bacterium | reverse complement strand
GGATGAGCCTCGGACCACCGGCAGGGCGCGGGGGGCCTGTGTTTTTGTTTTTAAAAATCGCGCGGCGGGGGTGACGGGGCGGGTGCGCGGGGCGCGGGCGCCGGCGCCGGCGCCGTCGTAGTCGAGCGAGGCGGGCACACCCGCCACGACGTCGTCGATGCTGGCGCGGAGATGCGGCATCATCGTCTCGAGGTCGGCGATGAGGGGCAGGTCGGCGCGGGCGCGGGTGACGTCCGCGAGATCGAGCGTCACCGTGAGGAGCGCGTCGTCCCACAATGGCGCGCGTCCGCGGATGTCGCCGCGCGGCCCGGCGACCATGGAGCCGCCGGGAAACATCTTGCCGCCTTCGCTGCCCACGAGAGTGGTGAGCGTGACGTAGACGCCGTGCTCGTCGGCCATGTCCCGAACGAGCCGGTCCCAGCGGCTCACGCTTGCGGGTCCGGGCACGCCGTCCGATTTGGGCTGCGCGCCACGGCTGGGAGGCGCGGCGCAGACGAAGATCACCTGGGCGCCATCGAGCGCGGCAATGGTGCCCGTCATGCTGTGCCACACGTCTTCGCACACGAGCATGGCCGCGCGGCCCCACGGTGTGTCGAAGGCGCGGACCTCGCGTCCCCGTTCCACGAAGCGCTCCTCGTCGAACAGGCCGTAGGTGGGCAGAAAAACCTTTCGATGGACGTGATGGATCTCCGGCTCGCCGGCGCCAAGTGTGACGTACATCGAACTATTGTACAGCTTGTTGTTCCAGATTTCGTAGAAGCCGACCACCAGATCGAGCGGCGCGGGCGAGCTCACCGATTCTCGATACATGACATCGAGATCGCGGGCGAACGAGCCGGCTGTGAGTGCGTTGTCCCGGGTTCCCCCTTCAAGGAAATAGCCGGTGAGCGCGCTCTCCGAGAGGGCGAGCACCGTGGGGCGGGGCTCGATGCGGTCGAGCTGGGCGAATACTTTTCCGAGCCGCCGCAGGTTGCCCTGATAGTCGGCTTTGCGCGGCGTGAGTTGCGCGAGCGCGACGTGGACGAGAGGAGCCATGGGTGAACACTAAGGTGGAACCGTGGAACGGTGGAAGGGTGGAACGGTGCCGGGCCCCAATCGTCAGAGAAACGGAGGTATCTTGGTGGGGTACCTGGGTGACCATCGAAACTGGAGTCAGTTCGTGAAGGTTTGGCTTTTCCGGGCACGTGCCCGTGTGATTTTCCTGTCGTTGAGCCTGTCGATTGGCGGCGGCGCGTACGGGCAACAGGGCGCTACGCCGTCCACCGGCGAGGCCTGGCAGATCGTTCAGCTGCCGCAGTCGTCCATCGTGCTCGCGCGCGACGGCTCGAGAATTGGCGAGATCGGCCGCGAGATGCGCACGAGTGTTACGCTGCGGTCGCTGCCGCGGTACGTGTCGCAGGCCTTCATTGCGGTGGAAGACCAGCGCTTCTACCAGCACGACGGCGTGGACGTGATTGGCGTGCTCGGCGCGATCAAGGGCAGGGTGATGGGCGAGAACCGCGGCGGCGCGAGTACGATCACGCAGCAGCTGGTGGGCTACATGCATCCCGACCTGATCGATCGCCATGAGATCAGCGGCACGGCGGGGCTGTCGCGCAAGCTGCACGAGCAGGCGGCGGCGCGCGAAATGGAGAAGCACTACAACAAGGACCAGATCCTCGAGGCGTATCTCAATCAGATAAACCTCGGGCGCGGCTGGTACGGCGTCGAAGCCGGCGCCTGGCACTACTTCGGCCATTCGGCATCGAAGCTGACGCTCGCCGAGGCGGCGACGCTGGCCGGGTTGCCGAAGTCACAGCCGCAGTACGATCCGATCACCCACCCGGCGGCCGCGCTGGCGCGGCGCAATCTGATTTTGCAAAAGATGGTGGAGCAGGGGTTCATTCCGCCGTCGCTCGGCGAGAAGACCATGGCGGAGCCGGTGGTGACGGCCCCGAGCAACGGCATGTCGGCGCCGTCGGATTACTTCGTTGATGCGGTGAAGCAGCAGGCCGAACGGGCCGGCATTCCCGTGATGAACGGCGGCTACAGGATCTACACCACGCTCGACCCCACGCTGCAACGCAACGCGGTGGCGGCGCTGGTGGAGGGAACGAACAAGATCGAGGCGATGAAGGGCTATCGTCACCTCACCCAAGCCGCGGCCAAGGGCAACCAGACAAATTATTTGCAGGGTATGGCGCTGGCGATCGATCCATACACCGGCGACGTACGCGCGCTCGTGGGTGGACGCAATCACGCGCGGGCGCCGTTTAACCGCGCCGTAACCGCGCTGCGGCAACCGGGATCGTCGATCAAGCCCATAGTCTACGCCACGGCGATTGCCGACAGCATTCCGGCGAACACTATCGTGCCGGACACGGCGCTGCACATCCTCTTGCCCACGGGCGAGATGTACGAGCCCACGGAAGTGGACCATTTCATGGGCGATATGACAATGCGCGAGGGCTTGATCCATTCGCGCAACATGGTGGCGATCCAGCTGGGCATGCGCGTGGGAATGGATTCGGTGGCGGCGCTATCGCGGCGGCTCGGCATCACCACGCCCATGGTGCCAGTACCGGCGAGCGCCATTGGCGCCTCGGACGTGCATCCGATCGATCTCGTGGCCGCGTACTCCGCGTTCGTCAACAATGGCGCGGTGGTGCAGCCGCGCATGATCACGCGCATCGACGATCTGTCCGGCCGCGCCGTGTATTCTCGGCCGCCCTCGACGCCGCAGCAGGTGCTGGATCCGCGCGTGGCGTTCATTGTGCGCGACATGATGAAGGACGTTGCCGAGCGTGGCAGTGGCACGCAGGCGCGGGCGCTGGTGCCGGCGGGCATTCCCGTGGCCGGCAAGACGGGCACGACGAACGACAACGTGGACGTGTGGTTCGTGGGCATGACGCCCGATCTTGTGGCCGGCGTGTGGCTGGGCTTCGACCGGCCGACGACGATTTTTTCCGGCGCCTACGGCGGTGGCTTGGCGGCGCCGATCTGGGGACAGATGGTGGGTCGTTCGTATTCGAGCAGCGCGTCGGAGAGCTGGGGCCCGCCGCCGGACGGCATGGTGTACGCTGAACTCGATCGCACCACCGGACTGCTGGCGACGGCGGTAACGCCGCCCGACAAGCGGTACACGGAATATTTCATTCCGGGCACGGAGCCGCTGGAGCTACGGAATAATCCGTGGAAGGTGCCGCAGTGGGGGCCGCTGTTCGTGGCGCCGCGGCCGCCGGGCGTGCCAAAACACTAATTTTAGTTTCGAGTAATAAAAATTGTCATTCCGGGCGTAGCGAGGAATCTTTTGTCCCTAACTCGTGACAGAAGATTCCTCGCATTCGCTCGGAATGACAATTCTTGCTGCTCGGAACGACAATTTTTACCGCTCAGAATCCCAATTACGAGACCAACGACTCGGCGGCGTTCTGCTCCATCGTTTCCATCATCGTCGGCGGGGTGGCGACCGGCTCGCTGATGGGCACAAGGGCAATCTCGAACACCTCATCGAGCGTGCTCACGCAATGGAACGTGAGCTGCTTGCGGACGTCTTCCGGGATGTCCTCCATGTCCGCCTCATTGTCCTTGGGGAGAATGATGGTGGTGATACCGGCTCGGTGCGCGCCGAGGACTTTCTCCTTCACGCCACCAATGGGCAGCACGCGCCCGCGCAGGGTGATCTCGCCCGTCATTGCCACGTCCTTGCGGACGGGTCGTCCGGACATCGCGCTCACGAGTGCCGTAGACATCGTGGTACCGGCGGACGGACCATCCTTTGGAATGGCGCCCTGCGGCACGTGGATATGCACTTCAATCGATCCCAGACGATCCTCCGGAATCTGGAGCTTTGACGCGTGCGTTGCGGCGTACGTCATGGCCGCGCGCGCCGACTCCTTCATCACGTCGCCGAGCTGGCCGGTGAGGATGAGGGACACGTTGCCCCAACCGCTGACCTGAGTTTTCTCATCGTCGTTGGAGCGGTTGCCGTAGCTGAACAACCGACGGATGGCCGCCTCCACGAACATGATGTCACCGCCGGCCGGCGTGTAGTACATGCCCGTTGCGACACCCACTTCGTTCTCGGTGTTCGCATGCTCCGGGTGCACGCGCGGACGTCCCAACAACTCGCGCACCTCGTCGGCGTCGATCGTGTTGTCGGCAATGATCTTGGTCTCACCACTGGCGATCTGCCGCGCGACCTTGCGCGTCACGGCGCTAATGCGCTGCTCGAGCTGACGAACGCCCGCTTCACGCGTGTACTTCGAGATGACTGCCATCACCGCGTCGTCGGTGAAAGACAAATTTTTGTCTCCGAGGCCAGAGTCCTCGAGCTGGCGCGGAATGAGATACTTCTTGGCGATCTCCGCCTTTTCCCGTTCCGTATACCCGGCGAACTCCACGACTTCCATGCGGTCGAGCAGCGGACCGGGAATGTTCTGAAGGAAGTTTGCGGTCGCGACGAACAGCACTTCGCTCAGATCGAACGGAATGCCCAAGTAGTGATCGGTGAAGCTGTCGTTCTGCGCCGGGTCGAGCACTTCGAGCAACGCGCTCGACGGATCGCCCTGATACGATGTACCGAGCTTGTCCACTTCGTCGAGCAGGAAGACGGGGTTCTTGGTGCCGCCCTGCTTCATGCCCTGGATGATGCGTCCGGGCATTGCGCCGACGTACGTGCGACGGTGCCCGCGAATGTCCGCCTCGTCGCGCGCGCCGCCGAGCGCGACGCGCACATACTGGCGGCCGAGCGAACGGGCGATGGACTTGGCGATGGACGTCTTGCCCACTCCCGGCGGCCCAACGAACAGGAGGATCGGACCCTTGGCCATGGCGCGAGCCTTGGCCTCCTTGGGATCGGTGATCGGCTTGTCGTCGGACGTTGAGTTACCGAGCTGCGGCGTAGCGTCTTCCTTGGTCGCCTTGAGCTTGGTGATCGACATCTCGCCGGTCTGCTTGAGCTCATTCTCCATCTGCTGAGCACGAAGCTGGCGCACGGCCAGGAACTCGAGCACGCGATCCTTTACGTCGGGCAGCCCGTAGTGGTCCTCGTCGAGAACGGTTTGCGCGTGGTTGAGATCGAGGTTGTCGTCCGAGCGATTGCTCCACGGCAGCTCGGCGATCCACTCCAAATAGGTGCGAATGACCTGCGCTTCCATGGACTCGCGGCCGGAGCGCTCGAGACGTCCCAGCTCGCGTTCGACTTCGGTGCGGGCGTCCTTGTGGAGATCGAGTTTGTTGAGCTTTTCGCGCAGCTCGACGATTTCCTTGGACTGATCGTCGTCGCCGAGCTCCTTCTGGATGGCCTTCATCTGTTCGCGGAGGTACATCTCGCGCTGCCGCTCGCCCAGCTCTTCCTGGACCTGCGACTTGATCTCCTCCTGCATCTCGATCATGCCGATCTGCTTCTGCACGTGCACGAGCACGCGCCGGAGGCGTTCCTCCACGCTGAGCGTTTCGAGAAGGCCCTGCTTTTCAGCCGGTTGCAGTTCGATGTAGCCCGCGACGAGATCGGCAAAGCGACCCGGGTCGGTGACAGCATCGAGCACCTGGTGAACGACTTCTTCGGGGAGGCCGCGACGTTCGCCGAGTTCGCCGGCGCGTTCGCGCAGTTCCTTATGTAGCGCGACGAAGGCCGCGTCGTCCTCATTGAGCGGCTTCATCTCCTCGACCGGCATGACGATGGCGCTGAGGAAGCCCTCGGTGGTGGTGTATTGAAGCGCGGTGGCGCGTTGCTCACCTTGCAGGAGCAGTTGGACGCCGCCGAGGCCGCGCTGGATTTGGCCGATGCGAGCTATCACACCCATCGAATACAGAATGTCGGGGGTGGGTTCGTCGGTGTTGTCACGCTGGGCCACGGCAAAGACGAGTCGTTCGCCTTTGAGCGCCGATTCGATGGCGCGGAGCGTTCCCGGGCGTCCCGCGGCGATTGGCGCGGTAAGTCCGGGGAAAATGACGGTTCCCCTGAGGGGGAGGACCGGGAGGGTCTGGCGCTGTGCCATGGGTATTTCCGAGAAAGAGAACGCGGCGGTAGTCTCTGCGCCCGTCGCACACTTTATTCCACCGTTGGCGGCAAGCTCCTAACTGCTGTCGTGCATGAAGTTACGCCGCCCAGGGTGTCGAGGGGTATACTGGAGGCATATCGCGGGCTAGGACGGGTCCGTCAGGCTGGCAGGCTTGTGCGCTGTTTTTGCGGACGGAGGCAGGTTGTCCTGCCGACGCGGCGTGTATCCTTTCCGTACCGTTTGCCGTATGCTAAAATGCTGCACTTCTCTCCCTCCGCCATGAACCCGAGCTAATCGCTTGTCGGATCCCGTCGTACCATCTTCGGATTCGGAGTTACGCGCGCACGTCGAGCGCGTGCTCAATCCGCACTACGAGCTGGACTGCGAGATCGGTCGTGGCGGAATGGGCGTCGTCTATCGGGCCAAAGATCGACGCCTGAAGCGCACGGTCGCCATCAAAGTCCTGCCGCCTGAATTGGCGTTCCGCAGCGAGATCAAGACGCGCTTCCTTCGCGAAGCGGAAACGGCCGCGCAGCTCAATCATCCCAACATCGTTGACATCTACGCCGTTGACGAGATGGAGAACATTGTCTTTTTCGTGATGGCGTACATCACGGGAGACAATCTCGCCAAGCGCCTGCACGATCACGGATCGCTGTCGGTGGACGAAACCCGCCGGACGATGCGCGACGTGGCCGATGCGCTGGCCTACGCGCACGAACGTGGTGTGGTGCACCGCGACATCAAGCCGGACAACATTCTCATCGACGCGCAGAGCGGGCGGCCAATGGTCACCGACTTTGGTATTGCGCGGGCCATGAGCGACAGCGATTCGCGTCTCACCGCCACCGGCATCGCGATCGGCACGCCCACGTACATGAGTCCCGAGCAGGCGGCCGGCGAACGCACGATCGACGGACGCAGCGATCTCTACTCGCTCGGCATTCTGGGCTACCAGATGCTCACGGGCGAGCCGCCATTCATTGCCAACAGCACGCCGGCGATTTTGGTGAAGCACATCTCGGAGCGCCCCACGCCGGTGGAGCAGCGGCGCCCGGACGTGCCGCGCGATCTGTCGAACGTCATCATGACGCTGCTGGAGAAGGATCCAGCGAATCGATTCCCATCGGCGACGACAGTGGTCGCGGCGCTCGATAGCGGCAAAATGCCGCACATTGAGCGCGCGCCGTCGGCGTATCCGGCCGACAATCTCCCGGTCGCGCCGCCTGGCCGTACGTCGGCGACGTTCAACGGCCCTCGTGACGAGGAGCATTTCCCGGTGGCGGCGCCCACGCCCGAGGAATGGCGCCGCTGGGAAGCGCCGCCGGTCGTCAATTTTCGCCGTAAGCTGGCCCCATATCTGTTCGTGAACGGCGTGATCGTGCTCGCGGCCATCGTGGGCTCGACCGACTTTTTCGGCTTTACGGTTGTCTGGAGTATTTATCTGGCGTTCAAGTATGCCAAGCTCTGGGCCGACGGCTACGACTGGCGCGACGTGTTCCGTCAGCCGCGCGATCGCGATCTGATCGACGTGGCGGACGACTTTCTCACGTATCTGCGCGGCATCATGAACCGTGACCAACGCAAGGCGATGCGCGAACAGCGGCGCGCGCGATTGGGTCGTGGTGGCAATCAACGCTCCGCCCTGGCGCCGTTGGCCGCGGGCTCGCCCACGGACGATGTCGTGCGCGCCGCCGGCGCGTACGGCGAGCGCATTCGCCGGGCCGAGTCCGACCGTGCCGAGATCTTCCGTCTGCTCGAACGGATGCCGTCGGCCGAGCGTTCACGCATTCCCGACGTAGGCCGCTCGGCGGACAAGCTCACGGAAAAGGTACGGTTTCTGGCAATCGCTCTGGCCGATCTCGACCGGAGCGCCGGTGACAACGGCGCCGAGCCGCTTGAGGCGGAGATTGCGCGGTTGGAAGGCGCGGCGAATCCGCTGGATGAATCGGGAAGCGACGAGCGTGTGCGGCGGCTGGCGCATCTCAAGCGCCAGCGGCGCGCGGTGGCCGACGTGTCGGGCCGCCGCGACTCAGTAGCCGCCAAGCTGGAGACGTGCCTGGTGGCATTACAGAACGTGAAACTCGACCTGATCCGGCTGAACGCCGGCTCGCAGACACCGCAGCACATCACGTCGTTGGCGATGGACGCCCTGAATCTGGCGGACAGCGTGGACAGCGCTCTATATGTGTCGGACGAGATGGGTCGTACCGGTGCGCGCCCGGCGAGCCGACCGGCGGCGCGTTAGCCGGTGAACGATCACCTGCGCGACCGCGTCACCGCCGCGGTCGGCGATCAGTATCTCATTGAAGAGGAGATCGGTCGCGGCGGTATGGCGGTGGTGTACCGGGCGATGGATCTCCGGCTCAACCGCCCGGTGGCGATCAAGGTGTTGCCGCCGGAACTCGCGTTCAACGGCGATGTGCGCACGCGATTCATTCGCGAAGCGCAAACCGCGGCGCAGCTCAGCCATCCGAACATCGTACCGATCTACAGTGTGGACGACACGGAGGGCGCGGCGTTCACGTATTTCGTGATGTCGCTCGTCGACGGCGAGAGCCTGGGCGTGCGGTTAGCGCGTGAAGGGGCGTGGCCGGTGGACAAGACCGTTCGCGTGCTGCGGGACGTAGCCGACGCATTAGCGTATGCTCATGCACGCGGGGTCGTGCACCGCGACATCAAGCCGGACAACATCCTCATTGACCGGGCGAGCGGCCGTCCGCTGGTCACCGACTTCGGCATTGCGCGCGCCGCGGCGAGCGACACGCGGCTCACCGTGACCGGTGTGGCCGTGGGCACGCCGGCGTACATGTCGCCGGAACAGGCGCTGGGCGAACGGGAGCTCGACGGACGGAGCGATCTGTATTCGCTGGCGGTGGTGGGATACCACATGCTCGTGGGTGACACGCCGTTCAAGGCGGCGAACACGCCGGCGATGCTGGTGAAGCACGTGTCGGAGCGTCCGCGGCCGGTGCGCGAGCGGCGTCCGGAGGTGCCGGCGTATCTCGCCGTGGCAATTGACCGCGCGTTGGCCAAGCGGCCGGAAGATCGCTGGTCCGACGCGGCCGAGTTTCGCGATGCGCTGGATGGGGCGCTGGCGTCGGCGTCGGACGGGCGCCGGTCGTCGTCAGCCCAGTCACAGTCGTCCTCGCCGCCGTTGTTCGGACCGCCAGTGCATCAGGCACTGCCGCAGGCGCTGGCTCGGGTAGCGACTGTCGCGCCCGCGCGGGACATGCCTGCTCCTGTCGCACCCAGCGCGGCACCGTTTCCTCAGCCGCCGCCGGGATTGAGCCGCCACGAACTGAAGCATTGGTACCGCGCGCAGCGCCGCTGGGGTGCCGGTGCGCCAAACGGTACGCTGAGCGACTTGCGGAACGCGTACAGTTACGACGAGCGGCCGATTGAAGACCGCGTAATTGCGTTTCGTCGTAGTCTGGTGACGTTCGCGGTGGTTACGCCAATACTGGTCATGATCAATGCGACCATGGGCGGCGTGCCGTGGTTCTTTCTGCCCGCCGGAATTCTGTTGCTGCGCGCGCTGCGACGGGGCGGGTCGATCTGGTCGGACGGCATTGGACCGTTCGAAGCATTCTCAAAGGGCATTCGTACAAAACTGCGCGCGCAGCGCGGCGGTCAGTCTGTGGGCGGTGGCGCGCACCACGCTCAGCTGCCGGCGCTCCAGGCCGCGCGCTCGCCCGAGGAGCTCGCCGGCGAGTTGGCCGCGCCGGATGTCCTGGCGGGCCGTTACGGCGACGTCGTGCGCCGCGCGGCGGCCGATCGGGCGATGATGCGCGACATTGTGTCGGGGCTCCGGCCCGTGGAGCGCGAAATGATTCCGGATATCGACCCGACGGTGAACACGCTGGCCGATCGCGTGGGCTCGCTGGCCACGACGCTCCACCGGCTCGACGCCGACGTTTCGGGCGCCTCGCT
>JBEPWA010000092.1:0-11022 GCA_041690755.1 Gemmatimonadaceae bacterium | reverse complement strand
ACTGCACCGCTGGGCAGCGCAATGCGCTTGGTCGCACCGGCTTCCAGCGCGGCCGCAAATGAATTCCGGCCGAACGGGATGACGTTCTGCACCGGCGAACCCACACCACCAAAGGTGTAGTTCGGGAGGGCGTCGGTCTCGAGCTCGGCCCCCGGAACCGGAATGTGGCGGAGCGTTCCCGGCTGGAGCGAGTCATCGTGACGCATGTAGAACAGGTTGAACCCATTCGTACCTGTCAACTCCACGGCGCGCTCGTACGTGATGTCAGCCAACAGCGCGGTGGCGCCGTCTCCCGGAGCAGCCGGCTGCAGGCCGCCGCGAGTAACACGCGTCTTGTTGATTAATTGGGTGGCAAGGGTGAGATCTCCACCGGTGCGGATCAGTGCTTCCGCCTTGATCAGATCGCTCTCCGCGGCCAGGATGTACGGCGATGGGCCAACCGCTGCCGTCGCTGACGCCTGGGAGACTGCGAAGTACCGAATCTGCGAATACGGGCTCTGCATATAGATACCTCGCGTCGCGTCGCCGATCACCGTGCCTTCGTACTTATAATCGGTGCCGAGGCGCAGGTCGCCGGTGCCGGATGGCTTCACGAACGTTCCGTTGAACTTGTCGGGCACCGCCGCGTCCATCTGGTGAACGAGGTGCTGGTCAATGCGCATCCACGTGGGATCGTCGAAATAGAACGGGATGTACGAGTACCAGTTGTTGTTGTCGGCCAGAATGCTCATGTCGAACGGAGCGCCAGCCGAGCCAGTGCCGATTCCCTTGTCGGCGTACTGCAGCACCTTGGCCCAATCCACCTTGGCCGCTTCGGCCGCGCTGCGCGGCGTGTAAGCGAGCAACATTGCGTTCATCGTGTTCGCAATGCGGTTCAACGTGGTGGCGTTCAGCGACACGCCGATCAACGGAATGATCGTCCCGGCGTCGGGATAGGTCCACGTCTTACCCGATGAGGCGGCGATCAGCGCATCGAACTTGGCCTGCGCGGCCTTCGCGACGTCGGGATAGGGAGAGAATTGCGGCGCGCCCTTGGTAGCATCGAAGGTTTCATCAACGATGAACGCCTTGTCGAATAGCAAAGCGAGCTGCATCAGCGAGCCGGCCTGCGCAAACTGCGCTAGTGCCGCATACTGTGCGGTACCACCAGGCAACACGACGCCGCCCGCAACTGCGCGGAGCACGTCGTTCGCTGCGCCAAGGGACTTGTACTGGCGGTTCCACGGCTGCAACGCCAACTCGGCGTCGGTGCTCGACGCGAGGTTGTTGTACGGAATGCGCGGTTCGACGTTCTGGAAGCGCATGCCGAAGTTGCCGAAGTTGCCCGTCATGTTGTCCGCGGTCACGGACGTACCGGTCCACGGATCGTAGTAGGTGCTCGCCAGGTACCACGAGTTGACTGACGACACGGCCAGCGACTGCACGTCTGCCGGCGACGCCAGCGCGCGGCTGACGTCGGGGTTGTTCGGATTCGAAACCGCAAGATCCTGGGTGCAGGCGGCGCTCAAAATGAGTGCCGCTGCTCCCAACGCGGATCCGAGCTTCATCGTCGTTCCTATCATTTATTGGCTCCGAGTTGGGCGAGAGTTAGAACGTGATTTCGAGCTGCGCGGTGAGCGTGCGGAACGGCGGATACTTGAATCCGTCGATGCGATAGTTGAAATCGCCGCCCGAGGTCACGTCCGGGTCGAACCCACTGTACTTGGTCCACGTGTAAAGGTTGCGGCCAATGAACGCGACCTTGAGGCCGGTGGCGCGCCCGAGACCGATCTTCGGCAGATACTTGGAGGCCACGTTGTAGGCCACCGAAAGCTCGCGGAGCTTGATGTAGCTGCCGCTTTCCACGAAGTATTCGTCGGCACTGATGGCGTTGTAGAGGCCACTGGAATAGAAGCCTTCGGCGACCTTCTGATCAGCGGCCTTGCCCGACTGGTCCATGTCACCGGAGCGAAGGTCCTGGAACATCCACTGCTTGGTGAAGTTGTAGATCTTGCCGCCCTTCTGGCCATCGAACAGCGCGTGGAAATTGAAGTTGCCCAACCGCGCATCGTTCGAGATGCCGTAGTTGAAGTCCGGGTTCACGTCGCCGATCACGAAGTTCGAATTCTTGTTGGCGTCAATGTAGGTGATCGGCAGTTCATTCGACTTGCCGCGGGTCGATGCCTTGACCAGGAAGCCGAGCGGGTTGACGACGTAGTCGCCTTCGACTGCGGCGGCATTCGCCGGATTTTCCTTCAACTGGGCAAAGCTATGGACGAACTTCGTTCCATAGATGATGCCCAGCGGCTGGCCGGCCTGGTACCAGAACACGTTCTGATTCTGGGCGTTGTCGGCCGCCACGCGATACGCCGCGCGGTTGAGCGTGAGGATCTTCTGCGTGGTATGGTCAGCGGTGATCGACAGGTCATACGAGAAATTCCGCTTCTCGATGATACGGGTCTGGAGCTGGCCTTCGAGGGTCTTCGAGCCGATGCTGGCAGCATTCTGCCACTGGCTGGTAAAGCCGCCCGACGCAGCCGACGACAACGGAACTTGGAGGAACGCGTCCTTAGTCGTGCGATCCACGTAGTTCACCTGACCGCTGAACCGGTTCAGGAACTCGGCATCGATACCGTATTCATTCTCGGTGAGGATGGCCGGACGAAGATCCCGATTGCCAAGCGTGTTCTTCTGGAACTGGCCGCCGGAGAGCGTGTAAGTCTCGTACTGATAGTTGTAGCCAGGACGGAGACCAGCGGTTCCGCGAGCCACGTGAAGCTTGAGCTCCTGGACGCCAGGAACGTGGAAGTCCTGGGTGACGCGATAGGCGCCGGCAATGCGATAGAAGTCTGACCACCGCGCATCCGGTCCGAACAGCGACGATCCGTCGCGACGATAAAGTCCGTCGAGGATGTACCGATCGCGATAGGTGAATGATTGCGACGCCATGTAGTCCGTGGTGCGCAGCGCGTTCGTTCCCTGGGTCAACGTCGAGATCTGCGACGGGTCGAGCGCCGCCAGGTCTGGAACGTTGTTGACGTTGAGCTTCGTGCCGCCGACCGAGAAGTTGTTGTCCAACTCGTTCTCGAGCTGGTACGAGGCGCTAGTGGTCGAGAGCAGGTCGCGCCAGAACTTGGTGGCGGTGGCGCGCAGCTGTGAATTCCATGAGACGTTGTTCGTGGCAGCCTGCGTGAGCGAACCATTCGTCGGCGTACCGCCAGTGGAACTCAGGTAGCCGCGCGGCTGGTAGGTCTGCGACTGTTGGTTCAGGCGATCGGTGCCATAGTTGCCGTCGATGCGCAACCAATCGGTGAGCCGATAGTGCGCCGCGGCGGCGCCAATGATGCGCTCGCGGCGAATCCCGACCTGCTGATTCTTGAGGTCGTAGAGCGGGTTCGGGCGCGCGTTCGGCGATGCATACTTCGGCAACACCGGGTAGTACTCCGTGGTGTCAGTCGTGCCTGGCGGATGTAGGAGATCGATCATCGGCGGCGCTTGGAGCAGATTGAACCAACCGGTCGTTGACGTCGCCGACAAGTCGTTGTGCTGCAGGCCGTACGTGAAGCTGCCAGACACATCGAGCTTGTCGGTCACGCCCTGATCGACATTGAAGCGGGCGTTCTGCTTGTATTGGCCGTTCTTGAACGGCAGGATACCGCCGTTGTGATTGGAGCTGAACGACGAGCTGAAGTTCGTGTTCCCGCGGCGCAGGCCCACCTGAACGTCGTTGTTATAGTAGTCGTTGTTGCCGAGATACGTCTTGAGCTGATCGCGGAACATGTTGACGCCGCTCGTCGGATACGGAGTGTCGTCAAAGCCCGTGGTGTTGACGACCGGGTTTCCGTTCGCCTGCAGCATGATGCTGCCGTCGGAATTGAACTGGGAGCGCGTGCTGTGGTTCAGCGGCACCCAGCGGGCGAGGCCCGACTGTCCGTACTCGGTACGAGCCGAGATCGTGAGGTGGTTCTCGGCGAGGTTGCGTCCACGCTTGGTGGAGATCGCGATCACGCCGTTCGCGGCATTGGAGCCGTAGAACGCCGCGCCGGCCGCGCCCTTCAACACTTCGATCGACTCGATGTCCTGGGCGTCGATGTCAGCGATGTTGTTCGTGGTAATGACGCCGTCCACGATGATCAGCGGCGTGCTGGCGCCAACCTGAAGGCTCGTTGAGCCACGGAGACGGATAGCTGGGTTACCGCCGGGGTTTCCAACGCCAAGGTCGACCTTGAGGCCGGAGACCTTGCCGGCCAGCGCTTCCAACGGATTGGAGGCCGGCACGTCCTTGACCTGGTCGGCGCTCACGTGCGCCACGGTGAAGGCCAGGTTCTTGGCCGACGTCGAATCGGCCACGCCCGTCACGATCACCTGGTCGAGACGGAACGGATCGCTCTTGAGCACAAAGTCCATGGCGTGCGTGCCCGACGACAGCGTCAGCGGCTTGTCCTGTGGCACGTATCCAATGAAGCGGGCCGTCAGCGTCACCTGCTGCGACGTCACGCGCGCTTCCGGCACCGAGATCGTATACGATCCGGTCTGATTCGTCGTGGCGCCAACGTTCAGCTGACGAATGAATACGTTCGCGCCCAGCACTGGGGCGCCCTGCTCGTTCGTGATCTTTCCAGTTATTACGGCCGACTGCGCCTGCGCTGTGACAGCGGCAGACGCAACCAACAACAACGTGAAGAGCGGAGCAAGCAAGCCTCGCACTCGATGAACCTTCGGCATGTGGATCCTCAGTAAAGGGTCTCTGGGATGAGCTGTAGCGCTACGTCTCACCGTGGGGGAAGTGGTTCTCGCATCCTCCTGTAACGGCTCAAGCCGGCCCGGTCCAAGGCACGACGCCAGCCTGGTGTGGAAAGGTGAAACCCTGCAACTGCATACAGACGCGACACCGACGCGAAGCGGCCGTTCCGAGGGATGGAACTTGGTAGTCAGTCGTTGACAAATACTGAACTACGGTAGGCCACCTGTAACACAACGTGTCTGCTGTTCCGTCGCCGTTCGAGGGTTGACAGGGAATCCCCGACGGTCCTCCCGCCCTTGCGTGCGGCGCCATGCTCTGTCTCTAAACACTCTCTGCGAGCCGCTTGGTCACATCAAAGTGCCCGCTGGCAATTAGAGGACGCGGAATATGCGCATACTTCTGACTTCTCGCCAGCATTTTATTACGGCTGCGTTCCAACGGGTGCGGTCGGATCGAAGTCGAACGGCAGCTGCACCAGTTGCCGAACGCGTTTTCCGCTCGCTGTCGCTGGGACGAAATGCGCTCTGGCTGCCGCGATCATCGCCGGAACGGAGAACGCGGCGTTCGTCGTCGTCACCACACTAACGGTGCCCGGTTCAACGTCTCCCATCGTATCCACGACGAGATCCACCACGACTCGGCCGCGAATATGAGATTGCGCAAGCGCTTCTGGATACAGTGCATTCGCGGTCCCTTCCTCGTATACCGCGGGTGTATCCACTTGCTGCGCGGTGAGCACCGCCCCCGTAGACAGCAGCTTCGCGACGTCCACACCGCCCTGCTCCGACGCGCTTGCACGGGGCCGGGCGGGTGCGCTCCACACCGCGATCACCCCGCATCGATCGGGTCCCTGCGGCCCCATTAGCTCCGGCGGAACGCTCATCAATCCCGAGTAGATCTCGACGCCCTCGAGACTTCCCAACTCCAAACCGTCGAGATCAAACGGTCCAGCAGTGGCGGGAAACCCATCGAGAAAAACGAGCGGCGGGCAGTTCGCTCCGCCCAAGGTCACCGATCGGCCCTGCGCGCCACGCAACGTGATCACGCGTACGCCGGCAACGCGGCGCAACGCATCGACGAGACTCGAGCTCGTGGTGCGCTCGATCTGTTCACGAGTTATAAAATATCCGATTCCTCGCGTGCGTCGCGTGTTGAATCCCGATAACCGCGACTCAAACGGCTCGCGCCGCGCACGAATCGCCACTGTCGGCAACGCAGTCGGCACCGCCGAGAGCGTGATCCTCACCGGCGCCGCATGGTCCGGGGTCACTTCGGCGTCCACCGATCCGGGACGAAAACCCAAACGCCGTACGAGAAGTCGAATCTTCCCCGCCGCAACATCCGGCAGCGAAAACACGCCGTCATCGTCCGTGATTGCGGTATTCGTCGCTCCGGCCACCGACACCTGCGCGCCCACCACGGCGGAACCGACGGAATCGCGCACCGTGCCCCGCACCGTCACGCGCCGCGCCTCCGGAGATTGCGCCGCCGCGCGCGCCCCTGCCGCGGCCACGACCAGCAGCGCCAGCCACACGCTCCGCATGGCGGAGCGGCGAAATATCAATCGAAGGGTGGCAGGCCGTCCCATGAAACACTCCGGTGGAATCCGTGCGACCAACGCTGAACCAACTCATGCGTCAGCGCGACAGTTCCGTCAAGCCGTTTCGTCCCCCGAATCCGGCTTTTCACACCGGCTCAACCGTTCAGCGCACCATTCCGAGTGTGCGCATCCAATCCGCCAGCCCGGGATAGGCCGGCGTTGTGCGCGCCAGTTGCAACGCCGCGGCGCGCGCATGCTCCACATCGTGCGTTAGGGCATAGGCGAGCGAAAGCTCGTACAACGCTTCGGGACGCTGAACGCCCAGCCGAACGGCCAATTCAAAAAGTGGTATGGCAGCCGCTGGATTTTTTTGCCGCATCGCCAGATCTCCGGCGGTGAAGGCAACGCTGGCCGACGGACGAATCGCCAACGCGCGCTGGAGCACCGAGAACGCTTCGCTATCGGCCTTTTCCTGCATCAACGCGACACCCAGCAGCTCCAACGGCTCGGCGAAGCCTGGCGCATCGCGCACCACGCCGCGCAGTTCGGCGGCGGCGGAATCTGCGCGGCCGGCCGACGCGTATGCCTGAGCGAGCTGCAGCTTGAGCGGTCCCCACGCCGAGCCGCGGGAGGCGAGGAACGCAAGGCTGTCCAGCAACCCTACGGGATGGTACGTCTCACGATAGTCCCGCTGTTGCAATACCGGCACAAACGGCCAGCGCTCGAGCAAGGTCTCGCGCGTGTGATGCACGATCCGAGCGTCGAACGACGTGAGATCCATGCCCTGCTCGTACTGCGCCCAGCTCTTCATTCGATCGAGCCGCGCAGGATGGCCGAGAAAGTTCGCGGCGCGCAGTGCGTCGAAGTACGTGCGCGCAAGCAACACGGCGCCATCCTGAGTCGGATGCACGTGCTCGAGAAAGAGCGCCGAGCCGGGCATGCCGCCGCTCGCCGAATCGAACGACTCGGCCACGGGCACGTACACGGCGCCCTGCGACTTGGCCACTGATTTCACTATCGTGTTGAACTCACTCGGCGCGCGAAAGCGAACAACGTCAAGATCGCGCGCTTGAACGAACAGTTGACGCGCGCGCGCGGAGTCGCCCGCCGTCAATGCGCGTTGCGCGGCGGCGTACGACGAGTCGGCACCGCCAACGCCCTCGTTCGCGGTGGACACCAATGGCGGTCGATCCTTCACGTTGCTCGTGAGGCTGCCCACGAACACCGGAACGTGCGCGTCGTGGAATTTCTCAACGAGCAGACTGAGATTTTCGTCGAACTGCTTGGTGCCGCGGTGATACGCCGGCCCATTTAGCGCGATCTGCTGATCGCCGGCCAGCGTCTCCATGAAACTCGCGGCGCCGCTCGCCGAGTTGGTTGCCGCGCCGCGGCCGGCGAACTTGCGACGCGTCCACACGGCCACGCTGCGCACGGCTGCTACGACCCGGATGCGCTGAAGGCGTAGATACAGCCGCACGACCGCCGGCGAACCACCCAGAATCGATTGGCTCGACGCGCCGCCGAGCGCACCGTAATACTCGTTGTGGCCGGCGTAGATGATCACCGCGTCGGGATGCTGGGCAATGACCTCGTCCGCCATGTCGAGCATCGAAAAGCTGTTCGTCGCCGGAATGCCGAGGTTCACGACTTCCACGGTGTCCGACGGGAGCACGTCGCGGAGCACGTCGCCGAGGAGTCGCGGGAACGCGCCGTTGTGCGGAAAGGGAAAGCCGGCGGTCGTGGACTCGCCCATGGCAAAGACGCGAAACGAGTGTGCCGGTTTGACGCGCGCGAACACATCGGCGATTGGCACCGGCGGCTGTTCTTCGGTAAGGAACCAGCGACGGGAGACGTCGCGATTCGCCATCAGGTCGTCGCCACTCTCAACGGGCGCCGTCACGAAGAGCGGCGGCACCACGCCCTTCCAGGTCAATCGCAACACGCCTTCCAGCGCAAGCAAGAATAGAAAGGGCGACAGCACCGCGATCGTATAGAACATCCCGAGTCGCGCGCGCGACGGCGCGACGGGCTCTGGATCTACTGGTCGAGCAGTAGCGGCGCGACCCTTCTTCTTCTGGCTCAAAAGATCGAATAGATGAAGGGACCGAGCGCCGAACCCTGCACAGCGACCAAGAGCAGGCCCACTGCCACGAGCATCACCGCGAGCGGCAACAGCCAGAGCTTTTTATGTGCGCGCATGAAGCTCCAGAGCTCACGGGCGAGCCCGATTTGTTGCGTCATCGCGTCTCCGTTCAGATCAGAATAAATGCTCGAGTGACGCGCGCGCGTCGTCTCGGGAAATGGCCGGCCGTTTGATCCAGAACGTCTCGGATTGGCGCGAGCGCGCGAGCGGGCTCCGGCCAAAGTTCCGACGCAGCACGGCCACCGGAGTGAGGACGAGCAAGTACAACAGGGAGAAAAATATCGGCGACGTCACCCGAGAGAGTGCTTCACCAATCCGTAGCCACGCCCGCTCCACGGGACCGAGCCGCGTGGGCACGATCAGGCCGGCGAGAAACGCGATCGCGGCCAGCGTTGCCAACAGAGTTGCCGTACGCCGGCGTCCACGCCAAAAACCGATCGCCGCGAGCAGTGCAAACCCGCCCGCCAACGTCCAGGCGAATTTGCGGCCGGCCTGTGGAGTTAGGCGCGTGCCGAGTGTCGGCGACGACGGCGATCGTGCCATCAGTCGAGCACCAACGGCTTCTGCCACTGCTCGCGCATCGTCGTTTGCGCTGTCTTGGCAAGGAAAAAGGGCGGCATGGCGAGAAAATCTATGTCGGTGCGCATGAACGTCGCGTAGGCGTCGGCCGGACTGCACACCAACGGCTCGCCGCGCACGTTAAACGATGTGTTCACGAGCACTGGGCAGCCGGTGAGACGATCGAACGCCTCGAGCACTCCGTGGAGACCAGGAGTGCGGGCCTCAGTCACCGTCTGAATGCGCGCCGTACCGTCGAGATGGGTGACGGCCGGCAGATCTCGGCCGTCGCGCACCGGGGCCACGAGCAACATGTATGGCGACTCGCCATCCAACTCGAAGTATTCGGCGGCTCGCTCTGCCAACACGCTCGGCGCGAACGGCCTGAAGCCCTCGCGGAACTTGATCTTGTGATTCAGCGTCGATTGCATCTTGGGGTCGCGCGGGTCGGCGAGAATGCTCCTCGCTCCCAATGCACGCGGCCCAAACTCCATGCGGCCATCGAACCAGCCGACCACCGCGCCGCGCGCCAGCTCTTCGGCGGCGCGCTCGATCGTTGCAGCGCGACCGATGTCCTGGCGCACGGCGCCGGCCGCATCGAGTTGCGCCGCGATCTCCGCCGCCGAGTACTCCGGTCCGAGCAACGCGCCGTGCATCGTGTCGGCCCCGTCGGCGCGATCACGCTCGCCGTTGAAGTAGCGATGCCAAGCGATGAGCGCCGCGCCGAGTGCGCCGCCAGCGTCGCCCGACGCGGGCTGAATCCACAACCGCTTGGCAATTCCTTCGCGCAGGAGCTTGCCGTTCGCCACAGCGTTCAGCGCCACCCCGCCCGCCATGCACAGGTCGCTGCATCCGGTTTCCCGAACGGCGGTTCGCGCCATGCGACGAACGATCTCCTCGCACACCTGCTGCATCGATGCGGCCAAATCCATCTCGCGCTGGCCCAGCGCGCCTTCTGGCGCACGCGGCGGCCCGCCGAACAGTTCGGAGAACGCGGCGTTGGTCATGGTAAAGCCGCCGAGGTAGTCGAAGTACTGCTGATCGACGGTGAATGACCCGTCCTCGCGCAGGTCGATCAGGCGGCGATAAATCGCCTCGACGTATCGCGGCTGCCCGTACGGAGCCAGCCCCATGAGTTTATACTCACCAGAGTTTACTCTAAATCCGGCGTGATACGTGAACGCCGAATACAACAGCCCGAGCGAGTCCGGCCATTTGAGCTCGTGAGTGAGCGTGAGATCGGAGCCGCTCCCCAGGCCGATCGACGCCGTGGCCCACTCGCCTACCCCGTCAATGGTGAGCACGGCGGCCTGTTCGAACGGCGACGGGTAGAACGCGCTCGCCGCGTGCGACTCATGGTGCTCGCAAAACAACACTCGCCCCTCGTAGCCGCCGAGTTCGTGGCGAACCGTGCGCTCTACGCGCAGGCGCGTGGAGGCCCACAACGGACCCGCCTTAAGAAAGGATCGCAAGCCGCGCGGCGCGATCCACAGGTAGGTCTCGAGCAGCCGGTCGAGCTTGAGGACCGGCTTGTCGTAGAAGACTACCGCGTCGAGGTCGGCCGCCCGGATCCCCGCCGCGGCCAGGCAATATTCCGTCGCCCTGGCCGGGAACCGCTCGTCACCCTTGATGCGGGTGAACCGCTCTTCCTGGGCCGCAGCGACGATGGCTCCGTCGCGCAGCACACAGGCGGCGCTGTCATGATAAAACGCTGATAAGCCGAGTATGTACCGGCTGGCGGGCAACGTTCGGCGACGGGGCGGCGATCAGGCCGCCGACGCCTTCTCCGTAACGACGCGAACGTTGTTGTCCACCACCTGCAGAAACCCGCCTTCCACGTTGAACCGCTGGGCGCTGCCGCCCAAGCGGAGCACGCCCTTGCCGAGCAACGCCATCATTGGGGCGTGGCCGGTGAGGATACCCACCTCGCCGTCGAACGCCGGGGCGACGACGGAGTCCGTCGTCCCCTCGTACAAAATTGCTTCCGGCGAAATGACCGAGACCTTGAGCATTTTCTAACTCCGCTCAGCTCTGCAGCTTCTTGGCGTTTGCCACGAC
>JBEPWA010000091.1:0-11420 GCA_041690755.1 Gemmatimonadaceae bacterium | reverse complement strand
CCCCCCCGGGGTCCCACCCCGCCCCACGCGCCGTAAACTCCCGGGCCCCCCCCCTATCCCGGGGGGCCCCCCCCCCGGCGGTGCCCCCCCCCCCCCCCCCCACCGCACCACCGTTCCACCGCACCACCGCACCACCGCACCACCGTACCCGGGCGAGCGCCCGGGGAAGCCCGTTGAGCCCCGGGGTTCAGTGACGGGCAGCGTCCTCGCTCAGTCGTCGGCGCGCAGTTCGTAGTTAACGATTTGCTCTTTGGAGATTCATCATGGCAATTCTTCCTCTGCTCCAGGCCGCCACCATGGCCGCGAAGGAGTATCAGGGTGCGTGGGCGATGCAGGGTGCCGGTATCGGCGCCGGTCTCGCCGCGATCGGCGCCGGTCTCGGCATTGGTCGTATTGGTGCAGGCGCGACGGAAGGCATGGCGCGTCAGCCCGAGATCGCCGGAACCATCCAGACGGGCGCGCTGATTCTGTCGGCCCTCGTTGAAGGCGTCGCGCTGTTCGCGGTCGTCGTCTGCTTGCTGATCGAACTCAAGTTTTAATCGACTCTGGAGCACGCCCCCGGGGGCGTGTCTCCAGGCTCTCTACCCCACTGAGATTTTTCATGCGCTCGCTTTTCATCGCCCCAGCGTTGCTGCTTGCGAATGCCGCCGTCGCCGCCGCCCAGGAAGCTGCTCCGTCCGGTGGCGGCTTGATGAGCCTCCAGGTCAACTTGATGTTCTGGACGCTGCTCATCTTCGTCCTGCTGTATTTCATCCTCTCCAAGTTCGCCTTCGGCCCGATCACGGCCGCGGTTGAAGCGCGCGAGAAGGCACTCGAAGAAGCGATCGAAGCCGCCAAGCGCGATCGCGCCGCCGCTGCGCTGCTGCTCTCCGAGCACCAGTCAGCGATTGACGCTGCCCGCGGAGAAGCGCAGAAGCTCATCGCCGACGGCCGCGCTGTCGCCGAAAAGATGCGCACCGATTTGCTCGACCACACGCGCAAGGAACAGCAGGACATGCTCGAACGCGCCCGCCGCGACATCGAAGGCGAAAAGGACAAGGCCATTGCGCAGCTCCGCCGCGAAGCGGTCGATCTGGCGCTCGCCGGCGCGAGCAAGGTCGTCGAGTCCAACCTCGATTCGGCCAAGAACCGGCAGCTTGTCGAGAGCTACCTGGCCTCGCTCGGCTCCCTCGCGGTCACGCAGTAATGCGCGAGCCCACGATCGCCCGGAATTACGCCGAGACGCTGCTCGAACTGGCGAAACGGGACGGAGACCTGAGTGCCTGGGGCGAGATGATCCAGAGCATTGCTGACGCGATGGATGCGGATCGCCGCCTGAAAATGTTTCTCGAGTCGCCGCGCGTGAGCGCAGACCGCAAGAACGAGATCATCCAGCAGGCGTACGGCGCTGGGCTTCCGCGGAATTTCGTGCGCTTTCTCAAGGCGCTGGTGAGCCACCGGCGCCAGATGTTGATCCCGGTCATCGCCGAGGCGTATCACGATCTCGTGGATGAAGCGGAGGGCCGCGTGCATGCGTCCGTTGTCGTGGCGCGGGAACCGGACGACAGCGACCGCAAGCTCGTGACCGACCAGTTGAGCCGCGCCCTCGGGAAGGTCGTGGTGCCGCACTTTAGCGTCAATCCGGCGTTGCTCGGTGGCGTCATCGTGCGTGTGGGCGACACGGTGCTCGACGGATCGGTACGCCGTCGCTTGGCGACGCTTCGCGCCCGGATGCTCGGTACGCGCTGAGCGTTCGGTTTGACCTCGGTATAGACGGAGCCCTCAGCAGGGCTCCGTTTTTTTTTGTCCGCGGCGGCTCCGTCGCCCGGGCTCGGGCCCCGTGGCGCGAGGCCGCGCAGCGAGGTATATCCGTAGATCGACTCGGAACAGGCACTCGCCGCTCGATCCGTTCCTGTAGCCACATCTCGTGGAGTTGCACATGGCCCTTCGTGATTTCGCTTTGCCGAATAGCAGCGCGGCCCGTCATCTGATCGTCGCCGCGGCGCTCGCCGTCGCCATTGCCCAACCGTTGTGCGCGCAAGGCGTCGTCCAGCAGAGCTGGAATCCGAAAGAAATCCTCGCCAAGGAGACGTACGTCAAACCACCCGCCGAGGTGGAGCGGATCGTGTCGGCGCCGCGCAACGCGGTGTCGTTCACCAATCCAAGCCCGGACAAGCGGTACTTCCTCAAGACAGAGAGCGAAGGGCTCGCGTCGATCGACGCGTTTGGCAAGCCGCATTACCGGCTCGGCGGTGTGGAGATCGACTTCAAGGCCAACCGTGCACGCGCGCTCACTACGCGGGGCGGTGTGGGACTCACATTGCTCGATCCGAACACCGGCGCCACGCGCACGATCGACACGCCGAAGAGCGCGCTCGTCAGCAGCCCATTGTGGTCGCCGGACGGCAAGAGTCTGGGCTATCTCGCCAACTTCGACGGAGCCACGCACATCTTCGTTGCCGATGTCGCGAGCGGCAAATCGGTGCAGATCACGAAAACGCCGCTGCTCGCTACGCGCGTGACATCGTTCGAGTGGACGCTGGACGGCAAGCATGTCGTCGCGGTGTTGCTGCCGGACAACCGGCCGGCCGAGCCCAAGCGACCGGCCATCGAGACCGGTCCGTTGGTGCGCACGAGCGACGATGGCAAGGTGCTGCAAAACCGCAATTATGCGAGCCTGCTCCGCGATCAGTACGACAAGGACCTGCTCGACTACTACACCATGGGTCAGCTGGCGCTGATCGACGTGAAGACGAAGGCCGTAAAGAAGGTGGGACAGCCGGCGCTGATCACGAACGTCGACGCGTCGCCCGACGGCCAGTACTTTCGCGTGACGCTCCAGGAGAAGCCGTACTCGTACCTCGTTCCGGTGTCGAACTTCGGCACGGTGGAACAGTTGTGGGACGCGACCGGGAAATCGCTAGCGCTGATTTCGCGCCGCGCGCTCGTGGAAGGCAGCGATGGTACGCCGAACGCCGGTCGTGGCGGCGCGGGCGCGGACACGGGCCGCCGCAACCTCGAGTGGAATCCTGTCGGCTCCGGTCTCATCTACCTGCAAGGCGACGCGGCGGCGGCTCCGACGGCGGGGCAGCGCGGGAACGCCGGTCGGAGTGGTCGTGGGGCAGGTGCGCCTGCCAGGCGCGACGGGGTGTATCTGTGGTCGGAGCCATTCGGCTCGAGCGACGTTAAGCCGTTATTCGAGGCGGACGGACGTATAAGCTCGGCCGAGTTCAGCGCCGACGGCACAACGCTGTTCGTCGAGGAAGGCAACACGCTCTACGCCGTACGGCTGGCCGATCCGGCCAAGCGTTATGAGATCGCGAAAGGCGCCTCGATCGCGGGTGGCCGCGGCGGTCGTGGCGGCGGCGGGCGCGGCGGCGCCGCGACGGATTCAGCATTCTTTAATAATCCCGGCGCACTGCAGACCACTCGAGGCCCCAACGGCCAGCCGGTGGTGCTGCTGGGGTCAGACGGGCAGAGCGTGTATCTCCAAGGCACCAGGTACTTTCCGGATTGGACGAAGGACGCACCGCACAATTTCGTGGACCGGGTCAACTTCACCACCGGTCAGAAGACGCGCCTGTTCGAAGGCAAGGGCGATATCGACGAGACCGTGGTGGCGCCGCTCGACGGCGACTTCAGCAAAGCGATCGTCACACGACAGTCGCCGACCATGGTGCCGGACTCGTATCTGCGGGACATGACCACCGGCACCGAGACGAAGTTGACGAAGAACGTTGACTATGCGCCGGACGTGACGGCGGCTATTCACCGGCGCCTGCTCGTGACGCGCCAGCGTGACGATTACAAGTTCTACATCGACATCGTGTTACCCAAGGACTATCGCGAAGGAACGCGGTTGCCGGGCATCATCTGGTTTTACCCCACGGAGTTTTCGACGCAGGCCGAGTACGACCAGCGCCGCCGCACCACGAACATCAACGCGTTCGCCAACGTTGGTCCGCGCGACCCGAACATCTGGGCGACCCAGGGCTATGTGGTGATTCAGCCGGTTGACATTCCCATTGTGGGGCCGAACGGCCGGATGAACGACCACTATAACGACGAGCTGCGCGAGGACCTCGATCTGACGATCGACGCCGTGGACAAGGCGGGCTATCTCGATCGCGACAGGCTCGGTATTGGTGGCCACAGTTACGGCGCCTTCAGCACCGTGAACGCCATGACCCACACGCCCTTCTTCAAGGCCGGCATTGCCGGAGACGGCATGTACAACCGCACGCTCACGCCATTCGATTTCCAGAATGAGCGTCGAACGTTGTGGGAGGCGAAGGACACGTATCTCGACATGTCACCGTTCCTCGCGGCGGACCGCCTGAGCGGCGCACTGCTGATGTATCACTCGCTCGAAGATCAGAACGTCGGAACCGATCCGATCAGCTCCATTCGCATGATGCAGGCGATGCAGGGGCTTGGAAAGCAGGCGGCGTTGTTCATGTATCCGTACGAGGATCACGGGCCGGCCACGCGCGAATCGGATCTGGATCAGTGGGCGCGCTGGCTCGCGTGGTTCGACATCTATGTGAAGAACCCGCAGCCGAAGAATCCCAAGATCATGCCGATCGTGCCGTAAAGGCCGGCGGTCCTACTCGTACAACTTTGGCGGCGTCAGTTCGTCGTCACAGATCGCGGCGATCTGCTCGGCGTCGCGCCACGCTTCTTCGAGGATCTTGAGCTCGCCCTCCATGGCGCGCCGCTCGCTCTCCTCGTGCACGGACATCTCGAGCGCGAGCCGCTCGGTGCTCGTGAGGTGCATGGCGCCGAGTCCGCGATAGTTGTTGACCAGCGACAGCAGCCGGCCTCCACGCCAGTTGTTGCGGGTGGAGGCCGTGGTGAGGAACCGTCCCGCGTCGCCTGCGTCTTCGATTTGTTGTACCGCCTTTTGGACGTCCTTGCCATTGGCGCCGTAGCGGTTTGCGCCGGCGATGATCACCCCGGTGGCATGGATGGCGGCGGTGCCGCTGAACTCCGTCCACCCTGTGTCGTGCGGCACCGCGAGCGTGGCGGGTCCATCGTGTCCGTCTACGCTCAACTCCACGGCGTCAACATGCTTGGCGCGCACGGTGTAGATGCTGCGCCCGTTCGCGAGCCTGGCTACCACACGGTCGTGCTGGATGTAGTCGCGCGCCGCGAGCATGCCGACGATCGGGATGACGCCCATGACCGTCGTAATTCCCGGCACGATGATGATCGACAGCGCGCCCATGCTGAGTGCCGGCATGAGCGTTGGCCCGAGTGCGATACCGGCTAGCGCGGCGGCCGCCACACCAACGCCGCCGACGACGTGCGTTCGCCGGCGCCGTGTTCCGAAGTGCCGGCCGTAGCGCCATGCCGCAAATTCGGGACGCAACGGTTGTCCGATGCGGATGAGCTCGAGCCCGTCGGGCAGTTTGGCGAGCCCGATGTTGTCGGTGGACACGCGCACGTTCGTGCCGCGAAACCGCCGCTCGCACTCCTCGATTGCTTCCCAGCGCTCCTCGAGCGGCGAGAGGTTCCATCGGCCGCAGTTGGTGCAGATGGCCCAGAGCCGACCGCGATTCTCGTCGAACGCTATGCGTTTGCCAATGGGAAAGTGCTCCACACTGTCGTTGGCGCCGAGCGCATTATTGCAGAAAATGCACGTCGAGTACATGTCAGGTTAATAGCAACGGGAACGTGGTCCGTCAAATTTCCCGGCCGATACGGGCTGGGCAGCATGGCCAAGCGCGCACCAGATGACATGGGCCCGTGGGTGTTGGTACAATACAGAATGATCCCTCTCCTCGGCCTCATCGCGCTGTTCCAGCAGGCGCCGTTCCAGGGCGCCACCACGCCGCCGTCCGGCGACACGCTAGGCTATTGGCAGCAGCACGTCGGATACACGATCGTCGCCACACTCGACGAGGCGCAGACCAAGCTCCACGCGCGCGCCACCATGGTGTACGTCAACAACTCGCCCGATACGCTGCGCGAGATGTACGTCCATCAGTACCTGAACGCGTTTCGACCCGGTTCCAAGTGGAGTGCGGCGGACGCGCACGAAAATGTGGTGCGGTATCAGAATTTGCGCGAGCCGGACTACGGCTACGAACGATTTACGGCGGCGCCCACGGTGAATGGCACTCCGGTGGTGGTAGAATATCCCGGCGCGCCGGACAGCACCGTGGCGCACTTCAAGCTGCCGGCGCCATTGCCGCCGCACGATTCAGTGCGCGTCACCTTTGAGTGGGACGCGCGGCCGTCAACGGTGCCGAGACGTCAGGCGCGGCGTGGCCGCAGTTGGGATTTTGCGCAGTGGTATCCGAAGGTAGCGGTGTACGACCGCGGCGGCTGGGAAGAAAATCCGTTCGTTCCGGCCGGCGAGCTGTACGGCGAATACGGCACTTACGACGTGACGATGGTGGTGCGCAACGATCAGGTGCTGGCGTCCACGGGTGTGCCGGTGAGCGGCGATCCGGGTTGGGCTCGCGTCTCGATGAACGGTGCGCCCTATCTCGGCGGCAACGCGTACGGGTCATTGCCGCCAGCGCCTGCGGTGACAGTGCCCGAGAACTACCGCGCCGTGCGATTCTACGCCGAGAACGTGCATCACTTTGCGTGGAGCGCATCGCCGGACTATCGGTACGAAGGCGGGGTCTACGTGCGCTCAGTGCCGCGCACGCACTTTCAGACCTGGGACACCGTTGGCGTGCACGTGCTGTTCAAGCCGGGCGACGAGTCCGCGTGGGGTAACGGGATTGCCGTGGGCCGCACGATCTTCGCGCTCAAGTGGCTGGAGTCCATCTGGGGGCCGTACGCATATCCGCAGATGACGAACATTCATCGCATCGATCCGGGCGGGACAGAGTTTCCAATGATGATCATGGACGGGTCGGACTCCCAAGGCCTGATCCTGCATGAAGGCGGGCACCAGTTCACCTACGGCATTCTCGGTAACAACGAGTGGCGCTCAGGGTGGATGGATGAAGGGCTGACCGACTATCAGACCTACTGGGCGCAGAATCTCACGCCGCAGGAGCAGATTGGCGTGCCGGTGGCGCCGCCGCGGCTGGCCGACGGTTATCGCGTGAACGCCGTGATCATTCCGCCCGCCCAGAGCGCCGACCTGCTCGACTGGCAGCTCGAGGTGCTGGGGCGCAGTCAGCTGATTGGCACGCCGGCGTATGAGTTCAGTGAATTCGGAATCTATAATCAAATGATCTATAGTCGCGCGCGGCTGATGTACGGCCAGCTTCGCGCAGCGATTGGCGACACGGCGTTTCGGGCTTTCTTTCACGAGTACTACGACCGCTGGGCATTGAAGCACGTTGACGAGCGCGCGATGCAGGCCTCGGCCGAGCGGGCGTCCGGCCAGGATCTCGGATGGTTCTTCCACCAATGGGTCCACGAGACAGGGCTGATGGACTACGCCCTCGGGCCGGCGGTCGTGCACACCGACGGCTCGCGATTCGAAACGATTGTGCGCGTTGACCGCCGCGGCCAGTTGAAGCAGGCAATGCCCGTTGGCGTGGAGACGGCATCCGGATGGACGGTGGTGCGCGCGCCGAACCCGCTGGCCGATCAACAGGAAGTTCACATCGTCACGACGGAGCGGCCGCAACTCATTCAGCTCGACCCGTATCACGTGACGTGGGACTGGGACCGGCGCAATGACAGCAACACCGGTTCGTTGCTCGGCCTGCGCAATCCAAAGTTCGTGTTCAACTGGCCGTATCTGAATCAGTCGGACCGCGCTCACACGATCGTAGCTCTGGCGCCCGCCGCGTGGTACAGCAACCCGCAGGGCGGCGTGATTGGCGTTCGCGCCAAGACCAACTACCTGTCGGGCGTGGACATGTACGACGTCGGCGTTGCCTTTGCGACGCGCGACGCAACAGGCCCCAACGGCACACGCTCCAGTGTGGCCGCGCGGCCGCAACTCTGGTTGCGCACGGAGAATCCGTATCTCCCGGGGCAATCGCGCCCGTTGATGGGCTACGCGGCTGGCGTCAATTACCTTGACGGCCTGTTGAAGGTGGACGTGTCGCGCCGATGGGACCTGAGTCCGTTCGTGTTCACACCTGGTCCGTCGATCGGCGCGAAGGTCTATGCGACGGTGGCGGTGCCGAGCGACTCGCTGTTGTTGCCGGAACAGTGGTCCAATGCCAGCGTGGCAGAGATTGGCGGCTCCGGCTCGTACCGTTCCGTCGCCACTTACGATGGCGAATACGAAACGGCGCAGGCGTCGGCCGGTATGGGGTTCGCGTCGAGCAACGGTGCTCTGAACGGCGAATCGTCTGGGGCGTATTTCCGCGCCCAAGGGTCGGTGGGCGCGGTGCGGGCGCTCGTCGGAACGACGTCGCAACTGCGCGTTCGACTATATGGTGGCGTGGCGAAGGATGCTCCACGCCAGCGGGCGATCTATGCGTCGAGCCAAGATCCATTCGAGACGTTCGACAACGATCTGTTTCGCTCGCGGGGCGCGCTGCTCAAACAGCGCGGCATCAACTATCTGCCGCTCGGCGGCGCGGGGCTGCGGGGGTTTGGCTTTGACGTGCCACTCACCGGCGTGGGCGCGGCCAACGGCGAGGTAGTTCAGCGGCTCGGCGCAACCAAGGGCCAGTGGGGCCAGGCCACGGTGTCGTTCAGCGTGTTTGGCGATGCTGGTTTTGCCTCGGCGAACCAGGTCGTGCTACCAGACGCGTTCCTGACCGACGCGGGCGCCGGATTGATTCTGCGGGGCAATATCTACGATAAGAGTTTTCTCGTGCGGCTCGACGCGCCGGTGTTCGTGAATCATACGAGCCTGGCTGGAGGCCGCGGCCTCGGCGGCAACGGCTCGATCGCCCCGCGGTGGACGATTTCGGTGGGGGATATTTGGTAGGGCGGTGGTGCGGTGGTGCGGTGATGCGGTGGTGCGGTGGTGCGGTGGTGCGGTGGTGCGGTGGAACGAAAACAGCCGCACGGTTGTCAGCCCGAGCGTAGCGAGGGAACTAGCCGGACGACACGAGATTCCTCGGTCGCTCCGCTCACTCGGAATGACAGGCGGGTAGCGCACCACCGCACCACCGCACCACCGCCTTCACCCCCCAGACCGATCCGTCCACAAAATCGCCAACACCATCCACAGCCCGATCGCGCCGGCGAGCACGAAGCCGCCGGTGCCCAATGACGGATGGTACGGCAGCAGCATCGCACTGGCCACCAGCAAACCTGCCAACACGAGGCCGGAAAAAACCCGGTTGGCCACCTTCTGCAGCGCTTGAATGGCCAGCGAAAGTTGCGGCACGTCGATCCGCGTCTCGAAATCGTTGCTCGCCATGCGCGCGGTGATCAGGTCGAGTCGGTGCGGAAGTGCCGCGAGAAGGTCGCTGCTCTCGGTGGCCAGCTGGTACAGGCGTCGCGGATTGAGATCGCGCTTGGCGCGATCGGCGGCGATCTTGTTGCCGAACTCGCGAATCGTCGCCAACGGACTGTAGGTGGGATCGAGTGCCTTCGTGACGGTGTCGAGATTGAACAGCGTCTTGGCGAGCAGAGTGAGCTCGGCCGGCAGCCGAAGTCCGCGCTGAAACGAGATGTTGATCAGCTCGTACAGCACCTTGCCCGTATCCAGCTCGCCGATCGTGAGGTTATAGTTGCGCGCCATGAGCGCGGCGATTTCGCGGATGTACGCTTCGCGGTCGAAGCCGGGTAGTTGCGTGCCTACTTCGACCATGGCTTCGGCCGCATCGTCGCCACGATTGTCGGCGAGGTCGAGCAGCAGGCGAACCACGTGCTCCTTGAGCGTCGCCGAGAGGCGCGCCGTCATGCCGAAATCGATCAGCGCGAGCTTGACGTCGATGCCCATCGGCTGCGGCGCCGCGGTCTCCTGAGCCTCTTTCTCGATCTTTGACAGCGGCGTGACGGCGTCACGCACCACGACTCGCCGATCGTTCGCCTTGATCTCGGACGGCGTGGGCGGGTTGACCGACTCGGCGAAGACGATGAAAACATTGCCTGGGTGCGGATCGGCGTGGAAGTGGCCGTCGATCGTGATCTGCTTGAGATAGGCGCGCGTCAAATCGTCGGCAACCGGACGGAAATCATGCTCCAGTCGCGTGAGTGGAGAGACGGCGTCGATCTTGGTGCCGTGAATCCGCTCCGTGGTCAGCACACGCTCGGTGGTGTACGCCTCGATGACGCGCGGAATCAGAACACGCGGAAATTCAGCGAGCGTCCGCCGAAACGTCGCGGCGTTGCGTGCTTCGATCCGGTAATCCAACTCGTCGGCCAGCGCTTGTTCGAGTTGCTGGACTATGCCGATCATGTCGATCTTGGCCCCGGCCGCGGTGTGCTCCGACATGAACGCCGCGAGCTCGTGAAAGAATGCGAGATCGTCGGCGAGCAGATTACGGATGTGCGGGCGCTGGACCTTCACCACCACCGGCCGGCCGTCGCGCAGTTCGGCCGCGTGCACCTGGCCAAGACTCGCGGTGCCGAGTGGCTCGCGGTCGAACGACGCGAACATCTTACTCAGCCGTCCGCCGAGCTCCTGCTCGACGATGTCCTCGACCTGTTCGACGGGGATGGCGTCCACGTCGTCCTGCAGCCGCTCGAGCTGTTCGATGTAGGCGGGCGGCAGGAGGTCCGGCCGCGTGGAGAGGACCTGGCCGAGTTTGATGTACGCCGGCCCCAGCTCGACGAGGCGCTTGCGGAACGCCTCGGCTTTTTCGGGGGATCCGGCGTAGTCGTCGCCGGGCTCCGGTTCGTGCGCCAGGCCGTCGAGTCCTTGCTGACTGGCGAAGTCGGCGAGTCCGTACCGCGTAAACAGGCCCACCGTGGCCGCAAGCCGAGGCAGGTGCCGGGGTGCGAGGATCATGGTGGGCCAGGGAAGGCAGGGTTTGTGCCGGGGCGCGCATTCCACCCCTCCCCGTCCACCCACTTACCCGTTTATTTCCGCCATGCACTCTCCCCGCACCGCCCGCCCGCATGAGTGAACGCTCACCCATCACTCACGTTCCCAAGCCCTGGGGCCACGAGACGATCTGGGCTCGCACAGACAGCTACGTCGGCAAAATTCTGCACATCAAGGCCGGCGAGGCCCTGTCCGTGCAATATCACCGGATCAAGGACGAGACGGTCTACCTGTTGTCCGGCACCCTGATCTACCGGATCTGGGAACACGACGAGCCGCGCGAGATCGCGCTGGCACTTGGCGAGGCGTTCCACGTCACGCCGGGCACCATCCATCAAATGGAAGCCGTCACCGACTGCGACATCCTGGAAGTCTCGACGCCGCATCTCGACGACGTCGTTCGCCTCAACGACCGCTATGGGCGGGAAGGAACCAGCGCGCCATGAGTATTGCATCCATGAGCATTTCATGAAGGTCATCATCCCATTGGCCGGCAAGGGCACGCGCCTGCGCCCGCACACGAACATCACGCCCAAGCCAATGCTCAAGATCGCCGGCAAGCCGGTGA
>JBEPWA010000090.1:0-11520 GCA_041690755.1 Gemmatimonadaceae bacterium | reverse complement strand
CATGGAGGCGAGCGGGATCGAACCGCTGACCTCTTGAATGCCATTCAAGCGCTCTCCCAACTGAGCTACGCCCCCTCAATCCCTGCCCTTTCCTTCCGTGCTGCCAAAGGATTTGGTCAGGAACCACGAACTATAGCCAAGGGTATAGCGAGTGTCAACGAAATGGGGCTGGCGTAAATCCTGTGGGCCGGTATTTTGCAGCGCCTTTCGTTGACTCGCGGACTAAGGCTGGCGCAACTATCTTGTCGCGCTAGATCGTATACACTGTGTATCAAGATCCGAAGCGTTGTGGCACACTCTGGCCGCCGCTCGTAATAGATGCCGAACTTCAACGCGCCCTCTGCGCGAGGCAACAGCAACATGACTGAACTCAAGCGTCGTCGCCGTCGTGCGGCCCCCGCTGGGATCGCTCCGAATGAACCGGAGCGGGATATTCTCGACCAGTACCTCTATGAAGTCAGCACCTATCCGCTCCTGAAAGGAACGGAGGAGATCGACCTCGCAAAGAAGATTCGCGCCGGCGATCAGGATGCCCTCCAGGAGTTGGTCAAGCGCAACCTGCGCTTCGTCATCTCCGTCGCCAAAAAATACCAGAACCGCGGACTGCCCCTCATCGATCTGATTGGTGAAGGCAACGTCGGGCTCCTCACCGCTGCCCGGAAGTTCGATCCGGACCAGGGGGTAAAGTTCATCTCGTACGCCGTGTGGTGGATTCGTCAGGCCATCCTGTCCGCGCTCGCCCGTCAGGGCCGCACAGTTCGCGTGCCGCTCAATCGTACGGCCGACCTGTCGCGCATCATCAAGGCCTCTGAAATCCTCCGCCAAAAGCTCAATCGCGAGCCGAGCCCCGAAGAGCTGTCCCAGCTCACCGGTCTCTCGGTAGACGTTGTGCAGTCGCTCGCCGCGCTCAACACCAGCGACGTGCGCCTCGATGCCCCCATGGACCCGGAAGGCGATCGCTCGCTCATCGAGCGCTTCGTCGCTGACGAAATGCCCGACACCGAAGAGGAAGCCATGAACCGCTTCCTCACCGACGAAATCGAGCAGGCACTCAGCACGCTTCCGCCCCGCGACGCCAAAGTCCTGCGTCTCTATTTCGGCCTCGAAGGCGGACGCGAACACACGCTCGAAGAGATTGGCTCCATGCTCGGCGTCACTCGCGAACGGGTCCGTCAGCTCCGCGATCGCGCGCTCAAGCGCCTCCGCGAAGGCGATGTCGGCCGCGCGCTCGGCAGCTTCGCAGCGTAACGCGTCGTAGCAAAATCGAGATTGCAGACGGGCCGGCGAATTCGCCGGCCCGTTTTGCGTTGGCGAGCCCGGTTGTTAGAACGCCGCCGCCCGCCCGACCCAGCAATCTCCAGATCTCGCGGCTCGACCACACCTAGCGCCGGAGCGCTGACCGGGATCACTTTTCTGATACTCATGATTCGCCTCGTCGATGTCTACAAGGCCTTTGGCCCAAAGCGCGTGCTGGAAGGGTTCTCCCTCGACGTGGTCGAAGGGGAAACCATGGTCATCATCGGATATTCCGGCACCGGAAAATCCGTGGCGATCAAGCATATCGTCGGACTCCTCGAGCCAGATTCGGGACAGGTCATCGTCGATGACCTCGAAGTGCCCAAGTTGTCGCGCCGCGAGCTCTACGCGCTCCGCGCCCGCATTGGCTACGTGTTCCAATTCGCCGCGCTCTTCGACTCGTTCACTATTGGCGAGAACGTGGCTATGGGCCTGCGGAAACAACAGGAACTGAGCGAAAGCGACATCCTCGCCCGAGTGCGCGAAGCGCTCGACTTGGTAGACCTCCCAAACGTGGAGAATCGGTTTCCCGCCGAGCTGTCGGGTGGCATGCGAAAGCGGGTCGGAATTGCCCGGGCCATCGCGCTCCGGCCCAAGTACATCCTGTACGACGAGCCCACCACGGGCCTCGATCCGGTGACCAGCGCGGTGATCGATCAACTGATGATCCGCATGCGCGACCGGCTCGGTGTCACGGGCATTGTCATCACCCACGACATGCGCAGCGCGTACTCGGTGGGAACTCGAATCGCCATGCTCTACCAAGGCCGCGTCAGAGCGGTGGGCACGGTGGACGAGATTCAAAATTCCACTGACCCCATCGTTCGCCAGTTCGTGGAAGGCCGGCCGACCCTCGAGCCTGACGCCGCGGAGCTCAGCGCCTGATGACTCGAAACCGCGGCGTGGCGCGCGACGAAACGTCCGCGGGCGGCGTCGTGTTTCGTGTCGAGGACGGGCATCCGCTGTACCTGCTGATTCGCGACAGTTACCAGAATTGGGGTTTTCCCAAGGGCCATCTCGAGAGTGGCGAGGCGCCTGAAGCGGCGGCAGCGCGCGAGGTCTCCGAAGAGACGGGGGTGCTCGCACTGTCTGTGCGCGGCTCCATTGACACCATCGACTGGTTTTTCCGATTCCGCGGACAGCTCATTCACAAAGTCTGTCACTTCTATTTGATGGAAACCACGGACGCGTCAACCGAGCCGCAGCGCGCCGAGGGAATCACGGCGTGCCGCTGGACTCGATTCGACGAGGCGGAGACGCTGATCTCTTATCCGAACGCGCGGGAAGTGCTGCGCCTCGCTCGAACCATGGTGGTTGACTCGTCGGCAACGGCGTGACCGCAATAACTGGCGTGAACGGCGCTTCTTCGCACGCATCTGTGGCGCAGGCCACCACCGCGGCAATGCCGGTGATCGTGGTGTACGCGCAGCGCGAACGGACCCGTGCCCTGGTGAAGACGGTTTTTCCGCGCCGCCGCGCGCGGGTGATCCTCGCCCGGACCGTGGAAGATTTCGAATCGGCGTTCAAGACCAATCTCGTAGACGCAGCGGTGGTTGACCTGGGCGGGGCCCAGGAGGACACCTGGCGCGTGGCGTCGCTCGCCCGCGAATACCCCAGCGTTCCGTTCTTCGGACTCACCGCGCTTCGCGCCACCGAGGGGCCGACGCTCGCCCAGTGCGCCGCCTACGAGTTCGCCGACGTGCTGGTGGATGGCGTGGACGACGGAGCAGCCCGCGACATCGTGGGCAGTCTTAGCTTCACTACGCGTTTTGCCGGCGCCCTGCACGTGTCGCCGCCCATCCTGAAGTTGGACTCCCCGCTGCAGCAGTCGGCCTGGCAGTTCATTGTGTCGCACGCCGGCCGGCCGGTGCGCACGTCAACGCTGGCGACGGTCCTTCACGTGACGCGCGAGCATTTGAGCCGCTCGTTTTCCGCCGGCGGCTCCCCAAACCTCAAACGCATCATCGATCTGGTTCGGATCATTGCGGCGGCGGAGCTGGCGAAGAATCCGGGCTACGATCTGCGCGACGTGGCGAATATTCTGGACTTTGCGTCGTCCTCGCACTTGTCGAGCACGGCCATGCGTGTGGCGGGGACAAAACCCACGTCGCTCGCTCGGCTTAGAACCGTGGACCTCATCGAACGGTTCGTCAAAGGGCACGGTCGCAGTCGCGGCTAAGTTTTCTCTATCTCGGTAAATATTCCGCGTTGACCGGGGGCGTCCGCAAACGCCGGACAGGGCCTCGACGTACATCAGAATACCAACATGTCATTGTACAACTTGCCGCTACGTCCTCGCGCTCCGCGCCGTTTTGGCGTGTTGATGGCCGCCGGACTCGCATCGCTCTTCGTCCATGCCAGCCATGCGTCTGCTCAAACGCCGCTTTCGCAAGCGATGTCGGCGGACAGCGGGCTCGCTGTGCACATGGACACGCTGCTCGACCTGCCAACTGTCGTTCAGCGCGCGCTGAACGTGAATCCGGCCGTGGCGCAGGGTGAGGAATCGATTCGCACCGCGCGCTCGGCGCAGCGAGTGTCGCTGGGCGCGTATGTGCCCAGCCTTTCGGCTAACTCCTCGGTTTTGCGCAGCAACGTGACGACGTCGCCGCTCGGTGGCGTGGACGCACCGGACAGTCGCTCGGCGGGACTCGCGGCATCCGTGGACCTGTTGACGGGCGGACGACGCCCCGCGGAGCGGGATCGTACTCGCGCCGAGGTGAACGCAGCGGAGGCGAACAACGTGTCGCAGCGCTTCGCGGTCACGTTGGAGGCGCAACGTGCGTACTACGAAACGCTTCGCGCCGGTCAACTAGTGGACGTAGCGCAGGCGCGCATCGCCCAGGCGAGCCGCAGCTATCGATTCGCCCAGGATCGCGTGAAGGCGGGCACCACCACACGCTCCGACGAATTGCGCGCGAAGCTGGAGCTCACGAGCGGACAGCAGCAGTTGGTGGCGGCACTCGATACACTGCAGGCATCCGCGTATTCACTCGGCCGGCTGGTGGGCGCGAACGGTCCGGTGGGCGCCGTGCCGCCGCCATCGCTCGAGCCGCGTGCGCTCTCGCTGAGCGATAGCGACATCGTGCGACTGGCCATCGACGCGTCGCCGTCGGTGCGGACGGCGCGGGCGGCGGAGCAGGCGAACCTGGCGGCGACGAAATCGGCGCGCACGCAATACGTGCCCGACGTTCGCGTAACGGGCGGCTACAATTGGGCGAATCAAACGCCGCTCGTCGGCGCCGTTCGGCCGGGGTGGGCGCTTGCACTCGGCACGAGCTTTCCCTTGTTCAACGGTTTCCAGCGTGAGGACGCGGTCACCCGCGCCCAAGCGGTGGCCGAAGTGTCGCGCGTGACCGCGCTGGACGTGACGCGCGAGGCGCGCGCCGATGCGGCTCGGCTCATTTCCGGGCTCCGGTTCGCCGGGCGCAACATTGCGTTGGCGTCGGACGCAGTGCAGGTGGCGCAGGAAGATCTGCGCGTGCAGTCGGAGCGCTACCGCGCGGGAATTTCCACGGAGCTCGAACAGCTGCAGTCGGAGCTCGAGGTCACGCAAAGCCAACTCGCTCTCGTGGCGGCGCGTTTCAACTATCAAATCACCCGCGCGCAACTCGAAGCGCTCATCGGTCGGACGGTATAACGCCATGTGGCTCGTTCATCTCGCGCTCAAGCGTCCGTACACGTTCGTCTGCGCGTCCATTCTCGTGCTGATTTTCGGCATCGTGGCAATTCTGCGCATGCCGATCGACATTTTTCCGTCAATCAACATTCCCGTGGTCTCCGTGCTGTGGAGCTACGGCGGGCTGTCGCCCTCGGAAATGGAATCGCGTATCGTTACGCTGGCCGAGCGTGTCTACTCGAGCTACACCAACGACATCGAGCACATAGAATCGCAGTCGTTGAACGGCATGAGCATCATCAAGGTGTTCTTCCAGCCAGACGCCGACGTCCAGTCGGGCATGGCGCAGCTCACCGCGGCATCGCAGGCCATCACGCACAACATGCCGCCGGGCACGTCGCCGCCGTTCATGATCCGTTTCAACGCCACGGACGTGCCGGTGCTGCAGCTCGGACTGGGTAGCCCCAAGCGCACCGAAGCTGAGCTCAACGATCTGGCGACGAACTTCATTCGCGTGCCGCTCGCCACGGTGCACGGCGCCACGGTGCCGCCGGCGTACGGCGGCGTGCCGCGTGTGGTGAACGTGGACATCGATCCGATTGCGCTCTATGCCAAGGGGCTGTCCCCGGCCGACGTCAGCGCGGCGATCAATCAGGAAAATGTCATTCTGCCGGCCGGCACGGCGCGCATGGGATCGCGCGAATACTACGTGCGCCTCAACTCGAGTCCCGATTCGTCCAAGGATCTCGCGGACATTCCGATCAAGCAGGTGAACGGCGCCACGGTCTATCTGCGCGACGTGGCTCAGGTGCGCGACGGCGCCGGTCTGCAGACGAACATCGTACGCGAGAACGGGCATCGCGGCACGTATCTCACCATGCTCAAGAACGGCAAGGTGTCCACGCTGGCGATCGTCGATGAAGTAAAGGCCCTGCTGCCGAAGATCCGCGCCGGCCTTCCGCCCGACGTTACGCTCCAGGTACTCGGCGATCAGTCCGTGTACGTGCGGGCGACGATTGCCGGCGTGCTGCGCGAGGGAATCATTGCCGCGGTACTCACGGCGCTCATGATCCTGCTGTTCCTCGGCAGCTGGCGGTCAACGATCATCGTGGCGGTGTCGATCCCGCTCAGCGTGTTCGCATCGATCATCTGCCTGTGGGCAATGGGCGAAACCCTCAACGTGATGACGCTGGGAGGATTGGCGTTGGCGGTGGGCATTCTCGTCGATGACGCGACAGTCGCAATCGAGAACATTCACCGCAACATCGAGCATGGAAAACCGCTGCACGACGCGATTGTCGAGGGCGCCGAGCAGATTGCCATTCCGGCGTTCGTGTCAACGCTGTCGATTTGCATCGTGTTTCTGCCGATCTTTGCACTGTCCGGTCCGGCGGGCGCGTTGTTCCGGCCGCTGGCGCTGTCGGTGATTTTCGCCATGACCGCATCGTATTTTCTGTCGCGGACGCTCGTACCGACCATGGCGGCGTACATGCTGCCGAAAGAAGCGCACGCGCATCACGCCGCCATGCGCGGCGAGACCGTTGAAGCGCCGACCATGTTCGCGCGCCTTGTGGCCGCCTTCAATGCCGCATTCGAGAAATTCCGTACGGGCTATCACGCCATTCTTGCGTGGGCCATGCTGCATCGTGGCGCGGTGTTGGCGGTTGCCGCGGTGTTCGTGGCCGGCACTATGCTGCTGGTGCCGGCAATTGGCGAGGACTTTTTCCCCACGGTGGACGGCGGGCAATTCCAGCTGCACATCCGTGCCCCGTCGGGCACGCGCCTCGAGGAGACCGAGCGGCTGTTCGCGCAGGTGGAGGGGTCGGTGCGCAAGGTCATTCCGGCGAGCGACCTCCAGCTTGTGCTCGACAACATTGGACTGACGACGTACGGCGTGTCGTTGGCCATCGGCTCGAATGCCACGGTGGGTCCGTCGGACGGCGACATGGTCGTACAGCTCGTCGCCGATCATAAGGGCGCCACGGTTGACTACGTTCGACAGCTGCGCCGCGACCTGCCCAACGAGTATCCCGGCGTCACGTTCTTCTTCCAGCCGGCGGACATGGTGAACCAGGTCCTCAATCAGGGCTTGCCGGCGCCGATCGACGTGCAGGTGGTGGGACACGACCGCGATGGAAACTACGCGGTGGCCAAGCAGCTGTCGCACGACATCTCGCACGTTCCCGGTGCGGTGGACGTTCGCGTTCAGCAGGTGATGGATGCGCCCGAACTTCGCTTCGACGTCGATCGCGTCAAAGCCCAGCAGATGGGGCTGACGCAGCGCGACGTCGCGAGTGATCTGCTCATTTCGCTCAGCTCGAGCGGACAGACGGCGCCGAACTTTTGGGTCGATCCGCGCAACGGTGTTCAGTATTCTGTGAACGTCATGACACCGCAGTACAAGATGGGATCGATCGACGAGTTGGAACGGACGCCCATCACGACGCCGGGCCAAGTGCATCCACAGCTGTTCGGCAATCTCACGACGTCGAGCCGCGGCACGTCGCCGGCGGTGATCAATCATTACAACGTGCAGCCGATCTTCGATGTCTACGCGAGTGCCGATCGTCGCGACCTGGGCGGCGTGGCGCGCGACGTGGATGCGATCGTTGCCAAGGCGCAGCGCACGTTGCCGCGCGGCTCTCAGATTGTGGTGCGCGGTCAGGTGCAGAGCATGCGCGATTCGTTCACGGGCCTGGGCCTGGGAATTTTGTTCGCGATTATGCTCGTCTACATCATTCTGGTGGTGAACTTCCAGAGCTGGCTCGATCCGCTGATCATCATCATGGCGCTGCCGGGCGCGCTGGCCGGCATCGTCTGGATGTTGTACATCACCCACACCACGTTCACCGTGCCGTCCCTCATGGGCGCCATCATGGCGATGGGCGTGGCGACGGCGAATAGCGTACTGCTCATCACGTTCGCCGATGACCAGCGGCAGTCGGGACGTAGTGCAATGGATTCGGCGGTTGACGCCGGCTTCGCGCGGTTGCGTCCGGTGTGCATGACGGCGCTGGCCATGATCATCGGCATGTTGCCCATGGCGCTCGGGCTTGGCGAAGGCGGCGAGCAGAACGCCCCGCTGGGCCGCGCGGTGATTGGCGGGTTGCTCGTTGCCACATTCTTTACACTAGTCGTTGTGCCGCTCATCTACAGCGTGCTCCGCCGCGAGACCGCGCAGGAGCGCGACCACGCCGGGCTTCCGCCAACGCCTGCTTCGCCTGTCTTTCAGCCCGCGATGCCAATGCGCAACGCGTCTTCGAGTAATTGAATCATGAGCACTTCGCACGAACCAAATCCGCCAGAACATCCACATGCGACTGCGCACGCCGACGCGCACGAACATCACGTGGACGTGGGCGCCGCACCGCCGGTGCAGCCGGCGTCCACCAAGCGCATGCTGACGATTGGCGCCGGCGTTGTTCTGGTGCTCGCGGCATTGTTGATCACCGCGTTCATACCGCGACACGACACCGCGCGCGCGCTCGCCGCAATTGCCGACGCCAAGGACGGCCCGCCGTCCGTGCTCGTGGTGCCGGTGGTTCGCGCGTCGGCCGGCGGTGATCTCATGCTGCCGGGAACGATTCAGGCGTTGCACGAGGGCGTGATCTACGCACGTGTGGGTGGCTACATAAAGAGCTGGCGTGCCGACATTGGCAGTGTCGTACGCTCCGGCGACGTGCTCGCCGAAATCGACGCGCCGGAGCTCGAGCAGGAGGTGCAGCAGGCGCAGCAGCAGGTTGCGCAGACGCACGCCACGCTCGGCCTGGCCAAAGCGGACCTGGCGCGCTGGCGCCAGCTTGCGGCCGACAGCGCCGTGAGCCGCGAAGAGCTGGACCAGAAAACTGCCGCCTACGACGCGGCGGCGGCGAACAGCGGCGCGGCCGAGGCCAACGTCCGCCGGCTCACCGAGATGCAGCGCTTCACGCGCGTAACTGCGCCGTTCGCCGGCGTGATCACGGCTCGCAACATCGATATCGGTTCGCTGATCGGCGCAAACGGCAGCACTGGCGCGCCCATCGCCGCCGGCGGAAGTGCAGCGCAATCGATGGGCAGTCTGTTCCGGCTCGCCGAAACCGATACGGTGCGCACGTACGTGTCGGTGTCGGAATCCGACGCGCCGTCGATCATGACGGGCGCGAGCGCCGACGTGACAGTTCAGGAGATTCCGAATCGTACGTTCGTTGGTCGTGTCGCGCGCACCGCAGGATCGCTCGACGCAGGATCGCGCACGATGTTGACGGAGATCGACATTGCGAACCCTGGCTTCGTGTTGGTTCCCGGGATGTACGCCGAGGCGCGGCTGCATCTCACGCGCCGCACGCCGGCGTTGATCGTACCGGCATCGGCGTTACTCGTCCGATCGGCCGGCACGCAGGTGGTCGTGGTTGACAACGATGGTCCGAGCCAATCAGCGACGATTCGGTTTGTGCCGGTGGTCGTAGGGCGTGACTTTGGCGGGACGGTGGAGATTCAGTCCGGGTTGAGCGACGGTACCAAAATCGTGTCGAACCCTACCGCCGATCTCGTGGACGGAATGCGCGTCCATGTAGTAGTTCCGTCGGCGACGGGCGCCGCAGCTACACCGGCCACGGGCGCGGCACGCGCGAAGTAGTAAGGCACCGTCCGCCGTTATGACTGCCGCTCGGGACGCCATAACAATTGTGAAACGGATTTGAACGGATTGAACGGACAACAGAACGGAAACGGCGAACATGGCGAACATATAGTTCGGCTGAGGCGCGGTCCGCCCCGGTCGTCGCGCTCGCAGGCTCGGTTCTACCGTGCCGTTTTCCGTTCCACCCGTTCTGTTGTCCGTTCTTTAAATCGTTATGGCATCCCGAGCGGCCTTCGTCCATTCGCCACTACCGCGCCGCCGAAGCTCGATCGCCGGCGGCCTCGGGCGCGAGTTGTCGCTCCAGATAAACGAGGTATCCGCCCAGTAGCCGCATCACACCCTGCACTCGGCTGCTCAAATCCGCGAAGGTTTGCGCCGAGATGAGCTCGGCTTGGCGGGCGACGGCGAGCTGGGTGTCCAGTCGGAGCAGTTCACGCCTTGCGGCACGGTACAGTTGTCGCTGCTCTGGAGCTGTGTATCGCCCGTAGCCGTCCGCGATCGTGCTGGCGGCCGCCAAGGCGGTGAGCATCAGTTGGTCGGTGACGACTTTGGTCTCGCGTCGTGCACCTTGGCGCGCTGCCCGGACGATTTCGGAAGCGAGGGCTACAGCTTCCTGCCATACTTTGAGGTCTCTCATGCTGGCCGACATGGAGAGAACATGGGTGCGCGTCGCAAGGTGATTAGCACCATTTGATTGCATACGGTCCCATATAAACGCAAGGCAGTAGATTGCACCCCGGAAATCGTCCTCCTTGCAGGTGGCGACCACCTTGTGATATTTTTCACAAGCCACATTAAGATCCTTCCCGCGGTCCCGTTTTTCCGAGACACCGACCCCACGCATGGCAACCGACACAACACTCCGCCCCGGCGAGATCAAGGACATTCTCCTTCGCGAAATCGAAGCCGCTGACCTTCACGAGCTCGATGTCGAAGAGGTTGGTTCCGTTCTCGAAGTCAAAGACGGAATCGCTCGCATCTACGGCCTCATGAAAGCCATGGCCGGCGAGATGCTCGAGTGCACGTCTTCCGAGACGGGGAACGTCATCACCGCGCTCGCGTTGAACCTCGAAGAGGACAACATCGGCGCCGTGGTCCTCGGCGATTACCTCCAGCTCAAGGAGGGCGACGAGGTGCGTCGTACCGCGCGCGTGCTCGAAGTGCCTGTGGGACCGGAGCTGATCGGCCGCGTCGTTGACGCGCTCGGGCGCCCGATCGACGGCATGGGTGAGCTGCACGCGAAGGCGACACGCAAGGTCGAGTCGGACGCGCCCGGAATCATCGTTCGTCAGCCGGTGAAAGAGCCGCTGCAGACGGGCATCAAGGCGATCGACTCCATGATCCCGATCGGCCGCGGACAGCGCGAGCTGATCATCGGCGATCGCGGCATCGGCAAGACAGCGGTTGCCGTTGACACGATCATCAATCAGAAGGGCACCGGCGTCATCTGCGTCTACGTCGCCATCGGTCAGAAGGCGTCAACCGTTGCGTCCGTGGTGCAGAAGCTGAAGGAAGCCGGTGCGATGGACTTCACCATCGTCGTGGTTGCCTCGGCATCCGACCCGGCCCCGATGCAGTACATCGCGCCCTACTCGGGTTGCGCGATGGCCGAATACTTCATGTACAACGAAGGCAAGCCGACGCTGTGCGTGTACGACGATCTGTCCAAGCAGGCCGCGGCGTATCGTCAGCTGTCACTCGTGTTGCGTCGTCCGCCGGGCCGTGAAGCCTTTCCGGGCGACGTGTTCTATCTCCACTCACGCCTGCTCGAGCGCGCAGCCAAGCTGAGCGAAGATCCGAGCGTTGTGGATGGAAAGCATATCCTCAAGGCGGGCGGCTCGCTCACCGCGCTTCCGATCATCGAAACGCAGGCTGGTGACGTGTCGGCCTACATCCCCACGAACGTCATCTCAATCACCGACGGCCAGATCTTCCTCGAGTCCGATCTGTTCTTTGCCGGTGTGCGTCCCGCGATCAACGCCGGTATCTC
>JBEPWA010000089.1:0-12672 GCA_041690755.1 Gemmatimonadaceae bacterium | reverse complement strand
TGGAAGGCGTGGGCACCAAGTCGCCGCAGAATTTGCTGCGCGTATCCGTTGGACTCGAACATGTCGAAGATCTCAAGGAGGACTTCGACCGCGCACTGAACGGTTGATGCGAAACGCCGTGCTGCTGTTGAGCGGCGGTCTCGATTCCACGACGCTGCTCGCCCACGCGATCGATGAAGGCTTCGACGTGCACGCGATGACTTTTCGCTACGGGCAGCGCCACGCCACGGAGATCGAAGCGGCGCGCCGCGTCGCCGCCGCATACGGTGTGCGCGACCACGTCATCGTAGACATAGACCTGCGCACCTTTGGCGGCTCGGCGCTCACGAGCGACATCGCCGTGCCCAAGGATCGCGACGTGAGCGACACGAACGACAAGGGCATTCCGATCACGTACGTACCGGCGCGCAACACCATCTTTTTGTCGTTCGCACTCGCCTGGGCGGAAGTACTCAATGCCGGCGACATCTACATCGGCGTCAACGCGCTCGACTATTCCGGCTATCCAGACTGCCGGCCCGAGTACATCGCGGCGTTCGAGGCAATGGCGAATCTGGCGACGCGCAGCGGGGTGGAGGCGACGAACCGAATCCACATTCGTACCCCGCTGATCGCCCTCACTAAAGCGCAGATCGTTCGCCGCGGACTCGAGCTCGGCGTGGACTACTCGATCACCCAGAGCTGTTATGACCCCGCCGAAAGCGGCGCAGCCTGCGGCCATTGCGACGCCTGCCAACTGCGGCTCAAGGGATTTGCCCAAGCGGGATCCGCGGATCCTGCTCCGTATATTTGACAGGTCCGTTGTCATTCCGAGGGAGCGAAGCGACTGAGGAATCTCGTGTCGTCCGGCTAGTTCCCTCGCTACGCTCGGGATGACAACCGCGCGGCTGCTCTCGCACCACCGCACCACCGTCCCTCTCCCCCGCCCATGTACACCGTCAAGGAAATCTTCTACACCCTGCAGGGCGAAGGCGTGAACGCGGGGCGGCCGGCGGTGTTCTGTCGTTTCTCCGGTTGTAACCTCTGGACCGGCCGCGAAGCGGATCGGGCGGACGCGGTATGCACATTCTGTGATACAGATTTCATTGGTGTCGGCCCCGACGGCGGAAAATTTCCCACGGCCGACGCGTTGGCCAACGCGATCGCCTCTCGCTGGCCGAGCAACGACACGGCGAACCGATTCGTCGTCTGCACGGGTGGCGAGCCGTTGCTTCAGCTCGACAGCAAGGCAATCGACGCGCTTCACTCCCGCGGCTTTACCGTGGCCGTGGAGACCAACGGCACCCAGGCCGCGCCACCGGGCATCGACTGGATTTGCGTGAGTCCAAAGGCGAACGCCGCCGTGGTGCTCGACCGTGGACACGAACTCAAGCTCGTTTATCCGCAGGTAGCCGTGGACCCGGCCCGCTTCGAGACACTGCGCTTCGAGCAGTTCTTTCTGCAGCCCATGGACGGTCCCGACCTGCTGGCGAACACGCAGGCCGCGACGGCCTACTGCCTCGCGCATCCGCGCTGGCGCCTCAGCATTCAGACCCACAAGCTGCTCGGAATCCGGTAGCGGACACATCTCACCGGCCCGCTGTGATGTTTTTCACGGATCTGACCGATACTGATATGCATTGTTGACCCTGCCGCCCAAGGGACTTAACATCCTCGGGCTGTTGGGTTTGGCGAAGAGTTCCCCCGCCAATGCTCACAGACGCGCTTGGACGAGCGGTCCCCCCGCCGTCCCAGCCATTTTTATCGGTCAATTCCAGATGCGCTCTCTTTCGACGTCGCGAATCAACAGGTCCGCAATCGTGCTGTGCACGGTGGCCCTGTTGTGCGCGCCAGCGTCCCAGATCCGGGCTCAGTCGGCCAAGCCCTTCGAAGCGTATAGCAACTCCGCGCTCACGCTTCGCGACTCGGTCGTGGCCATGGCCAGGGCGCAGCTCGGCACCCGCTATCGAACCGGCGGCGAAGCGCCCGACAAAGGCTTCGACTGCAGTGGCCTCGTGCGGTACGTTCTGTCGGCGCTGAACGTGGAGCTGCCGCGCACCGCTCGACAGCAAGCGACCGTCGGCCTGGCGCTGACGCGCGATACCAGCCAACTGCTGCCGGGCGATTTGCTCACTTTCGGCAAGGCCAAGAAAGGTGTGAGCCACGTCGCGATTTACATCGGCGGCGGCCAGTACATTCACGCCAGCAGCTCGGCGCACAAGGTCGTGGTGAGCACCATCAACCCGCGATCGTCGCTGATTAAGATCTGGCGCGGCGCGCGGCGCGTGTTGTCGCTCAGCGACACCAACTCCACGACCGTGCTCATGGCCGCGACGGCGAAACCCGCGATCCAACCGTAACAAACGAAGTACGGTTCGCCTCGAGCTCAGCCTACGGCCGCGCCCCTACGAGTTGGGCGCGGCCATCTTTCGTCGAGCACGACCCTGGCGCGGTTGCTCCCGCTTGGCCTTGGCGCGCCATCTGCTGGGACGCCGTGGTCTGCGCGGGAACCGGTGGCGTGTACGGCAGCGGCTGACTGACTCCGATCTGCGGCTGCCTCACCGACGGCTGAACGACACTCGGCTGCGCAACCGTTGCCGGCGCACTAACGCCGGAACCGTTGGCGCCGCCGCAACCACGGATCATTCGATCGGACTCTCTGCCGTATCGCTCACGCCCAACGGCTCGAGGTGGCGACGGCGCGGGCGCCACTGCCGCGACAGTTCCGCGAGTCCCGGCGGTGTGCACCGTCTGAGCGCCCAACACTGGAACTCCGGCCATTACGATCAGGATCCCCGACAACCACCGCATGCTCGCCTCCGCCCGTTCCACCGTTCCACCGCACCACCGCACCACCGCACAACCGCACAACCGCCTCCACGCAACCTATTCCCCGTTCGCACTGTCATACAGGCTGAAACATTGGACGACCCGCGTCCGTCAGGACTGTTCACTTGTGGGACGCTCAATCCCACAGGCGAGCACGAGGACCGGCGAACCGACCCGCTCGAAACGCTCTAACCCATTGCGAATATGTGCGTTAGGTCAAGGCGAAGCACGGCACGGTCCTTCCTTTAGCTCCTTGTAGTTTCCAGGCCCGCCCTCGCCCCCGCCTTTCTCGCACGAGACGTCATCTTGGATATCAAGCGCGATCCACCAAAACAGACCAAAAAGTACCTCGCCCTCTCGGCGGGGTTGATCGGCATCGTCGCTGTGTCCGTCGGCATCGCTCGGCTCAAGCCGGCCGCCCCGCCCGTGGAGAAAGGCACGCTGTGGTTCGACACGGTGAAACGCGGCGACATGTCGCGCGACGTCAACGCCCCTGGAATTCTCGAGCCGGAAAACCCCCGCAACATCACGGCGCTCACCAGCGGCCGCGTTGAAGAGTTGCCCGTTCGCCCCGGCGTGTCCGTGACGACGAACACGGTGCTCGTGGTCATGAGCAACCCGGACGAGGAAATCAAGCAGCTCACCAATGAGCAAACGCTCAACCAGGCCGTCGGCCAATTGGCGTCGCTCAAAACACAGCTGCATCAGCAGATCCTCGGCCAGCAGGGCGCCGTGGTGACCCAGCAGACCGTCTACAACAACGCGGTGCGCCAGGCGGCAGTCTACGATTCGCTCGCGATCAAGAAGCTCGCGTCAGCCAATGACGTCGCGCAGTTCCGCGATCAGATGTCCGAAGCCAAGCAGCGGCTCGACATCGAGAAAAAGCGGCTCGAGGACATCCAGGCCTCCGAGCCACAACAGCTTCAGCTCCAGCAGGATCAGATCGAGAGCCTTAAGAGAATTCTTACGGAGCAGAAGAACCGCGTCGCATCCATGCGGGTCACGTCTCCGGAAGGCGGCCAGCTGCAGGCACTCGGCAATCCGCCCCTCGAGCTCGGCCAGTACGTCAACGCCGGCACCGTGGTTGCCCGCGTCGTGCAGCCGGGCAAACTCAAGGCGACGCTGCGCGTTCCAGAGAACCAGGCCAAGGACGTGGTGCCCGGGCTGCCGGCAACCATCGACTTGCACAACAACACCACCGTACGCGGCCACGTCACGCGCACCGATCCGTCGTCTGTTCAGGGAACCGTGACAGTCGAAGTCGCCATCGACGACACACTCCCCACCGGGACGCGGTCCGACCTCGCGGTAGACGGCACGATCCAGATTCAAAAGCTGCACGACGTGCTCTACATGGGCCGGCCGGGCTTTGGCCAGGCGGGCGCCTCCGTCGGAATTTTCAAGGTCAACAAGGGCACCGGCGAGGCGACGCGCGTCACCGTGGCGCTGGGCGTCGCATCGGTCAACACCATCCAGATCCTGCAGGGTTTGCAGGTTGGCGACAGCGTGATCATTTCGGACATGTCCCAGTTCGACAATACCACTCGAGTTCGAATCAAGTGACCGCGTGGCACGTAGTGGCAACGCGGTCATCCTGAGGCTTTAGGCCGAAGGATCTCCATCGCACGTCGCACCTCGTTCCATCACCTTAGCCCGAGCGCCCTCATGGCCACCGAGTCCACATCGTCGTCACCGGCTGGATTCTCCCCGAACGCGGGGAGCGCCACCCAGGCGTTGATCCGCCTCTCCGGGATCAAGAAGGTCTTCTACACCGACGAGGTGGAGACCCACGCCTTGCAGGACATTCACGTCGAGATTCAGCCGGGCGAGTACGTCGCCATGGAAGGGCCCTCGGGCTGCGGCAAGACAACGCTGCTCTCCATACTCGGCTTGCTCGACACGCCCACCGACGGCGAGTACACGCTGGCCGGCGAGTCGGTCGCCCAGCTCACGCCGTCCCAGCGCGCGCGCATCCGCAACCGCCAGATCGGCTTCATCTTTCAGGCGTTCAACCTGATCGGCGATCTCACAGTCTACGAGAACGTCGAGCTGCCGCTCACCTACCGCGGTATGTCGGCGGCCGAGCGCAAACAGCGGGTGACGGACGCGCTGGAACGCGTGGGCATGAGCCATCGAATGAAGCACTACCCCGCCCAACTCTCCGGCGGTCAGCAGCAACGCGTGGCCGTTGCCCGCGCCGTAGCCGGCGACCCGCTCATTCTCCTGGCCGACGAACCGACGGGCAACCTCGATTCCGTGAACGGCGAAGCCGTGATGGAATTGCTTCGCGAGCTGCACCGCGGCGGTGCCACCATCTGCATGGTGACCCACGATCCCCGGTACGCCGCGCACGCTGACCGATCGATCCATCTGTTCGACGGACGGGTGGTGGAAGAGGAGCGCCGGACGCAGAACGCGTAACGAGCGACGGGAGGCGAGACACCAAGGCGAACCATCGCCGGCCGTGCTCTCGCCTCTCTCCCAATCTCCTTCACAATTCGATTGGTCCAACGGGCCCCCTCCAGCCGAGACCCCGCCCCCGGGGTTTGCCATGGAATCCGTGATCTCTGACGTCCGGTATGCGCTGCGATCCCTGCGGCTGAACGCGGCGTACACAGTCATCGCCGTGCTGTGTCTGGCGCTTGGCATCGGCACTGACACCGCGATCTACAGCGCAGTCAACGCCATGATCCTGCGGCCGCTCGGCTTTCGCGACCCGGCGCAGGTCATGCGGATTTATGAGACCAACCCCAAGCTCGGCGTGACAGACGGCGCGGTTTCGTTGGCCACGTTCGCCAACTTTGCCGCCCAGTCGACGACGCTCGACGGAATGGCCGCGTTCGCAAACCGGGACGTCGCACTCGGCGCAATCGACGGGTCGGGACAGGCGCGGCACGTCCAATCGGAAGTGGTGTCGTGGAACATCTTCCCGCTGCTCGGCATCCAGCCGCAGATGGGACGAACGTTCGACGAAAGCGAGAGCGTCGTCGGCAAGCACCATGTCGCGATCATCAGCGACAAGCTCTGGAACGAAGCGTTCGCGGCCGACGCACGGATCCTTGGCAAGCCCATATCGCTCGACGGCTCATCGTACACCGTGATCGGCGTCATGCCTCCGGGCATGCGATTCCCGGAGACGCGCGACGTCTGGACGCCGATCGCCGTGGACTCGATGCCGGCGCGGGGGCAGCGTGAGTTCGACGTGTTGGCGCGAACCAAGGCGGGCGTCACGCTGGCGCAGGCGAACGCCGATATCGCATCGATCGCCGCGCGACTCGCCCGCAGCTACCCAACGTCCAATGACGGCGAGAGCGCGCGCGTCGCGCCGTTCCAGCAATCCTTCGTTGACCAATTCGACACGCTGCTGTGGACGATGCTCGGCGCCGTCTCGTTCGTGCTGCTCATCGCCTGCGGTAACGTTGCCAACCTCATGCTCGCCCGCGGCACGTCGCGGCAGCACGAGATTGCCGTGCGCATGGCGCTCGGCGCGAGCCGCATACGGCTCGTACGGCAGCTGCTCACCGAGAGCATTCTCATATCAATCGCGGGCGGGGCGTTCGGCGTGCTGCTCGCCGTATGGGGGCTCGACGCAATCGTGCAAGCGATTCCGTATGAGCTTCCATACTGGATGCACTTCGACATCGATGGACGCGTGCTCGCGTACACGCTCGCCATATCGGTTGGCTGCGGATGTCTCTTCGGCCTGGTGCCGGCGCTCAAGTCGACGACCCCCGATCTCAACCAAACGCTCAAGGACGGCTCGCGCGGCACGACGAGCGGAGCCAAACACCAACGTCTGCGCGGCGCGCTCGTCGTCGGTCAGACAGCACTCTGTCTCGTGCTGCTCATCGGCGCGTCGCTCATGATGCGCAGCTTCCTTCGAATTCAGACTGTGAACCCCGGGTTCCGGACCCAGGGCGTGCTGTCCGCCGATGTCATGCTTCCGCTTGGCCGGTTCCCGACCGCGGCAGCGCGACTGCGGTTCTTCATCGAGTTGCGTACGCGCCTCGCCGCCGCCCCGGGCGTGACGGACGCGTCGCTGACGAGTTACAGTCCCCTGAGCGGCTCCAGCAGTGGTACCAGCTACCTGGTCGAGGGACAGCCCGCCGCGGAAGGCCGGCGACGGAGTGCGGAGTTTCACCCGGTATCAGGCGCCTATTTTTCCACTCTCGGCATTTCGCTGCGCAGCGGCCGGTCGTTCTCGGTCGCGGAAGACGCTGACACCACTGCACGCGTCGCCGTGGTAAATGAGTCCTTCGTGACTCGAAATTTTCCGGGTGAGAGCGCCCTGGGTAAGCGGCTGCGCTGGGGATCGGGCAGTACCTGGCTCACCATCGTTGGGGTGGCGCCCGACGTGCGCCAGCGAGATCTCAAGGACCGGCCGATCGCGCAGATCTACGTCCCACAGGCTACGGTCACGAGCCGCAGCGTGAGCGTACTTGTGCACACCAATGGTGACCCCGCGTCACTCGCGCCTGGGCTGCGCGCCGCGGTGAGCGCGATCGATCCTGTCGTGCCGATGTACGACGTCCTCTCCCTCGAGGCGCTTCGGGATCGGTCGATGTGGCAATCGCGGGTATTCGGCGGGATGTTCGCCGTGTTCGGTATGGTATCGCTGGTATTGGCGGCGATCGGGTTATATGGCGTCATCTCCTACGGCGTCGCCCAACGGTCGCACGAGCTGGGCGTCCGCATGGCACTTGGCGCGCAGGAGAAGGACGTGCTGTCGCTGGTCGTGAGACAGGGATCGCAGTTGGCAATCACCGGCGTTGCGGTGGGCCTGCCGCTCGCCTTGATGGTGACGAAAGCGCTGCGGAGCCAATTATACGGAGTGACGGCGACCGATCCTGTGAGCTACGTTGGCATCAGCCTGATGCTGGCAGCGATCGCGCTCGTGGCATCGTACGTTCCGGCGCGCCGCGCGGCGAATGTAGACCCGATGGTCGCGCTTCGAAGTGAGTAGCATACCGGCGGTGCGCTCACGCGTTACGGCGTTAATTTAGGAGTCAGTTATGTCATTCTTCTCAGCCCAGCCCAAGCCCATCGAACGCGCGGGCGTGTCCATGCCGTTTGTCGGCCCACTCATCTCCATGCGCAACCTGGAGAAAGTGTTCGAGACACCGGCCGGCCGGTCCTACGTGCTCCGCCGCATTACCGGCGACATCCAGGCGGGTGAGTTCGTATCGATCATGGGCCCGTCCGGCGCTGGCAAGTCGACGCTCCTCGCCATCCTCGGCATGCTCGACAGCGCCTGGACCGGAGAGTTCTACTTCCTCGGCCAGCCAGTCCACGCCATGAGCCACAAGCAACGCGTGGCGCTGAACAAGGAACACATCGGATTCGTCTTTCAGCAGTACCACCTGATCGACGATCTGACGGTATCTGAGAATCTCGACATTCCCCTGTCGTACCGAAACGTGAAGAAGTCGGAGCGCGAGGCGATCGTCGCCGACACACTCGACCGCTTCGGCATGGTCGGCAAAAAGGATCTATACCCCCGCCAGCTCTCCGGCGGACAACAGCAGCTCGTGGGCGTCGCCCGCGCCGTGATCGCCAAGCCCAAACTCGTCCTCGCCGACGAACCCACCGGCAACCTGCACTCGAGCCAGGGCCGCGAGATCATGGATTTGTTCAAGAAGTTGAATGACGCAGGAACAACGATCATCCAGGTGACGCACTCGGAGGAGAACGCCAAGCGCGGGCACCGGGTGATTGAGCTGAAGGACGGATGGATTACGGAATAGGGGCTAGGGTCTAGGGTCTAGGGTCTAGACTGCTGGCTGCCCGCTCACAGCTACTAGACCCTGGACCCTAGCCCCTAGACCCTGCGCTATGGATTCCCCCCGCGTCCTCATCGCCGACGACCAGCCCGACATCCTCGAGGCGCTTCGACTGCTCCTCAAGGGACACGGCTACGACGTCGACACGGTGAGCTCGCCCGGCGCGGCCTTGGCCGCCCTCGAGCGTCGCGACTACGACGCCCTGCTGCTCGACCTCAACTACACGCGCGACACCACCTCGGGCAAGGAAGGCCTCGACCTCTTGCTCACGCTCCAGTCGCTCGAGCCCAACATGCCCGTGGTCGTCATGACCGCGTGGGGCACGATCGACAGCGCAGTGGAAGCCATGCGCCGCGGCGCGCGCGACTACGTCGAAAAACCGTGGGACAACTCGCGGCTCGTCTCCATACTTGCCGCGCAGGTGGAGCTGGGCCGCGCACTCCGGCGCGCTCAACGCCTGGAGACGGAGAACAAACTCCTCCGCCGCGACCATCTCCCGCAGATGATCGCCGAGTCGCCCAGGATGCAACCGATCCTGCAGCTCATGGAGCGCATTGGGCCGTCCGATGCCAATGTGCTCATCACCGGCGAACATGGCACCGGCAAGGAGCTCGTGGCGCAATGGCTGCACGCCTCCTCGCCACGCACGGCGCGCTCGTTCATCGCGGTGAACATGGGCGGACTGTCCGAAGGATTGTTCGAGAGTGAGCTGTTTGGCCACGTGAAGGGCGCATTCACCGACGCCAAGGCCGACCGCGTCGGCCGCTTTGAGCTGGCCGACGGCGGCACACTCTTTCTCGATGAAATCGGCACGGTGCCACTGTCGCTGCAATCCAAGTTGCTGCGCGTGCTGCAGACCGGCGACGTGGAACGCGTCGGCTCGTCCAAGGCGCGGCACGTAGACGTGCGCATCATCTCGGCGACCAACGCAAATCTGCAGCAGGAAGTGGTAACCGGCCGGTTCCGTGAGGATTTGCTCTTTCGGCTCAACACGATCGAGATCCACCTGCCGGCGCTGCGCGACCGGCGCGACGACATTCCCGCCCTGGCGGCGCATTTTCTGCGGCGGCATGCGACCCGGTATCATAAAGCGCTCGGCGGGTTCGACTCCGGCGCCATGCAGGTGTTGCTCGGCCATCCGTGGCCTGGGAACATTCGCGAGCTCGACCACGCCGTTGAACGCGCCGTGCTGATGGCCCAGGGCGAGCAGGTGCGCACCGCGGACCTCGGGCTGCGGCTCGCTCCGGGTGCCGCCTCGCGGCTCGAGGACCTGCCGCTCGAGGAAGTTGAGAAAATGCTCATTCAAAAATCGTTAGCACGGTACGAGGGAAACGTCAGCCGCGCCGCACAGGCCCTGGGGTTGTCGCGGAGCGCGTTGTACCGGCGCATCGCGAGCCATGGTCTCTGACCCACGGGACGAGCCGCCGGCGGCGCACGCCCCGTTCCGCGCCACGCATGAGCGGCTCGTCTTCCGCCTCACGCTTCTCGCCGGCCTGCCGGGCGTCGTGGTGTCCACCGTGCTCCTCTGGCTCGGCGACTACAGCGGCAAGGTCCAGTGGACGCTTGGACTAATCGTTCTTGGTGGGTGGATGATCACCGCGCTCATATTGCGCGAGCGCGTCATCCGCCCGCTGCAGACGCTGTCCAACATGCTCGCCGCGCTGCGCGAGGGCGACTACTCCATCCGCGCCCGCGGCGCCGACCGCGAGGATGCGCTCGGCCTGGCATTCCTCGAGTCCAACCTGCTCGGCGAAACGCTGCGCACTCAGCGCCTCGGCGCCATGGAAGCCACGGCCCTGTTGCGCACGGTGATGTCCGAGATCGACGTCGCGGTATTCGCCTTCGACGCAAGCGATCGCGTACGTCTCGTGAATCGTGCCGGAGAACGGCTACTCGGTCATACAGGCGAACGGCTGCTGGGTCGCACAGCTGAACAGGTCGGACTGGCCGATGCGCTGCAGGGTGCGTCGCCGCGCACAATGGACGTGACGTTCCCCGGCGGCGCGGGGCGATGGGAAGTGCGGCGCGGCACGTTCCGCCAGGATGGCCGGCCGCACACGCTGCTCGTCCTTGCCGACGTGAGCAAGACGCTGCGCGAGGAAGAGCTGCAGGCGTGGCAGCGGCTCGTGCGCGTGTTGAGTCACGAGATCAATAATTCACTTGCTCCTATCAAGTCGATCGCCGGAAGCTTGTCGTCGCTCCTTGACCGAAGCCCGCGCGCCGCCGATGCCGACGAGGATTTGCGCCGCGGCCTCACGGTCATCGGCGGCCGGTCCGAAGCGCTCGTGCGATTCATGTCCGCGTACGCGCGGTTGGCTCGACTGCCCGCGCCGAGTCGCGTGCCGGTGGACGTCGCTACGTGGGTGCACCGTGTGGCGGCGCTGGAAACACGAATGCCGGTAACGGTGCTGCAGGGTCCGCCGATCACGGTACTCGCCGACGGCGATCAGCTCGACCAGTTATTGATAAATCTCGTACGCAACGCGGTGGATGCATCGCTCGAAACGGGCGGCAGCGTGCACATGCGCTGGGATCGACAGAACGGCACGTTGTCGGTGTTCGTGGAAGACGAAGGCCCCGGCATTGCGAGCACCGCAAACCTGTTCGTTCCGTTTTTCACGACAAAGCCGCAGGGCTCGGGTATTGGGCTGGTTTTGTCGCGGCAGATCGCCGAGGCGCATGGCGGATCGCTGACGCTGGACAACCGGGTGGACGGCGTCGGGTGCGTCGCCACGCTACGATTGGACGCGAAGATCCCGTGACCCCGCTTCTAAACATCTGAATGTCTATTAGTGTTGGCCATTACGGCATGGAACCCGCACGCGGGTCAGCCCGAGCTACGACGCTCTATCCCAACGCCCGGTGCAGGGGATGACTACCGGGCGATTCACTCAAATTTTTGTTCTCTGTACGGCCTTGATACCCCCCGCCGCGGCACGGACTCTGCCATGAACCTGTGCGGTGCCGCGACGAAGTACGTCGACCGAGGGCTCAGCGCGATGCGGTGCGCTGAGAAATCCTCGCCCGGTAGTCGTCCGCGGGGGCTAGTCGATCAAGGACGACACAGAGGGAGGAGACCCAATGTTCAACCGTAATGCTCTAATGTTAGTTGCCGGCGCGGCGATCTTCACTCTCGGCGCATCGGTCGCTTCTGCCCAGGCTCGGTCAACGAAGCGGATTCCGATCACGAAGGAAGCTCCGGGCGAAGCCGCCCGCGTCGACACGGTGACGGTGTACCGCACCGACACGCTGCGCACGATGGGCCGCGTCGATACCGTTCGTGTGACGCAGACCAACACGGTCACGCGCGTTGACACTGTGATGCAGAATGTCCCGATGGTCGCCAAGCAAATTGGCGGCGTCTACGTCGGGCTGGGCGCTGGTCCGAACCTGCCGTTCGGTGCCATCCGCACCGTGAACCAGGCGGGCGCAATGGGACAGGTAAATCTTGGATGGCAGAGCCTCGACATGCCCTTGGGCGTGCGACTCGATGGTAGCTACACGCAGTTCTCTGACAATGCTGATTACGACCAGCTTGGACCGAAGGCTGACATGTGGGGCGGCAATGCCGATCTCCGCCTGAACCTGCCCCTGTTCAACAACTTCCTCGGCAGCAGCGTCGTCATGACGCCTTATGCACTCGGCGGCGGCAGCTATCTCCGCTATCGCAACTTGCGCATGCAACTGCATGACGTGAACGGCGGCGTCGGCCCGCAGCACGCGGTCATTGCCGGCACGAACTCGACCACGGGATTCACGAACCCCGATTTCCACGATAGCTGGGGTTGGAATGCTGGCGGCGGTCTCGCGTTCCACGCAGGCAAGAAGGAAATTTTCGTCGAAGCTCGCGCGATTCACTTCAATCGTGATGACGCTCGCTACGGCACCTCGTGGGCCGTCCCGATCACCTTCGGCGTCAACTTCTTCTAGGCTGACGATGTAACTGTCGAGCTAGCTCGACAGAGAGTTTCGGGGGGGCGGGGGGCGCCCCCGGGGGGGGGGGGGGGGGGGGGGGGTTTTTTTTTATAAAAAAAAATTTTTTCTTGGGGGGGGGGGGGTGGAGGGGGTTTTGGGTGGTGGGGGG
>JBEPWA010000088.1:0-12700 GCA_041690755.1 Gemmatimonadaceae bacterium | reverse complement strand
ATCACCTGATGGCTGGCCACATCGGTCATGCAGACCTTGGACGGCTGGCCAACAAGGCTCTGAAACACCGCGAACGCGTAGCGCGAGTCCGGGCTCAACGCCTACGCCTTGGGACTGCGAGTCGGAAGCCAACGCTGTGGTCGGTGCGCGTGGGTTCCCAGCGCTGGCACCACCGCCCACGACACCAGCTCGATATCAATCAAGCGATGCAGAGCGATCACGTGTATTTCCAGTTTCGTGATTTGCCTTCTGCCATCCACTCCACGGCCTGCGCCACCCGTCTCGCCCGCGTGTCCTCGCCCTTGGCCGACGCGATCCACTCGACGTACTCTCGGCGGCTGCTCGCGCTGAACTTCTCAAACGTCGCCAGCGCCTTTTTGTTCTTCCGTATCGCCGCCATGAATGCGTCCGGCATGGCGAGCTCGGGCTTCGGTTTCGGCGCGGCCTTGGCCGGCTTTGCCCCCGCGGCGCTCAGCTCCATCGCCTTCTTGATGAACGCGGTAAGCATCCTCTTCGATGGCAAATCCGAGACCGTCTCAACCTTTGACAGCCGCGCCCATGACGCATCGTCCCTGAGCTCGCCGAACAGTTTTCCGTTCCAGAAATTCACGTGGCAGTGCGCCTTGAAGGCCGCCACGTTGCACAGGATGCCACCGTTGTACATGAAATTGGGATGACCCCACTTTATAGTTTCCTCACACTCCGGACAGTGGGTGTGCACGGCGGACCGAATCGTCTCGAGCACAGGCTTGGCGTGCGCCCCAGCCTTCGCGATGTACGCGTCGACGCGCTTGTCTTTCGTTGGCATGCGCCCGTCTCCTACCAAATGTGGGGAACGAGCGCCGCCGACCGCACCATTGGATCGCCGGGCTTGCACCCGAACGCCGCGGCGAAATACGCATTGTTCGACAGCGGCCCATTGGTGCGCCATTTCTCCGGCGCGTGCTCGTCCACCGTGACGCGATTGCGCATCAGTTCCGGACGCGTGTTGCTGCGCCAGCTCTGCGCGTAACCCAGGAAGAACCGCTGCTCTGGTGTGAAGCCGTCAATCAATCCCGGACGGCCGTTCCGCTTGAGTGCCCGCTGCAGCGCGTCGTACGCCGTGAGCGTGCCGCCGTAGTCCGCAATGTTCTCGCCGAGTGTGAGCTTGCCGTTCACATGGAAGGTGTCGATCTGCACGTAGTGATCGAACTGATCGACCACCTTCTGCGCCTCCTTGGAGAAGTGCACGGAGTCAGACGACGTCCACCAGTCGCGCAAATTGCCCTTCTCGTCGAAGTGCCGGCCCTGATCGTCGAAGCCATGCGTCAGTTCGTGCCCAGCCCAGCTACCGCCCAGCGACCCGTAGTTGGCCGCGTCGTCGGCGTTCGCATCGAACGTCTGCGGCGCCAACGCGCCGGCTGGAAACACCATCTCGTTCTTTGCCGGATTGTAGTAGGCGTTCACCGTGGGCACCGTCATGTCCCATTCCGTCTGATCCACCTTCATACCCGGCCGATTGATCGTTCGCATCCACTCGAACTCCTCGGCTCTTTCAATATTTCTAATGAATGGACCGCCGGTGGTCACGAGCTTGGAGTAGTCGCGCCAAGTGTCGGGATAGCCCACCTTTTCGCCCATCACGGCCAGCTTGCGCATCGCTTCCTTCTTCGTGGCGGGCGACATCCAGTCGAGCGCTTGCACCCGCTGGCCGAACGACGCGCGAATGTCGTCGATCAGCGCCTTGGCGCGGGCGCGGGCCGCAGGCGAGAACGTTTTGGCGACGTAGGCCTGGCCCAGTGCTTCGCCAATCGTTCCGTCCGCCGCCTGCAGGCAGCGCTTCCAGCGCGGCAGCAGCACCTTGGCTCCGGAGAAGCGCGATGAGAAAGCAAAATTCTCATTCACGAACGCGCTGCTGAGCCACGGCGCGGCCTCGGCGAGGGCGTGATAGCGGAGGTAGGCGCGCCAGTCAGCGATCGGTGTCTGGGTGATCAGCGTATTCAGCCGCGCAAAGTACTTCGGCTCGGTAACGTTCAGCTTGGCCACGGGCGCAGTGAGGCCCACGTCGTGGAAGTACGTGGCCCAGTCGAGATTCGGTGTGGTGGCGTGGAACTGCGCGAGCGTCATCTGGTGATCGGTCGCCGCCGGATCGCGCCGCGCCACGCGCTCAAGCGATGCCTTGGCCAACTCTGTCTCGAGCGCCAACACTTTCGCCGCGTCCGAACGCGCGTCCACGGCCGTCGCACCAGAGAGCGCAAACAACTTGGCGATGTGCGCCACGTACGCCTTGCGCAACGAGTCAGACGACGGGTCGGTCTTGGTGTAATAATCCTTGTCGGGCAACCCGAGACCGCCGCGATCAAACCCGGCGAGGTAGTGCGCCGCGTCGTGGATGTTGACGTCGGCGCCGTAGTTGAAGGCGACGGTGGTCCCCGACACCTGCAACGTTGCGATTTCTTTCAGCAACGACGCCGGCGTCGTCACCGCGTTGATCTCGGCCAGCGTTGCCTTGACGGGATCGGCGCCGGCACGTTCAGCGCCGGCCGAATCCATGCACGTGGCGTAGAAAGTTCCCAGCTTCCGCGTCGTAGCCGGCGTGGATGGCGACTTACGGCGCGCCATGGCGTCGTCGAGCACGGAGCGAACCACGAGCTGGTTGCGATTGTTCATGTCGCGCGTTACGCCGGACGACGAATAGGCCGCGGGAATGGTATCCCGCTTGAGCCAGCCGCCGTTGGCAAACTGGAAGAAATCGACGCACGCCTTGGCCGAGTGGTCGATGAAGCTCGCATCGACGACCTTGAGCGGTGGCAGCGTGGTGGTATCGGCGCGCTGCGCTCGTGCAGTGGTAAACGCCGCGACGCAGGCAAGCGCGGCGAATGAAACGGAACGCCCGAGAGCGCGAGGATGGCTGGTCATGGATCCTATGCGTTGGCAGAGATGTCGAACGTACGCGGAGGCACCGAGCTGGGCAACCAATTGGTCGGCCATGGTGCAAGCTGTGGCAAGCCCTGGCAATCGCCGGGCACCGGCCCGATACTGCACGCGCCGTCCGCAAACCCCGCTCGACTCGCCCATGGATACAGCAACCATACACGTTCTGGCAGTGGCGTTCCTCGCTACGCTTATCCGATCGACTTTTGGCTTTGGCGAAGCGCTGGTCGCGGTTCCCCTGTTGGCGCTGATCATTCCCGTGGAGATCGCCGCGCCGCTGGCGGTGCTGCTGTCGATCACAATTGCGGCGGTGGTGGTCGTGCAGGACTGGCGGCACATTCACGTGCGCAGCACGGCATGGCTGCTTGGCCCCACCTTCGTGGGGATTCCGCTCGGCGTGATGCTGCTCACGAGCGGGCATCAGCAGATTGTGAAGGGTGCGCTCGCGGTAGTGATCGTGGCGTTCTCCTCGTACCTGCTGCTCGTGAAGCGCCCGCCAGAGTTGGCAACGGACAGTCCCCGCTGGCTCGTCAGCTGCGGGTTCGTCGCCGGCGTACTCGGCGGGGCTTACGGGATGAACGGCCCTCCGTTGGTGATCTACGGAGCCATGCGCCGCTGGTCGCCGCAACACTTTCGCGCCACGCTGCAGGGCTACTTTCTCCCGGCAAGCCTCGTCGCGATGGCGGGCTACTGGATCACGGGCTTATGGGTACCGGCGGTGACGCGGTACTATCTCGAATCGCTCGTCGTGGTGATCCCGGCAATCTTCATTGGCAGGTTTGCCAACCAACGGCTGCAAGGCGAACGGTTTCTCCGGTATGTGTACGGACTCCTAATCGCCGTGGGGATCCTGCTGTTCGCCCAGGCGGTTAAAACCGGATGAAGTTCTTCATCCCAGGTCTAAGCGCTCTTGACTGCCTTCTCAATTCTTGGTCTAGTCCAGCAACGTCGAGATCACAGAACGAAAGTCTGATACGCCGTTCTAACATCTCAACCGTTCTGAACCAGTCAGTGTAGAGTGCCTAGTCGAGAGCCCCGAGAACGGAGTGTGCGTCGGGCCCCTCCGCCGCGGGATTTTCCGGCTCCGGCGCGATACCTTATGAAATCGGGATATTGGCCAGTCCTCCAGCTACCAGCCCATGCGTCGTCTATTCGCGTTCGCCGCTCTCGTTGCCACGCTCGCCTCGCCGCTGACTGCGTTCGCGCAGGCCGCGCCCAAGGTGTTCACCCGCGCCGACACGCTTCGCGGCAGCAACGGCCCGGCTCGCGCGTGGTGGGACGCGTCGTTCTACGACTTGCACGTCTCCGTGCAGCCGGCCGACAGTAGCATCCGCGGCTGGAACGCGATCACCTACACGGTGCTCAAGCCTGCCACCGTCATGCAGCTCGACCTGCAGGAGCCGTTGCAGGTTGACAGCATGGCGCAGGACCGCAAGGCACTCACCTATCGCCGCGACGGCAACGCGTTTTTCGTCACGCTCGCCTCTCCGCAGCGCGCCGCCTCGAAACGGACAATCACAGTTTACTATCACGGCAAACCCGTGGCGGCCAAGCGCCCGCCGTGGGACGGCGGCTTCATCTGGCAACACGACAGTCTGGGTAATCGCTGGATCGCCACGGCCAACGAGGGCCTTGGGGCGAGCGTGTGGTGGCCGGTAAAGGACCTGTTGAGCGATGAGCCGGACAGTCAGCGCATTGCCATCACCGTTCCCGATCCAATGATCGACGTCTCCAACGGACGGCTGCGCAGCACCACCCACAACAGCGACGGCACGTCCACTTACGAGTGGTTTGTCACGGAGCCGATCAACAACTACAACGTCGAGGTGAACGCAGGCCAATACGCGCACTTTGGCGACGTCTACAACGGTGAGGCCGGCAAGCTGACGATGGACTTCTGGCCGCTGGCCTACCACCTCGACACGGCCAAGGTGCAGTTCGAGCAGGCGAAGCCGATGATGGCCTGCTTCGAGCACTGGTTCGGGCCGTATCCCTGGTACAAGGACGGGTACAAGCTGATCGAAGCGCCGCACCTTGGCATGGAGCATCAGAGCGGCGTGGCCTACGGCAACAAATACGCGAACGGCTACCTGGGCCGCGATCTGTCCGGCACAGGCTGGGGCCTAAAGTGGGACTTCATCATTGTGCACGAGAGCGCCCACGAGTGGTGGGGCAACAGCATCACGATGAAGGACCAGGCCGACATGTGGGTCCATGAGAGTTTTGCAAATTATGCCGAGGTGCTGTACGCCGAGTGTCACGACGGCAAGCGGGCCGGCAACGAGTACAACATTGGGGACCGGCGGAACATTCGGAACGACGCGCCGATCATTGCTCCCTACGGCGTGAACGCCGAGGGGTCCGGCGACATGTACTACAAGGGCGGCAACATGCTGCACATGATGCGGCAGATCGTAAACAACGACGAGAAGTGGCGCAGCGTGCTGCGCGGCATCCAGGCAACGTTCCGGCACCAGACGGTGACGGGCGCGCAGATCGAGCAGTACATCAACCAGCACACCGGCATCGATTTCAGCAAGGTGTTCCAGCAGTACCTCACGACGACGAACATTCCAACTCTTGAATATAAAAACGATAACGGCCGGCTGTCGTACCGCTGGACCACGGTGGTGCCGGGCTTCGCCATGCCGGTCAAGGCCGGCGTCGGCGATACCGCGAGCTTTACGCTGCTGCACCCCACCGAGTCGTGGAAGGTGTTCCCAGGGTCCGTGGGCGCCGCCGATTCGCTCGTCGTCAATCCGAATTTCTACGTATTCGCCAAGCGCGCCCCAGGCGCGCACTAGCCGCATGAAACAGGTGCGGAGTCGCGCCAAGGTCGCCGCCCTCATCGTGCTCGCCGCCGCGCTGGCACGTCCGGCAGCGGCACAGAAGATGGAGGGGCTCTGGTACTCGACGGACGCTGCGCGAAGCGTGCAGAGCTTTCTCGACCACGCCGGCCAGATCTCGATCGTCTCGCCGCAGGTGTTCGCATTCGACAGCCGCGGCGCGCTCCACGGGCATCTCGACCCGCGCCTGGTCGCGGCGGCACATGCGCACGGCGTCAAGCTCGTGCCGTTGGTGCTGAACGCGGGGTTCGACCAGCCCACCATCCATCGGCTGCTCACCGTGTCCAGCGTGCAGCGCCGCGCGGTGAGCGCCCTCGTGTCCCTCTGTCGCGATCAACACCTGGACGGCATTCAGTTCGACATCGAGAACGTGAACGTCGCCGATCGCGACGCGCTCACCAAATTCATGTGGGCCGCGGCCGCCGCGCTGCACAAGATCGGTTGCCCGCTCTCCGCCGCTGTGGTGCCACGCGCGAACGATTTCGCGGGGACGTCGAGCTATGACAAATGGATCATCGCCAACTGGCGCGGCGCGTACGACTACAAGGCCTTGGCTGATTCGCTCGACTTCATCTCGTACATGACCTACGCCCAACACACCGGCGGCACCACGCCCGGCCCGGTGGCCGGCTACACCTGGATGGAGCAGGACCTGCAATTCGTTCTCTCGCTCGGCGTTCCGCCCGCCAAGATTTCGCTGGGAATTCCAACGTACTCGGACTGGTGGTACCCGAGCTACGACAAGAAGCGCGGCGCCGGTGCACGTGGCAGCGACATCTCCTTCGCCAAAGCCGAGAGTCTGTTGGCGGTGAACAAGGTGCAGCCCACCTGGGACGATCGCGACAAGGTGGATTACGCCTTTTGGCCGGTGAACGGCGTGAACCAGTTCCTGTGGATCGAGAACGCGCGCGCCTTTGCCGCCAAGCTGGAGCTGGTGCGCAAATACAAGCTCCGAGGCTACTCCGTTTGGGTGCTCGGCCTCGAAGATCCTGCCACGTGGCCGGCTATCGCCGAGCAGAGCCGCTCGGGCACGCCATAACAGTTTGGGAAACGGAAAAGGGCACGGATTGGACGGAACAAAGAACGGAAAACTGCATCGGTTGCACTCGGCAGGTTCCGTTCAGTTGTCCGTTCATCCGTGCCGTTTTCCGTTTCCCAAATTGTTATGGCCGGCCCGAGCGGTTTTTCGCACAGCTCCGATAACGCGAGCAGCTTTTTGGTGATACGCGCCCGGAGACATCGCAGCACGATGCCGCATGACGCCAAACGCACATTTGCTCGACGGCGACCTCACCCGCACCGTGATCGGCGGGTTCTTCGAGGTCTTCCGGCGGCTCGGATACGGCTATCGCGAGCACATCTACGCACTGGCATTGGAGCGAGAGCTCACGGCGTTGGACCACGAGGTAGCGCGCGAGGTTGCCGTCATGGTCTATTATCGGGGTGAACCTCTCGCTCGGCAGTCGCTCGACATGGTCGTAGACAGGCGGCTTGTCATCGAGATCAAGTCCAGCGAACGTCTTCACCCAAACGGTACCTTGCAGCTATTCGGCTACCTGTGCGCCACCGACATGGAAGTGGGGCTTCTCCTGCACTTCGGACGCGAGCCCAACTTCTATCGCGTGGTCTACGAGAACCGGCTCAAGCACCGGACACACGAATGAACAGGATTCCGGTCATGCGAAATCTCGCGCTCGTTGCGCTGCTCCTCCCTTCCCTGCTCTCCGCGCAGACAACCGACGCCGCGATGATGCGCGAGATCGATGCGCGCACGGTTGCCGTGACGCCCAAGGTCGTGGCGTGGCGGCACGACATCCACCAGCACCCAGAACTGTCGTTCCAGGAAACGCGGACCGCCGCGCTCGTGGCCGCGCATCTCCGCTCGCTCGGCCTCGAGGTCACCACTGGGGTCGGCGGCAACGGTGTCATCGGCGTGTTGCGCGGCGCGCACCCAGGGCCCGTTGTCGCGCTACGCGCCGAGATGGATGCGTTGCCCGTGACCGAGCCGGGCAGCTTGCCGTTCAAGAGCACCGTGCGCGCCGTCTACAATGGACAGGACGTGGGCGTGATGCACGCCTGCGGACATGACACTCACGTCGCAATGCTCATGGGCGCCGCCGAGGTATTGACGGGCATGAAGTCGCGCCTGAATGGGACCGTCAAGTTCATCTTCCAGCCGGCCGAAGAAGGCGCTCCCGTCGGCGGCGCCGGCCCGATGATCGCCGCCGGTGCACTAGAGAATCCACATGTTGACGCGATTTTTGGCCTGCACGTTGGGCCCGGATTGCTCGGATCGATCGGATATCAGCCCGGCGCATCGCTCGCGTCGTCCGACGGTTTTCGCATCGTGGTCCACGGCAAACAGACCCATGGCGGCGTCCCGTGGGGCGGCATCGACCCGATTGTCGTCGGTTCGCAGATCGTCCTCGGCTTGCAGACAGTGGTGAGCCGCCAGGTGGATCTCAACACGTCGCCCGTGGTAGTCAGCGTGGGCGCGTTCAACGCTGGCGTGCGCGACAACATCGTGCCCGACAGCGCGGTGATGATCGGAACGATTCGGACCTTCGACGAGGGCGTTCGGCGCCAGGTGTTCGCGCGCATGAAGCAGACGGCGCAGCACATCGCCATGGCGTCCGGCGCCACGGCCGACGTGACGATCGAAGAAGGCTATCCGGCGACCTTCAACAATCCGCAACTCACTGAGCGCATGCTGCCGACCATGCAACGCATTGCCGGCGCGGGCAAGGTTAGCGAGAGCGGTCGGTTCACCGCGGCCGACGATTTCGCGCGCTTCGAACAGAAGGTGCCGGGAATGTTCATCAGCATGGGCGTGACGCCGCCGTCAATCGACTGGCACACCGCGGCACCAAATCACTCGCCGCTGTTCGTCGCCGACGACGCTGCGCTCCCGATCGGCGTCCGCATGATGACCGCGCTGGCGATCGACTACCTGAACAAGCCCTGATGTCAGCCGAGCGACGCGAGTTCGGCGTCGCTCAGCGTTATTCCGGCGGCAGCGACGTTTTCCTCGAGGTGCGACACCTTGGACGTGCCCGGAATGACGAGCATATATGGTGAACGCGCGAGCAGCCACGCCAGCGCCACCTGCATTGGCGTGGCCGCATGCGCGCGCGCAATGCCATCGATGCGTGCCGTCACCGATTCGCCCGTCTTGTGCTTTTCCAGCGAGCCGGAGCCGAGCGGGAACCAAGGAATGAACGCGATCCGTTCCGTGGTGCAGTAGTTGACCACGGCGTCCCACTCACGATCGGCGACGTTGTAGCGGTTCTGCACCGAGACGATCGGCACGACTTTGCGCGCCGTCTCGATCTGCGCCACGGTTACCTCGGACAATCCGACGTGCCGCACCTTGCCCTCACGAACGAACTCGGCGAGCACGTCGAACTGTTCGGCGGCCGGCACCTTTTCGTCAATGCGGTGCAACTGCCACAGATCGATTCGCTCGAGTTTGAGGCGCGCCAGACTGCCGTCCAGCGCCTCGCGGAGATGTTCCGGGCGCCCGTTCGGATTCCACTTGTTCGGACCTGAGCGCTCGAAGCCACCCTTTGTCGCGATCACCACGCCCGCCGGATATGGATGGAGCGCTTCGGCGATGAGCTCTTCGGAGACCAGTGGTCCGTACGAGTCGGCGGTGTCGATGAAGTTCACGCCCAGCTCGACGGCGCGGCGCAACACACGAATGCACTCGTCGCGATCCGTCGGCGGACCCCACACGCCGTCGCCGGTGATGCGCATGGCGCCATAGCCCATGCGGTTCACGTCGAGGTCGCCGCCCAGCAGGAGTGAGCCGGCGTCGGCCGTGGTTGATGTTGTCATGAGTGTTTTTTGCTTACTGATTAGGTATGGCGGTGAGCATCTGCTGCAATTCGCGCGTGCGCCCGGCCGACTGGTCGGCAAAGCATTGTGCGCGCTCGCGAGCATAGAGCGGCCCGCTGCCCACACCGTGACACGCCTGGTCGCGCTGGTCCATCCACTGGCGCTCGGCGGCGTGCAGCCGCGTTACCGACTCCGGAGTGGAGTCGTCCGCAGTGACGTTCGCCTGGCGGCGCAGCGCCGCGTTGAGCTGCTGATACACCGCGTTGAGCGCCACGTCGTTCCGGTCGATGGCGTTCATCAGACATTTGTGCTGATCGCCATCAATGGGCGAATTGCAGACATCGCTGACCTGCATGGTCACCGTGCTGTCCCGCGGCGCGATGCCAGCACTATCCGCCGGACCCGCCGACCGCGCTGGGAACGTGAGCGACGGCGTGCCTGACAGTGGCTCGTGTCGCCGAGTGTCGGGCGGCACGAGACCGGATGTCGGAGCCGGCTCTGGAGCAGGCGTTGGAGCAGCCGTTGGAGCAGCCGTTGGCGCCGGCGTGACAACCGGAGCCGGCCGAACCGCCGGCGTTACAGCGAGCGGCGCCGGCGCTGTCGTCACCGCAGGTGTCGGTATGGTTGGATACGTCGAGTCCCGCGACGACGCCACGGCCGCGGTGTCAGTCCGCTGCGATGCGTCGGCCACATCTCCGGCCACATCTCCGGCCGCCTCGCCCGACATCTGCTCCTGGCCGTTGGCCGCCATCAAGCTGACCGCGTTGCCGGTTCGCTGCACGAACCAAAATGCGACGATGGCAACCACCGCCAGCACGGCCACCGCGGAGCCGAAGCGCGCGCCAAAGCTCATGCCCTGCGTGCGCGGCACCACGGCGTCTGCCGCAGCGCCCACGGGCGCGGTGCGTAGCGGCCGGGCGGCGTTCGTTGACGATGGCGTGGGCGACGGCGCTGGTACCGCCGTCGGAGGTTCCGGCAACGTTGCAGGCCTCTCGAGCGCTGCCGATCCGCTGAGCAGTGCGATGTACGCGCCCACATTCACCAGCGTGCCCGGCTCACAGCGCACCAGCGACTCCGTCGCGGCAACCAGGCGCGGCGCCAAGTCGGGGCGCAACACCGCCAGAGACTCCTCCGACTCCGCGTCGAACGGCTCGCCGGACAGCATCTCCCAAGCGAGCCGACCAACGACACGCGCATCGTCACAGTTATCCGTGCTCGACGACGGCGCGCGCGCCGGCTCGAGCGACAGCAACACTCGGCCGCTGCCCTGTTGAAAAATCATCGAATCGTGATCGATCGTGCGGTTGGCGATGGCGTTTGTGCGCGCCCACGTGAGCGCCGATTGCACTTGCTGGAGCGCGCTCGCCACGGTGGCCAGCGGCACCGCGCCAATGGAGCTCACCAGCTGGTCCAGCGACGCCCCGCGCACGCGCGCCCGCGCGACGGCAAAGCATCCGTCGCCCAGCCAGCGTCCCTCAATTACCGGAATGACGTTCGGATGCCGTGCCGTCCTGAGCCGCTCGACATCGCCCGCAAAGCGCGACAGCGACTGGGCGCCACCCGCGCCGCGACGCACCACCGTGATGGTGACGTCGCGATTCAGCTCGAGATGTCTCGCGAGATACGTCCGCGAATCGCGCGAACGGTGCAGCTCGGTGAGGATTTGGTAATCGTGCTCGAGCTTGCTCAGATCGGGGGTAAAGTCATCGGTATCCATGCCCCATATCTTGTGCGCAAAGCGTGCCGGGAAAACGGTGGAACGGTGGAACGGTGGAACGGTGGAACGGTGGAACGCGGACCCCGGTCTGTCATCCCGAGCGCACGCGAGGGATCTACCCAGACGACACGAGATTCCTGAATCGCGTGCCTTCGTCAGACCAACAGGCTGTTTTCGTACCACCGTACCACCGTACCACCGTACCACCGTACCACCGTACCACCGTACCACCGTCTCTATTTCGACGCCGCCCGCTCCGCGCGCACGTGCGTCAACCAACCGTACGTGTCTTCGCCCTGGCCCTGGACCAAATCCATGTAACGCTTCTGCACCTGCGTGGTGATCGGACCGCGAGCGCCGCTACCGATCTCGATGCGATCGATGCTGCGAACCGGCGTGACCTCCGACGCGGTACCGGTGAGGAATATTTCATCGGCCAGGTAAAGCATTTCGCGCGGAATATTCCGCTCGACCACCGGAAAGCCCAAGTCGCGCGCCAGCGTAATCACGCTGTGTCGAGTGATGCCGTGGAGAATGGTGCCGTTGAGCGTGGGCGTGTAGATCGTGCCGTTCTGAATGACGAACACGTTCTGTCCCGACCCTTCGCTCACCATGCCGTCGGTGCTCAATGCAATGCCTTCGGCAAAGCCGTTCTGCAACGCCTCACCCTTGATCAGCTGCCCGCTCAGATAGTTGCCGGCCATCTTCGCCATGGCGGGGAGTGTGTTCGGCGCAACGCGGTTCCACGTGGACACGCACGCGTCCACTCCCTTCTCCAGCGCGTCGGCGCCGAGGTAGGTGCCCCACGGCCAGCAGGGGATGTAGAACTCCACCGACGCCTCGGTCGGCATCATGCCGGCCGACCCGTAGCCGCGTACGACCATCGGCCGGATGTAGCAGGAATCGATATTGTTTCGCTCCACCACTTCGCAGGTCGCCGCCACGAGCTCATCGACCGAATATTTGATGTCCATCCGATAGATCTTGCAGCTATCGAGCAGACGGCTGAGGTGATCCTCGAGCCGGAAAATGGCCGGACCTTGCGGCGTCTTGTAGCACCGAACCCCCTCGAACGCCGAGGATCCGAACTGGATGGAGTGCGCGAGCACGTGGACGGTGGCATCGGCCCAACGGATGAATTCTCCGTCGCGCCAGATCCACTCAGTTGCTTCCATTTTGGCCATTGAATTCCCCGGGGACGAACGGTAGGTGGTTTTTGCCGTTTTATACAATATACGGGATGGGACGTAGGGGCTAGGGGCTAGGGGCTAGGGGCTAGGGGCTAGGGGCTAGGGGCGAGCGACCGTTTGTCATCCCGAGCGAATGCGAGGGATCTTCCCTCCCGAACGCACAGCCGGCAAACCGTACGTTACGGAAGATTCCTCGG
>JBEPWA010000087.1:0-13046 GCA_041690755.1 Gemmatimonadaceae bacterium | reverse complement strand
CCGCACACGAACATCACGCCCAAGCCAATGCTCAAGATCGCCGGCAAGCCGGTGATCGACTACGTGATGGAGGATCTGCAGCGGCTCGGGGACGTCGAGCAGGTCATTTACATCACGGGCCATCTGAAGGAGAAGGTCGAGGCGTACGCGCGGGCCAAATATCCATTCGACTCGGTGTTCATCGAACAGAAGGTGCAGGACGGCACGGCGGGTGCGGTGGCGTTGGCGCGGCCGTTCGTTGATCAGGCGGTGTTCATCATCTTCGTTGACACCATCTTCGACGCCGACCTGTCGATCGTGAAGGACACTGACGCCGACGGGATCATCTGGGTGAAGACCGTTGACGACTATCAGCGGTTCGGCGTGGTGGTGACGGATGCTGCCGGCAACATGACGCAGATCGTGGAGAAACCCACGACGCCGATCTCGAAGCGGGCCAATATTGGACTTTATTATATAAAGAATTGGAAATTACTGTATGAAGGCATTGACTGGACGCTGAAGCAGCCGAAGAACAAAGGTGAGTTCTATCTCACTGATGCCTTTCAGTACATGATCGATCACGGCGCCAAGATAAAGGTCGTGGACGTAGAAGGCTGGTACGACGCCGGCGAGCAAGGCACGCTGCTCCAGACCAATCGCACGATGCTGGAAAAGGGACGGGCGCGGCGGCCGGCGTCGGTGCCGGCGGGCGTGACGATCGTCGACCCGGTATACATCGAGGACGAGGTGACGCTCACGGCCTCGACCATCGGTCCCAACGTGTCGCTCAGCGCCGGAACGCGGGTGGACGGCTCCACGCTGCGCGACACCATCGTCGGCGCAAACTCCACCGTCACGGCCTCCGCGCTCGCGAGCTCCATCCTGGGCGACGGCGTGGTGGTCCACGGCGTGCACGGCCAGGTGAACGTCGGCGACCACTCCACCGTGCGACAGGGCGCGTGACAGGGCGCGTGACGGGACGCGGGGCCGTCTCGTGATCGCGGTCCGGGAACTCACGAAGCTGTACAGGAACTTCACCGCCGTGCGGTCGATGTCGTTCGACGTCGCGGCCGGTGAAGTGTTGGGCCTCGTGGGCCCGAACGGCGCCGGAAAGACCACCACGCTCCGCTGCCTCGCGGGTATCATTGCGCCGTCGGCCGGAACTGTCTCCGTTGCCGGCCACGACATGCAGCGGGACGGCATTGCCGCCAAACGTGCCCTGGCGTTCATTCCCGACGAGCCGCACCTGTTCGAATACCTGTCCGTGGACGAGCACCTTCGGTTCATCGGCCGGTTGTACGGGGTGGCCGATGCCGAGTTGCGCATTCCCGGGCTGCTGCGCGAGCTCGAGCTCACCGAGAAGCGCAGCGCGCTCCCGGGCGAGTTGTCGCGCGGTATGCGCCAGAAGTTGGCGATCGCCTGCGGCCTGCTCCACGATCCCGCGGTGCTGATCCTCGACGAACCGCTCACCGGCCTCGATCCGGGCGGCATGCGCCGCATGCGTGAGACGATCGTTGCCCGTGCCGCCGCCGGCGCGGCGGTGATCCTCAGCTCGCATCTGCTCAATCTGGTCGAGGAGCTCTGCACCAAGCTGCTCGTGGTGCGCCGCGGCGAGTGCGTGGCGTATGGCACGCTCGACGAGATCATTGGGGGGCACCCAGAACTGGCCGGCCGCTCTCTGGAAGACGTGTTTCTCGCGCTCACCGGCGACGAGCGCTCAACCGCGTGAGCGCGTGAGCGCGTTTTTCTACCTCGTGATGGCGAGCGGCCGCAATCGGCTGCGCGCCGGACTGCGGCGAGCGCGCAGCCCGAGGTATAGTGCCGCGATACTCATTGGCGTGATCTACGTCTGGTCCTTTCTCTTCCGGCCAACGGCGCGGATCGGCACGTCGTCGCTCCTCCTCGGTCAGCCGACCGAGATGCTCGTGACGCTGATCGCTGTGTTGATGCTCATGAACTCGTGGCTGTTCGGTTCCGACGCCACGGCATTAGCGTTTACTCAAGCAGAAGTGTCCATGCTCTTTCCGGCGCCGCTGTCGCGCCGGTCGTTGATCATCTACAAGCTGTTCCGCGCGCAGATAACCGTGCTCCTCAATGCACTGGTGTGGGTGTTCATTCTGCGCCGCGGCGGCACGTTGTTGCCGTCGCCCATGCGCGCCGTGGGGCTCTGGGTGCTGTTCTCGGTGCTCAACTTGCACCGCCTCGGCGCCGCGCTCGTGCGCTCATCCTGGCGAGAGCACGGAACCGCCGGCGCGCGGCGGCACTGGGCGTCGATCGTGGTGTTCGCCACCATCGGCGTGCTGTTGCTCGCCGGACTAATCGGCGCACGCCACGCGTTGCTCGGCGCGGTAGGAATGAGGGCGTTCTTTGCCGCGTTGGGCCGGGTTCTCGCCGGCGCGCCGGCCTACTGGGGCCTGTATCCGTTTCATCTCGTGGTGGCGCCCACCTTCGCGCGGTCGAGCGGCGAGTGGGCGCGCCTCATGGTGCCGGCCCTCGCCGTGCTCGCGGTGCACGGGTGGTGGGTGCTTCGTACAGACACCGCCTTTGAGGACGCGGCGCTCGACGCGTCGGCCCAACGCGCGGCCCGCACGGCGGCGGCGCGGGCCCGCCGATCGGCCGGAGGCGCGGGCCCGTCGCGGGCGGCGACGTCCACGCTGCGGCTCGCCCCTGTTGGGTCGCCGGCGGCGGCAATTTTCTGGAAGAACATGCTCTGCCTGCGGCGCACGTCGCAGCTGCGAGTATTCGTTGGTCCAACGGTGATGGCGATCGCGCTCGGGGCGGCAACGTCAGGCGGAGGCGCGGACGGGCCGCAGGTTATCGCGATAGGCGCCATGATGTTGGCCGGAATGCTCTTTATGTTCGGCGGCCGGCTGATTCGCAACGACCTCCGCCACGACATGCAGCACCTGCCGCTCATCAAGACGCTGCCGCTCGCGGCAGACGATATTGTGCTCGCCGAAGTGGCGTCGTCGGCGCTGCCCATGGCGGGGATTCAAATGGTGCTCGTGGCCGCAGCCTACATCGCGGCGACGGCGTCGCTCAACGACCCGCTGGGCGCCGACATGCGCCTCGCCATGCTCGTGGCCGCGCCGTTCGTGCTGGTGGCGCTCAACGGCGCGCTGTTAACGATTCAGAATGGAACGGTGGTGCTCTTTCCCGACTGGGTAAAGCTCGGCCCGGTAGTGAGCACCGGAGTGGAAGCGCTGGGGCAGAATGTGCTGGCGATGATCGCCAACCTCATCTCACTGGCGATTGCGCTCGTGTTGCCGCTGGTCGTTGCGCTCGGAACTCTTGCTTTGATTGGACGACCGCAGCCATTCACTATAGCACTCGCCGCGATTGTCGGATCAATAATTTTGCTCGCCGAAACGCGGGCGGCAATCCACATGCTCGGCGGCGCACTCACTCGCGCCGAGCCGTCACAAACCGAGTAGCGCGTTAATTGTCATTCCGAGCAGAGCGAGGAATCTTCTCTCCCGGCACGCGATAATTGTGGGGAGAGAAGATTCCTCCTCACTGCGTTCGTCGGAATGACAGGGGTGCTTACGCCAGCTGCGCCATTGTCATGAGGATGGTGAGTGCGCGCGCCACGCCAATGGTTCCATGCAGGTTGTCGAACCATTCGCTGTGCGTGTGTGCGTCGCCGCCGCGGCCACCAGCACCAATGGAGATGGCCGGAATGCCCTGGCTGATCGGCACGTTGGCGTCGGTGGAGGCGAGTGCGAGGTCAGGCTGACGGCCGACGAGACGCGTGGCTTCGATTGCCGATTGCACCAGCGCGTGTTCCACGGGGGTCTCTCCGCATGGACGAATGCCGATGGCGTCGATCTGCACCGTGAGCGCGCGCGTGCCGACGGCGCGCTTTTCATTTTCGTCATCGGCCGCGGCCTGGGCAATCCGTCGAATGCTGCGTTCGATGTCGTCGAGCTGCGACATGGACGTGGAGCGCAGATCGATCTCCAGCCACGAGGCGTCGGGAATGGAGTTCACCGACAGGCCGCCGCCAATCCGGCCCACTGACAGCGTGGTGCGCGGCGTCAGCGGCATCGGCAGTGCCGCGAGCCGAGTCGCCGCGGCAGCCGCAGCGTGCACGGCGTTCGCCGAGCCGTACGCGGCCCACGAGTGACCACCAGGCCCCGCGTACGACACGCGAAACCGCCGCGATCCGAGCGCGCGGTGGATGATGCGTTCGTCGCCCGCGCCGTCGAGCGCGAGCATGGCATGCGCCGCGCGCCCGCGATCGGCAAAGTAGTACTTGGCACCGCGCAGATCGCCGAGTCCCTCCTCGCCTGTGGTGGCGACGAATTCCACCGGGTGCCGCGATCGCAGCCGCACGCCGTCCACCTCGGCGGCCAGGGCGAGCATTACCGCCAGCCCGCGTCCATTGTCGTTGATGCCCGGTCCGACCAGCCGCTCGCCGTCGCGCCGGATAGAGAGGTCGGTGTCGCGCGGGAAAACCGTGTCGAGATGGGCGCAAATGACCACGGGCTGCAGGTCTGCAGTGCCCCCGCGCCGCCCGATAACGTTTCCGGCGCCGTCCGTCTCGATGTCCGATAAACCGCAGTCACGGAACCGGCGCGCCACCCATGCGGCGCGCTCGTGCTCCTCACCCGTAGGCGCGGCGATTTGCGCCACCGCTATCTGGGTGCGAATGATTGCATCGTCGTGCGCCGCGAGCCGGGCATGCGCCGGAGCAAGCGTGCGGTGCGTCAGGGCGGTATCGGCGAGGCCTGCCGGTCGAGCGAACATGCCTATCAATCGCTCACACCACGCCGTTGACGCAAGTGGTAGATTCGGCCGATGAGCGCCCAAGACCGCAAACACGATCACGCGCCGCAGCACGACCCCGAACCAACTCGCGAGGCGGGACTGGGACGGAACGTCTACGCACTCGGCGCGGTGAGCTTCTTCACCGATGTGTCCAGCGAGATGATCTATCCGCTGCTGCCGGTGTTCCTCTCCACCGTGCTCGGAGCGAACGCCGGATTCATTGGCGCCATCGAAGGGGCGGCCGAGTCAACGGCGGCGTTGCTGAAGCTGGCGAGCGGGTGGTGGTCCGATCGCGTGAGCCGGCGCAAACCGATGGTCGTGGCCGGCTACGCGCTGGCTTCGTTGGTTCGTCCGTTGATAGCGGTTGCCCAGTCCGCAACGCAGGTGTTGCTCATTCGTGTTTCCGACCGGGTGGGCAAGGGCATTCGCAGCTCGCCGCGCGATGCGCTGATCGCCGATTCCGTGCACCCGTCCATGCGCGGCAAGGCATTCGGCATTCGCAGCGCCGCTGACAACGCCGGTGCGCTGCTCGGACCGCTGATAGCGTTCGCGCTGCTTCGGTACTTCCACCTCACCTTGCGCACGGTGTTCTGGTTGTCGGCCATTCCCGCTGCGATCGCCGTGATCGTGGCCGTGGTGGGCATTCGCGAAGTCGAACGTCGGTCTGTTGCGACTGGCAAAAAGGCTCGACTCGCCGGTGGAATGGGCGGGCGCTTCTGGGCGTTTCTCACCGTGATCTTCATCTTCACGCTCGGCAATTCCACTGACGCATTCCTCTTGCTCCGCGCCAAGGAGCTGGGCGTTCCGGTGGCGTTAGCCCCAATTATCTGGGCGCTTTTGAACGGCGTGAAAAGTTTGTCCAACGTGCCGGGGGGCGTGTTGTCGGACCGCCTGGGGCGGCGTCCGATTCTCGTAGCCGGCTGGGTGGTGTACGCGGCCGTGTATTTCCTGTTTTCGCACGCCACGCATGCATGGCAAGCGTGGGCGTTGTTCGCCGGCTACGGAATATTTTTCGGGCTCACTGAAGGGACGGAGCTCGCCATCGTTGCCGACGTGGTTCCTCAGGAACAGCGCGGCGCGGCGTACGGTTGGTACTACTTGGCCATTGGCATTGGCGCACTGCCGGCGTCGCTCATTTTCGGTGTGCTGTGGGATCGATTTGGCTCGCCTGTGGCGTTCGGTGTCGGCGCAGCGGTAGCGCTCCTCGCTGCGATCTTGATGATGGTGTTGCCACAGAGCCACGCGGCCGGCGCGGCGGCCTAAAACAAAGCGAGGAATCTTCTGTCCCCATTCGGGACGAAAGATTCCTCGCTTACGTTCCAGCCCCGCTGACGTGCTAACTCAACAGCAGCGAGACCCCGGTTTGCTGTATTTGGTGGCCTGGCGTTCCTGCGTGAATTCCTCACGCGATGGCGGCACCACGTCGGGATGTCGCGAACGAAGATGCGTCACGTAGATGTCGTAATCCGGCACGCCGATCACCCGGCGAACCACGCATCCGGCGCGTTCAAGGTTGTGTCTCACGGCCTCGAAGGCATCTCTCGTCGTCATAATCAATCTCCGGTAGCAGGGATCGCCGAGTACGGTACCTCGGACGACACTGCGAGCTTGGAACCGCTCAGCACGGCGTACCACTCGGCGAAGCTCGCCACGAGGATCACGACAGTAGAGATCATAAAGAATGCCGCGACGCCGGCGTCGAGATAGTCGTTGCTGATCATGCGCTTCGCGTCGGCCATACTCGCTATCGATGCCGGCAGCACGCCACTGGCAATGATATCCTGGATGCTGTGGGCGTGCGACAGGAATCCGATCTTGACGTCAGGCGAGAAGATCTTTTCCCATCCGGCAACCATGCAGATGATCGTCAACCAGGCAAGCGGCAGCATCGTGGTGAACGCGTACTTCGCCTTGCCCATCTTGATGATGATCGTGGTGCCGACGCACAGCGCCACGGTGGCGAGCAACTGATTAGAGATACCGAATAGCGGCCAGAGCGAATTAATGCCGCCGAGTGGATCGGTGACGCCCTGATAGAGGAAGTAGCCCCACATCAGCACGATCGCGGCGCTCGACGTCAGCACCGCTGGATACCACGAGACTCTGCCAAACGGTGCCCAGATTTTGCCGCCGAGGTCCTGCAACATGAACCGGCCAATGCGCGTGCCGGCATCGAGCGTCGTCAGAATGAACAGCGCCTCGAACATGATGGCGAAGTGATACCAGAGGGCTACGGCTTCCTGGCCGCCGAGCGCGCCGGAGAAAATCTGCGCCATGCCAAGGGCAAGACTTGGAGCACCGCCAGTGCGCGACAGCAGTGACGTTTCACCCACCTGCTGTGCCAGTCGCTGCATCTCGGCCGGGTCCAGCGTAAAGCCCCAGTTGCGAATCGCTTCTGCTGCAGAAGCTGCCGTGGTGCCAATCGCACTCGCCGGTGCGTTCACTGCGAAGTAAACGCCGGGGGTGAGCGCGCAGGCGGCGATGAGCGCCATCACGGCAACGAACGACTCCATCAACATGCTGCCGTAACCGATCATGCGCGCGTCCGCTTCGCTCATCAACAGCTTTGGCGTGGTGCCCGATGAGACGAGCGCGTGGAAGCCGGAGATAGCTCCGCACGCAATCGTAATGAATGCGAACGGGAACACCTTGCCCGCGAACACCGGTCCGGTTCCGTCAACGAACCGCGTCACGGCCGGCATGTGCATGGGCGGCAGCGTCACGATGATGCCCAGTGCCAGCGCAAAGATCACCGCTATCTTCACGAACGCCGACAGATAGTCGCGAGGCGCGAGCAGCAACCACACCGGCATGACCGACGCGAAGAAGCTGTAGACCATGATGGAGATCGCCAGCGTCGTTCCGCTCAGCGTGAACATCGCGGCCAACGTCGGCTGTTGGGATACCCATTGGCCGAAGTAGAGCGCAAGGACCAGCGCAACCAAGCCGAGGCCGGTCGCTTCGAGCACGCGGCCCGGGCGGATCCACTTGAGGTACACGCCCATCGCAATCGCGATTGGAATCGTCAGGCCAATGGTCACCGTACCCCAGGGACTCGACTTGAGCGCATTCACCACGACCAGACCCAGCACGGCGAGGAGCACGATCATGATGCCAAGCACTGCGACGAGCGCTGTGATGCCAGCCACGGGGCCAATCTCTTCGCGCGCCATCTGACCGAGCGACTTGCCGTCGCGTCGCACCGAGGAGCAGAGGATCACGAAATCCTGAACCGCTCCGCCCAGCGCAACGCCAACCACGATCCAGATGATGCCGGGCAGATAGCCGAACTGCGCGGCCAGCGTCGGGCCAACCAGTGGGCCCGGGCCGGCAATTGCCGCGAAGTGGTGGCCAAACACAATCCACTTGTTCGTCGGTACGAAGTCGCGCCCGTCGTCGAGCCGAACGGCGGGCGTTGCACGCGTCGCGTCTAGAGCAAAGATCTTCGCAGAGATGATCTTGCTGTAGAAACGGTAGGCGACGGCGTAGGAACAGACTGCGGCGGTGAGGAGCCAGGCGGCGCTGATCGTCTCACCGCGCGAAAGCGCAATCCGCGCAAACGCGGCAACAGCGAGAACGGTAATCAGGGCCCAGATCCCCGCTCGGAACAGCTTGGGCATATGGCGGGAGCTCCGGTGAGAGGCGAACTCGCTCAAAGTGGGAGGGGGGCAGGCCGTGTACAAGGGTGCCGAAGAAAAAAGGCGTTATTATTCCGCATGCGTCTACCGATGGCTTTCGTTCTAATCGGCGCCGTCGCCTGCGGCAGCGCGGCCTCGACGAAGACTGTGCCCGCACCAGATCCGATGGAGCACTCGCTCTCCGGATTGGCGTCGCAGCGCATTGTCGTACTGCCGGCGTACGGCGTGCGGGTCATGCCCGGCCTCGACTGGTCAGCGGCGGTGGGGCGACCCGCCGACGCTCAAAAAACGCTTGACGCCGACATCGTCGCGGCGCTCGCCGAGCGCAGCGTGGGCAAGACGTGGCTCTTTCCCGAGCAACTGTTTCAGAGCTACCAGCGTAACTCCACGTACGCCACCGATCCCTATGACCTCGCGGAAGAATCGTTGCGCGCACCCGGGCTCGCGGTGGGTGCTCGACTGCAAGAGCCGCTCGCGTCGCAGCTTCGAACCCTCGTCGCACTGCACGAGGACGCGCGGCTCGTGCTTGCGCCGGTGGACCTACGCTTTGAAAAAGCCGGCACCGGCGGCCGCGGACGCCTGCGTCTCGTACTGATTGACCCGCGCTACTCGTCAATCAGCTGGATCGGCGAGATTTCCAGCGATACGTTGCCGACGTTCAGCCCCGCGATCTCGGCGGGTATTGCGTCCAGGCTCGCAAACATGATCGCTACGCCGTGATAGATCCTTCCCGTTCCCTCTCGTCCTTACTCGCTGAATGTCTACACAAGTCACTCTGATTCCCGGCGACGGCATTGGCCCGTCAATCTCCGCCGCCACCGTCCGCATTGTCGAAGCGTCCGGCGCCGACATCACGTGGGATTCGCAGCTCGCCGGCATGGCAGCGGTGGCTCGCTACGGCGATCCCATTCCCGAAGCGACGCTCGATTCGATTAAGCGCACCAAGCTTGCCCTCAAGGGCCCGTTGGAGACGCCCGTGGGCGAAGGCTATCGCTCCATCAACGTTGCCCTGCGCAAAACGTTCGACCTCTACGCCAACGTGCGTCCGGCGTATTCGATCGTGCCCGGCGGCCGCTATGAAAATCTCGACCTCGTTATGGTGCGCGAGAACACCGAGGGACTCTACGTGGGCATTGAGCACTACGTCCGCGTGGGCGACGATCCGCGCGCCGCGGCCGAGTCGATCGCAATCATTACGCGCGCCGGCTCCGAGCGCATCGTGCGCTATGCCTTTGAGTACGCGGTAAAGCACAACCGCAAAAAGGTGACGCTCGTCCACAAGGCGAACATCCTCAAGTTCTCGCAGGGCCTGTTCCTCGATACAGGTCGCATGGTGGCGCGCGACTTCGCCGGCACCATTCAGTTCGAAGAGCTCATCGTCGATGCCATGGCAATGAACCTCGTGCTGCACCCGGAGCGGTTCGACGTAATCGTCACGACGAACCTGTTCGGCGACATTCTCTCCGACCAGATCTCCGGGCTCGTGGGCGGACTCGGGCTGGCGCCTGGCGCGAACATCGGCGTCAACGGTGCAATCTTCGAGGCGGTTCACGGAACGGCGCCGGATATCGCCGGGAAAAATGTGGCCAATCCGGGCGCCGTGATCCTGGCGGCGTGCATGTTGCTCGACCACATCGGCGACGGCGCGCGCGCCACGCGCATTCGCCATGCATTCGAGGCGACGATTCGCGAAGGCAAGACCGTAACGCGCGATCTCGGCGGCAGCGCGAACACCGACGAATTCACCGACGCCATCATCGCCAAGCTGTGACCGTGACCACGCTGTTTCACTGTTCCGATCTGCACTTTGGGCACCCTGCGGTGCCCGAGCAGTATGAAGCGATCGAAGCGCTGATTCAGGAGCGGAAGTATGACGTGGTCGCGATTTCGGGCGACGTCACGCAGCGGTCGCGCGCCGGCGAGTTTCAGCGGGCGCGCGGTTTCATCAAGAACGCCGAAAAGGTCAGCCAGGTCATTGTCGTGCCGGGCAACCACGATGTGTCGTGGTGGCTCTCACCGCTCGGCCTCGGCGATCCGCTCAAGATGTACGAGAAGTATCGCGCGTACATCAGCCGCGACCTCGAGCCGGTGCTGCGCATTGCCGGCGCCACGTTCGTGGGCCTGAACACGTCTCAGGGCGTCAATGTGCACACGCTCACGTGGAACATGCGCGATATCTCGATCATCGGACACCTGAACCGCGCGCAGATCGAGCGGGCGCGCCGGGAATTCGAGTCGTCGCGGGTGGGCGACGCGCGCATCATCATCATGCATCACAACCCGGTAAAGGGCGAGCTGTCGCAACGGCACGGGCTCAAGAACACCCAGCGCATTCTCGGAGTGTTCGCCGAAATGGACGTCGATCTCGTGCTGTGCGGCCACGACCATCAGGAAGCTGTGCACTACATCGAGCACACCAGACGCGGCACGATCATCTCCACGGCCGGCACCATGAGCAACCGGTCGCGCGGCGGTCGGCCGTCGTCAGTCAACAACATCCGCATCACCGCCGAATCCATCGAGGTGTCAACGCTGCTGTGGTCGAACGACGCACACGATTTCGTCGCCGGACCCGTGAAGTGTTTCGCGCGCTGAGATCGGTTTTTTCGCGGCGGCCGGACGCGGCGCAGCTCAGCTTTGCGCTGGAAGGTCCACCGCGCGATGCAGTGGAATTGCTCGCCCGGCTCCGCGCGCTCGGCATGCGGCGAATCGACGCCTGCCGGCTCACGCGCAACCGAAACGTGATGGTGAGTTTTCGTGGGCGCGACCTGCGGGTGCACGAGGGATATCTCGGCGCGCCGGACGACGTCCATCGGGCGATCGTGGGGTTCGTCGAGGGTCGCACCCGCGCAGCACGGCGCGTGGCCCAGCAAAAGATTGTGGCGTTCCGGGTGGACGCACCGCGCGCGCCGGCCCGCCGCGAACGCACGCGCCCCGAAGACGAACCGTTGGCAGCCCGGTTCGTCGAATGGCACGGCCGATATAACGCCGAACATTTCGACGGTGCTCTGAAAGTTGTGCCCGTGCGCGTGTCGCGCCGGATGAAGAGCCGCCTGGGCCACTACTCGGCTGCGCTGGGTGACGCATCGGGCGAGATCGCCATTAGCTGGCGCCATCTGCGCCGTCACGGCTGGGACGAGGCCCTGCACACGCTGCTGCACGAGATGGTGCATCAGTGGCAGGACGAAACCGGCAAGCCGCTCGACCACGGCGCGGGTTTTCGCGCCAAGGCCAGGAGCGTGGGAATCGAAGCTGCGGCCAAGCGCGCGGTCGTGCGCCCTACCACATCCACCGGTGGATTGGCTTAGATTCTTCGGACCCTCTCCCCGAAGACAAATGCTCGACTTTTACAACATCGATTCGCTGCTCTCCGAAGACGAACGGGCCGTGCGCGACAGCGTGCGCAGTTTTGTTGACGAGCGCATCCTGCCCATCATCGGCAATTGCTATGTCGAAGGCCGATTCCCGATGGAGCTCATTCCCGAAATGGGCGAACTCGGCGTGTTTGGCGCCAATCTGCCGGAGGAGTACGGCTGCGCCGGATTGAACAACGTCGCCTATGGCCTGATCAATCAGGAGTTGGAGCGCGGCGACTCGGGCATCCGCTCGTTCGCGTCCGTGCAGGGCTCGCTGGCCATGTACCCGATCTACGCGTTCGGCAGCGACGAACAGAAGACGAAGTATCTGCCCGGCATGGCTAAGGGCGAGATCATTGGCTGCTTCGGTCTCACCGAGCCGGACTACGGCTCGAATCCGTCCGGCATGGTCACCATGGCCAAGGAGCAGAAGGACGGCACGTGGATCCTGAACGGCGGCAAGATGTGGATCACCAACGGCACGAACGCGCACATCGCCGTGGTGTGGGCCAAGACGAATGGCGACAAGAGCGACAAGTCGATCCGCGGTTTCATCGTGCCCAAGGGAACCAAGGGTTTCACGTCCAAGGACCAGAAGGGCAAGCTGTCACTGCGGGCGAGCGACACGAGCGAGCTGGTCTTTCAAGACGTGGTGCTTCCGGCCGACGCCATCCTGCCCAAGTCGGGAGGACTCAAGAGCCCGCTGATGTGCCTGACGCAGGCGCGCTACGGCATCTCATGGGGTGTGATCGGCGCGGCGATGGCCTGCTTTGAAGAAGCGACCGAGTACGCCAAGAACCGCATCATGTTCGACCGCCCGATTGGCGCGTTCCAGATCCAGCAGGTGCGCATCGCGGACATGCTGACGGAGATCGTCAAGGCGCAGCTGGTGTCGCTGCACCTGGGCCGCATGAAGGACGACGGCACGTTCACGCCGCAGCAGGTGTCGTTCGCCAAGCGGAACAACGTGAACATGGCGACGAACGTCGCGCGTGAGTCGCGCCGGCTGCTCGGGGCCAACGGTATTCTGGCCGAGTATTCGTCGATGCGGCACATGGCGAATCTCGAGAGCGTGTACACGTACGAGGGCACGCACGACGTGCACTCGTTGATCCTGGGGCAGGCTGTAACTGGGCTAAGCGCCTTTAAGTAACCCGGTTGTTTAGCTCAGAGCTGTAGCTCGAGGCTCAACCTCGAGACTACAGCTCGGAGCTACAGTCTACAGTCTCGCAGGTCGGTGCTTGGTCTCACCATACAGGCATCGTGGTTCGGATGGTGAGACCAAGCACCGACCTGCGAG
>JBEPWA010000086.1:0-13304 GCA_041690755.1 Gemmatimonadaceae bacterium | reverse complement strand
GCTCCCCGAGTAGGACTCGAACCTACGACCACTCGATTAACAGTCGAGCGCTCTACCAACTGAGCTATCGGGGATCAGGAACAGACACAGAAAAGTAGCAAGGGTGCCGTCGAAGTCAACGGGAGCAATTCGACCTGCAAGCCCAAGCGGGCCATCCACTTAAAGGAATCCTACCCGCCGCCGGTTACACCGCCTGGGGCACGCGCTGGCGGGGCGCGCTCCGGCCGGGGCGCCGCGCCTCGTACTCAGGAAATCCCGGCAGGACGGTGCGCAGCCACTGGCCCGTGTAAGATGCCTCCACGCGGGCGATCTCTTCGGGCCGCCCGGTCGCCAGCACTTCGCCGCCGCGGTCGCCCCCCTCCGGCCCGAGATCGATCACCCAGTCGGCGAGCTTGATAACGTCCATGTTGTGCTCGATCAGAATGAGCGTATGCCCGGCGTCCACGAGGCGGTCGAACACCTGCGCCAGCTTGCGGATGTCGTCCAGATGCAGGCCAGTGGTGGGCTCGTCCATGATGTAGAGCTTCTTTCCACTTTTCTTATTAGTCAGCGCCAGCTCCCGCGCCACCTTGAGCCGCTGCGCCTCTCCGCCCGACAGCGTCGTGGCCGGCTGGCCGAGCCGGAGATAGCCGAGCCCTACCTGCTGGAGCTGCCAGAGCGCCTGCCCGAGCTTTTCCTCGCGCGGAAAGAATCGGATCGCTTCGTCGATCGTGAGGTCGAGCACCTCATAGATGTTCTTGCCGTTGACGCGCACGTCGAGCACCGCCGGCTTGAAGCGCTTGCCGCCGCAGTCGTCGCACGGCACGAACACGTCGGCCATGAACACCATTTCCACTTCGAGGAAGCCGGCGCCTTCGCAGGTGTCGCAGCGGCCGCCGGCCACGTTAAAGCTGAACGTGCCGGCCGTATAGCGGCGCTCGCGCGACAACGGCGCATCGGCAAAGATCCGCCGGATGTCGTCGAACGCTTTGACGTACGTCACCGGGTTGGAGCGCGGCGACTTGCCGATGGGGCTCTGGTCGATCACCACCACGTCGTCAATCGCCTCCACGCCGGTGAGCGTATCGAATGCGCCCACCCGTTCGCCCAAATGCTGCTTGGCGCTATGCTCGCCGTGCAGGCGCGTCTCGATGGCGCGCGCCAACACGTCGTGTATGAGAGTACTCTTGCCAGAACCGGAAACACCGGTCACCGCGGTAACGGCGCCAAGCGGAATCTTGATGTCCACACCGCGAAGGTTGTGCTCGCGGGCGCCGGTCAGGGTGATCCAGCGCGGTCCGAGTCGCCGCCGCTGGACCGGCACGGCGATCTCCTTTTCGCCGGTGAGGTACGCCCCGGTGAGCGGGCTCTCGGCCACACGATTGATTGGCCCGTCGAACACGAGCTGGCCACCCTTCTCGCCGCTGGCGGGTCCGAGCTCCACCATGTAGTCGGCGGCACGGATGGCGTCCATGTCGTGTTCCACCACGAGCACCGTGTTGCCGGAATCTCGCAACCGGTGCAGCAGGCGCAGCAGGCGATCCATGTCACGCGAGTGCAGCCCGATCGACGGTTCGTCGAGTACGTAGAGCGTATCGACGAGCTGCGAACCGAGCGAGTTGGCGAGACCAATGCGTTGCGCTTCGCCGCCCGACAGCGTGCGCGTCGCGCGGTTCATGGTCAGGTAGTTGAGGCCCACGTCGCAGAGAAACTGCACGCGGTCGCGCGTCTCCTTGAGAATGTGCGCCGCCACCTTGCGCTCGAAGTCCGAGAGCTGGATGCTCTCGAGCCACGCGAGCAGGCGATCCACCGGGAATTCGCTGACGTCGGCAATGGTGCGATCGCCAATGCGGACGTGCAGCGCTTCGGGCTGCAGCTTGCTGCCGTGACAATCGGGGCACTCCTGCGCCGTCTGATATTGCCGCAGAAAGACGCGGATGTATTGCTTGTATTTTTTCTCTTCGAGATCGACGAGAAATGGGAAGATGCCTTTGTATCCCTTCGCTTTACCGTGCAGCAATTTTTGACGCGACGCAGCGGAGAGCTTCTGCCACGGCGTGTCCATGGAGATGTCTTCGCGCTTCGCAAATTCGGCGAGGGCGCGCCGTTTGTTCTCATAGCGCGGCTTGGTCCACGGATCGATCGCCCCGTCGCGCAGCGAGCGCGTGGGGTACGGTACGATCAGCGACTCGTCGTATTCGAGCGTGGCGCCAAATCCGTTGCAGCGCTTGCAGGCGCCGCGCGGGCTGTTGAACGAAAAGAGCTGCGGCGTGGGCGTTGGGGCGCGCGTGCCATCGTTGGCGCACTCGTGCCGTTCCGTAAAGCGCAGCGTGGTGGACGGCTTGGGCGTAAGCGGCGTTTTCACTGGCTCGGTGAACAGGAACACCGCCTCGCCGTCACCTTCGCGGAATGCAGTACTCAGCGCGTCGGCGAGCCGGCCGCGGGCGTCGTCGCCAACCGCCAACCGGTCCACCACCACCAGCACCTGCTTGGCGAACGTGATGTCGATGGCTTCCGTGAGCAGATCGTCGAGGTGCTTCACCACACCGTCCAGCGCCACGCGCACGAATCCCTGGGCGCGCAAGTTCTCCACGAGGACCTCGTGGGTTACCTCGGGCGAGAAGGCCAGTGGGAATGCCACGTGGAAGCGCGTGCCGGCGGGCAGCGCAAGCACAGCGTCGGCGGCCGACTGCACGGTGTCGGGCTTCATCTCGCGGCCGCAGAGCGGACAGAAGGTGCGCCCTACACGCGCCCACAGCAGCCGCAGATAATCGTAGATCTCCGTGGCGGTGCCCACGGTTGAGCGTGACGTTTTGGTGGGATTCTTCTGTTCGATCGCGACGGCGGGCGAGAGGCCGTCGATGGAGTCCACATCCGGCTTCTCCATCCGCTCCAGAAATTGTCGCGCATACGCCGACAGCGACTCCACGTACCGACGCTGCCCCTCGGCGTAGATGGTATCGAACGCGAGCGAGGACTTGCCCGAACCCGACGGCCCGGTGATCACCGTTAACGCGCGACGCGGAATCCGAACGTCGAAGCCCTTGAGATTGTGCTGCCGTGCGCCGCGAACGACGATGAAGTCCTTCATCCGCGAAATTTAGCCGAATTCGCGCACCGAAGAAATAGCGAAGATGCTCGCCGCTGCACGAGCCTTTACTTCCGCCGCCGCGCCAGGCGCCCGATCAAAAGCAGGATGAGCGCACCGCCGGTTGCGCTGGCAACCGACCGGAAATCCAGCGTTCCCTGCGACATGGCGCCGTACCCCAGCCGAGTGCCGATCAGTCCGCCGACCATTGCGCCCACTATGCCGAGGAAGATCGTGAACACGCAGCCGGTGGGATCGCGGCCCGGCATGAGAAACTTGGCGAGCGATCCGGCGATGAGGCCGAGCAGCAGCCAGGAAAGCCAAAGAGGCATGACGTGGGCGAGGGGGAGGGGAAACGTTGTTCTGAGCGACGGCCGAGTGTCATTCCGAGCGCAGCGAGGAATCTCCTGTCCCCGCCGAGGGATGGAAGATTCCTCGCTCCGCTCGGAATGACAGAAGTAGCTCTGCTCGACGCTACAGCGTTGTGGACGGCCGCGAACGTGTGGTTGCCCGATAGATCCAGAGCAGCACGAGCGCGCCGACGATGGCCAACAGAATGCTCCAGAGCGAAAAGCCGTTCAGCCCCGAGCCGGTGATCAAGTTTCCGAGAAATCCACCGATGAACGCCCCGACAATGCCAATGACTATTGTGACGATGAGCCCACCAGGATCATTGCCCGGCATTATCGCTTTGGCGACCGCGCCGGCAATGAGGCCGAGCACGATCCACGCAACGAAAGTCATAAGTTCCTCCGATGAGAATAGCCAACGGCAACGCTCCATAACGCAACCCGTGTACCAGACACGACGTTTTGCCGTGCGCGGACGGCGCTCGGGGCTACACGAGCGGCCTTAGCTTACAGAAATGTCTGGTAACGAAGAGGAGATCGTTGGCAAAGCGTACGACGCGCGCCTCATGCGTCGCCTCGCGGTGTACGTGCGGCCGTACGGCTGGTTAGTGGTGTCGGCGCTAGGCTGCTTGATGCTGGACGGTCTGCTTCAGCTGGTGGGCCCGCTCATGACGCAGCGCGTTATCGACGTGGCGCTCCCGGGCAAGGACTACGCGCTCGTGCAGCGATCGGCGCTGTTGTTCGCCGCGTCGCTGCTGCTGGCGTTTGCCTGCCAGTACGGCGAAACGATCCTCACGAGTCTGCTCGGACAGCGCGTGATGCGCGATTTGCGGCGCGACATATTCGTGCATGTGCAGCGGCTCCCCGTGGTGTTCTTCGATCGCAATCCGGTGGGCCGGCTCGTGACGCGCGTAACGTCGGACGTGGAGGCGCTGAACGAGCTGTTCACCGCGGGCGTGGTCGCGGGACTCGGCGATCTGTTCACGCTGTTGGCGATCAGCAGCGTGATGCTCTACGTGGACTGGAAGCTTGCGCTGGCGTCGTTCGGCGTGATTCCGTTCGTCTATTGGGCGTCGCACGTTTTCCGCGCCCGGGTTCGCGATTCGTACCGCAACATTCGAACGCGCATCGCGCAGATCAACGGTTTTTTGCAAGAGCGCATCAGCGGCATGCGTATCGTGCAGCTATTCGGTCGCGAACAATCGGAAGCCCAGCGATTCGACGAGCTGAATCGCGGGCATCTCGATGCGAATCTCGACTCGATCACCTATTACGCGTTGTATTTCCCGGTGATCGAAGTTCTCACGTCCATAGCGCTGGCGAGCCTGATCGTGGCCGGCGCGCATCGGGTGGAGTTTGGAACACTCACGGTGGGAACGGTCGCCGCGTTCCTGCAGCTCGTGCGGCGCTTCTTTCAGCCGCTGCAGGATTTGTCGGACAAGTTCAACACGCTGCAGCAGGCGATGGCGGCGAGCGAGCGGATTTACAAATTGCTGGACACTGATGTGGCGGATAACGGTGGAACGCGCTTGTCATTCCGAGGGAGCGAAGCGACAGAGGAATCTCGTGTCGGCCGGCTAGATCCCTCGACTTCGCTCGGGATGACAGGCGCCGCATTCGTTCCACCGTTCCACCGTTCCACCGTACCATCGTCAGGGCGCCGCCAAGGCGTGACCGTCGTGTTTGACGATGTCTGGTTCGCGTACGATCTGGGCCATGTCGCCCGCGAAGACAGCCCGCCTGCGTCGCCGGAGTGGGTGTTGCGCGGCGTAAGCTTTACAGTCGAGCCGGGTCGGACGCTCGCGCTGGTGGGACACACCGGGGCGGGGAAGACCACGATCATCAACTTGTTGCTCCGGTTTTACGATCCGCAGCGCGGGCGAATTACTGTGGATGGCGTGGACGTGCGACAGATTCCGCTTTCCGAACTTCGCGGGCTGATTGGATACGTGCAGCAAGACATCTTCCTCTTTGCCGGTGACGTTCTGACGAACATTCGGCTCTCGAACGACATCTCGGAGGAGACGGTTGCGGCGGCGGCGGCTCGCGTGGGCGCGGATCGTGTGGTTCGGCGGCTTCCGCACGGCTATGCGCAGCGGCTCGGCGAACGCGGTGCGTCGATCAGCGTTGGCGAACGCCAGTTGCTGTCATTCGCGCGGGCCATTGCCTCCGACCCGGCACTGCTCATTCTCGATGAGGCGACCAGCGCTGTGGACAGCGAGATCGAGGCGGAAATTCAAGGCGCGCTCGCCGTGTTGATGCAGGGGCGAACGACGATTGCCGTAGCGCACCGCCTCAGCACCATCATCGACGCCGACGAGATTCTCGTATTGCATCACGGACAGGTGCGCGAGCGCGGAACGCATCGCGAGCTGCTGGCGAAACGCGGGCTGTACGAGCGGTTGTACCGGCTTCAGGCCGGCGCCATACGCAGCGCCATGGCGGGCTCATGACGCTTGCCATCGGCCCAGCCCTTGGGGTAGTTTCTGCCGGAGTAGCTCCGTTCCCCGACGTCGGCAGCGAGAGCGTTGCCTGCGCCGCGCACCATGATGTTGGACCGTTGCGCTGAGCGCACCGATATGCCGGTCATCAAGGTCAACGATCGCCAATATTCCCTCCGCCCCGGCCAGAATCGCCTGGGCGCAGGTGTTGACGCCGATATTTGCGTTGACGGCGATCCGGCGCTGGGAGTCCAGGCGATTGTCGATGTCTCTGGCGAGGATCAGCCGGTGATCCGCCTCGCGGCCGTGGGCTCGGCGGTGCGCGTCAACGGCGTGCCCCTCGCGGAGCCGACGCCGCTCATGCATGGCGACAAGTTGGAGATCGGCGGCGAAGAGCTGCTCTATTCCGACGACAGCAAGACCGGCTCGACCGAATACGTGTCGTCCGCCGACGTGGCCGTGCTCGCGCAGAAGCGCTCCGGCCCGGCGCGCGCAACAGCGCCCACCGGTGGCCGACTGATGTCCCTGGTGGACGGCAAGGAATATCCGATTGGCCCAGACGGCATCACGATTGGCCGGGACGCCAGCTGCACCGTGGTGGTGGCGCAGAACGAGGTCTCCCGCAACCACGCCGACGTGGCACCTGTGGCAAATGGCTACGAGGTCCGCGACCGAAGCGCGAACGGGGTGTTCGTCAATGCCGAACGCGTAGCGACAGCGAAGTTGCTGGCCAGGGCCGACATCATTCGGGTGGGTTCAGAAGAATTCCGGTTTTATGCCGACGTTCCGGCGGCCACCGCAATTCCCGGGTTCCAGCCGGCCGCCGGTCCCGGATCGGCGCCACCGGTGGCGGTCGTTCTGGCCCTGCTGGAGGCGGCTGCGGGTGAAAAATACGAGATCCGGGTGCCGCTGGTGCACGTGGGCCGCGGCGCGCACAACGACATTGTCATTTCGGATGACAGTGTTTCGGATACCCATGCTAAGATTCAACGGCGCGACGACGGCTGGTTTCTGGCCGACGTCGGTTCGACGAACGGCACGTTTGTGGCTGACCGGCGGATTAGCGCGGAGCAGCGCCTGGATGGTTCGCCAGAGTTGCGGTTTGGCGGCGTGCACCTGAAGTTCAGGGCGCTCGACGGGGCTGCCGAGAGTAAAGGAAAGACGCGCGTCATTGCGAGCGTCGATCAATCGAAATTGCGCGAGACGGCGGCACCAGCCACTTTGCAGGCTGCCGCAACAACACCGGCTTCCAAGCCGGTGGCTCAAGGAATTCCCGCCTGGATATGGGGCGTCGTGGCACTAGCTGTGGCCGGCGCGGCTGCCTTCTTCTTGCTGAATCGCTAATGGTGCGTCTGGTACACGCCGCCCGAACTGATGTTGGAATGATCAGGTCTGGCAACGAAGACAATTTCTCCGTCAACGCCGCGGCCGACCGCGGCCTGTTCATCGTTGCCGATGGAATGGGCGGCCACGCCGCGGGCGAGGTCGCGAGCGAGATGGCCGTGCAGACCGTCGAGCGCGAGCTGAGCCAGACGCGTGACCTCGAGGACCGCGCCACGTTCGACAAGGTCAAGGATGCGCTCCGCAAGGCGAATCGGAACATTCACGACCGCACCATCACGGAAGTGGACAAGCAGGGCATGGGCACCACGGCGTCCGTGCTGCTCATGTCCACCGTCAAATACCTCATTGGCCAGGTCGGCGATTCGCGCGTGTATCTACTTCGTGACGGCGCGCTCCAGCAACTGACCAAGGACCATTCGTACGTGCAGGAGCAGGTGGACGCCGGGTTCCTCACGCCGGAGCAGGCGCGCTACCATCCGTACAGCAACGTGATCACGCGCTGCGTGGGTGCGAGCCCGGACGTCGAGCCCGATGTCTATCAGGGCGAAGTGCGCGTGGGCGACCTGTTTCTCGTCGCCAGCGACGGCCTCACGGGTATGGTGGACGACCGGCGGCTGCAGGCGTTGCTGATGTCGCGCGCCGAACCGGAGCGCAAGGTCCATTCGCTCATCGCCGAGGCCAATGGCCGCGGTGGACTGGACAACATCACGGCGATCGTCGTCCAGGTTGTGGAAGACTAACCGGCGCCTGCGTAGGCGTCGCCTCTTACCAATTCGGGCGCTCCGGCACAATCTCTAGGCGCGAAGACCTCGCGCCGCCCCACTCCCATTCCCCTCGCGCAGCAGGGAGAGATCTCACATGTCCGTCACGGTTATGTCCGGCGGCACGCTTTGTCGCGTGGCCGGTATCGTTACGCTGTTCGCCGCCGTTGTCCCGCTGCTCGCCGCGCCGCTCGCCGCGCAGGAGCATGCGAACAAGGCCAACTGGGCGCTGGCCAATCAGTTCTCGACGACCAATCTCCGCCCGCGCCTCTATACCACATCGGTGAACCCGCACTGGCTCGGCCAGAGCGATTCGCTGTGCTATGATTGGAAGGATCACACCGGCTCCGCGTTTTTCATCGTGGTGCCCACCACGAAGACGAAGCGGCCGTTGTTCGACCAGGTGAAGATGGCATCGCAGTTGTCGGCGCTGAGCCATCACGCGCACGATGCGCAGAATCTGCCGTTCACGTCGATCGTGTTCTCGAAAGACCGAAAGACGTTCGGCTTTACCGCGGACAGCTCGAAGTGGCAGTGGAACGTCGCCACGGAAACACTCACGCGTCTTGGTCCGTCCAACCTGGGTGGTGCAGCCGGACGCGGAGGTCGTGGGCGCGGCAACACGGATGCGCCGCCGCCCCCGCCGCCGGACACGTTGAACACCTGCGGCGGTTCGGCACGCGGCGGTGCCGCTGCAGCTGCTGGCGGGGCGGGTGGCGGCCGCGGTGGTGATTTCCATAACTACTCGCCAGACAGCACCATGTTCGCGTTCGCGCGCGAGTACAATCTGTTCGTCGTCAAGGTGGCGACCAAGGACACGATTCAGCTCACCCGCGACGGCGCAAAAAACTACAGCTTTGGCGCACGTGACACTCTGCAGGAACAGCAGCAGAACGAGTTGAACCAGCAATAACAGCAGCAACAGGACGGCGAGCAAGGGGGAGGCGGTCGGGGCCAGGCGTTGAATCGCGATCCGCGCGTCCGCGCCGGCGTAGTGTGGTCGCCAGACTCCAAGGCGTTTGCCGTGCAGCGCATGGACATGCGCAAAGTCGGAGAGCTGTACCTCGTGAACAATCTCGCCAATCCGCGGCCGACGCTGATGTCGTACAGCTACGCCATGCCGGGCGAAGAGAACGTGGGGCAGAGCGAGCTCTTTCGGTACGATGTTGGCGACACCAAACTCACGCCGGTGAACGTGTCCCGCTGGAAAGACCAGCGGCTGAGCGACATTCACTTTGACGCCACGGCAAACAAGCTGCGCATGCTGCGCCGCGATCGGACGCAGCGACACTTCGAGATCATTGAAGTGGATGCGGCCACCAAGGCCGTGACGTCACTGCTATATGAAGACGTCGAGAACAGCTCGAGCGAGAACCAGCCGGTTCGTTACGTGAAGAAGGGCGGCGACATGATCTGGTGGTCGGAGCGCACGGGCTGGGGCCACTACTATCTGTACGACAATTCCGGGCATCTGAAGCGGGCGCTCACCAGCGGATCGTGGCGCGCCGAAAAAATCGTCGATGTCGATTCGGTGAAGGGCATTCTGTATTTCTCGGCAGTGGGGCGCGAACCGGGCGAGAATCCGTACTACTCGCATTTGTACCGGGTGAACCTCGATGGGACCGGGCTGGCGCTGCTCGACCCGGGCAACGCGACGCACGACGCCAAGCTATCGATGAACAAGCGGTGGATCGTTGATAACTATTCGCGCACGGATCTCGTGCCGCGGGCGGTGTTGCGCGACGCGTCCGGCAAGCCTGTGATGGATCTCGAAACAATGGACGTGTCCGGCCTCAAGGAGCTGGGGTGGAAGCCGGCCGAAACGTTCCAGGTGAAGGCTGCCGACGGCGTGACCGACATCTACGGCAACATGTGGAAGCCGTTTGATTTCGATTCGACGAAGAAGTATCCGATCATCGCCAACGTTTATCCGGGGCCCCAGACCGAAGGCGTGACCTACACGTTCGCCCCCTCGGCGACGCCGCAGCAACTGGCGCAGCTCGGCTTCATCGTCATCCAGTTGGGCAATCGCGGCGGCAGCCCGCAACGCTCCCAGGAGTACCAGGAGTACGGATACTTCAACCTCCGCGACTACGCGCTGGCCGACAAGAAGTCCGGCATTGAGCAACTTGCGGCGCGCCACAAGTACATCGACATCGATAGAGTTGGCATCTACGGCCATTCGGGCGGCGGATTCCTTACCGCCGCGGCAATGATGCTGCCGCCGTACAACGACTTCTTCAAGGTTGGCGTGAGCGAGTCCGGCAATCACGACAACAACATCTACAACCAGAACTGGAGCGAGCAGTATCACGGGTTGAAGGTCATCGCCAAGACAGACGCCAAGGGCAAGGCCGCCGCTGCCGCCAACGCAAACCCGAGCTTTGGCCCGGACGAGATGGCCGATTCAACCTTCTCCATTCACGTGCCCACCACCGTCGATCTCGCCAAGAACCTCAAGGGCAACCTGCTGCTTGAAACGGGCGACATGGACAACAACGTCCATCCGGCGAACACCATCCGCCTGGTGAACGCGCTGATCAAGGCGAACAAGCGATTCGATTTCATGATCCTGCCGGGTAAGCCGCACGGCTATGGAGACATGACGCCCTATACGAACAATCTCATGTTCGAGTACTTCTCCGAGCACCTCTTGGGGGATTACTACCGCGGCAACGCGGTGATCAACCCGTAGTCTCACCGTGGGAAACGAGCGCCACGGGTCAGGCCGACGAACGACGCCCCACTTGTCATTCCGACGAACGAAGTGAGGAGGAAGCTTCTCGCCCGGCATGTGATAATTGGCAGGCGAGAAGATTCCTCGCTTCGCTCGGAATGACAGGGCTACGACAACAGGCTCGCACCCGCGGTGAGTAGCGCCGATACCTCGGCAGCGCTCCGCGACGCCAGCGCGACCACCTTGGCCGGATCCAGCGCCACCCGCGGCGACGTGTAAACGCGTAGCCACCGCGCCGACTGGTAAAACTCTTCCGATAGCTTCGGCAGGTTAATCGCCCCATCCCACCCAGCCGCCGTCACTCGGCGTACTTCGCCGTACGGTCGTTGCACGAGCAGATCGAGACCGAGCATCTGCGTTTTGGCCGGGTAGTCGAGCAGCAACTCGCCAGGCTGCAATCCCACCTCCGTGGCGAGGGCGTTTTCCACCGCGGTGGTGAGCCCGCGGTTGTCGGCAATCCATTCGCCGGCGTCGGCCGGCAGGTGCGCCGCCGGCGCTTCGAATGCGCGCTTGTAGAGGCGCCGTTCGCGCAGCGCGCGCAGCAACGGACTGGGCGCGCGTTGACCGAGGTCGTGGAGAATTCCTTCATCGGTGAACGCGGCGAGCGCGCGGGCGTCGAGCGCGCCGGTGTCCAGCGCATCGGCCACGAGGCGCTTGTACATCGCTGTGGCGCTGCGGGACGCGTGGTGCCAATAGACGTTCCGGTACATCTGATATTTGGCAAAGAGCAGCGATTCGAGCGCCGACAATCCCTTCTCCACCATCCCAACTTCGAGACGATCGGTGGCCGGATCGCGCACCAGGGTGAGGGCGTTGATCAACCGATCGACGTCGATCTCACCGTAGCTCACGCCGCACATGAACGCGTCGCGGCGCAGATAATCGAGCTTGTCGAGGTCGATCGATCCGGAGATCAGGCCTTGCAGTGGACTGCTGCTCTCGCCGCGAATCAGCGCGACAATCCGCTCCGGTGCGTCGCTGCCGAGCTCGCGGCGCAGGACGGCGCCCACCTCACCATCGCAGATCAGCGGACGCGCGACTTCTTCGTGATGCAGCGCGCCGATCTCCTCGAGCGCGTGCGAGAACGGATAATGGCCAATGTCGTGCAGCAACGCCGCGATGCGAATCAGTTGGCAGTCATCACGGCCCACCGAGGAAAAGTCGGGATGCTCCTCGAACAGTGCCAAGGTTCGGCGGGCCAGGTGGTAGGTGCCGAGAGCGTGCTCGAACCGCGAGTGCGTGGCGCCAGGATAGACGAGGAACGCCAGGCCGAGCTGCCGGACATAGCGGAGGCGCTGGAAAGCGGGCGTGTCGATCAACTCGAAAGCGAGTGGGTCGAGCCGTATGTTGTTCCAGAGCGCGTCACGGATGATTTCGACGGACATGGGCAGCAGTCGGTGGTCTGTAGTCTGGGGTCAGCGGGCTGACTTCCCAGGAAAGGATAGTCGGGCCGGGGTTGAAACGCCCGGATCAATTCGCCGTAGTACTGAGCATTCCATCCGCACCGTTGCAGGAGTCGTCATGTTGATACTGCCCCAGGCTCAGGCCCCCGCCTCGTCGGCGCCCACGGCGCCGGTCGTCATCGTTCCGGGCGCCGCGTCCGACGTGCTCTCCGTGGACGACCTTCACTCGCAGATTCAGGTATTGACGGGGCAGATGGCCGGCTTGAGCGCCGAACGCTCGGGCTTGATGGCGCAGCTCCGATCCGGTCCGGTGGCCGATCGCGCCGGTACCGTTGCCGAGCTCGATCGGGTGAATCATCAACTGGCACTTTCAACTGGCCAGCTGGCGAATGTGCGGGCGCAGTTGGAAATTCGGCAGACGATGCAGGGCACCCAGGCGCCGCGCGCCGACGTGTCGCCCCGCGTCGATCCGGATCTGATCGCCGGCCTCGCGTTCGCGTTCATTTTTGCAGTGATGATGCCGATCGCGATTGCCTACGCGCGCCGTGTGTGGCGCGGCAACCCAAAGGCCGAGCCTCCTCGCCTCGACGAGCTTTCCGGTGCGCGCCTCGAGCGGCTGGAGCAGGCCGTCGATTCCATCGCTATCGAGATCGAGCGAGTGTCCGAAGGGCAGCGGTTCGTGACGAGGGTCCTGTCCGAGCGGGTGCCGGAGGGGAAGGCAGCGGCGTCGCTTGGCGCCTCGGTGCTTGACGGGCAGGACTCGCCGTTGCGTGCGTTAGGGGCGGGTCCTATCGAGCCGATCCGGATGGCCGAGCGGCAGGCGGTGCGGCAGTCGATCACGCCGCATTAGAGTTTCGGCGGTTGCGCGTGGACGGTTGGAACCGTCTTTGGAACTGCAATTGACTGCAATGAACTGCCATTGATTCAGTCTGCAATCACGCCTCCGCGTTGCTTGGCCGGCGAGCGGAATAATCCGTTCGCACGGAGTCAATGGCGTTTCATTGCAGTCAATTGCAGTTCCATATCGGTTCCAACTGTACGGGCGTCGTAGTGGCTATCCGCTATTAGACGGGCGATGCACGATCCGTCGCTGTGCTCGGGATGACAAAGGGGGGGGGGGGGGGGGTGGCCCCCCCCCCCCCCCCAATGGAGTCCGGGTGGGCGACGGGAGCGAGGGGGCCCCCCGGGGGGAAGGGCGGGG
>JBEPWA010000085.1:0-14202 GCA_041690755.1 Gemmatimonadaceae bacterium | reverse complement strand
CGTACCAGAACCCATCGACGATTGCCACTGTCCCACGGTGCGTTACCACGGTGCCGGTCGCGATTCGCACTGAGCCGTTGACGATATGCACTGAATCTTTGACGACGTGCACTGAAGCTTTGACGACTTTCACCGACGGACGTTCCGGCGCACACGTCCCTTGGTGTCACGTGTACTGCGCCGCGTTCTGGTTAGCCGGAGAAGTTGGCGATCGTCATCGTACCTCTCGAGGTCTCATCGTCGCGACCTGCACGATCAGCATCGCGATGATGATCACATGGACCGCCGTGCACCACGCGCACAGCTTTCCGATCACGCCGATCTCCTGGAAGACCAGATACATCACACCGGCCGTTCCCGCCGCGCTCCACGCGAGTGACGCACTCCGCAGCGTGGAGGAGCTTAGCAAACCGGCGAGTCCCTCGCCTCTGAGCACCATCGCGGCGAAGCCCAGCGCGATCACGAACCACCCGAGCCCCCACACCGCGACCGGCAGGTGCCACACAGTGGCCGACGGACTCGCCAGCACCGTCTCACAATTCACGAACGATCCCGCGCTGCACACCAGCGGGATGCTGCTGTCGTAGTGCAACAACGTGAGATAACTAGCAATGGCCAGCCCGGCGACCGCGAGACCGAGCGTGATGCGGTCCGCGGTGCGGCCTTGCATCACGGAATCTTATTCGGGAGTGCCTTGATCGCGCTCTGAATCACGGGGTCGCTGCAGACCTCCGCCGGCTTGCCGCCGTCCACCGCACAGATGGCGGCCGTGACCTGGTTGGCATTGCTGAGGATCGGCGCCGCTGCATTCCCAGACACCTGCGCCAGCGTCGCGGCAATCGCTCCTTGCGACTTGCCGGCGAGCACGCCCGGATCGAAGGGCGAACCACTCCACATGAACCTGCCGCCGATGAGAATGAACGGAATGCCGCCGGCTCCTGACGCGTCCACGTACGGTGCTGCGTCGTACTTGGTTATCAGCGCCTCCTGCGCGGGCGAAGCCGTTTCGAGCGGCTGGTACTGGCCGCTGGCCAGCGGCACGTCGGTTTCTTGCTCGACCGACTCGAACACGACGTACGGGCTCGTGTAGCTGCTCTTGTAGAATGAAAAGGTGGGCGAGCTCGGATACACATCCACCGCCGACGAATTCGCCAGTGTGAGGCCAGTGAATTTGCCGAAGCGCGAGAGCGCCGTGACCATCGACCAGCGGGCGGCGGCGCAGTAGGGGCAGAAGCCGGCACCGATGTACAGCACCACCGGCTTGCCGCGCACCGAGTTGCTGTCGCCGACGAAGACCGGGCGCTTCGCGTCCTTCGTGCCAGCTTGTTGCCAGGCCGTGGCGGGAATGTTCTCCAGCTGTTCCATGATCTGTGCTGGCACCGGCGTGGCCGGCACAGAGGCGGCCGCGGCGGCTACAATGGCCGCGGCGGCTTGGGTGTTGCGTCGGTGATTCAGGGCGGCGCCAACGGTGATGGCGAGTGCCACCGCGACGATTAGGACTACCCAGGCCATGGGCGCAGCGCCGGGCCTGGCGACGGCATTGATCACGCGCGAGCGCGTCTCGGTTCGAGGCACGATCATTTCCTCTGATGTGGGTTCCAGCGTGCGCGCGCGGAAGGACGATGGTCGCGACGGCCGCGCATGCGGAAGAACTCAAGGAGTATAGTACGGAACGGGGCGAGGGGGCAAAGTTACCGACGCCATGGAGTGGAGCGCTTCAATGCTCGGATGCGGACGTATGCGAATCGGGATTCTGGTGGCCATCGCCGTCGGCGGCTTGGTCGGCGGCACTGCGTCCCGTCTCTCGGCGCAGGTCATCCGGTGTGGGAACGATATCCATCTCGTTCCGCCGTTTCCGTCGGACACAGCGCACGGCCCGTTGGGTCTGTGTCCCGGCGACGTTGACACGCTGGCGGCCTTTCGGCCGGTGCGGTTGCCCGTGTTTCCACTGATGCTCGCGAGCGCGAAGGTCGACGGCACTGTAGTACTGAGGTTCACGGTGAACGAACGTGGACGGATCGATACGACGCAGATCAAGGTGTTGAGATCGACCCACGAGCTTTTCACGGCGGCGGCGCGCGCGGCGTTGGTACACTGGCGGGCGACTCCGGCACGGCTCCGTGGGCGACGCGTGGCGCAGTGGAGCGACGTCACGTTCTCATTCGAGATTACTTGCCCCACGCCGGCACCGCGTGTGCCAAGGGCGCTCGAGTCTGGGGGGGAAATGGTGATCTGCCCCGAAGCAGCGAGTGCGGGAGGGCCTGGCTGGACGGGGGGCGCGGCCGGCAACGAGTGATGCTACGCGGGTGACGCGGCCACGCGCTTCTGGTCGTCGATGTCGGTATTCGTCCCAACCCAGCGAACAATCGCGCCGGTAGCATCGCGCTGCGCAATCGCCCGGGCGAGATGCCAACCATAGTGGCCGTCGCCGCGCAACAGGCGAAACTCAATGCTGTACGGCTCGCCCGTCTCCACCGAATGCATCCACGCGGCGCCGGCGCGCGCGAGGTCGTCGGGATGCACGACGTCTTTCCATCCCTCGACAAGCATCGCCTCAACGGGCTTGCCGAAGTAGTCGGCAACACGTTGGGTCACGTAGTCGAGATTTCCGTCGGGCTTAGCGGTCCAGATCTGAACCGGCAGCGACTCCATGAGAAAGCGGTAGCTCTCTTCGCTGGCGCGGCGCGCTTCGCTCTCGGCGCGCGCCTCGGTGACGTCGGCGCTGACGCCGGTGAGACGGACGGGCGTTCCATCGTCGGCGTAGATGAAGCGGCCGTTGGAATCGAGCCAGCGAATGCCCCCGTCGGGGCGAACGATGCGGTGGACGGAGTGGTGCGTCGGGCGGCGTTCGGCCAGCGCTGTCTGGAAACGTTCGACAACACTGTCGCGGTCGTCCGGATGGAGGTGCTCGCGATACTCGGCCATCGTGCCGCCAAAGCTGCCCTCAGGTATGCCGTATAGTCGCTCGAGCTCCGGCGACCAGATGATCCGCTCTCCGACAATGTCCCACTCCCAACTGCCCATGCGTCCAGCGTCGAGCGCCATGCGTAAACGATGATCGCTCACCTCGAGCGCGCGCTTCGCCGCTTCGGCTTCGGCGCGGGCGGCGCGTTCGCTGCTGAGGCGCGAGGCCTGCCTCGCCGCTTCTTGCTGATCGCTTATGTCGCGAAAGGTGACCACCGCGCCGAGAATGCGCCGCCCCTCCTTGATCGGCGTGCTCGTGTAGTCGATGGGGAGAGGAGACCCGTCCTTCTTCCAGAAGACGTCCGCGCCGACGCGCTGATGCACGCCGTGGTGCACGGAGGAGTAGATCGGACACGCTTCCTCGGGAAAGTCGGTACCGTCGGCGTACTTGGAGTGAATGAGCGCATGCTGAGGCTTGCCGCGCATCTCGCGCGCGGTGTAGCCGAGCATGCGGGCACCGGCCTCGTTGACGAACAGCGTGTTGCCGTTGGCATCGAGACAGTAGACGCCTTCGTCAACCGCGTTGAGCAGCAGGTCGCTCTGCGTGCCGAGAATGCGCAGCGCCTCGGCCTGCCGCTCCTCGAACTGGCCCTCGGCGGTTGCGTCCGACAAATGCGGCGATGATGGATTGGTCATGATCTCTGTGGATCGCTGTACACGCACGGCTCGGCCCGCTCGGCGGCTGGCGACGGCGCCGCCCCAATGCACGAAGCTAGAGCCATTTTGGAGCCACCGTGACGACTCGGCTCACATTCGTTGCCTCGATACTGGACGCTGGCGTATCGCGGAGTGGGAAATTCAATCAAGGTTGGTGTGGTGATCTGCCCAGGTTCCCAACCAATGTTGCTCGCGCGGCAGCGACAGCGTTCGTATATTCGCGCGGGTTCGTTGAACGCACTCACGCTAGCCCGGACGACTATGTCTCAGCGTGGCACGAGCGCAATGATATTGTTTTTTCTCGCCGCGCTCGTCGCGCTTGGCGACACCGCCTACAAGTTCATTGGCGGTCACGGCCTGTCATGGCGCGGAGTATTGATCGGTCTGTGCGCGGTAGCTGCCGGCATCCATTTCAGGTCGGCTAAGGACCCTGTGTAGCGGCGTCTTCTCCGATGTTGTCGCATGCCGAATGACCCGAGGCCTAGTCGTGGCGGGACAGCAGGAGCACCCGAGCCGGCGACGATACCAGTAGTATGAAGTTCCGCCCAAGCGCCGCGACACCGGTCCGCCGACTTGAACAACACCGACACCACTGAATCAGCGACGGCCACACCGAGCGTCATGAAATTGAAGCGCGCCAGCTCCGACGTGATCTGCGACCCTGCCGTATCCGAGATCACGTCTGGGAATTCGGCATGCTCGATGAAGTGCCCGATAAACGGCATCGGTGTCGCGTTGTCATAGGCAAACCATCCGTCACCCTGCGACAGGACGAACACCCATCGTCCGGCGCGCGACTCCGAGCCGAGGAGCGCGGATCGCATGAGCGGATGGAGTCGTCCGAAATCCTTCCATTGAAGCGCGACTGGCGTGCGTATGGCGCCCGCCGCGTCCGTCTCGAGGCACGGAGGGAGCTCGAAGATCTGGCACACGATGATGGCGCCCGAGCCGAGTGGCGCGATCAATCCGAGTTCTCCGGTGCGCCGGAACTGGACGGTTCGCGCAACGTGACCGTCCGGGCCGACTACATAGGCGAGTTGGTCGTTGCGGCGCAGTAGCCACACGGAATCGCCGCTGATGGCGGCATCGCGAACGGGAGTCGCGTCTTTCACCACCGTGCTCCAACGCAGCTTGCCACGTTTGTCGAACGACGCAATGCCGCCATGGTCATCCGTGGCGACAATCGAGGATTCTGACGCGCGGAGGAGCCGCGGGGGGCCGCTCAACGGTTTCAGCGCGCCTGGACTGATGAAGAGCGTGGTGTCCCAGCGTTGGGCGGGCGCAACGCGGCGTTGGTCGGCAGCGGGGTGGGGGACAGAGACGCCCGGATGCAGCACGACGGCATGATGACCACCGTTCGTGACGGCCTGCGCATGAGCAAGTTGTGATACAGCGCCTATGCCGAGCACGAGTAGCAAGGCGGTAAACCACCGAACAATCTGCCGGGAAGTCATTTGCGCCGTCTCCGACCCCCAGAGATAGCCCACATTCCCCCTCAACGCCATATCCATCACGGGAGCGCTGGTACGCCGAACGTGGTTGCTGGACCGAGCGCGGCGGCGGCATCTGGCCGGGCAGAGACGTTAGAATCGTGACGCACGCGCTATTGACGAGAAACGCGCGCGCTGGTTACGATTTCCCCACTCCCGCGGCGCTCCCACGCTCGCGTTCCCACCATCGACGACGGTACGACATGCCTTACGCCTATTCCATCAAGGAGCCGGCCCGCACGGAGGTAATCAATGGTTTGTACAAGTACTATGCGGAAGCGGAGGACGCGGGGATTCGCAGTCGGCTGGATCTAATCGCACAGGCGGGGATGGGATCGGTCACCGCGGCGCTCGATCGGGGGCTCGACACGTGGGCAAGCTTGACTGCCGCCTCGAACGAAAAATTCACGGTCAAGTTCGAAGCGACTATCCGATCGCAAGCAGGGCTGCTGTTCGCGGCCGCGCCCGACGTGGCCAGCCAAGCCGTCCAGATTGCGTCCAAGGCGCTCATATCGCTGGCCGGCAAGATCCCGGTTCCGGTGGTCGGCAGCGTGGTGGGCAAACTGCTCGAGCTGGGGGCCGGCGCGGCCGTCGAGGAATTGCGCAGCCGCGCCGTGGACGACGCCGATGCACGCGTGACCGGCAGCACCGGCGGCGAGGTGCGCAAGCTGTTCACGAACGACGCCGACGCGATGGCCGCGACGACGGCGGCGATTGAGCAGTACAAGCTAGTCGGACGTTACATCACGTTGATGCCGCAGCGGCTCACGACGCTCCAGGAAGTCGTCACCTTTCCGGCGGCCGTCTTCAGGGTACGCGAGGCGAGTTCGGCGCTCAATGTGAGTCTCCTGCGGATCCGCGATTACGTGGAGTCGATGCAGGAGCGCCTCGCCCAAGTACAAAAGGTGTATGAGAATTATCAGGTGCAGTTAAAGACGGCGATGCCCGATGCCGTGGACACGGTGATCGACAAGTCATACGATTACGGCTACAAAAAAGGCGAGGGCGACGAGATGGCGCGCACCTACAAGCCGATTGTCTTGCGGGCGTTTCGCGCGCCGCCTGAGCCGGGAGCGGCCACTCAGTTAGCGGCGCACGTGGCGTACGCGATCGCGTCCGGATATCGAGACGGGGGCCAAGGCGGTATGGAGATGACGTCGTTTTGACGGTGGTACGGTGGTACGGTGGTACGAAACCAACCCGTCACTCCGAGATCGCGGAGCGCCGAGGCTTCTCGAGTCGGGCGGTAAGTGGTGATTTGCTCGGACCGGACGGTCGCACCGGCGGCCAGATTGCGGGTCAACGAGGATCGTGCCACTATTTCGCGCCTCCTCCAGACAACCCGTGCGCATCACTGACTTCTTCGATAGCCTGAAGCAGGACCTCCGGTACGCCGCGCGTTGCTTTGCCCGCCGGCCCGGCTTCACCGTCGTCGCCGTGCTCACTCTCGCCATCGGCATCGGCGGCACGACGGCGATGTTCAGCGCGGTAAACGCACTCTTGTTCCACCCGCTGCCGTATGCAGCGCCGGAGCAACTCATGGCCGTGTCCCTTACCGCACCGGCGATGGGCGGAATGCGTGCTCACGACGACATGCCGTGGTCGTACGCGAAATACCGGGTGTTTCGCGGCGCGCAGTCCAGCTTTTCCAACATCTCGCTCTACATGGCCCGCGACTTCACGGTCACGGGCGGAGAGGCCAAGCTGGTGCAAGGCGAGTTCGTCGGCGCCCGCTATCTCCGAACCCTTGGGCTGGCTCCCGCATGGGGCCGAGACTTCGATCCAGCCATTGATGCACATCCGGGCGCAGAACGCCAGGTCATCATTTCATACGCGCTCTGGCAGCGCCGGTACAACGCTGATTCTGCGGTCATCCGCAAAACGCTGGACATGGATGGCAAACCGTATGTCGTCATCGGCGTTGCCCCCGCGGGCTTTCCGGGTCTCACCGGGCACGCGGACGTCTTCGTCCCAATCACCACCCGCCCGGCGGACGATCTCAGCGACGATCAAGCAGAAGATCACGAATTCTTCATGGTTGTGAGACGCAAGCGGGGCATTGGCGTCGCCGCCGCTATCGCCGACGTCAAGCTGCTCGGCGCGCGGGTGAACGATGGGTTTGCCCAGCCCGACGAACCCAATGGCCATTGGGGCGCCACCGCCCGGCCGCTCGACGCCGCTCGGGTCTCGCCACTCATGCGGCGATCGCTGCTGATCGCGCTCGGCGCGGTTGGCCTCGTGCTGCTCATCGCGTGCGTGAATGTCGCCAACCTCCTCTTGGGACGCGCGAGCATGCGTCGGCGAGAAATCTCCGTGCGCCTCGCACTTGGCGCGTCACGGTGGCGGCTCGCGCGCTTGCTGCTCACGGAGAGTTTGCTGCTCGCCACACTCGGCGGCGTGGCGGGAATCGCGGTGGCGTGGTTCGGAGTCGGTGCGCTCAGGGCTGTCGATCCGAGCATGATGATTCCGAAAGGCAACGACACATTGAACTGGCTCGGCACCGCGTCGTTTTCAGGAAGTCATATCGACTGGGCAACGCTGGCATTCACCGCGTCTCTCACAATACTCGTCGGTATCACGTTCGGCCTTATCCCGGCGCTGCACGCGTCGCGCGCCGCATTGGTTGATGCAATGAAGGCCGTGGGTGGCGAGAGCGACGCCCAGCAGCGCGGCGCCGCCGGACGTCGGACGCTCGTTGTGATCGAGGTCGCGCTCGCGACGATCCTGCTCGCCGGATCGGGCCTCCTGATGCGCAGCTTTGGCAAGCTGATGGCGGTCGACCCCGGCTTCGTCGCGCAGAACGTGCTGACGATGCGGCTGGCGATCCCTCAAGGTGCGTTTGTTGATGACTCCATGCCGCCCATCTACACCACCGAGTTGGTCGATCGGCTGCGCGCGATCCCCGGCGTGGTCGACGCATCCCTCAACAGTTGTCCGCCGCTCGCCGGTGGATGCCTTCGCACACCGATCATGTTTCCCGATCGGCCCAAGCGCCGCGGCGCGGCATTAAGTGCCGACCTGAATTGGGCGACGCCGACCTGGTTCGCGACGCTGCGAGTTCCACTAGAACGCGGACGGCTGTTTGGGAGCAGCGATCGCGCTGGCGCGCCGAAAGTCGTGGTGATCAACGAAACCGCCGCGCGTACCTATTGGCCCGCCGAAAGTGCGCTTGGTAAGCGCGTTATCGTTGCCAACGGCGGAGCTGCCCAGGTGGTCGGAATTGTTGGCGACGTGCGGCAATTCGCCGATTCGTTGGCAAAACCGGTGGTCTACCTTCCGCTCGCGCAGTACGCGCAGTCACATGCAGAGCTCGCGAATTCGCGAACGATGATATTCATACGCACTGTGGGTTCGCCGAGCGCCGTGATGGCCAGCGTCCGAAGCGTGACGCAGGAGTTGGTGCCGCGATATCCCGTGTACGACGTCCAACCGCTGACAGTTCTGGTCGCGGGCGCCACGTCGCGAGCGCGTTTTACCGTCGTGCTGCTCGGCATCTTCGGTGCGACTGCGCTGTCGCTCGCGGTTATCGGGATCTACGGCGTCATGGCGCTTGCCGTCACGGCCCGCACCCGCGAGATCGGCATTCGCATCGCGCTTGGCGCGGATCAGCGGATGCTCAGATATCAAGTGGTGAGGCAGGGCGCGGCGCTCGTGTTGGTCGGAGTGATAGTGGGGCTGGTTGGCGCGCTTGGGTCCACGCGGGTTTTGCGAACGCTGCTCTTTGATCTGTCGCCGATGGACCCGTTGACCTATTGCGGCATTGTTGCGGTGCTCGGTGTTGCTGCCGTTGGGGCGAGTTGGATTCCGGCACGGAGGGCATCAAGCGTTGATCCCGTCGTTGCATTGCGGGCGGATTGACCACAGTTCGGCTAGCGAGCATTGGTCTGGCCACAGGAACTCGCGAGGATCTGTGGCTATCCGGTGTCGCGTTAACGCAATAGCGCTATCTACCGTTGACGGTACGCGCTCAGCTCGAACGCAACGCGGACACCGGATCGAGCCGCGCCGCGCGCCGCGCCGGTAGGTAAGTCGCCACCGCCGACACGAGCAGAAGCACGAGCGCCACAAGGGCGAAGGACAACGGGTCGCGCGGCCCAATACCGAACAACATACCGGCGATGACACGCGAGACGAGCAGCGCCGCAATGAGTCCGATTGCGAGACCAACGATTGTCGGCCCCAGGCCCTGCTTCACGACGAGCGCGACGACGTTCCGCGGCTGCGCACCAAGCGCCATCCGCACGCCAATCTCCTGGGTGCGTTGCGACACAGCGTACGATGCGACGCCGTAAACCCCCACCGAGGTCAGCGCGAGCGCTACGAGTGCAAAGATCGTCATCAGGGCGAGCGCGAAGCGGCGCGACGACAATGAATGCGAAACGATGTCACTCATCGCAGCGACGTCAGCATTGGTGATGCGCGGATCCACAGCGCTGATTGCATGGCGCAAGGCGGTTGCGGCGGCGTTCGGATCGCCGGCGCGGACGACGAACGCCGGCACAGCGGCCATCATCGGCGTCGCCTGCGCCTGCGGAACCCAGATCGTGTTCCGGAGCTGCTTCTGCTCGAGCGAAGCGTCGCGGAGATCGGCTACGACTCCGATGATCTCGCGCGGCACGTCGCCAACAACCGATGGCTCGCCCTTGTACGAGCCGACGACGATCCGGTGGCCAATGGGATTTTCGCCAGGGAAGAATGCTTCCGCGTATGCCTTGCTGACGATGACGACTCCCGGCGCGCGGCTGTTGTCCGACTCGGTGATGTCTCTTCCGGCGAGTATTGGAATATCCATCGTGCGAAAGTAAGCGGGACTCACGGCGCGCCACTCCGTTGCGCCCTGCGTCAATTCATTGTGTCCTGCAACGGTGGTTGGAATGTTCCACCCACGAACGAGGGGCAGCGACGCCGTCGACGCCGCCGAGAGAATGCCCGGCGTAGCACGGAGGCGCGCGAGCACGAGTTCGTCGAATTGCCAGATCGGCTCGACGCCTTTTAGACCGCGCGGCGATTGTGGAATCGTCGCTGTGTAGATGCCATCGCGCCGAAAACCTCCGTCTACCCGAAGCACTCGTTGGAAGCTCGTAATGAGTAGCCCCGCGCCCGCAAGGAGCACCATCGCGAGCGCGGACTCGATCGTGATGAGCGTGCCGCGCAACGTCGGCCGACGCGGTCCGATGCCCCCGCTCCGTGTGCTGCCGGCAAGACTCTTCGTCAGGTCGGCGCGCGTCGCGGCGAGCGCGACAACGAGGCCGACTGCGAGACTCGCCGCCACCGAAATGAGGGTGATGAACACGACAACTCGCCAATCGAGATTGAGTTGAGCATCCCGCAATAGCGCTTGGTGCGCCAGTCCAGTCACGGCGCGCACGCTCGCCAAGCTCCCGAGCGTTGCCAACATGGCCGACGCAACTCCGAGAACGATCATCTCGAGAACGATCTGCCATACAATGCGACCGCGGCTCGCGCCGAGCGCGGTGCGCACGGCAAACTCGCGCTGACGGTTGACGGCCCGCGACAGGACAATGTTAGCAACGTTCGCGATTGCCAATAGGAACACGAAACCGGTGGCGCCGAACAGGATCCACAGCGTCTCCGCGCTACCTCGTGCAAACGTCTCCTCGGCGCTGAGGAGGGCGACGCCACGATCGTGGATACCCTGCAGTTGGTCTGGGTGAGATGTGCGAAACGCGGCGAATACGGACTCCATGTCCGCGTCCAGCTGCTTGCGACCAACGCCCACGCGACCGCGACCGATCACATCGTAGTTCGCGCCACCATCTGTCAGCTGGTTGGCGGTGAGCACGAGCGGAACGAGAAGGTCAGGTTGCGTCTCGGCCCCAGCGACCTCAAACGCCGGCGGCAATACTCCAACGATCGTCACGCGCGTGCTGTCGAGCCGCACCGACTTGCCCAGAACGTTGGCGTCGCCGCCGAATCGTCTCTGCCAGAGTGCGTCGGTCATGAGGGCGACCGGGCTGGCCTCCGGCCTGAAATCCGATTTCGTGATCGCGCGGCCGAGTGCGGGGCGGGCACCGACAACGGCAAGGAAGTCCGACGTGACCGCCAGGATGTGCGCCGGCGCGCTTTCGGAACCTTCGAACAGGCCATTGATCGGACGATATGCAGCCAGCCCGTCGAAGGCGCGACTGTTGTCATGCCAGAACTGAAAACGTCCCGCGGTGAGCGACGCGGCGTCAATCCCCTTGTCGCGCTTCATCCCAAGAAACACAATGCGATCGGCGTCCGGGTACGGCAGCGGGTGCAGAATGACTCGGTCGATCGCGTGGAAGATCGCCGCCGTTGTTCCGATACCGATCGTCAGGGTAGCGATGACGATGATCGCGAACAACGGCTGGCGAGCGAGCGACCTCACAGCATACCGAACATCGGCCAGGATCGAGTCGCAGCGATCACGTACCGTCATACGACGCATACGATCGCGATCGAGCTGCATGACCTGCGACTCGATACTGCTATAGTCGCCAAAGCGCTCACGCGCCTCGCGCTCGGCGTCCGCCGGCGGCATCCCGGCGGCGATAAGTTCGTCGATACGCCCTTGAATGTGAAATTCGAGCTCGTCGTCAACCTCGGCCTTCACGCGTTGGGCGTTGGACGGTAGCCGAAAGACGCGACGGAGTCCTGGCCAGCGGGGTGTCATGTGCCCGCCTCCGCAACGCGTGTCGCGCTCAGCAGCATCGCAGCGGCTTCGGAATAGCGCGACCACTTCGAGACTTCGGCCGTGAGCTGCCGACGCCCAGCGGGGGTGAGTCGATAGAACTTGGCACGCCGCCCAGCGTCCGTATGTCCCCATTCTGCGTCGAGCCATTCACGATCTTCCATGCGATGGAGCGCCGGATAGAGCGCACCCTCTTCGATCCGCAATCGCTGCCCCGTAGTGCGCTCGATCCACTGCAGGACCGCGAGGCCGTGCATCGGTCCCCACGAGAGCGTCTTGAGGACGAAGAGGTCGAGCGTGCCGGGAAGCAGCTCGAGATTCGACGGACGTGCGGCGGTGTGCGGCTTCGCGGGAGTGACGGATGATCGACGCATAGCGATTCTACCCTAAATGGCTTATGCTAGGATATGACGCGATCGCGCGCTGGTCAAGTCATCGATAGGATAACCACATAGCCGCGTGATCTTCGGATTGACCCATCGGGCGCTTGGGCATAGGCTCCGCGTATGGCCCCTTCCGCCGACTATCGAGACCGGATCGTGATGGACCCGAACATTCGGTTTGGCAAACCGGTGATTCGTGGCACGCGGATTAGTGTGGGCGACGTGCTCGGCCACTTGGCGGCGGGGATGAGTGAGACGGAATTCCTCGCCGAGTTTCCGCGCGTTACGCACGAGGACGTACTCGCGTGCTTGGGGTTCGCAGCAGACCGCGAGCGACGTTTGGCTAGAATCGCAACCGCGGCGGATCACATGTCGTCGCTGCCATTAGATGGTGCTGGGACCGAGGGGTAACGCGGCACCTCCGCTCCTCAGCGCGCCACCAGCCAGACCGTCATCCGGTCAGTGCCAGTGTTAGCGGGACACCCGGACGCGTACGTGTTGCCGGAAATCGGCGGCGGCACGGTCGCCGTAGTCTGCGTGATCAACGTCGTCGATGCGCCGAGCGTCGACACCACCGCCATCGACCGCAGATTCGTGTACGCCGAGTAGGTGAAGTCCGTAGGCACCGCCCAGCAGAGCGTGCCCGACCCGTCGATGCCCAAGTACCCTCCGGCGCGGAAACCTGTGGCGTCGTGCGGGGACGAGCTGGGGTTTGCCGCCCAGGCCGAGCTCGGCCCGATGATCGGTGAATACAGGTACGTGGGTTGATCCGTGCCCGCGTAAAACACGCGCACGCTCCCCACGTCGTTGTTTGTCGCGCCAAACATCTTGGCGTTCAGCGCGGTTCCCGATGGCGTGTAGTACTCGGCTCTCCCCACGCCGGTGGCGGAGGCCATCATCTGCACGGCGGGGAACGGGCGGGACGTGTCAAAGGTCAGCGACGTACCGCTCACGGTCACGAACACGGTGTGGATCATGTCCACGACGAGCGTGAGCGTGGGTGGCGAAAGGGAATCGACGACGATGGGCGCAGGAAAATACGTCACCAAGTGGATCGCTCCACCTCCGGTTGCCGCCGTGTACGACACGAACTGCGCGCCCGCCGCCGGCGCTGTGACTGAGAGTTTGCTGGCCGCGGACGGATCGGAGAAAAATCCGTTCGTGGGATCGTTGATCAGGAGTTGGAAGGTGGGATCGAGCGCGATGTCGAGGCTGACGTACGTTCCGCTCGCCACCTGGAATGGACAGTCGAGAATTGATGTGAGCGCGGACGCGCCGCGCGTGTACGTCATTGAGCAATTGCTAAGTGGCGCGACAGAGACGGTGCCGTCGGTGGCCTTGAAGATGAGGCTGTCAATGGTGGCCTTGCCCTGGTCGGGCGAGATACCCCAGTAGCCGGTGGCCGGCGCGACTGACGCGGCCGACACAGATGACAGAGATCGCGCTGTCACCGAGCTCGCCGCGGCGGATCCCGGCGACGCGCCGTGGACGACGTGCGCCGTGCCCGCGACCATGCGGTGGCCGCCGGGGCCGGTGCTATCCCCGCCGCAGGCGCTCACGGCAACGGTACACGACGCAAGCAAGAGACAATTCGCGGCGATTCTCATGGGCAGAGCCCTCGCGCAATTGATGTGGGAGGCGGTGGACCAACGCTCCCGGCCAGCGGGGTTAAACCATATATGCCACGACTCGCGCCCGCAATCAGCCGAGCGCGGGCGCCGTTCGGGCCAGTTTCTTTTGACATGCCCTGCACGGCGTGTACTATAGAGATGGCTCGTCGATTATCTCGAGCTTTGGAACCGACACACACCTATCCCCTCGGCGCCCATGAGCTCGTACACTCTCAGCGTGAACGGCCAATCCCACTCGGTGGACGTGACACCGGATACCCCGCTGTTGTGGGTTCTCCGCGATTCCTTGGGGTTGGTCGGCACGAAATACGGCTGCGGCATCGGCGAGTGCGGCGCGTGCACGGTCCATCTCGACGGCGCGCCCACGCGGGCGTGCCAGACGGAAATCTCCGAGGTCGGAC
>JBEPWA010000084.1:0-14650 GCA_041690755.1 Gemmatimonadaceae bacterium | reverse complement strand
CCGTACAACGTCACGATGTCTCGCGACGGCCGCTCTGACGAATGCAGCGGCGACGGAACGGAGTTCACATGCGCCAGGACTGGCGAGTGATCGGGGTTTTCCTCGAGCATCACGAGGATGTCCATACCCCCCTCCTGAAAATTGTACTGCGTGACCATCCCTTCACCCTCGACGATCGTGAGCGCCAAAGAGTTTCAGCGCGACAGGCATTGGCGCCTGTTTGTCGAAACCCAATCACGCCAACAATGTTCCTAGTACAACCGTTACGCTGCGGTCTGGGTCACAATAGATGTGCACGTTCGGCGAGGCGGGCGACTCAGACGTGCGAACCCTTGGGAAAGGCTAGCCGGATGCCCACGACCATCGATGCCGCCAGAGTGATCGCAAGCACGATTCGGTCGCCAAGCGGCAGGATGCTGGCTACGCCGCCGCCTGTGACCCAGGTCACCAGTCCGGACAGAATGAACTGCCCCGCGGCAACCACCACCGCTGCCAACGTCTCGCGGTGGATGTGTCGTTCCACCAGCCGCACGAAAATGTAGCACCAAGCGAATACCGTAACGATGTGCAGCACAAATCCCACGAACATCAGTCCAGTGGCACCGCTCGTCACGCTGCGGTGCAACACGAACGCGCCGATCGCCACGAATGGCAGACCGGCGGAACCGGCTCGGCTGCCCATCGCGATAAGGGCTCCGGTCGTCGCGGCCGCGGCCACGCCGCCCACGGCTACTAGGGGCGAGTTGATGTCGTCTTGCACGCCACAAAGCAAACGGGCACGTGGTGGCGGCTCAAGTGGGGACGCGAGAAATCCGCACTCGGCGCGACAATCCAAGAAGACTCAATACAATCCGCCGTTCGGCCTTGCTCGGGCGACGTCGCGGGGTATCTTCAGCGGCCAATGCACGCGGCTTCCCACACGACCACAATTCTAATTGTGGAAGACAGTCCCGATCTCGTGCTCCTGCTCGAGCGCGTGCTGACCGAGCAAGACTATGCGGTGCGCTCCGCGCGCGACGGAGAGTCTGGCCTCGCAAGCGCGCTGGAGAACGAGCCCGACCTGCTGATCCTCGACGTTGGGCTTCCTGGGCGAAATGGCTTCGAGGTCGCGCAGGAACTGCGCAGGAAGGGTTTGAACGCGCCCATCCTCATGCTCACGGGACGCAGCGAGGTCGCCGACCGCGTCACCGGCCTGGATGCCGGCGCCGACGATTATCTCGTCAAGCCGTTTGACCCAGACGAGCTAGTGGCGCGCGTACGTGCGCTGCTGCGGCGCTCCGCCACGCATGGCCGCGTCGCACGCCTCTGCGTTGGACAACTGGTGCTCGATCCAGTCTCCCGCGCTGTGTCGCGCGGCGACCGCGAGCTCGTGCTCACACAGCGCGAGTTCGCGCTGCTCGAGTACTTCATGCGGCACGCCGGCGTCCCGGTGACGCGCGCTGAGATCGCGGTGAAGGTGTGGCGGCAAACCCCGGTGGACGTCGAAGAAACGAACATCGTTGACGTCTACGTGGCGTACCTGCGCAAGAAGCTCGACGCCGAGGGCGACGAGCCCATGCTGCACACCGTGCGCGGCGTGGGCTATGTCCTGCGCCCAACAGCAGCACGCCCGTGACCATTAGTGTGTGCACCGCACGACACGTCATGAAACGAAAGAGGCCCCGGCGATATTCGCCGGGGCCTCTTTGTAATCAGTGATTAATCAGCGCGGACCTTCGTCAACCCAGATGCAATCCGGGTTGCCGGCGTTCGGATCGCACTCACCGCCACCCATCAGGTAGCCGCTGAAGTGCCAGATCGAACGATACACGAGACCGGTCTGCAGGTTGACGTGCGTGATCAGCGAGCGATCGCCGTCAAAGTCAGCAACCGGCGCGGACGACAGGCTCGGCGAGTAGTACAGCGCAAGTGCGTTGAGCGACGACGGATGAGCGGCGAAATACTTGGCGCCCATCTTGATCACTGGGGCGAAGATGCTCGTCGATAGCGTGACGGCCTTCGCGAACGTGAGGTGCGGCGAGAAGTCCACAACCACGCCGCCAGCAGTGAGGCGCGTGACCGCGTGCACGGCGATCGAGGTCTCGCAAGACTTCGAACTCGTCGTCATTGCGCAGGACCCGGCGGGAAAGTCGAGCGCGAACAACCCGTTGACGTCAACGTGCTGTGCACGTGAGCCAACCGTGAAGTCCATCGACTGCTGGCCGAAGGAACGACTCGTGCTGCTGTAATCGAACGCAGGGCCGGAGGCCGACAGCGTGCGAGCCGACGACGAGGCCGTCGGTGCAGTGGTGTCGCCGCAAGCGGCGAGGGCCAGCATCGATACAGCGGCGGTCAGGTAGCGGAAGGATTTGCGCATTTCACTCTGTTTGAACGGGGCGGGACGACATCGTCCAGCCTCATGATGGGCCAGGATTCGAGGAAGAAGATATGTCCAACTCGCAATTAACGCCAGTGCAAATTAGAGAGTGTACAAGCGATCAGCCGACCACAAGCGCGTCGTAACGCCTTGTCATTTCGGGATATCCGAGCTCCGCGACTCGGCCCCTGTACCGGTTGATGGTCAGTTTGACCCGATCCGCGTCAAATACCATCAGCGCCTCCGCACACGCAGCGGTCAACCAGGCCGCACTGTACAGATCAGCGGCCTCTGCGAGTGCCACTGCACGGTCAAAATGTCCTATCGCGCTCTCGAAATTTCCGTCGAATGCGAAGAGCCGAATGGCCAAGGCTTCGGCTAATTCCCGCCCCTGGAACCAATCCGGGCGACTTTCCAGCCGCATTTCGACTTCCGCCAGCGCCGCCCGGGCCGGCGCCGCCCGTCCCAACTCCAGCGCACAAAGACCTGCGCCAGCCGTCGCGCCAATCTCGATATCCGACTGGCCAATGCGCTGGGCCAATGGCGTCGTGGCGTCGTACAACTCTCCGGCCGACTCCCACAGGCCGAGTTCGCGCTCCACGTGCGCCATGTTATAGAGCGCGCCGAGTTGGTACTCGCTGTGCTTTACGGCGGCAAACAGCCCAAGGGCCTCACCAAAGAGTTCCCGCGCCCGATCGTAGTCCCCCACCTTCTGGGACAGCACGCCAAGATTGAGCGCCGCCAAACCCCACACGTCCGGGATGCCTGCCGCCCGCGCCACCGCGATCGCCTTGCTGAACGCCTGCTCCGCCACTTCCGACTGTGTTTCCAGCACGGCGGCCACGCCCAGGTTGCTATAACCACGCGCCTGCCCACGCACGTCGCCAATCGCCTCGTACAACTCGAGCGCGCTCGCCCACGCGGCCCGCGCCTGGCTCGGCCCTTCGGCCACCAGCGCGTTGCCCAGCCGGTTCAACGCATCCGCCAGCGACGCCTTGTCGCCAAGTTGCTCGGCCATGGCCACGCATTCGTTCGCAATCCGAACGGCCGTGCGCTGGTCTCCCAAGCGGCCATGCGTCTGCGACGACATCATGAGCAGCGCAATGCGCTCGCGGTCGAAGCCCAGGCGCTTTGCCTCACTGTCCAGCGTCACCAGCGCGTCGAGCGTCACGCGCGCCGGCTGCCCGAGTTCCATGCGCGCGCGTTCGCGCATCCGGCGAATGGTGAGCGCGCGGTGTTCGTCGGACTGTCCCTCGAACCATTCGATGGCCAAGTCGCACAGCTCTTCCACTTCGTCGAATCGGCCGCCCGTTTCGGCAACGTGCGCCAGCGCGACGCGAATTTCCGCCAGCTCGGCCGGCGTGGTCGCGTTCCGCGCGGCAATGTGCAGGTACGACCCGGCCGAGCTGTGCGCGTATACGCGTTCCGCCGCCTTTGCGGCCGACTGCGCCCAGCGATAGGCGTCCGGCGCATCGCCGGCGGCGTCGAAGTGCAGCGCAATCTCGCCGGCGCGACTCGGCATCTTCTTCTCGAGCGATTGCGCAACCTTCTGATGCAGCTGCCGCGCCTTGTCGCGGGGCAACGATTCAACGAGCACGTCGGCAATGTCGTCGTGCACGAACGTGAAGCCGCCCTGCTTGCGCTCGTACGTGGGTCGCAGGAGACCGGCAATTACCGCCTCGGAAATGGCGAGGCGCACAGCCGGTTCACTGCCGGCGCCTGCGGCTACGAGGAGGCCGACGTCGAACTCGCGGCCCACGATGGCCGCCGTGCTGAGTACCGCTTGAGTGCTGGACGAAAAGCGGCCGAGGCGTTCGCCAATCAGCGCGGCGCGCCCGGTGGGCAAGCGCAGCTCAGAGACGGGCCGCCATTCCCACCGATCGCCGCTGTACCAGATCGCGCCATCCTCGATCAGCGCGCGTAGCAGCTGCGCGATCGAGAGCGGATTGCCTTCTGTGTGGCGGTAGAGAAAGGCGAGAAACTCCCGGCCCACCTGCTGGCGGTGAAACGCCGCCTCGAGCCACTGCTTGACTTCGTCGCGCGTGAGCCGCGTAAGACTCAGCTCGCGCACTATGTCGTGGTGCGCCAGCATTTGCCGGTGCGGTGAGCTGTCCGTGGACGTATCCGGACGCTGCGCTAAGCAGACCATGATGCGGTCCGTGTCGAGCTGAGTGATCAAGTGCTCGAGGGCGTCCCATGACGTGCTGTCGGCCCACTGCATTTCGTCCAGCACGATCACCAGCGGGCGCTCCGTTGCCAGCGCGCGAACGTACTCGGTGAGCTCGCCCAACAACCGATATTGGCTGCCCGTGGTATCCGCGGACTCGGCGGACTCGGCGGGCTCGGCCAGATTCCCGAGTGACGACTCCAGGTGTTGGAGCTCGTGCCACTCACGATGCGGCGCCGTGGGAAAGCGATGCGTTGCCTTGAGCAGCGCTGCCCACACGCCGTACGGTTGCGGGATGTCGAGATTGCTCGACGCCGCCATGGCGAACAGGCCGCCGCGTAACCGCACCTCTGATTCGATCTGCCGCAGCAACGTGGCCGTGCCGGTGCCGGTGTCTCCGTAGACAGACACGACTCGAGGTTGCCCGGCGCACGCTTCATCGAGCCAGTGCGTGAGCGAGGCGATCTCCTGCACGCGTCCCGCAAAGCGATCGATGGCAAGCGGTCGATGCAGCGCTTCGTGATGGGGCAATGGCGCCGCTCCGGCGCCATCGCGGCCATGGTTCTCAATGCGTCCGAGCGCAGTCCGCGCGGCGGCCAACACGCCATCCAGCGTGTTGCCATGCTCCGGAGCACTCGCCGTGCCGATCGACAGGGTCAACGGGCCGAGGCCGTCGCTGAACGCGTGGATTCGCACCGCCGAGCAGATGTGTTCTCCCACTGCGCGGGCTTCGTCTGCGGTGGCGCCGCTCAGCACCACCACGAGATGTTCGTCGATGAGGCCCACGTGATCGTCGCCGCGCAGGAGATACCGCGTGACCTCGGTCACAGCGGCAAGTCGCGACTTTACCCCTACGTCGCCTGCTTCCACCGGATCGACGGCACCGAGCAGGATTGCGACCGGCGACTTAGGGGCAGCACCAGCGACCGCTGCCTGGGCAGCGGCGACGAACTCGTCGGGAGAACGATAAAAGTGGGGCACGTCTGGGCGGGATCCTACTGCGGGGACCGACGTGGGCTCTTCATAACAATGGGACGCTCTGTCCGAACCGTAGGACTCAGGCCGAGGCGGCGCAAGGTCACGCACCGCGTCCTTAACGCAGCCGGGAGGGGCGGCGTCTACCGGACAGTTTCCTCGACCCATCAGGCAATCGGTGCAAAGCCATGCGTAGACTCATCGTCCTTTCCAGCGCGTTCGCCATCTCCGGCTCGGTCGCCGTGGCGCAAGCGGCCAAACCCGCCACCACCACCGTGGCTCAGACTACGGCGGCCGGCCAGACGGGAGAGCTGCTTCCGGATGAGCAGATTCAACAAGTGCTAAACCGGCTGACGTTTGGAGCGCGGCCCGGCGACGCCGATCGCGTGCGCAGCATGGGCGTGGACAAGTGGATCGACTGGCAGCTCCAGCCCAATCGCATTGATGATCGCGGCACGGACGAGCTGATGGCGAAATATCCGCTGTTCAGCATGAAGACCGCCGACATCGTAAGCGACTACACCGCCGTGCAACAGTTGCAGCGCCAGGTGAAGAAGGCGGACGCCGGCGACACCGCGGCGGACAAGAAAGACACCCGCCGTGAGCTGCTCGCGCAGAATCCGCAGCTCGCCCAGGCAGCGCGGACGGCGCAGCAACTGGTTGGCGATGTTCAGTCCGCCAAACTTGCGCGGGCCGTAACGACCAATCGCCAGCTAGACGAGGTGATGGTGGACTTCTGGGAGAATCACTTCAGCGTGTTCGCCGGCAAGGGAGAGACTCGCCTTTTTCTCACGCAATACGACCGCGACGTGATTCGCCCGAACGCGCTCGGCAAATTTCGTGATCTCCTCGGCGCCGTGGCCAAGAGTCCGGCCATGCTCTTTTTTCTCGACAACTGGCAGAGCGCCGCGGACAGCACGCATCCCACGCTGGCACAGCGCAACAACGGTCGCGCCGGTGCCCGGTTCGGCATAGCGGCGCGGCGGCCCGGCGCGGGCGTGTTCGGCGGCCAGTTGCCGCCTGCGACACGCGCTCGGCTGCAAGACGCAACGCCGGCACAGCGCCAGCAGGTGGCCCAGCGCGTACAGCAACAGGCCAAGCGCGGTGTCAACGAGAACTACGCACGCGAGCTGATGGAGCTGCACACGCTCGGCGTCGATGGCGGCTATACACAGAAGGACGTTCAAGAAGTGGCACGAGCGCTCACCGGCTGGACGTTCAATCGGAAGACGGGCGAGTTCGTGTTCAATCCGGCGATTCACGACGCCGGCGCCAAGATCATTCTCGGCAAGCAATTTCCGGCGGGTCACGGCGAGGAGGAGGGCGAGCAGGTGCTCGACCTGATCGCACACGAGCCGGCGACTGCGCATTTCATCACCACCAAGCTCGCGCGGTATTTCGTGGCCGACGATCCGCCCAAGGCGCTCGTTGACCGGTGCGCCAACACCTTTTCGAAGACCGACGGCGACATTCGCGAAACGCTGCGCTGCGTCATCACGTCGCCCGAATTCTTTAGCCGCGCGGCCTATCGCGCCAAGGTGAAGACGCCGTTCCAGGTAGTGACGTCGGCGCTTCGCGCGGTGGATGCGTTGCCGGACACCACGCCGCGCACCGCGCAGCTCGTCGCGCGGCTCGGTGAGCCGATCTTCGGGCGCCAGACGCCAGACGGCTGGCCCGATCGCGGCGACGCCTGGATGAATACCGGTGCCATTCTCAATCGCATCAACTTTGGCTTGAGTCTCGCCGCGGGACAGCTGCCGGGCGCTCGCCTGGACAACTGGCCGCAGTTTGACACGCTGCGCGCATTGCCGCGGGCGCAGCAGGTGGATGGCGTGGTGAAAGCGATGTTGGGCGGACAGGTATCCACGCAGACGCGAGAAGTGCTGATGAGCGGCGCGAATCCAATGCTGTCGAGCGCTCAAGGCGGGGCGGCAAATGATGTGAACGGCATGGCCGTTGACCCCGGCGCTGTGGGCGGACGTGGCCGCGCCGGACAACAACAGGCAAAGCAAGCGGCCGACGGCAAGGGATTCCCGCGCGGTAAGGCCGCGCAGATTCCCGGGTTCGGCCGTCAGGTGAACCTTGAGGGTTTGCCGCAGGTGATTGGTCTGGCGCTGGGGGCGCCGGAGTTTCAGCGCCGATAGTTCCACCCGTCAACCGATGTTCAGGAAGTTCGAAGTACCGAAACGATGAGGATATCGATATGGATCGCCGAGTATTTATGAAGTCGGGCGCCATGGCGCTCGCCACGATGGGGTTGAGCCCCACGTTCCTGCGGAGGACGGTCTTTGCGCAGGACCTGCTGAAGGGCGCGGCGTTGCATGGCAACGGTCGCGGCAAAGTAATGATCGTGATTTTTCAGCGCGGCGCCGCGGACGCGTTGAACGTGGTCGTGCCACATGGCGAAAGCGCGTATTACACCATGCGTCCCACCATCGCGATACCGCGTCCGGTGTCCGGATCGGCGGCCACGGCAATCGACCTCGACGGATTCTTTGGCCTGCATCCGTCGCTCGCGCCGTTCAAGCGGCTGTGGGACGACGGCATCCTGGCGCCGGTTCACGCCGTGGGAAGTCCGAGTAACTCGCGTTCGCACTTCGACGCGCAGGACTACATGGAAAGCGGCACGCCGGACAATAAAGGTACGCGCGACGGCTGGCTCAATCGCTATCTCGCCGTGCAGGGTACGTGCGACGAATGTCACCTGAACGACGCGCCGTCCGGCGCGGTCTCGCCCTTCAAGGCGGTCGCCATGACGCCGCAGACGCCGCGCATTCTCGAAGGTCCAGCGCCATCGGTGGCCATGAACAGCATCGACGAGTTCACCATTCGCACGAACGGATCGCAGGCTGAGAGCATTGAGGCGCTGTACCGGACCGGCAATGCCGACGTCGTACACGCCGCCGGTGGTGAGATGTTCGAAGCAATGAAGGTGCTCAAGGCGGCGAACCCGCAGCAGTACGTCGCGCAAAACGGCGCGGACTATCCCAAGTCGCCGTTCGGCAGTCACCTTCGTCAGATTGCGCAGCTCATCAAGTCGGATGTGGGCCTCGAGATCGCGTTTGCCGACGTTGGCGGCTGGGACACGCACGTGAATCAGGGCGGCGCCACGGGCCAGCTCGCGAATCGGCTCGACGACTTCTCCAAGTCGATCGGCGCGCTCGTGCAGGACCTTGGCAACCGTATGGCGGATGTCACGATTCTCACGATGTCGGAATTCGGCCGCACTGCGCACCAGAACGGCAACGGCGGCACGGATCACGGCCACGCCACCGCGATGTTCGTGATTGGCGGTGACGTGAAGGGCAAGAAGGTGCACGGCCGCTGGCCCGGGCTCGAGCCGAATCAGCTCAACGAGGGCCGCGATCTCGCGCTGACGACGGACTTTCGGTCGGTCTTTTCCGAGGTGGCGTTCAAGCACCTCGGCGCCGCAAAGATGGACGCGGTGTTCCCGGGCTTCGACGGGTCGCAGTCGAAATGGTTGGGCCTTTTGTAACGCGGGGGCCCCGTGGCGACGTTCGAGGGGCAAGCTGACTACGGCTTGACCACCTCGAACGCCGTTGACGGTACGCGGGCCAGCGTGGCCAGGTCGGTGTCATCCCAGCGCGAATCGGGCGCGCCGCTCACGTACCAGCCGGTGCCGTTGTCGGCCATGAGCATTCCGTAACGCATCATCGCCCGCAACATCGCCCGTACGGTGGGAGAATAGGCCGTGGTGTCGAAGTTGGCCTTGAGCCGCACACGCATACCCATGGGCGGCAGCGAGCTGCTCGTATCGCTGCTGGCATAGTGGCGCGCCGGCGACACATAGGCCTTGCGCGAGCGCGGGCACGTAAAGCGCAACGCGTGATTTACGGCATGCTGTTCCGCGGCTTCGTCGTAGCGCACGAGGCCGGGAAATATCGGCAGGCCGGCGGCGTCCGCCGACGTCCAGCCGGCTGGGCGCAGCGCATTTGTGCTCAGGTCGAACACGGCGCCCGAACCAGCGTGCCAGCTCGCGCCGCCATTCGTAGTATGCGCATCAAACAACTCATATAATTTCCAATCGCCAACGTCCACCACGAGCACGTGACGGTCGCCCGCCGAGCCGGTGCCGCCCTCGATTGGCGCATTGGCCGGAATTGGGTACGGCCCCGGATCGCTCTCGGCGGGAATGTCAAACGATACCGGCACCTTGGGTTGGCCGGCGAACACCAGCACGTAGGGAATACCGTTTGGCGCACCGTTGAAGGTCGTGCCGAAATCGGGATGCAGATTGCGCAACCCGCACGACGCGATGAGCGCACCCGAGATCGGATCGACGGGAGCGTCGCTCACGTCGGTGTTCCACGGGTTATCGGCGGGAAAGGGCCGGCGGCCGTTCAGCGATCCGCCAATTCTTGGATCGCCCGTCGTGGCGTGCACCACCGGCTCGCTCGACGCAGACCCGCACGCCGTACTGCCAACGCCGAGCGCGGCCGCCGTGGACAGGCACACGGCGCATGTGAGTTTCATAAAGCACCACGCCCGGTGTCTACCAGCGGATGAGCTTCCGCAGGAGCTTACCGATACTGCGCCCTACCGCGCCGATCGGATCGCTGGACGCGCTGCCCGGCTGGGCGTTGCCGTCGTCGGCCGCCAACTGTCCGTCCGGTGCGCCGGTGTGCAGATGGCACTCCTCGGTGGGTTGGCTACCGGGCTTGAACCATTGACGCGTGCGGGTGGGGCACCACTCGGTGGCTAGTTCCCCACTCTGCGGATCGACCACGGCGGACACCATACCGTCCGGCACAAGAAACGCGGAATTCTGCGGCTCGTGCCACCCGGCCTGATAGAACTCGCCCCACGCAGGAGCGGCGAGACGACCGCCGGTGGCGTTAGTACTGATCTGGCGTGGCGTGTCGTACCCGAACCAGATCCCGGTAACGAGCGTGGGTGAGTAGCCCACGAACCAGGCGTCGGTACCGTCGTTCGTCGTTCCGGTCTTGCCGGCAAGCGCGCCGGTGAGGCCCATGGCTCGAAGTCCCTTGCCCGTTCCATAGTTCACCACGCCCTGGAGCATCTGAGTAATCTCATATGCATCCTGCGGACTCATCACCGGCGTGGGGCGCTGGATTTCCGAACTCCACAACAGCGTGCCGTCCGGCGCCTCGATCCGCGTAACCAGACGCGGCGTCACGCGCAGGCCGCCGTTGTCGAATGGCGCATACGCCGCTACCAGCTCCACCGGCGTGACGCCCTCGGCCCCGAGCGCAATGGAAGGCACGGGCGTGAGCGGGCTGGTAATTCCGTTGCGGCGGGCCGCGGCAATCACGGCCTGCTCGCCAATGGCGCGGCTTACTCGCACTGTTGCGGCATTGGCCGACAACAGCAGGGCGCGGGCGAACGTTACGCGGCCGGCGTATTCGTTGTTGTAGTTCGCCGGCTGCCATACGGTTCGGCCAATCGTGACGTCGATGGGCTGGTCGTCCACCTCGGTGGCCGGCGAATAGCCGGCGACGAGTGCGGCCTCGTAGACGAACGGCTTGAACGCCGACCCAGGCTGCCGCCGCGCCGAGAAGGCGCGATTGAATCCGCCACGCTGGGCGCGTCGTCCGGGCACGAGGGCGCGGATGTCGCCCGTTGCGGGATCGAGCGCCACGAGCGCGCCCTGTGCCTCTTCCTTCACGTGGCCCATGGTCTCGCGCGTTTCGGCAGTGATCTGCGCGATGTGCTTGAGCATGGTACGATCGGCCGAGCGCTGCGCGGTGTAGTCGAGGGTGGTGTAGACGTTGACGTCCCCTTCCTTGAGCACGTCGGGAAACACCGAATCAACCAACGTGCGCACCGCATCGAGGGCGCTCGCCTCATTGGCGATCGACGGCCGCCACTCGTTCTCGGCAATGGACAAGGGGACGCGTTCCGACAACTGCGCCTGCGCCTCGCTGATGTAGCCCTGATCCGCCATGAGCCCGAGCACCAGATTCCGTCGCTGCAGCGCGCGGGCGGGGTTGCGCCGCGGAGTATAAACCGACGGCGCCTTGGGCAACGCGGCGAGCACCGCACCCTCCGAGAGCGACAGCTGATTGACGTTCTTGCCGAACAGGTCCAGGCTCGCCGCCTGCACCCCGCTCACGCCACTGCCCAGGTAGATGACGTTCAGATAATGCTCAAGGATCTGGTCCTTGGTGAGTTCGCGTTCGAGCAGCCGCGAAATGCGGATCTCCACCAGCTTTCGTCGCAACGACCGTCCGTGATACCGGTCGCTGAGAAAGCTGTTGTGCGCGACTTGCATGGTGATGGTGCTGAACCCCTGACGCACGCCGCCCGCGCTCAGATTGCGCACCACGGCGCGGACCACGCCGTACCAGTCGAGGCCGTTATGTTCGTAGAACCGTCGGTCTTCCGTGGCAACGAACGCCTCGCGGACGTGTTTGGGCACGACGCCGATCGGCACGTTCACCCGCCGAACGTTTTCGAGATGGCCGATGAGCTTTTGGTTGCGGTCGTAGACGTTTCCGCCCTCGCTGGGCTGGAAGGCGCGAATCTCGGCTGGACTGGGGCAGCCGTAAAAGCCGCAGGTACCCAGCCAGACGTCGAACGACAGGACGGCGACACACGCGAGTGTGAGCAGACTGAGCCAATGCCAGTGACGGCGGAGCCACTGGGAGGGTGGATTCGCTGGGTCGGGGAGCAGTCGCCGGCGAAAAATTGCCGTTCGGTCGCGAAAGAAAGTCGTCGTCACGCAGGTATGGTGGTGAGCGCGGTCGAGATTGGTATGCTCCTCGCTAGTCGCACGAAGTCGGCCGCCGAACGTTCGAGAGTCGGTGCAACGCAGTTCGAAACGAAATAGTCGTCAACAGTCCTACTCCAGTGGAAACCATGACGTTCCGTACGATGATATCTGTGACGCTCGTCGCAATTACCGCGGCGTGCAGTGGAAAAACGGGCAGCGCAAAGCCCGAGTCGGCAAATGGCGCCGTCGCGGCAACCGCCGCGGCCAGCACACCAGACTCCAGCGCCGGTTCGACGGCCGCAGTTGCAAGCGCCGGGACCACGACTGGCGGTACGACTCGCGGAGCACTGCCGTCCAATCACGACGGCAAGATCCCGGTGCTCGAGTACCACGTGATCGGCGGCGAGAAGAACAGCCTGTACACGCGGACCGCAGCGAGCTTCCGCGCCGATCTGGAGGACGTGTACAAGCGCGGCTACCGCCCGATCACGATCGCACAAATGCTCGACAAGAATTTCAGCGACGTGCCGGCGGGGATGTCGCCCGTGGTGTTCGTGTTCGACGACGCGTCCCCGTCGCAGTTCTCATACATCGAGGGCCCGGACGGCAAGCTGACGATTGATCCGACGTCGGGCATGGGCATTTGGCAGGACTTCATGAAGGCGCATCCCGACTGGAAGAACCGCGGCACATTCTGCATGCTGAACGGTGCGTCGGCGGGCCACAATTTCTTTGGCGACAATCCCAAGTACAACGGCCAGAAAAAGGCGTGGCGCTTTATAAAAGTGAAATGGCTCGCCGATCAGGGCTTCGAGCTGTGCGATCATACCATCTGGCACATGATGCTCAACAAGTACCCGGATGCCGCGGTGCAGCAGCAGATTGCCGGCAACATGATGGCGATCGATTCGGCGGTGCCGGGCTACAAGATCCGCACAATGGCGCTGCCGTACGGGCTATGGCCAAAGAATCGCCAACTCGCCTGGCAGGGCACCTGGACCGACCCCAAGACCGGCCAGGCGCATCCGTACCATTTCGACGCCGTGCTCGAGGTGGCAGGCGGTCCGGCGACGAGCCCCTACGACCCCAAGTTCAATGGGCATAGCATCAATCGCATCCAGGCGGTTGGGAACGACATCGCCAAGATTCTCGATAGCATGGACAAGAACAAAACGCGATTCGTGCAGTAACGGTTAGTTGGTTCGCGTCCCGCTGACCCAACCTTGGCGGATCGCCCGTTGCGCCGGCGAGGCGTTGGGCAGCGGTTCGACGCGGTACGTCGGACCGTTCGCCGCGCTCTCGCGCGCTAAGCGCATGCCGGCCGGCTCGAGGACTTCGTCGTAGTTCATGTCCTCGGTCGAACCCACGTGCTTGTCGAACCATTCGTGCATGTCGATGCCGGCCGCCTCGCTCACGGCCTGCACTACATCCTCCTCCGTATAGCCGCGGCCTTGCAGATAGTACGAAGCGCTGGGTGCATTCCAGGTGCGGTCGCGCAGGATTCTGAACGCGTCGTCCAGCGACTTGTGATTCGCCGTGTGTCCGCGAATGAACAGGTCGAGATACAAGGCGATGCCCGCGCCCTTGGTGTAGTACGACATCCAGGCGTTGGGATTCACGGCGTACTCCGGGCGGCTGCCGTCGAAGAACGCCGATTCGAATGACGACATGCGCGCCGACACTTCCTTGCGTCCCGGCGCGGTGAGGTTGGCGCGGACGAGCGCCGAGGCGGCCGCGTAGATCTCGTCGGCCGGCTCCACGCCGGAACGCGGCAACGCCATCATGCCGTAGTACTGCGTCCAGCCTTCACCCACCCACAGGCTTGGCTGGTACTGCTCGCGCGTGTAGTCGAACGGTCCGAGCGCCACGGCCCGCACACGCTTCATGTTCCAGACGTGAAAATATTCGTGGGCTGCCGCCTCGAGCCCCGGCAGCACCGGCACGGCATCGGACCAGCGCCGCGGATCGATGCACTGTGTGGAGTAGAGATGCTCCATACCGTCGCTGCCCGTGTAGCCGAGGTTGAACATGAAGGTGTACATCTCGAGCGGCGGCGGGTCGAACACCGTGTTCTCATACCGGACAATCTTGCTGAGGTCGGCCAGGAACCGCTGGTGCAGCTCCGGCGCCACCGGGCCGTTGTGGTGGATCATGGCGCGATAGATCCGGTTGTCGATACGCAGGGTGTCGAGCATCAGCGAACGCGTCACTTCCGTTGGCGTGTCAACGAGTCGATCATAATTTTCGAATGAGTAATCTGTTTGATCGACGGCCCGCGCGTCGCCGTTTACGATGTGCCAGCCGGCGGGGAGCGCCACGTGGAGCCGCACCGGATCCGGCTTGTGATCGGCCACATACATGAACAGCGACGGCCCGTTCCAGTTGGCGTGCGCCGAATCGAGCACACTGAACGTTCCGGAAAGGGTGTTCGCGTAGACGCGGTAGCGGACCGTGACGT
>JBEPWA010000083.1:0-15310 GCA_041690755.1 Gemmatimonadaceae bacterium | reverse complement strand
GATGATCCCGGCGAGCCGTGGCGTCAGACGATTCAGGAGTTGAAGTCGCGCGGCGCATGACGCTGCGCTTGTTCGTTCGGCGAGGAAATCGGGCGAACGTACGCGGCCATTGAGGAGCATCCGCACCAATTCCCCGTCACGCTCGATGACACTCGAACGGCGCTCGTGCATCGCCTTGCATACGTGATCTAGTTCGTGAGCCTGCCGCGCCGCATCTCGATCCTCGCAGTCCTACACGGTCACCGGATTCCGCGTGCCTGGCCGCAACGTCGCTGAGCGATAACGAACGCTGCTGCGGACAAGGAGTTGACGAAGTCAAGTTGGTGCCTACAATCTTGCCCGAATAGAAGGAAGACTGCTATGAGAGTTCTTGTCACCGGTGGTTCAGGGTTTCTCGGCTCGCGCCTGATACCGGAACTCGTCAAGGATGGGCACGAGGTGTTCGCTCTGGCGCGATCGGCCTCTTCCGACGAAAAGGTGAGGGTGCCGGGCGCAACGCCTGTACGGGGCGACCTAGAAAACACCGAACGGCTATCGCTTCCGCCGATTGATGCCGTCATCCACGCCGCGGCCCGCTTTCGCTTTGCCGGCCCGCGCGAACCCTATTTCCGCACGAACGTCACCGGCACCAGAGCGCTTCTGGAGGCGGCAGATGCCGCCGGGGCGAAAACCTTCGTGTACGTGAGTGCGGCCGGTGTCATCATGGATGATCGCGGCTCGCCCATCCGCGACGCCGATGAGACTGCGCGGACCTACCCGAACAGCTTTTCCGCGTACATTGCCAGCAAGGCGCAGGGCGAAGCAGTGGTACTCGCGGCGGACAAGTCCGGGTTTCGCACGATTGCGCTGCGCCCGTCGTCAATCTGGGGACCGGGCGACCCGTTCAGCCGCGCGATCCCGGACGCTATCGGCTCGGGCCGCTTCGCATTCGTGGACCGCGGCGATTACCGCTTCTCCACATGTCATGCCGACAATGCGGTCGAAGCGATACGCTTAGCACTCGACAACGGAACAGGCGGGCGCGCCTACTTCATCAACGACCGCGAGACGACGACCTTTCGCGATTTCATCGCAAGGCTGGCGGGGTTGCAGGGCCTTTCGATCGAAAAAGTACGCTCGATACCCTACCGCCTCGCGTTCACCCTCGGCCGGCTCATGGAAATGGGCGCTGCCCTGGTTCGATATGATGGCGACCCGCCGTTGACGCGCTCCATGATCCGAATGATCGGCCGGGAGATGACGACCAACGATGCGGCGGCGCGTCGCGATCTGGGCTATGTCGGCAGGGTCTCACGTGCGGACGGATTGTCAGCGTATCGCGTTTGAACCGAACGATGGCGGCGATAGAGCCCATCATGTGAACCTCCTGGTGCACTGCGGTTTCGAGTGGCAGCGGACGTCGGCGTTTCGGGATGCACTCCGCGCATGCCCGGCGCTTGTAGCACGTAGACAACACGAGAGCAAGCTCCCACCGGATAGTCATTCGTGTTTATTGTTTCACGATTACATGCATTTAACAGATCGATAGGCCATCGTGATCACGTTTTTCCCGCACCCATACCCCGGCGACTGTCCAACGCGTTTCCCAACGCCGTTTGACCGCGCTGCGCTTCACCCGCTGGCGCGTCGCGCGGCCATGCAGCTCATGGAGACGTTGCAGTCACACGACGTGGCGCATTGGCGTTTGCACGAAGCGGGAAACGGCAAAATGTTTGGTGTGCTTGTTGTTGCCACAAGTGATGGCACGATTGGCTATTTGCGCGGCTTTTCTGGGATGGTGCACGGAACGTGGGACATCGACGGTTGGGTTCCACCCACATTCGATCGACATACCTACGAGGCGGTGCGCATTCCAGCGGAAGTGGAAATGCTCGACTTCAAGGCGCAACGCGCCGCCTTGCTCGCGAATGTGTCCAATAGTGCGAGCACGGACAATATGCATGGTGTTAACGCTGCTGTCCGCGCACTCGACGCAACGCGTGCCGCTCGCTCACGCGTGTTGACGACGCACATTCATGGCACGTATCACTTTGTAAGTGCGCGTGGTGAGGTGCGTTCGCTGCGATCCTTGTTTGCACCTGGCGAGCCACCCACCGGTTCTGGCGATTGTGCGGCGCCAAAGCTACTCGCACATGCATATCGCCTCGGACTACGCCCAATCGCGTTGGCCGAGTTCTGGTGGGGCGCTGCATCAGCGACCGGTGATCGTCGCGAGGGTGTGTTCTACGCAGCGTGTCGCGGAAAGTGCCTGCCCATTCTCACACACATGCTCGATGGATTGCCGGTCGAGCCGCCCCCGCTCTTCGGCAGTGCGGCGATTGATCCGGCTGAACCACGCACTGTGTTTGAAGATGAGCATTTGCTCGTAGTGAACAAGCCAAGCGGACTGCTCACGGTTCCTGGGCGTAGCGCTTCATTGACCGATTGCGTGGTGTCACGGCTTCGCCAACGATATCCGCAGGCAACCGGCCCACTCGCCGTGCACCGGCTTGATCTCGATACATCAGGCTTATTGCTGATTGCAAAGCACGCTGAAACGGCCAAGGCGCTCCAGCGGATGTTTTCATTGCGCGAAATCGAGAAGCACTATGTCGCCTGGGTGGACGGGCACATTGCCGCCGACCACGGGCACATCACGTTGCCGTTGCGACTAGACGTGGATGACCGACCGCGGCACATACATGATCCGGTGTTCGGCAAACCCGCGCACACCGAATGGCATGTGTTGGCGCGCCACAACGGACGAACGCGCGTACGATTCACTGCGCACACCGGTCGTTCGCACCAGCTTCGCGTGCACTCGGCACACTCCCAGGGACTCGACGCGCCGATTGCCGGCGATCGCCTCTATGGCCGTAACGCGCCGAGCGAAGGTGAACGGATGCAGTTGCACGCGGAACGAGTGGCGTTCGTGCATCCGGTGAGCGGTGCGCGGTTGGTGATTGAGCAGTCGGCACCGTTCTAAAGTACCGAAACCACTGGTGGATCAATGGTCGGCTCGAAGCACTTACCTCAGCAGGGCTGACCTCGAGGGTCGCAGCGCATGTCATCTAACGTGGCGCGGCTGCAGGCACAATCGGGGGGGGTCCATGGCAGGCGGTGCGCGATGAGTTGTTCGGACGCGGCGGATGACGCCGCGTTTTGCTTTTCGACCGGCCGCGCGCGCCGACCTTCGAATGGCTCGCGATTGGTGCGCAGCCCAACAACCCGGACTGGAGCTTGAGCTCCGGGATATGGTTGACATCACCCTCGCCGCGATTCGGGACCATCGAAGTTCTCGTCGTTTTACATCGTCGGCGCGACCCACTGGTGTGACAAGTAAGGGCTGCAGTATCACGAACGCTGAAGTTGTCGGGCGATCTGTAGATGCTCGCTGCGCTCGCATTTTATTTGATTTGCCCGCAACTTGGCTCATGCTTTAGGTCGCAACGACATGCCGATAACCCTTGAGGACCTATGAAAGGCGAATCTTTTGCGCCGGACGGCGAACTGCCGGAGAATTCTGCGCGCCGCGTGCTTAAGCGCGCAATCGAGATCGATTCTCGTTGGGGAACTCAGACAGCCGTCACACAACTGCGCGAAGCCGCGGAACAAGCCGGTATCTCAACCGCGGCATTTGATGCGGCGTTAGCGGAGGAACGTGGTCGCAAGCATGTGCTGGATTTCGCGCCGTCAGGCGTATGGACCTTCGTGACGCGAAACGTCGTGTCGTTCGCTGCCTTTTGGGCATTGACGAGCTTCGTCTCTCGCGTGAACTGGTCCTTGGGGCTCGGCTGGCAAGCAAGTCACGCGCTGCTGCTTGGTGCAAACCTCGTAGGCGTCGGCATCGCGGTTCGTTTACGCGGGCGGCTCACTGCAGCGGTACTCGCCGTGACGGCTGCGGCCCAGCTGGCGGAGTATCCGATCCATCTTCTGTATGGCATCGGCGCCGTTCAAGGCAGCCCGACAAAGTGGGCGCTCATGCTCGCAGGACTTGGTGGCCTTGGATTCGGCCTCTTGCTCGCCAACAAGCATAAATCAACGCCAAGCGGCAGCGCTAGAACCACAGCCGCCAACCAAAGTGAGATGGACTGCAACACGGATGGCACTGCAGCTCCGCGCGCAAAGGATAAGCGGTCATTCTGGCACTTCGCGCCAGTGAGCTAACGTGCGTTGCTGCAGTCAAGCGATCTTGTGTCGCTCACGCCGCTCGCATTTTGTGCTGAAGCTGCTCGGTGACGCGCGGCATGATTCGTCCGGAGCCCGTCAGTCTACCTTTTGCATCGTGCGCCGCCGCAGCCGGCCCCGCACCAGGTCGGACGCGACAACCAAGATTGGCGCTGACCAAGCCAGCTCCTTGTGCCAGGACGGCCGCGGTGAGGACATGAAGTGCTGGGCGACAAACACGACGATGAAGAGAATGCTCACGCCGAGCAAGACATTGGCTATGACGTTACGCGTTCGCTGAGTCATTCGCTCTCCTTATGATGGCGGCGCGGGATCGGGTTGGTCTGGCGAGCAACGCATCGCCAAAGTCGCGCTGAGTTCGTGCGTCTGCAAGGTGCGGATCGGCAGGCGCCCTAAGAACGCTGAACTTGTCGGTCGATTTCAGGATTGCGAGTGCTTCACCATGCGTCGCAGACCGGTCTCTGGCTCCGGATCGCCAAGGCCGCCTCGCCGCTCCGGTCCGTGACCTACGCCGACGCACTGGATGCAGCGCTCTGTTTCGGCTGGATCGACGGGCAGGAGCAGCGCCATGACGCGGAGTCCTTCCGGCAGAAGTTCACCCCGCGGCGGAAGCGGAGTTCCTGGTCGAAGCGGAACCGCGAGCGCGTGGAGCGTCTGTTCGCCGCGGGCGAGATGCACCCCGCGGGCCTGGCCGCCGTTGCGGCGGCCAAGGCGGACGGTCGGTGGGATCGCGCTTACGACTCCCCTGGCACGGCGACCGTGCCGACGACCTCCAAGCGGCGCTCGACGAGCATCCGGAGGCGAGCACGTTCTTCGAGACGCCGTCGGGCGCGAACCGATACGCGGTCCTCTACCGCATTCAGACGGCGGTCAAGCCTGAGACGAGAGCGCGCCGGATCGCCGGGTTCGTCGCGATGCTGCAGCGACGGGAGACGCTGCACCCTTAGCCGCCCCTCGCGTCATCGCCACCGCCCGCCGCCTAGCGAACGCTGACCCCGGCGACGGAGTTATTGATTTGTGATGGCGGCGCCATCACTCTTATCCGACTCCCTTGCGGCTCGGCCAGGGCGTTATGCCGCATCACAGAATGCTTGGGGACAAGATGGATCCATCGTCCTACTGGGATCACGTCTATCGCACGAAGGAGCCGGACCAGATGAGCTGGTTCCAGCCGGAAGCGACCTTGTCGCTCGCCCTCATACAACGCGTGGCTCCGGGCTTCGACTCGGCGATCGTCGATGTAGGTGCTGGCGCGTCAACGTTGGTGGACGGTCTCGTCACCACTGGCTATCACTGCATCACCGTGTTGGATCTTTCCGTGGCCGCGCTGGCCCATGCGCAGCAACGCGTCGCGGGATGTGGCACCGCGGGTTCAGTGGTGTGGCGACAGGCAGATGTGCTGACGGCCGAGTTGTCGGCTGCGGCGTTTGATGTCTGGCACGATCGCGCAGTGTTCCATTTTCTCACCGATGGTGCGGACCGCGCGCGGTATGTCGCACAGGTACGCCACGCGGTCAGGCCCGGCGGATTCGTGCTCGTAGCCACGTTTGCCGAGGACGGTCCGCTGCGCTGCAGCGGTCTCGACGTGGCTCGGTATTCTTCGGACGCACTTCACGGCGAGTTCGGAGGTGACTTTCGTCTCTTGGACAGCCGCCGCGAGGAGCACAGGACGCCGTGGGGCGCCCGCCAGGCCTTTACCTACTGTCTCTGTCGCTACGACCCACAGGCTCTGTTGCGCGATGCGGCATAACGGACGCTGCACTTAACGGTCGATTTAAAGATTGCTCGCTACCTTTTTATTTATTTGAGTCGCCAGCAACTTAGCTCACGCTTTAGGTGATTAGAGGTCTCGTCATGAGGACGATGATGGCGCCACATCAGCCCCGCTTGACCGGGCTCGTGCTTCCGCCGCTCGCGGCGCTCTTTGCCGGACGCGGCCACACGCGGCGCGCATTCGGTGGTAGAACAGACGCTGCAGCCGACCGGCGCTCCGCGCATTGCGGTTAGGCGTCGTCACAGTAATCTGAAGGACCGCCGGCAGCTGCGCTCAGCGTTGTACGGCAACGATGATCATTGTCGCTTTGAGACCTCAGGCAATCAGAACCGCGCGGATGTGCCGCGCAGGAATGTGAACCGCGATGGCCAAGCTCGTGTTTGGAATGAACCAGTCCCTGGACGGCTACGTTGACCACATGGCGTTTGCGCCAGACCGTACGCTCTTCCGCCACTTCGTTGAGGAGACTCGGGGGTTGGCGGGGAGTGTCTACGGCCGCCACATGTATGAGATCATGCGCTACTGGGACGACGATCATCCGGAATGGAACGCAGATGAACGCGCCTTCGCGGCAGCATGGCGGAAACAGCCAAAATTGGTCGTCTCGCACTCTTTGAAGTCGGTCGGCCCCAACGCCAGGCTTGTTGCGGCTGATCTCGAGGGTGCAGTCCGCGAGCTGAAGGCCGAGCGGGACGGGGAGATCGAAGTTGCTGGCCCGGGCTTGGCGCATAGCCTTACCGAACTTGGGCTGATCGACGAGTATCGAATCTACCTGCATCCCGTTGTGCTTGGTCACGGCAAACCGTATTTCGCCGGACCCCGGCCGCGGCTCCGCCTTATGACTAGTGATCGGATTGGAGAGGATGCGATCCGGTTGAGCTACGTTCCCGCTTAGTTTCGGGGTTTGCCGACGAGAAATTGCCGCCGAGCGGGCGACGCTGTGGTTGGCGGTCGATTTAGGGATTGCGCATGCCCCATATGCGCATCTACTTCACTCACCCGCAACTGAGCTTGGGGCAATAGAGTACGTCATCCATCTCCGAAAGGTGAGCGATGAACCAGTCGCGTTCCTCTGGATTTCCGACGACCGCGTGTGTCCTGGCGGCGATCGCGTTGCTCGTAGGCAGCGCCGCGTGGTTCCCCATCGCGAATGCCGGCCCTGGCCCGATGACGCACCGCGAAGTTCTCGTCGCCTTCTTTCTCATTCTTGTGCTGGCCGTCACGGCGCATCTGCTTGGCGAGCCGCGCCCACGTCAGGCCTTTTTCGCGCTCCTCGGGCTAGCCGAGTTCGACCTCTACTTTTCCTACGCCGTCGATTATTACGCGACGTCGAGTCGCTTCGGGTCGGCAGCGAAATCCAATGCGTGGCCCGTCGCAATTATCGGTACGGCGTGCGTCGCCGCGTGTTGGCATGGCCGCTCACTGCGTCGCCGGACACTGCTCCGGCATTCCACAGCCGCACTGTAACGAACTCTAAAGCCGACAAGGGACCAGGCGGATGCCGTTTCCGTACGAGGGTCGCCACATGTATTTCCGACCGTTTATCGGCCTTGCTGCCGCAGGGCTTACTATCGCCGAGCTCGCGGTCGGTGCCCGCGGCTTGATTCTAAGTGTCGAAGTGGTGCGCATGGATCACTCGTGGAGCATGGCCGCCGGTGGTCTTATCAACGCAGGGTTGATGATACTCCTGGCTAGCGTCACCGCGCGGCTCGCCTACCGCATCATATTCTGGAGGCGCCACGTGGCGTCCGCACGGGCGAGAGCACGCGTTGCGACGCCGCCGTCCGAACAGCGTTAAGCCACACACACACTCCTTCTCGTGGGCTCGAACACCGTTGTCGGAGTCACCAGCGCCGTCGGCGACGCGCCATGTCCACGTTGGACTACGCCGTGCCAGGTGCGCGCGCCACTAACGAGGCGTTGCACTTTAGAAAACGTTGGCGTTTCAACTTCGGAGGCTTTATGCGCGAGATGATGACGACAAGGCCCTTATCGCTCGCGGTAATCGTAATGATCGCGGCCGGTGTTGCATTCGTCGCCGCGCACATGCTTCGCCGTATCGGCCTGGTGCGGTCCAATCCCGCCCGGTACTTGCCACACTTTGCGTTCCTTCTGGTCATCGTGCTCACACCTATGATTTCGCCGGGATCTCCTGCGCTTCTACGTTTGCTGGCGATGCTGGGAGGGATGGTCGTCATTTGGCTTGCCGCGGTGCTGGTATCTGAATATGCTAATCGCAACTCGTCGTGACGCTTGGCTGGAATCAACGTTGACGGAATGCGAATGCAACGCATTCGCATTTATGTATTCGTCCGCCAATTTGCTGAGCGGTGGGCGGACACTACCTTGTGGGTGCGAGGACGATCCTATGCGTCAACCGTTCGCGGTGGGCGCCCGGCCTTGGTGAACCGATCGGCCCGATCACGCGCCACGCCCTTCCGTGGCTTGCTCCGTCTCGGCGTCGGCGCCCTGCTGCTCGCGGCCACGCGTTTGCCCGCGCAGGCGTCGCGATCAACGATGCCGGACTCCGTGCGTGGATACATCCGCGACGCGATGGCCGCCTTCCGCGCGCACTCGGTCCACCGCGCCGAGGTGAACTGGCGGACGCTCGAGGACTCAGTCGTTGCACAATCGGCCGGCGCTCAGACGCCATCCGGCACGTGGCGCGCGCTGACGTCGGCGTTGCGGAACGTTGACGGGCATAGTTTCCTACTTCCCCCGCCGGACAAGATGGCGGCGCTGACTGGTGGAATGATGCCCGCGCTCGCGCAGCCGGCGCGCCGGCCAATGGCCGCGGTCGAGACGGGTGACGCGTCCGACGGGCTGCTGCTCGACGGCCGGATCGGGGTCGTCGTGGTTCCGTCGCACTCCGGGCGCAACCGCCCCGCGTACGTGGATTCGCTCCACGCGCGGATTCGCGCCGTCGACCGCGCTGGCGCGTGCGGTTGGGTAGTGGACCTGCGCGAGAACACCGGCGGCAATATGTGGCCAATGCTCGCCGGCGTGGGACCTCTGCTCGGGGCGGAGGTGGTTGGCTCGTTCACCAACAGCGCGCCCGGAGTGGGCTGGCACTACCGCGACGGGCGGAGTTGGCAAGGCGACAGCACTCCACCCGCTGAGGTGGACGGAAGGGGGACCACTCCGCCGGGTCTTGTCATACACGCGAATGCCCCGGTCGCGCTACTTGTCGGGCACAAAACGGCGAGCTCCGGCGAGATGACGCTGCTCGCGTTTCTCGGACGGCCGTACGTGCGCAGCTTCGGTGACTCGACGGCGGGATATACGTCGTCGAATACGAACGTTCCTCTCCGCGACGGTGCGACGCTGATCGTCACGTCGGCGTACCCGCGAGATCGGCTGGGCCGGACCTATCCGCTCAGCGTGAGCCCGGATGAACTCGTGCCGTCGAGTGACAGCGCGGGGAGCGACGCCCCGCTCCGCCGCGCGGTGGCGTGGCTGCGCGGACAGTCAGCCGGCGCCAGGCAGAGCGTGCGGCTCGGATGCAGCGACTAGCCTCCACCTGGTATTGGTTGCAACATGTTCACACCCGGCTCACTCGCCGTTCGGCCTATTTGAGCGACTGCACATGTGCCGCGAACTGATCGAGGGCGATCTCTGTTCCCTGCAGAAAACCCGACACTTTATTTTTCTCTAAATCGGCTTCATCCCGATGCAACGCGGTGAAAACGTAGCGCGTGCCGGTTCCCACGGTTTCCATCGTCATGATGGCGGTGATCGGAATGTCGTCAAACACCGCCGGCCGATAGTCGGGAAACAGCATCGACGTCCAGACGAGCCGCTCCATCGGAATCACGTCCAGGACGCAGCCCAGGTTGGGAACCGATTGACCGTCCGCGATTGCGATGTCAATCCTGAAGATGCCACCGGGGCGCGCGTCCATTTCGCAATGCGACACACGGCCCCAAGGCTTGGGCATGTACCACTCCTTGATATGTTCCGGTTTCGTCAACGCTTCCCAGACGAGGTGTTTGGGAGCGTCGATGAACCGTTCAAGGGCGAAATCAAGTTTCGGATTGATCGTGAAGGGTTTGCTCATGATTTTGATTCCTTCTTCGTGAGTTGTTTGACGTAGTCGTCGAACCGGTCCAATCGGGCGTCCCATAACTGCCGCCGTTCGGTCAGCCAGTCCTCGGCGACTTTGAACCGTTCGGGCGCGAGCTCATAAGTCCGCACCCGCCCTCGCTTCTTCGACTTCACCAGTCGGCTCTGTTCGAGCACCGATAGGTGCTGCACGAACGAGGGCAGTTTCATGTCGAACGGTGCAGCGAGCTCGCCGACTGTGGCTGGTCCAACAGAGAGTCGCTCCAGGACTTTCCGCCGAGTCGAATTGGACAAGGCATGAAAAACATCGTCGGCGACTGCTGCTTGAACCATTTCCACACCATTCGACTGGTTGGGGTACCCGATCTGCCTGAACAGTCTATCGCTGGTTAATACTAAGGTCAATACCTAAGTATTAATCTGCAGATGACCACGCGACGCACCACGGGTCGGCCTGTTGGTAGTTTCGGTCACCCCGCCGACTCCCGAAGTTCCTTAGCGGCGGCTACGTATCAGCGCCAGATGGCGATCTCGTCGAGCGGCTTGCGTTGCAAGTCGGGCACCTTCGCCCCATCCGCCGGATAGCCCACCGGCATCACGATCATCGCCTTCTCGTTCTTCGGCCGGCCCAGCAGGTCGCGCAGGAACGTCATGGGGTTTGGCGTGTGCGTCAGCGTCACCAGCCCCATCGCGTGCAACGCGGCAATGAAGAAGCCGGCCGCGATGCCGCAGGACTCGTCGGTGTAGTAATGAGTCTTCTTGTTTCCCTCGGCGTCCAGGCCATACGCCTGTCGGAACAGGACAACGACCCACGGCGCGTCCGTCAGGTGCGGCTTGTGCTCATCGGTGCCGAACGGGAGCAGGGCGTCGAGCCATTCCTGCGGTGCCTTTCCGTGGTAGAATCCGTGCTCCTCACGCTCGGCGGCGTCGCGGATCTGCTGCTTCACTGCGGCGTCCGACACGGCGACGAAGGTCCAGGGTTGCTGGTGCGCCCCGCTTGGGGCGGTACCGCCAGTACGGATTGCCAGCTCGATAAGTGCGCGCGGCACCGGCTCGGAGGAGAACTGTCGCGTGGTGCGTCTGGCGTTCATGCGTTCGTAGAATGCAGTGCCACGCGCCAGCGAATCTTCGAGTGAAAGGCGTTCGTGCGCGAGCGGGACGTATGCGTGAAGCTTCACGCCAGATGAGACGTTGATGTCGGACATGGCTGGATGGTCTGGCGTGGTCGAACGGAAGTGGTGCAAAGACGCTAGCAGCGCGGCGTCCGCGAGTCAAACGCCATGCCCTCGTCCTCGATGCGGCGTGGGGTATGCTCTAATGGTCATTGGCGCACGCGGCGAGTTGCCAACGCGGTGGCTCGTCGAGTGCCGTGTCTCGCCGCCCCATGAATGGATGTTGTCACAACTCATAATGCACAGCCATGAACAGATACCTCCATCGCAACGGTAATTACGGCATCGATGCGCCGTATGCGCCGTTAGGACTCGGCCTCAGCGCGCTGATACCGTTCGGCCTCGCGATAGCGAACGTGCGCGCTGGCGCCATGCGTCCTGCAGTAATCAACGGACTCGCCTCGCTATGGATGTGGCTGATTACCGGCAGCTATCTCTACACCACCATGCGCGGCAAGTTTGTGGTCTGGTTTGCTGTGCTCGATCAACTGGACCTCCGCGGTGATGAGACGCTGCTCGACATGGGTTGTGGCCGAGGCGCTGTGTTGCTGATGGCGGCGCAACGACTCGACAGCGGCCGTGCGCACGGCGTCGATCTTTGGTTGTCGCGCGATCAGTCCGGCAACGCCGCTGCCACCACCGAACGCAATGCCGCACTCGAGGGTGTCGCCGATCGTGTCGAGCTGCATACCGGCGACATGACGGCGCTGCCGTTTCCGGATCAGAGTTTCGATGTGGTGGTCTCGAGTCTCGCAATCCACAACATCAGTGGCAATACGGCACGACTAGGGGCGATCAGCGAGGCAGCGCGTGTGCTACGTCCGGGCGGCAAACTCGCGATTGCGGATATCCGGCACGTTCCGGCCTATGCACGCCGCCTGCAGGAACTGGGCATGCACGACATCCGCACCCGTGGTTTGGGCTGGAGGTTCTGGTATGGCGGACCGTGGGCCCGTGCACGTCTGGTTACTGCAAGGAAACGAGCCGACTGAGTGAGTGCGCTAATTTCAATACCATGGCACTGACGAGCGATCTGCTGTCGCGCGTACGCAACCTGGACCCGGGTTCCTTTGCGCTGGTGATGGCCACCGGTATCGTGTCGATCGGCGCCAATCAGCACGGGATGCCAATGCTTGCCCGTGCACTGTTCGCGCTCAACATCGTCGCGTATGTCGTACTCGTGCTGCTGAGCGTACTCCGACTCGCAACCGCTTCGCAGGAGTTGCGTGGCGATTTCGCCAATCCGGCGCGCGGTGCGAGCTTTCTCACCTTGTCCGCGGGAAGCTGCGTGCTGGCGAGTCAGTGCCTGCTCGTCGTGCGACTGCCGGAAGCCGCGATCGCGCTGACGGTTGCCGGTGCGATCAGCTGGGCGGCATTGCTCTACACGCTTCTCGCGGTCGTCATCACGGACCAGCACAAGCCAGGCTTCCGCAGGAGCATCAATGGTAGCTGGCTCATCGCCGTTGTGGCGACGCAGGCGCTGGTCGTCGCATTGGCGCTGTTGTTCGCCGACACCGCGACGGGGATTTCCGCTGACTGGGTGTTCGTCGCGATTTGTCTGTATCTGATCGGCGCGGCACTGTATCTGATCCTCATCACGCTGATCTTTCAACGCTTGTTGTTTCTGCCGCTGGCCGCGAGCGGCTTCACACCGCCGTACTGGATCAACATGGGGGCTCTGGCGATCACCACACTCGCCGGCAGCTTGATTGTGCTACACACGCCGTCGCGGTCGCCGTTCGTCGAGCTACTGCCGTTCGTACGAGGGTTCACCCTGTTCTTCTGGGCTACCGCTACATGGTGGATTCCGCTGTTGACGATTCTCGAAATCTGGCACCACGGCATTCGGCACGTGCGGTTGGACTACGCGACTGCCGACTGGGATATCGTGTTTCCGCTCGGAATGTACGCGGTATGCACCGAGCTGTTATCGCGGGCGCTCAACCTCGATTTTCTGAGGCCGTTGTCAACGATGAGCGTCTATGTGAGTCTGTTGATGTGGGCTCTAATTGCTGCCGCCGCGCTCCGCTCCTGGTATCCGGATCGTCGTACAGCATGAGGGAGGATCAGCGGACCGGCGATTAGCCTCAGCGCTCCTGTCGCCACCGCTCCAACTCACGTACGCGCAGCTCGAGCGCATCGAGTCCGTGGTTTGGAGCGGACGCCGGCGACGCAACGACTGCCGTTCGCACCACTGGCGCCGCGGCCATCACGCCCGCTCCTGCACTCGCTGCCGGCCCCGTGCGACCTAGGCCCCGGCCGGCGACGCGGACGAAGCCGCGCCCGACGGGGCCGAGCCAAACGAACCGGAACAGTCGCTCCCCAAGCGGCATCCGGAACGGACTTCGCACGATCATCACGGCGCCGGCGCCAAACACGAGGAACGCAACGACGATCATGACCGCGCCACCGGGGCGAACCGCGTACGCTTGCGGACCCACCTGAACGCGGGTGGCGCGTACCCATGTGGCCGTGAGCGCCGCCGCGACCAACGCCACCGCCGAAAGCATCAGCGTGCGTCTTCTCGCCCCGCGCGCGCGCGGACTTGCCCGCAACTCCGACCGGCGGCTTTCCCGCTCTCCCATCACCGCGACGAGGCCGCGGTTCACGCTCTCGGCGCTGAAGCCACTCACCGCGAGGTGGCGCGCTTCGGCCAAGGACTGCGCCACGCGCGACATCAGAATGCCCGCCAGCAGCAACACCGGCAGAATGCCGTCGATCCTGCCGTCGTTGGGACCGATTGAATGAATCATAAAGTAGACGAGCACGGCGCCGCCGATGAGGACGAACGACAGTGACGCCGCCTCATGCGCGAAGCCGCGAATCGGAACCGGTATTTCCGGTGTTGACAGCTGTGCAGCGTCGAGTGCTTCGACCAGCGCTTCGGCGTTCGGAAAGCGCGCGTCCGGCTCCTTAGCCAGGCACCGATCGATCGCATCGGCAAGTGGCTGCGGCAGGTCGGGGCGAACGCTGATCATGGGCGGTAGCGTCAACGTGATCTGCTTTGCGAGCGCTTTGCCTGTGGATTCCGCCGCCATCGCCACCGTACCCATGACGGCGAAGTACGCCGTGAGCCCGAGGGAATAGAGGTCGCTTCGGCCGTCTACGCGATCACCTGTGGCTTGTTCGGGGCTCATGTATTCGGCGGTACCGACGACTTCGCCGACTCGCGTGAGGCCTTCTTCTGTCGCCGGTCCCAGCGCCGCGATCACGCGCGAGACGCCAAAGTCCATCACGAGCGCGCGGCCGGTGGCGCGCTCGATCATCACGTTGTCCGGCTTGATGTCACGATGGACGATCGCCCGTCCATGCGCGTAGGCGAGCGCATACCCTACGTCTTGCAACAGCCGCACGGTGTCGCGAACCCCAAGCGGTCCGGCGCGCCGCACGCGCTCGGCAAGGCTCTCGCCTTCGACGTAGCCCATGACGTAGGCAAGGAGATCGTCGGTTTCCTCCACGGCGTAGACAGGTACGATGTTCGGATGCGAGAAGCTCGCGGCCATCCGCGTTTCGCGGAGGAACCGTTCCCGCAGACTCACTTGGGTCGCGAACTCCGCCGGCAGCACCTTGAGCGCGACCAGACGGCCAAGCTTGACGTCGCGGGCGAGGTACACGGCGCCCATGCCGCCGCGGCCGAGCTCCCGTTCGATGTCGTATCGTCCGTGAAGCCGAAGTTGTACGTCCTCGAGAGTCGTCATCTTCGCGCCATGGATGGGTGGGAATCCTGTGGGGATGCGTGTCCGCGGGAGTATATCGCCGCGGATTCAACTAGTCGATCACGCGACGGTGGCCGCGGCCCTGGACTGGCGCCTGCGCTCCGTGATGATATAGTGGACGTCACTTCGGCGGGACGGGGGACCATCCGGAACGCTGGGCATCGATTTACCGGATCGTCTGACGAGCCGCAAAGGGGCGATTTCCTGAGGTTTGCGGCAAAATCATCCGTTCGGGTGACGCGAGAATGACGGTGATATCGACAGTATGTGCCCCGACGCGCACCAATTCCCCTGACTCCGTCATCCGCCCATGAAGAACACAGTCATCAAGTACGGCCTCATCTCGGGAGCACTCATCTCGCTCATGATGATGCTCACGATTCCCTTCCACGATCAAATCGGTTTCGGCACCAGCGGGC
>JBEPWA010000082.1:0-15373 GCA_041690755.1 Gemmatimonadaceae bacterium | reverse complement strand
TGCTCACGGCATACGCGCAGATCAACAGCGTACTGCCCGATTCGCTCGACGCGCACGCGCTGGCGATCGCCGCCGAACTGGAACACCGCGGCCGCGGCACGGCCGCGCTGCTCGAGAGCGAGATCCCGATCCTCGCGCGCGCCGGCCGATACGCCGACGTCTCGCACGCATACACGCAACTCGTCGCGCTCGAACCGCGGCCGCCGATCGCGGTCGCACGCCAGGCGATCGCCGCCGCGTACCAACGCGGCGACACGGCAGCGCTCCTCACGCTCCTATCGGCAGTAGCGGCGCGTGCCGACGCGCCGCCAGTGGTCCGGTCCGAGTACAACGTTGTACGCCAGACCGGCGCGGTTCAGTCGGCGATCGCCGACGCGCGCGGGCTTCTGCGGCGAAACGCACGATATCTTGCGGCATACCCCAGCCTCGTCGGTAACTTCGGTACGCTTGGCGTTGCGGACAGTGTGATCTCATACGTGAATCGCGCGCTCAAGGCTGGTGCACCGCGCACATCGCTCGCGCCATCACTCGAGACGTACGTGTCGACCATGTTGCGCCACGCGTCGCTGTACGGCAGTGCCTACGACTGGACCGCGCAGATCGCGACGGCATCGAGCGTCGACGCGGCGTTGTCGACTCCGTCGACCAAGTTTCTCGTCGCCGCGCTGATCGTGTCATCCGCCAACTCGCGCGTGCCCGAGTTGTCGGCCCGGATCGCGGGATCCTCGTGGTTGCCAAGCGCCATGGGCTTGGCGGCGACGGATGCTGCCGCGCGCGAGCGGGCGGTTGGCTGCCGTGATCTCGCGACATTGGCCGGTCAGCTGCACGACGCCGCGGCGCGCATGGATGGCGGCGGGAATCGGTATGCCGGCGGTGGCGTTCCGCAGGTGAACGAGGGAATCTCCAGTGCGCAGGAGCGCGTGGTGGCATTGCAGCAGCTGTGCGAGCGCGAAAGGATGTTGCGGACTGGACGGAGGGCGTCCAACGAATTCGAGCTCGGGCGCTCCAGACACCGCAAGCCGTAGGTCAGGGCTCATTCCTGGTACAACGCGAGCACCGCTCGGGGCTAATGAAAGAGCGCGCTCCTTTGAGCTGCGGGTTTTGAGCGGCGGCGCAGGGGCCCGCTGCGCCTACCGCCGATATCTCGATGCCGACAGCCAGACCAGTCAAGAGTGTCTAGTCGAGAGGAGCGAGGCCGGAGTGAGTTTGCGCCTCGAAGGGGAGGAGGGGCTGGTAGACGAGCCTCGGTGACCGTCTTAGCGTTGCGCCATGGTCAGATTATCGCCGGGCTGAGGGCGTACGCGAGCTGATCGTTGACCAGGAGTGGCGACGCCTCAGCGCAGAACCGATCGCGATCCGCACAATGTTCTATGGATACCGCAACAAGGTTGTCGCGGGCACGTAAGTGTTCTCAGAACTTCAGCCTCTAAACTAGACCCTCTAAACTGGTTCGGCTTTCGGTGTCGAGATGTCAGAACTCGGCGCACCGCGGCAGTGCGCCGCCTTCTGAGATCTCGAAGCTCACGGCGAGTCCAGTCTGGAGTACGTCTTGACGCTCACGCCGGATCACCCCGGTCTCTACCGACTCCGCGAGGGCCAGCGATTGTTCCGTCATCGGCGTGTATGTCAGTCTTCTAAACACCTGCAGCTATTGCGTCGAGCACCATTTCAGCGGGCGGGGGCGACTGCTGTGGCTGGGCACCAACACGTCCGGTGACATCCTCGGGATGTCACCGGGCAATTCGGATGATCCCGCAGACTGGGGCCATCGCTGATGCGCTTTAACGATTATTAACGTAGCGCTACACCCTCGCCGCGATCACGTCGTCGGCAAACCGCTCCATCTCCTCGAGCTGCGGACTGCACTGCAGCAGCAGCAGATCCACCCCGGCAGCCGAGAACTCCGCAACGCGCTCTGCAACCTGATCCGGCGTGCCGACCAGTCCGGCCCGCAGGCCGCGGTTCGAGACGGAATAATCCTGCAAGCTCACTTGCTGCTCGAGCTTCGTGTTGTCGATCCAGTCCCGATAGTTGCCATAGCCCGGCGAGCCAATCGTCACATTCGTAATGCGATCGATCTCGGATTTAACTTCGCTTTCGGAATCGCGCACGATCGCATACGCGGCTACGCCAAAGGTCAGCGGCGGTAGATCTAGACCGAGCGCTTCCGACGCCTGCTCGCGACGCTGGCGCATGTCGGCAATCTTCGGCGCGATGCGCTCCGGCGGATCGCCGTGCATCACGTACGCGTCGCACTGCTGTGAGATCAACGTTTTGGCTGTCTCGGACTCTCCACCGGCATAGATCGTCGGACGCCGGCGCGCGCCACGCACGATCGGCTTGGGCTCGAGCACGAGATCCTGATGATTGTAGTATTTGCCGCTGTAGCTGAACGTCGGTTGACTCCACGCGCCGTCAACTACATCCAGCCACTCCTTGGTGCGCGAGTAGCGGTCTTCGTGCGCGTCGAACGCGGCGCCGTAGCGCTTGGCTTCGTCCTTCCACCACGCCGACACGACGTTGAGCGCCAGGCGGCCGTTGGAGATCCGATCTATGTTCGCCGCCTGCTTGGCGAGAATGGCCGGCGGATGAAAGGACGGTCGCACGGCGACCATCAGCTCGAGACGCTCGGTGACGGCGGCGAGCGCGGCGGCCGTGGACCACGCGTCGAGTGACGGCGCCTCGATGCCCTTGATGTCGTTGAGCAGCAGCTCGGCGACCAACGTGAGATCAAATCCGATTTCTTCGCTGCGTTGGGCGAGACGCTTCACATAGTCCCACGACGCCGCCATCCCTTCGTCGTCGACATTGCGAAGCCAGCCGCCGAAGACGGGGAGCCAGTAGCCGTATTTCATGATAGGGTCGAGGGTCTAGGGTCTAGGGTCGAGGCACTGCTCGAATTGCCGACGGTGCGGGCCCGCGAGGCGCGGCTTTCGATGTAGTCCACGAAGTTCACCCACGGGTCGAAGCCGATCACGTTGGGCGCGTCGGCCACGAAGTTCGAGAGCGCGTTGATGTCGTAGAAGTAGTGTTTGCCGTCGCGATCATCGATGAGATACTCGATGCCGCCAATGTCGAGGCCCGAGCGCCGCGCGATCGCCTCGACCTCGGCGATGATCTCCGGCGGCGGCGTGTAGCCTTCCACGCGAAGGCCCGTCTTGGGCGCATCGACAGCACAGGCGCCGCGCACGAGCTCAATGCCGTCCTTTGTCTGACAGGCGTCGGCCGGGCACAAGTCGAACGATCCGGCCGCCGGGTAGACTTTGATCGCGTAGAGATAGTTGCCGCCGAGTGTCTCGACGCGCACGATGTGTCCGTCGCGGAGCGGCGCCGATTCCTGAACGAGTGCCACACCGTCGAGCCCGAGGTCCACTTCGTCTCGCGCAATTGCGCCGGCGAGAGCGGCTTCGGATTCGTAGCGCACGATGCCCGCGCCGCTGCCGCCGATGTTCGCCTTCACGAGCACCGCGTACCGAAGTCCCTTCGCCGCGCTCGCCGCAAGCGACGGATGGTTGATCGCCCGTGAGCGCGGATACGGCAGGCCAAGCTCTTCGAGCAGGTCGAGCTGCGTCGCTTTCGACAACTCGTAAGAGTAGACCTGCGCGCCGTTGATCACCGGAATGCCGATGCGGTCGAGGTGGCGAAGCCAGTACAGCGTGTGGAAGGTCGACTGACGGTGCCCGCGCAAGAATGCCGAGGGGCTCGCGCGGTTTACGACAATGGAATAGGGCACGTCGTCCTCTGACGGATCGAAGACCTGCGCCGCGGCGTCGAGCTTGGCGTACGGCAATCCGCGGCGATCCAGCTCGGCGAAGAGCGGTTTGAACCAGTCCGGGTGTTCGTGGTACACGGCAATCGGTTGCATGGGCGTCCTGTGAGGGCGGCGAGATCGGCGGCCAAAAAAAACGCCCCGATCCCGTAATGAGGGATCGGAGCGCGAGTGGCGAGAGGAAATCGCTACTACATGGTGCGAGCGCCCAATGCCTCACGTGTCGGACGACACATGGGACAACAACACATGTAATAGGAGCACATGGTTTGGGCGGAGATCGCGGAGGTCATATCGAGTAACGTAGTCTGGGGGCGAAGGCGGTCAATGGGCGTTACGAAAGCCTGACGTTCGAGCACAGGACATTTGGCTATCCCGATGACGAGTGCCTTGGGCATCATCGCGCTCCGCCGACCAGTGTTTTGAGATTTGGCCACGTCCAGCTGTACAGTTTGTCCACGTTTAACGCGGCTTTTGGCTTGCAACACGTCTTATTAGCTCTCCCTTGAAGTAGGAAGTAGAACATACCGAGCTCCTGCGCGATCACGAGTTCCGCAGACACGCCCGTTGCCGTATCGGTGGTTTCGCCACACAGCACAATCATCTGGTCGCAATTGCCGAGGCGCCGCTCCACGTCTGCATTCCAGTCTCCGGTACGGTGCTCGTTCACCGACGCATCGGTAACATCGAAGGGCGAGTCCGCGTGGTTGGCCTGTCCGGCGAGCCTGGTCTTGATGTCCCCATCATGGTCATAGTCGAAACTGATGAAGACTCGTTGTTTTGCCATAGTAGCTAAAGGTTAGGGGAGCGACGGGGCTTCGTCGTGCGTAGCCAACGCTACATCGTCAACCCAGCGTGAACAAAGTAGTATTCTGACGCTCCAATCATCACGATTGCGATGATGCGCTTCACCCAGACCATCCACATCCCAGATCGCGGTAACCGCGCGGCGGTCGCGCCGAAGATTCCCACGATGAGGAGTACCGCGCACATCCCAGTGGAGAACACAAACAAATAAACGAACCCGAGTACCGCGCTCTTAGTGACCGCCACCCACGTTAGAACTGCGGCGAGCACCGGCGCCGAGCACGGCGCGGCAACGAGGCCGGATGCGCAACCAAGAACGAACGCGCTGCCGACGGACGTCACGGATTCCGTGCGGCCACCACCAAGCAACGCTGCGGGGATGCGAACGGGAATCGCGTCGAGCATCCAGAGTCCGAACAGCAGCAGCAGGTTGCCGGTGATGATCAACGACCAGGGATTCGCGCTGATCGTGCCGAACAGAGTTCGCGTGAGCCCGGCGATCAATCCGAGCAGCGAGTACACTAGCGACAGGCCGAACACGTACGTCAGCGTTAGCACGACGCCGCGTCGAGTGCTGCGGCCTACTGATTGACCGCCAACGATCGCGGCGGTGATCGGAATCATTGGATAGATGCACGGCGTCAGGCTTGTGAGGACGCCGGTCACGAACAGCAACGGGATAGCTGTCGCTGGGCTCTGCGACAGCCGGCTCCCGATCTGGGACAGATCCATAACTTGGGGTATCGTCGGCAAATACGCTGTGACGCTGGCCTGTTAGTCTGCCTTGGCCTTGGCAACCGCTGCTGTTAACGCATCGTACGCGTGCTGATCCAGAGCGCCGAACTTCATGTTGCGATACGCGACCTTTCCGTCCTTGCCAATGACGAAGACGGTACGGTTCGCGTATGGATGTCCGGGCATGATCGAACCATACTGGCCAGCGATCTCACCCTTCGCGTCGCTCACGAGCGTGAACGGGAACTTTGCATCACGCGCCCAGCCGGCGTGCGACTCGACGCTATCCTCCGAAACCGGGAGCACCGTCGCCCCACTTCCAAAAATCGTTGAGAACTCATCGCGGAACTTCGTCATCTCATGCGTACATCCACCCGAACGATCCAGTGGATAGAAGGCTAGCACCACCACCTGGCCGCGCAGTGCCTTGAGCGACACGTCATGAGTACCGGACATGCTGGCACCCGTCGCGGTAAAGTCTGGAGCCATGTCGCCGACTGCCGGTGCAGCAGGCATTACCGCCGCGGACGTCATCTTCATTCCTCCCATCGGCGACGCCTGCGCTTGTGCAAGACAGATCGGTGCGCCAAGCAGCATTGCCGCAGCTGAGAACTTCGCGATCCTGAACATCGTCATCAACTCGCTTGTGAATGGTTATCGGTGCGCCACTACGACGGAACCTTCTTGAACGCCTACTTGAGAACTGCCTTGATCGCCGAGTCGAGGTCCTGTTTGTCGCCGACCCCGGTATAGGCGACCTTGCCATCCTTCCCGATGATCACGACGAACGACGTAGCCGCAACATCGTACGCGGACACCGCCTTGCCGGACTCATCGTAGTACACCGGATACTTGAGCGTGCGATCCTGAGCGTGCTTTGCGACTCTGCGCGGAGTCTGGTTCACGTTCACCGCTATTGCTGCGAACTGAACCCCGTGGCCGTACTTGCCGTACATCGCTTTCATCGTCGGCTCTAGCCGTTCACAGAACTCGCACCAGGTCGCCCAGAATTCGATCAGCATTGGACGGCCGAGCGTCGGCGTGATGGTGACCGCGTTGCCGGCAGCGTTGAGCACCACGACAGGCGGCGCAAGCGCCCCCACCGCGATGCCGTCGGCCGACTGAGCCATCACCGGTCGTGCGAGTGTCGCAAGGGCGAATGCGACGGCGATCGGGCCGACGCGGCGGACAAGCCAAGTGTTATGGGATTTGAATATCATTTGAGGAGTCCGCGGGGGCGTGTTGCGTCACTCGAATATGATCGCCCGTCTGAACCCTCAGTTGGCGGGTTCGGCGAAGGGTCGCGAAGTGCGGGTTAGCGGCCGGTCGAACGTGTTGACCGGCGCAAACCAGCGTAGGCGGTCAGGACTTCGACACGGATCGCCGGTCAGCGCGCTACGGCGGCCGCTCACCGCACTCCAGCAGGTGCTGACCGCGTCGGTGTTCCTCGTGGACGTGGACAGCTGGTATGGTTCGGCACAATGTCAACAGATCATCTCCTCAGAATCGCTGCCGTTGCGATTGCACTCCATGTCGCTGCTGCTGGTGCGCAGACTGCACTTCGCTGCGGGGTGGGTGCACATGCCATCGACGGCCTCCTCGCGTTCGACGCACAGGCAACGGTTGGCAAGTTTCGCGGCGAGACGCACGCGGTACGCGGTGTGGCATCGTGCGCCGGCTCACTCGCATCCACCACTGGTTATGTCGAGACCGACGCGCGATCCATCAAGACGGGCAACGGGATGCGCGACCGCGACATGTATTCGTCGCTCAACGCCTCGACGTATTCCGTCATCAGGTTTGACTTGATCAACATGTCGCTCGGAGCGGCGATGGCTTCCGGTGTGGTCGGCGCTGTGCTGCACGGCCAGCTGCACGTGAATGGCGTCGCCCATCACATCGACGCACCGGCAACGATTTACACCTACGCCGACAGCGCACGCGTACAAGCCTCCTTCCCTGTGAGTCTTGGATCGTTCCAGCTCACTGGATTGTCGAAGATGTTCGGTGCGCTCAAGGTGGGTGACGGTGTCACGGTAACCATCAACGTTACATTTGCGCTGGATTCGATGCGCACCTAGTGGAGTGGAGCCAACGACACTCCATCCACTAACAACCGGATCGAACCAATGAGCCTTCGTGCCGACATCGTCTACGCGTGCCGATCCCTGCGCCGCGCCCCGCTGTTCAGCGCGTCCGTCATCCTCACGCTGACGATCGGCATCGGGTCCGCCGCCGCGATCGCCGCTGTCGTCAATGCGGTGCTCATCCGCCCGCTTCCCTACGGCCACCCGGGCCGCCTCGTCGGCGTCTGGTTCGACATGCCGCCGCTTTCGCTGACGCATGCGCAACAGACACCCGGCACCTACCGGACGTTCAAGCAGTTCGCCCACACGATCGAAGGCATCGGGCTCTATCAGGACGGCTCGCTCAACGTGTCCGATCCCGATGGGCGCGGCGAGCCCCAACGCCTCACCTCGGCGTGGACGACAGCGAGCACAATTCCGCTGCTCGAGGTGTCGCCCATCCTCGGCCGCACGTTCAGCGACGCGGATGATGTGCCCAAGGGACCGCTCGTCACGGTGATTAGCGAAGGCCTATGGCGTTCGCGGTACGGTGCCGACAAGAACGCGATCGGGAAACGGCTCATCATCGCGGGACGATCGGCCGAGATCATCGGCGTGATGCCGGCCAGCTTTCAATTTCCGAAGGCCGAAATCAAACTGTGGCTGCCGCTGCAGCTCGATCCGAACGACCCATACCCGGGCGGCTTCAACTTTAACGCCGTTGCGCGACTCAAACCCGGCGTGTCGATCGACGCGGCGCAGCGTGATTTCGCCAACGTGCTGCCGCGCGTCGTCGAAGTTGCGCCGAACATGGCGCCCACCGTGCCAATGCGCATGGTGCTCGCGCAGGCCAAACTGGCGCCTCGCCTCGTGCCAATGCGCGACGACGTCGTGGGCGACGTGTCGGGCACCTTGTGGATGGTGGCGGCGACAGCGGTGCTCGTGCTGCTCGTGACGTGCGCGAACGTCGCCAACCTTCTGCTCGTGCGCGCCGACGCCAGGCACCGCGAGCTGTCGGTTCGCGCCGCGCTCGGCGCCGGCAGCGCACGGGTGCTCGGCCACTTCTTCGCCGAGTCGGCCGTGCTCGCCGCGATCTCGGCGGCGTTAGGAATTGGCGTGGCCGCCGTTGCCATTCGCGCGCTCGTCAGCGCCGGTCCGTCGGAAATTCCGCGTTTGGCCGAAGTGCACGTCGACTGCGCCGTCGTCGCGTTCACGCTCATCGTGGCCGCGCTCGTGGCGCTCGCCTGCAGCACGATGCCCGCTGTCCGATTCTTGCGCGCTGACCCGCTCTCCGGTTTGCGCGACGGCGGCCGCGGCGGTACGGTGGGCGCGCACCGGCAGCGGGCGCGAGGGGCGCTCGTCGCCGCGCAGGTGGCGTTCGCGCTCGTCGTGCTCGCGGCGTCGGGCCTGTTGTTGCGGAGCTTTCAGCATCTGCGCGCCGTGCGCCCCGGCTTCAACGCCGACAATGTCGCAACGCTGTGGCTTTCCATTCCGTCGCAGCGATACCCGAGCGACACGAGCGTCGCGCAATTCTATACGCGGTTGGTCGAGCAGGCAGCGCAGTTGCCGGGCGTCACCGCGGCGGGCATCACGTCGCACCTGCCCTTCGGCGGTGATGGAATGGATCAGGATCCATTCTACGTCGAGGGCGATGAGAGTTCGACAAAGAAGATTCCGCCGCTCGAAATCTATCAGTCGGTGGACGGCGGCTACTTCAAGGCAATGGGAATTCCACTGATCGCCGGCCGCACGTTCGACCGCCTCGAGCGACAGCGCGGGAACGAGGCGATCATCAGCCAGGCGACGGCCCGCTTCGCCTTCCACGATTCCACGGGACAATCGGCGCTCAACAAGCGATTCCAGGACCTGCCGGGCGGCCCGTGGCATACCGTCATCGGTGTCGTGGGTAGCGTGCGCGACACGGCGCTGGCGGCACCATCGTCGCGCGCGGTGTATTTACCGGAAGCGCCCGGCGGCGAGCGGGATCTCGGACAGTTGCCACGCACGATCGCGCTCGTTGTCCGCACGCGCGGCAACGAAGCGGAAGCGACGCGCGCCGTGCAGACCATGATCCGCAACATCGATCCCACGTTGCCGACGTTCGGCGTGCGATCCATGCGCACGGCGGTCGACGCGTCGATGGCGCGCGTCACCTTCACGATGATCGTGCTCGCCGTGGCGGCGCTGGTGACGCTGATCTTGAGCGTGGTTGGATTGTATGCCGTAATCGCGTACGTCGTGACACTGCGAACGCGTGAGTTGGGGGTGCGAATTGCGCTTGGCGCGCAGCCGCGCGCGGTGGCGGCAATGGTCACGCGACAGGGAATGGCGTTGTGCGGAGTAGGGATGCTGGCGGGACTCGTACTCGCCGCCGTGACGGGGCGGTTTCTTCGGAGCTTCCTGTTCGAGGTTGCGCCGAGTGATCCGGTGGTACTGGGAGGCACGGTTGCCGTGCTGCTACTCGCGGCGTTCGTGGCGAGTTGGATTCCGGCGCGGCGCGCGGCGCGGGTTGATCCGATCGAGGCGCTGCGGGCGGATTGAGGCGGGGCTAGCCCAACTAGTGGCGAATCATGCACGACACGATCGCGCGCACCGTCCTCGCATCTCCGAATGATTGATACACTTCCGCCGACAGCGCGCACGGGTTCCACAGCTGAGCTGTCGCAGCCCCAAGCGCCGTCAGTCGGTTCAGGTTGACGACGATGTTGGTGTGATCGGTAGCACCATTCAGATCGGTGAAGCCCACCCGAAAGCGCGGCTGCAATCTGTTTTCCCCCAGTGCTGCAGCAAATCGGAAGCGTGGCCTCGGACCAGCCGATACGGAGGACATGATGACCTCCGTCCCAATCATGTCCGGCCGGAACTCATCCCGAGATGGCACGTTCCCATAGCATGTGCCATTTGCGTCATTCTGCTGGAGTGCGGACATCGGACACGTGATCGGCCCACGAACCATTCCGGTCGTGGCATGCGCGCGCAGCGTCAGCGCAACCGTACGCCCGACGGTGCGCGTGACCCACACCGCCGCACTCCCCAGATTTGGGGTTGCCGATTCGATCGTGATCGGTGGGAGATAACTCAATTCCACGCCAAAGCCACCGGGTAAGCCAATTGCCACGCGCGGTCGACCGAAGACGTGAGTGAGGCTGGTGTTTTGGACGCGGCCGCCGTAGCAGAAACCTGTGTGTTGAATGGATTCGGGCGCCGTTGGTACCGCGGCCCCTTCCCCCCCCACGCGGACGGATCCGGGCGTGATCATGAGTGCACTCGGATCGACGCCGAACACGATCGGCATCGCAAAGAACGCGAGCAATTTCGCCTCATTACTGTTGTTCGGCGGCCGGCACTGCGCGCTTGCAAGGGTCGGTGCCGTCACGAACAGCAGCGCGATGCTGGTCAGTAGCTTTTGCATCATGTGCTAACGTGCACGGTACCGGTTGCTCGCAGAACCCATTATCGGTGAACGGCTATGCCGGCGCGGCCGACAGTCACGGGAGCCGGGTCAACAACGATTGCCCCCCTCCCGCGGTGCGCTCGCCTGCCCACGTGGCCGGGACCGGCGATGAGAAAAGTCGTTCGCCGTTCGTCGGTTGCAATTCGCCGTTGGCCGTCCGGGCCGGCCATCTGGCAGCTCTCGGGTACGGTGTCGCGGAACGCGATGTAGCTTCCGGTGTACGCCGCGTTCCGGCAAATTCCCAACGCCCATGCCCAGCGAGATACGCTCTTCGATTGCCGCCGACCGGCTGACCGGGTCCGCTGAACCGGCGCACCCCAGATGGGGTGTCATCATACTCGCATGGACAGTTCCGGCGCTGGTCTCCGCGTATTCGGATTACGGCGCCGCAGTGCTGGGCGGCCATGCCATGCCGTTCTGGCGCGCGGTTGCTATTGAATTCCCAGGGTGGTACGTGTGGATACTGTTCACGCCACTCGTTTTCGCTCTGGCACGGCGCTTTCCCCTGCGGGGACTCCGCTCCGCATGGCCATTGCTTGCGCACACCGGGCTCATGGCAATCGCCGCGCTTGTGTACACCACGGTATACGCGTGGTCCAATGCCGCGTTTGGGCTACCGCCGATCACAGTCACGCGACAGTACATAGAGATCGTGCTGGTTGGGTCGACGCTCATGACGCTGGTGCTGTACGCCGCGACACTTGCCGCGGCGCTGGCCGTGGCGTCCGAGCGTCGGAACCGTGCGCACGAGCTGCGTACCGCTGCCCTGGCAACGCAACTCGTGAGCGCCGAACTACAGACACTTCGCGGGCAGCTCCACCCTCACATGTTGTTCAACGCGCTCCACACCATTGCGCTCCTCGCGCGTCGAAACAGCGGCGATGAAGCAGCGCGTGTGACTAATCTGCTGGCCGGTGTGCTCCGGAGCGTCCTGGAGAGCGGCGGGGCGGATGAGCGAACGCTCGGAGAGGAGATTGCCCTCGTCGAACAGTACCTGGACATCGAGCTAGTCCGGTTCGCTGACCGCCTTGGTGTGGAGTGGAACGTCGCGGCCGAAGTGAGAGATGCGATGGTGCCGACACTGTTCATGCAGCCGCTCGTGGAGAATGCGCTTCGACACGGCATCTCGCGCTTGCCGGACGGTGGCACGGTTGTGATCACGGCAGTGCATGATGCGGACACGCTCGAGATCACGGTGTGGAATAGCGGGCCCCCACTGCTCATCGCCCTCACGGGGCATCGTGGACTCGGCCTTCGCAACACCGCGGAGCGGCTGGCGCGGCTCTACGGCGCCGGCGGAACGCTCAGCGTGATGAATGATCCGCGCGGCGGTGTCTCGGCGTGTGTGCGCGTCCCCTGGCGGCGATCACGAGTGCCGTACGAACCGTACCCGTTGCCGGCACTCGGCCCGCGACGCTCCGGGTGATTCTTACGGCGCGCCACTCTCGCGGGGTTGGGACAAGGCCTGCCGGACATCCTCGTAGCGCCGCCGTCCGACGGGGAGCCGACGGCCATCTTCCAGGACGACGGCCGCACTCCCGTCCCGCTCGCGCCGGAGCTCCGTGATGCGGCTAACATTGACCAGCACGGAACGGTGAGTGCGCACGAACGCATTCGGGTTCAACCCCGCAGCGATCGCGCCCAGCGTTCCGCGGAGCAGGTATGTCTTGCCGCGCGCGTGCAGAGCGACGTAATCATCATCCGCCGTGATCCAGTCGATCAAGTCGACCGGGATGATCGACGTGCGCATTCCGTTGGGCACCAGCAGCCGAGTTGCGTATTTCGGCACGGAGTCGCGATCGGCCCGATCCGAACCGGTCACGTCCTGGGCCCAGGAGACCACGAGCTGTGCAAGCCGTGCCTCGCGTTGCTGCTTGTCGCGGTCGCCGCAAAGGCGCCGGACTCTCGCGACGCACGCGCTAACGCGCGCGTCGCTGAAGGGTTTCACCAGGTAGTCCGACGCCTCGAGCTCGAATGCGTCCACCGCGTAGCTCGAGTACGCCGTGACAAAAACGATGATCGGACCAGGATCTGGCATGAGCATCCGAGCGACACCTAATCCATCGATGCCCGGCATCTCAATATCAAGGAAGATCACATCTGGACGCGACTGCTGTGCCGCAGCGATCGCGTCCTGCCCGTTCCGGCAGCCGGAGAGCACCGTTACCCCAGGCATGGCGGCGAGGATGCTCTCCAGCCCCTCTCGAGCAATGGCCTCGTCGTCGACCACCAGCACCGTGATTGGTGTCGGGGCGCGCGGCGCGACCGATGCATCAACGCGCACACCCCGGGTCATGTGCACTTCGTGGCCATGATCACTCCAGCATCGGGTACACTATTCGGCGGTATATAATAGCACCGTAAGCTGTTACGGGTAGCCATTCCCACTGGGGGTGCCCGACGTCGTGGCTCCGACGATAACAGTGCCGGTCATGCTTGGATGGATGTGGCAATGATACACGTACGTCCCCGGCGTATTGAAGGTGACGCTCGCGCTCGTGTTCGCGTTGTTCCCTGGGATATTTTGTGGAGCGCCCGCGGTTGCGTCGAAGTACACGTTGTGCGGCACGCTTCCGAACGCGAACGTCACCGTTCCCCCTGGTGCGATCGTTGTCGTGGCGGGAGTAAAGGCTATGCTCGGTGTTGCATTGACCGTCGCGCTGCTAGGCGAAGGCGAAGGCGATGGCGATGGTGCCGGCGTCTGCGTGGGGGCGGTACTACTGCTCCCACCGCACGCAATCGCGGCGAGAAGTATTACTGAGCGTCCGATGAAGCGCATGGATGATCTCCTCTGAAGGCTGACGCTCCGCAGTGCGCGATGGACTGCGCGGTGGAGCACATCTCACCATACGGTGGGGACCGGCGCACGCAGAGCGCCCGCGCGGTAAAGGGCGCTTCGGTGCGGCTCTATGCGCTCGTAATGCGGTCGGCGGCGCTGAGCGGGAGGGGGCTTCCCCAACATCGAGGATCAGCGCAGCCTCCAGAGTATTACTTAGCCAACCGCCGAGAACGACTCATGAATGTCACGAGCTAGAGCAAACGGCTGCTCCAGCGCAGCGAAGTGGCCACCGGCGCGCATCTCGGTCCATCTGGCAACATTGAATACGCGCTCTACCCACTCGCGGGGTGGGTTGATGATCTCTTTGGGAAACCACGCGTAGGAGAGGGGCGGGATGACTCGCTCGCCAGAGTCGAATCGCAACGGCTGCGCGGCATTCTCTTTGTACATGCGAAGCGTCGATGCGACGTTGCCGGAGAACCAGTAGATCGAGACGTTTGTCAAAAGTTCGTCGAGGTCGAACCGTTGACTGAGTTGTTCGCTGCCGTCGCTCCACGCATAGAACTTTTCGAGCAGCCACGCGGCGAGGCCGGCGGGAGAGTCGGACAACGAGTATGCCAGGGTCTGTGGCTTTGTAGCGTGGATGTGACTGTAGCCGCCTTCGCGCTCAACCCATCGCGTGCGTGCAGCAAGCCACTCCGACTCTGCGGGGGAAAGCGCGCGATCTGCTTCGGTCAGCGACGGCTGGTAGCCGCCTGAGATGAAATTCAGGTGGAGTGCGCGCACCGCCGTCGGGTAGCGGCGTGCCAGCCAAGTGCTAACCCCGGAGCCAATATCGCCGCCCTGGGCGAAATAGCTCGAATAGCCAAGTTCCGCCATCAGGGTGTGCCAAAGGCCAGCGACAACGCGGCTGTTCGTACCCGGGGTCGATGGTGCCTGCGAGAATCCGAAGCCAGGCAGCGAAGGTGCGATGACATCAAAGGAGCGGTATCCGGGGAATCCGTTGGTTGCCGGATCGGTCAGCATCGGGATGATTTTATACATCTCGGCGAACGAGCCTGGCCAACCGTGCGTCAGTATGAGCGGAGCTGAATCCTGGTCGACGCCTTTGACATGCACGTAATGAACGACTCGCCCCTCAATTTCGCTCAGGAATTGAGGCAAGCCGTTGAGTCTGTCCTCTGCCGCGCGCCAATCGAAGCGGTCGTGCCAGTACGCGACGACTTCCTGTAGAACCTCCCGCGGCGTGCCGTATTCCCATGTGCCTCCACCGACCTCGTCCGGCCACCGAGTAAGCTCGAGACGAAGTTTGAGATCAGCCATCGCCGCGTCTGAAACGTTTATAGCAAATGGCGTGTTTTTCATATCGTTCATATGGTGTGCGAGTACGGGCTGATAGTGTCGTGGGACCCCGTCCACTCATCGTGACACCAGCCGTTTCATCTCAATCCGCGCGGAGCGCGATCAACGGATCGACGCGGGTCGCTCTTCGCGCCGGAACATAGCATGCGATCATGGCAGTGCCGAACATCAGCGCGCTGACGCCGCCGAACGTCGGCGCGTCGAGCGGCACGATGGAGAAGAGCATCCCACGAAGTAGCGTCGTTAGCGCGGCGGCGCCGGCCACACCGATCGCGATTCCCAACACGGTCGATCTAATACCCTGCCTCATTGCCAACGACACAATGTCATACGGTTGAGCGCCTAAGGCGATGCGCACGCCGAACTCCTTCGAGCGTTCGGTGGTGCTTTGGCTGATGACG
>JBEPWA010000081.1:0-15667 GCA_041690755.1 Gemmatimonadaceae bacterium | reverse complement strand
TGAAGCGGCGCATCTTGGGGTTCCAGCGACGGGTCTGGTGCCCGAAGTGGACGCCGGCAGCGAGGAGTGCCTCGAGCGTTGGCGTGTTTGTAGCGGACTGCTGCTGTTCTTCTGACATGTTGTAGAACTGACCTCAGTGTGGTTTTTGAACGTCGGCCGCCGTCACTGTCTGATTGACCGGTTTCCCGGCACCGAATCGAGACTCGAGCGGCCTGTGGGATAGGGTCTAGGGTCTAGGGTGTAGGGTCTAGACCCTAGACCCCAGCCCCTAGACCCTTTTTTACTAGCGCTTGGAGAACTGGAAGCGCTTACGAGCCTTCGGACGACCCGGCTTTTTCCGCTCGACGGCGCGTGCGTCGCGAGTCAGGAGGCCGAGGCCGCGAAGCTTGATGCGGTGGTTCTCGTCGATCTTGACGAGGGCACGCGCCACGGCAAGACGCAACGCGCCGGCCTGACCCGTGTTACCGCCGCCGTCCACATTCGCCTTGACGTCGTAGCGGCCGAGCATGTCGGTCGCAACGAACGGCTGCTGAATGGACGACACGTGCGAGGGGCGCGGAAAGTAGTCACCGAGCGTACGCCCGTTGACGTCCCACTTGCCGGAGCCCGGCTTGATGTACACACGGCACACCGCTTCTTTCCGGCGGCCGATCGCGTGCGTGGTCTGAGTGTCGGCCATGGGTTACTTCTCGCTCTTGGTGAAGGTCAACGTCTTGGGCTGCTGCGCAACGTGCGGATGCTCGGCGGTGGCGTACACGCGAAGCTTGCGACGCAACACCTGACGTCCAAGAGCGGTCTTCGGCAGCATGCCGTAGACGGCCTTTTCGATCACACGCTCGGGATGCTTGGCGATCATGGTCTTGAACGGGGTAAACCGCTCGTGGCCCATGTAGCCCGTGTGATGGAAGTATTCCTTCTGCTCGGCCTTGCGGCCGGTGACCCGCACCTTCGACGCGTTGATCACGATGACGTTGTCACCGGTATCCATGTGCGGCGTGAAGATGGGCTTGTGCTTGCCGCGAATGACGCGGGCAATTTCAGTGGCGAGACGACCGAGAACCATTCCCTCGGCATCGACAATGAACCAGGTCTGTTCAATGTCGCTCGGCGTTGCGGAAAACGTTTTCATGTAGAACCGAACTAAGTGGGTCCTTCGCCTCACCGGTGCGGCATGCAACCCGGGTCTCGGCAGCCATTGAAGGCATTTGTGACAGAGTCGCAAGATAGATAAGGACTTACGGGCTGTCAACGAAGCCAAAGCGGGCCCGCGATAGCGGCACGAGCCGGCTCGGTTTACTAGACCCTAGACCCCAGACCCTAGCCCCTAAAAAGTTGCCCGGAAATGCAGGAAGACGCTCGAGTTGCCTGGCGACGCGCGAAGGTTCGTGCCAGTCGGCGTCGGGAAGTTCGTACCGGTCACCTTTTGCCAATCCAGCGCGAGCGTGATCTTCTGGTTGACGTCGTACGACGCGCCGAGCACCCAGAAGTTGTACGCCGGAGTCGCGCCCGCGTAATTCGTCGCGGTCGGGCTGGTGTTCGGCGTGAAGTGATCGAACCGGCCCACCAAGCTCAGCGCCGACTTCTGCGCCGGGTTCAACAGCTCGAACGGGCGCGCGACGATGAAACCGTCGAGCAATTGGCCGGTCGAGTCGAACGCCGTGCGTGGCGACGCATTTGTGTTCGCGCCATGCTCGCCACCGTCGCGGCGTTCCGCCCATTCGGCACCGGCCGTCAGACGCCGTTCCTTCAAGCCGGCAAAGACACCGTAGCGATCGTGCTGCAGGCCGTCGGTGATCGCGCCGTTCGTGCCGGGTCCCACCTGACCGGCACCGCCCGCCGCAAACGAACTCGCCACCCAGCCCTTGTAGGCCCACGGAGAGATCGTGAAAGTCTTGAGGATTGCGTTCATGTTCTTGTCATGCGCCAACGGCGTGAGCGACACCCGCGCCGCAACATCCTTGAAGCGATCCTTGTCGTACGACCCGTAACCCGGTCCGTTGGTGATCGTTCCGTAGATCTCGCCCCACCTATTCGGGAGCGTCAGCAGGCCCGCGGCCCCGCCGTCTGCCGATGAAAAGAATCCGTTCTTTTCCAGCGCCGTGTTGTTCAGATAGCGCGGCCAGAAGCCTTCTTCGTGATCGACGACGACCGTGTGCAGAATGCCGATGCGGCCGGTGACGCTGGAGCCGTCGCCCACTGCGTTCTTCAGCCCGGTGTACTGCAGGTACGCGTACTTGAGGCGCACCGTCCATCCGGCGTAGTACGAGTTCTGCGCGTTATTAGTGTTTTGGTATATGTCCGTTGTAATGCGAATCTGGCCGTTGTCGCCGGCCGGCATCTTGAACGTGAGGTAGGCGCGATCGACCGTGAACTGATTCGGGTTCGCTCCGCCAAGGCTGGCCTTGGCAGCCGAGTCGGTGCGGTATCCGTAGCTCCCGAATACGACGCCCGAGAAATCGAGCGCGGGAGTGACCGCGCCGGGAGCTTGCTGCGCGACGCTCAGGGCCGGGGCCATCGCAATCGCGCTGACCGCCACGATACCGCCGGCGACAGCCAGTGCGACGAACTTTGGAACTCGTGCAATCACGGAATGCTCCTGTGTGTGGTGTTGGAGCCGTGAAAGTCGGTGGGCATCGTAAAGGCGCCATGCACCGCGCGTAACGCTTCTGTCACCAAGCCCGCGCCCCGCGCGACGTTACGCGGCTGTTACATGGCGCTACCGCAATGGTTGCACAGCAGGCCGACCCTTCGCCCATCGAGTTCCTCCTGTGTTTCTCTGCTTATCTCGCCCCGGAGCGCTTTGTGAAACGATTGTCGATTTTTGCTGCCGCAGTCGTCGCATGGGCCTGCAGCCCAGGCGCGTCGAAGGACGCCGCGAACACCTCACATCCTGGTACGGCCACGACGGCTGCTACGAGCAGCGGCGTCGCCCTCACCGGCGCGGGCGCCACGTTCCCCGCCCCGCTCTATTCCAAGTGGTTCACCGAGTACGCCGCGAAGACGGGCGTGAAGATCAACTATCAGGCGATTGGCTCGGGCGGCGGCATCAAACAACTCAGCGAGCAGACGGTGGACTTTGGCGCGTCGGACGCGCCGATGAGCGACGACGAGCTGTCCAAGGCCAAGGGCGGCGCGATCATGCATATCCCCACGGTGGTCGGCGTGGTGGCGCTCGCGTACAACCTTCCCGGCGTGACGCAGCCAATCAAGCTCACCGGCGCGCTCGTCGCCGACATCTTCCTCGGCACGATCACCAAGTGGAACGACTCACGACTCGTTGCCGTCAACACGGGTCTGACGCTCCCGGCGTCGGACATTCTCGTGGTGCACCGGTCCGATGGCAGCGGCACCACGTACATCTTCAGCGACTATCTGAGCGCTGTGAGTCCGGCGTGGAAGCGCGGCCCCGGCAAGGGCAAGGATCTGCAGTGGCCCGTGGGCCTCGGCGGCAAGGGCAACGACGGCGTGTCCGGCCAGATCAAGCAGACTACCGGCGCCATCGGCTATGTCGAGCTCGCATACGTCAAGCAGAACAACCTGAGCACCGCGCTGTTACAGAATGCTAGCGGACAGTTCGTCGCGCCGACGGCGGAGTCGGCGACGTCGGCAGCGGCGGGCGCCATCGCTTCCCTGCCGGCGAACTCGGACTACCGTATATCGATCGTCAACTCGCCGGGCGCAACAACGTATCCGATCACGTCGTTCACCTGGCTGCTGGTGTACCGGACGCAGACCAATCCGACCAAGGCCAGGCAGCTCGCGGATTTCATTCGCTGGGCACTGACGGATGGAGAACAGGACGCGGAAGGGCTCGACTACGCGCCCCTGCCGCGAGCGCTCGTCACGAGACTGATGGCGCGCGTTGATTCAATCGCTCCCGGCGGCGCGCAGTGACCGTCGCGCCACCGGTAGCTAAACCGGCGGCACCTGGCAACGGCGGCCTTCGCATTGAAGGCCGCTCGATGGGTGATCGCGCCTATCGGTGGACCACCACTGGGTTTGCGCTCGTCATTCCGCTCCTCTTGCTCCTCATTGCGGGCGAGGTATTCGTCGCGGGCTGGCCGGCGTTGCACAAGTTTGGGTTGAGCTTTCTCACATCGAGCGAGTGGGATGCCACCAAAGGGCAGTTCGGGGCCGCGCCGGCAATCTTCGGAACGATTGTGTCGTCGCTCATCGCGCTGCTCATTGCCACGCCGCTCGCCGTGGGCGTGGCAATCTTCCTCTCGGAGTTTGCGCCCGCGTGGATTCGCCAGCCCATCGCGTTCCTCGTTGACTTGCTCGCGGCAATTCCCAGCGTCGTCTACGGACTGTGGGGCATTTTCGTGCTCGTACCCGCCCTCAAGGACTATGTCATGCCGTTCGTGAAGGACACGCTTCACCTCGGCGACACGATGCTCTTTTCCGGGCCGGCCTACGGCTACAGCATGCTCGCCGCCGGATTGATCCTCGCGGTGATGGTGCTGCCCTACATCTCGGCCGTTACCCGCGAAGTGCTGCTCGCGGTGCCGCGCTCTCAACGTGAAGCGGCGCTTGCGCTGGGAGCCACCCGCTGGGAAATGATCTGGGACGCCGTGCTCCCCTTCGCGCGTTCGGGAATCATCGGCGGCGTCATCCTCGGACTCGGCCGCGCGCTCGGCGAGACGATGGCGGTAACGATGGTGATCGGCAACCGGCACGAGATCTCGTCGTCGCTGTTTGCGCCGGGTTATACCATGGCGTCGCTCATTGCCAATGAGTTCAGTGAAGCGACGAACGATCTGCACGTGTCCGCACTTATGGCCGTTGGCGCGGTGCTGTTTCTCATCACGATCGTCGTGAACATGTTTGCCCGGTGGCTAGTGTGGCGCACCGCGCGGACCCAGGGGATCTGATGGCCGCGTCGCCCGCATTTCCGCCGCGCCGCCCGGCCTCGAGCCGGTCCTATCGCGACGTCCTTGCTGCCAGCACCGCGCGCACTCTGCGCTGGCGCCGAACAAAGAATCGCCTGATGATCGGCCTCACCTACCTCGCTGCGGCAATCGCGACGCTCCCGCTGGTGCTGATCCTCTGGCACCTGTCGCGGCAGGGCACGTCGTCGATCAATTGGAATTTCTTTACCAAGCTTCCCGCGCCGGCGGGCGAATCTGGTGGCGGCATGGCAAACGCCATCGTCGGCACCGGAATGCTCATGCTCATCGCCTCGGTGATCGGGCTCCCGGTGGGTATTGGCGCCGGCTTGTTCCTGGCCGAGCAACGCGGGAGCACGTTGGCCAACGTCGTGCGGTTTTTATCGGACGTGCTCAACGGCCTCCCGTCCATCGTCATGGGCATTTTCGCCTGGCAGATGTTCGTCCGCCCGTTCAAACACTTCTCGGCGCTTGCCGGCGGCCTGGCGCTCGCTGCGATGATGATTCCGCTCGTCACCCGCACCACCGAAGAGATGATTCGTCTCGTGCCCATCTCGATGCGCGAGGCCGCGCTGGCACTCGGTTACTCGAAGTGGCGGACGTCGCTGAACGTGGTACTGCGCACGGCGCTTCCGGGCATCGTCACCGGCGCGCTCGTCGCCGTGGCGCGGATCGCCGGCGAAACGGCGCCGCTCATCTTCACCGCCTTTGGAAACCAGTTCTGGTCGGTTTCCCCCACGCAGCCGATCGCCGCGCTGCCCATGCAGATCTATACCTATGCAACTGCTCCATACGATGACTGGCACGCACAAGCCTGGGCAGGAGCGCTCGTCCTCATTGCCCTCGTCCTTGTCATCAGCCTTGCCGCACGTTTCGCCACGCGCTCCCGTTTTGGCGTCGGCAGCGATTGAGACTGCGAATGAGCAGGCGGCCGCGGTTCCCGTCTGTCTCGCCGTTGAGTCGCTCGACGCGTACTTCGGTGCGACACGCGTCGTGCGCGGCGTGTCGTTTGGCGTCGAGACCGGTCAGGTGACGGCGATCATTGGGCCGTCGGGCTGTGGCAAGTCGACGCTGCTGCGCTGTCTCAACCGCATGCACGAAACGATTCCCGGTGCGCGCGTCGAAGGCGAAGTTCGCCTCGAAGGACGTGACATCTACGAGGCGACGGTGAGCGCGATCGGCGTTCGGCGCCATATCGGCATGGTCTTTCAGCGGCCGACGCCTTTTCCCACGATGTCGATTCGCGACAACGTCGCGGCCGGGCTCAAGACGCTGCCACGAACCAGGCGGCCCGATAAGCGCGAGACTGACGCGATCGTCGAGCGCACGCTACGACGCACGGCCCTCTGGGAGGAAGTGAAGGACCGACTCCACGGCAGTGCCGTGGCGCTATCCGGCGGCCAGCAACAGCGCCTGTGCATTGCGCGGGCGCTGGCGACGTCGCCGGCGGTGCTGTTGCTCGACGAGCCGACGGCGTCGCTCGACCCAATCAGCACGCAGCGGATCGAGGAGCTTGTCTATGAGCTTCGCGCCGAAGTGACGATCATCATCGTGACGCACAACATGCAGCAGGCCGCACGCATCTCCGACCGCACAGCGTTCATGCTGTCGGGCGAACTGGTGGAGTACGCGGCAACGAATTCGATGTTCACCACACCGGCCGATCCGCGCACGGAAGCGTATGTGACCGGACGGTTCGGATGACGGCGGCACTCACCGAGCGTCCATCCCCGGCCGCGGACTTTGTTCGCGGGCTCGTTACCGCGAGCCATTTCTCATTCTGGTATGGCGACAAGCAGGCGCTGTTCGACATCTCGCTCTCGGCGGCACCGCGCACCGTCACGGCGCTCATCGGGCCGTCTGGTTGCGGCAAGTCAACGTTCCTGCGGTCGATCAATCGCATGAACGCGCTGCTTCCCGCGGTCCGCCACGAAGGCACCATTTCGCTCGATGACACCGACGTCTACGCCCGCGCGACGGATCCCGTGACGCTGCGCCGCCGCGTGGGAATGGTGTTTCAGCGCTGGAACCCATTCCCCAAGTCGATCTACGACAACGTGGCGTACGGCCCGCGGGTGAACGGCATTCGGCACCGGCCCCACCTTGACGCGATCGTCGAATCGGCGCTACAGCGCGCGGCGCTGTGGGATGAAGTGAAAGATCGGCTGCGGGAAAACGCGCTCGGGTTGTCAGGCGGCCAGCAGCAGCGTTTATGCATTGCGCGCGCGCTGGCGAACGAGCCGGAGGTGTTGTTGCTCGACGAGCCGGCGAGCGCACTCGATCCGCTGGCCACGCAGAAAGTTGAAGAATTGCTCCACGAGTTGAAGCGTGATCTGACAATCATCATCGTGACGCACAATCTGCAGCAGGCCGGTCGCGTCTCCGACATCACAGCGTTCTTCTACATGGGCCAGCTGGTGGAACTTGGCCCAACCAATCGCATGTTCACGAGCCCGGTCAACGAGCGCACCGAGGCATACATTACCGGGAGATTCGGATGAGTCCTTCAGCGCCCGACACGGCCGCCGTCGGCTTTCGCCACTTTCACGACCAGCTCGCGCATCTCAAACAGCGGCTGCTCGACATGTCGGACGTCGCAACGTCACTGCTGGATCTGGCGGTGGACGCATTGCTCAGCCGGGACGCGAACATCGCTGACGCGGTCATTCATGGAGACGCGAAACTCGACGCGCTGGAGCTCGAGGTGGAAGACAAGGCGATCGCGCTGCTCGCCCTGCAGCAGCCCATGGCGCGCGATCTACGATTCATCATCGCCGCCATCAAGGTGTCCAACGATCTCGAGCGCGTGGGCGATCACGCGGTGAACATCGCCCAGAGCGCGCAGCGCCTCTGCCAGTCGAGCACGATCATCACCCCCGACCCGGAAATCGGCGACATGGCCCGCCGAGCGCGCAAGATGCTCCGCGACAGCCTCACGGCCTTCGTGCGGGCCGACGGCGCGCTGGGCCGCGAAGTCTGCCGCGCCGACGACGAGGTGGACGCGATGCACAACTCGGTGTTCCGCATCCTCGTGACGCACATGATGGAAGACGCGCGCACCATCACGCCGTCGCTCGAGCTGTTGCTCGTGAGCCGCAACCTGGAGCGCGTCGCCGATCTTGCCACAAACATCGGCGAGGATGCGGTGTTCCTCGCCGAGGGCAAGCAGATCAAGCACCACGCCGACATTTGACTTTTTGTCATTCCGAGGAGCGCAGCGACGAGGAATCTTCCATCCCTTACGCGATAATTGGTGCAAGAGAAGATCCCTCGCTCGCGCTCGGGATGACAGCTATTCCAACTCGATCAACAACGTCCCCTTCTCCACCGCCGTCCCCGGCGTGACGAGGATCGCCTTCACGCGCCCCGCCGCCTTGGCGCGCAGTTCATTCTCCATCTTCATCGCTTCCATCACCACGAGCCCCTGGCCCGCCTGCACCTCGTCGCCAACCTGCGCGTTGATCCGCATCACGAGGCCTGGCATTGGCGCGATCACCGGAGCCGGACCAGACGGACCCGCCGACGCACCAGACAACTCGCGAATCGTCCGCGTGCGCTCGTCCAGCGCCTCCACTTCAAATCGGTATCCGTCAAGCCAGAGCGTGTAGTCGCCCCGTCGCCCGCCGGGTCGCACCACCACGCGATGCACCTCGTTGCCGATCGTCACCATGCGCACCGGCGTGCCATCGATCGGCACAACGTTCGCCGCCATGTCGTCGCCGTCAATGTGCACGCCGTTTCCGTCGAGTAGCACCTCGTGCTCCTCACCGTTCACCCGCACCAGATATTTCATGCAGTTGCTCCCTCCGCGCGAGCGATCGGCACGAGCTCGCACACGGTCTCGACGTGAGCTGTTTGAGGAAACATGTCGAAGGTCCTGATCGACGCGATCTCATACCGTGGCATGCGCGCCAGGTCGCGGCCGAGCGTCGCCGGATCACAACTCACATAGATCACCGCGCGTGGCGGCATCTTCACCGACTCGAGCGCTGCGGCAACTTGCTCGTGCACACCGGTACGCGGCGGATTGATCAACACAACGTCAGCCGGCAGCGTGCGCGACAACACATCCTCCACCCGAGCCGTGATCGCTTCGGATCCGTGCGGCAACTGCTCGCCGCAGTACTCCGACGCCTCGCGATCGAGTTCGATGGCGACGACGCGGACGCCACCTCTCGCCAGCGGAATCGCCGTCGCGCCGGAACCGGAGTACGCGTCGATCAACGACCGCGGGTTGTGCGCGCGCGCGCGTTCGAGGACGTACTCGTGCAGCAGCGCCCCAACGCCGGCGTTCACCTGGGCGAATGACGCCCCTGCCAAGGCAGTGCCCCGCTCCGCCACCAGACTCCGCGCGCGATGCGCCGGCTGCCACCAGAGCGCCGTGGCCGCCGGCACCGCGTCGAAGAACGCGGCACGATTGGACCAGCTGTTGCCACCCTCCATCACCACCGACGCGCCGTCGTTGAGCAACCGCACCGAGGCGCGCAGCTCGTCACTGCGCGGGAAGTGCGCGTGCGCAGCCATCACCTGCGCCCACACGGCAAGCACGCGCTCGTCGGTGATCAAACAATCCGACAGTTGAAAGATCGCCGACGGATCGTCGTACGGGCGTAGGCCAACTGTCCACTGCCCCGCACCGCGGCGCCGCATGGCAAGCGTCAACTTGTGCCGATAGCGCCATTGCTTCTCGCTCGGCTCGATCGCCGGTAGTTCCACGGAACGTTTACCGATCCGAGTCAACGCATCGCGAACGATCCCCTGCTTCGCCTCGAGCTGAGCGCCGTAGTTGATATGCTGGATCTGGCATCCACCACAGCGGTCCGCGGTGTAGTGCGCGCACGGCGGCTCGATGCGCTGCGCCGACGGCGACAGCAAGTCGACAATCGTGCCGCGCGCGAAGCGCTTGCGAACGTCCATCTTCACCCGCGCGTGGTCGCCCGGCGCCGAGCGAGGAACGAACACCACAACATTCTCGGTGCGCGCAATCCCGTCGCCGCCGGCCGCAATGCGCTCGATCGTCACGTCGGCCGTCGTCATCGCAATCCCTCGAGCCGGCCGGCGCGCGTCCAGGCGTCGCCAGCCGTCGATTCTTCGGCGGGCGTGGACGTGGTCGTCTTGTGCTTGAGCGATTGCCGATCGCGATCCGCAATCAGCGCGGCAACCACCGCCGCCTTGCGCGCCGTGTGTTCCGGCGGCTTCGCGCCAAGCAGCGACTCCAGCCGCCGCTCGAGCCACTGAATCTCGATGGCACCGGCGCGGAACTCGGCATCTTCCATCACGCGTAAGTGGAAGTCGCGCGACGACTCGACGCCTTCAATCGTGAGCTCGAGCAACGCGCGATGCATTCGCTCCACGGCCGCTTCACGCGTTGGTGCGTGCACGATCAGCTTGGCCAGCATGGGATCGTAGAACAATCCAATTTCGCTGCCGATCTCGATGCCGCCGTCCCAACGCACCCCGGGGCCCGAGGGCAGATGCAGATACGAGATTCGCCCAGTGGACGGCAGAAATCCGTTCGCCGGGTCTTCACTCGTGATGCGACACTCGATCGCCCAGCCGCGCGGGACGATGTCCTCCTGTTTGAACGGGAGCTTTTCGCCGGCTGCAATGCGGATCTGCCACTGCACCAAGTCGATTCCCGTCACCAGCTCCGTGACCGGATGCTCTACCTGGATACGAGTATTCATCTCGAGAAAGTAGAACTGCCCGTCGGTGTCGAGGAGGAACTCACAGGTGCCGGCGTTCGTGTAGCCAGCGGCGGTAGCAGCGGCGACCGCCGTCTTCCCCATGGCGCGACGGATCTCAGGGGTAACCGCGACGCTTGGCGCCTCTTCGATCATTTTCTGATGGCGACGCTGCACCGAGCATTCGCGTTCGTTCAACGACAACATGGTGCCGTGCTGATCGCCGAGCACCTGGATCTCGACGTGGCGCGGACCCACGATGTACTTCTCGACATACACCGCGTCGTCGCCGAACGAACTCTTGGCTTCGCGGCGTGCCGTGTCCAGCGCCGATTCCATTTCCGACGCCTCGCGCACGACGCGCATGCCCTTGCCACCGCCGCCCGCCGCCGCCTTTAGTAGCACTGGGTAACCAAATCGGTCGGCGATCGCGATCGCTTCGCTCGCGTCCTTGAGCGCCTCCGTGGTTCCCGGCACCACGGGCACGCCGGCGGCCACCACAAGCTGCCGCGCCGACGTCTTGCTGCCCAGCGCCGCGATGGCTTCCGCCGGCGGCCCAATCCACACCAGTCCGGCATCGCGCACCGCGCGCGCGAACCATTCGCGTTCACTCAAGAATCCGTAACCCGGATGAATCGCTTCCGCGCCAACTTGCTTGGCCACTTCAATGATCTTGTCGCCGCGCAGATAGCTCTCGGCAGACGGCGCTGCACCAATGTGCATCGCCTCGTCCGCTTCGCGAACGTGCGGCGCCTTGGCGTCTGCGTCGCTGTACACGGCGACGGACGCAATGCCCATTTCGCGACAGGCCCGGATCACGCGCAGCGCGATTTCGCCGCGGTTGGCGACGAGGATTTTTTTGAACATCAGGTTGTCATCCCGAGCGGAGCGAGGGATCTAGCGTACCGTGATAACAGCCTGCACCGCGAAACGGAAAGTAGATTCCTCGCTCCGCTCGGAATGACAGCAGTCATAACGGAATATTCCCGTGCTTCTTCGGGGGATTCTTGTCGCGCTTGGTCCGCAGCGTTTCCAGCGCGTCGATCAGGCGTGGCCGCGTGTCACGCGGGTCGATGATGTCGTCCACATACCCGCGGGCGGCAGCGATGTATGGATTCGCGAATTTCGCCGTGTACTCGGCCACCCGCGCGTCCGTCGCCTTCTGCGGATCGTCGCTCTCGTTGATGTCCTTGCGGAACAGAATCTCCACGGCGCCCTTGGGGCCCATCACCGCGATCTCCGCCGTGGGCCACGCCACGTTGTAATCGCCGCGAATGTGCTTGGACGACATCACGTCGTACGCGCCGCCGTACGCCTTGCGCGTAATGACGGTGAGCTTGGGCACCGTCGCCTCGCAGTAGGCAAAGAGCAACTTGGCGCCGTGCTTGATGATGCCCCCGTGCTCCTGGGCGAGCCCGGGCAAAAAGCCCGGCACGTCCTCGAATGTCACGATGGGAATATTGAACGCGTCGCAAAAGCGAATGAACCGCGCCGCTTTGAGCGAGGCGCTGATGTCGAGCACACCGGCCAACACCGCCGGCTGGTTCGCCACAATGCCAATACTGAACGCGCCAAGGTGCGCAAAACCGCAAATGATGTTCGCCGCGTAATCCCGCTGCACCTCGTAGAACTCGCCGTCGTCCACGATGCGGCGAATCACGTCGTGCATGTCGTACGGCTTGTTCGGATTGTCCGGCACCACGTCGAGCAACGCTTCGTCGCGACGATCGCGCGGGTCCGTGCCGCGGCCGCGCGGCGGGTCTTCGACATTGTTCTGCGGAATGTACCGGAACAGTTCGCGAATACCGGCGATCGTCGCCGGCTCGGATTCGTAGACGAAGTGCGCAACGCCCGACGTGCCGGCGTGGGTGTCCGCGCCGCCGAGCTGCTCCATGGTCACATCTTCGTGCGTCACGGTCTTCACGACGTTCGGCCCAGTCACGAACATGTACGACGTGCCGCGCGCCATGTAGATGAAATCCGTGATCGCCGGCGAATACACCGCCCCGCCCGCGCACGGTCCGAGAATGGCCGAGATCTGCGGCACGACGCCCGACGCCAGCGTGTTGCGCAGAAAGATTTCCGCGTACCCGCCCAGCGACACCACACCTTCCTGAATGCGCGCGCCGCCGGAGTCGTTCAGCCCAACCACCGGCGCGCCATTGCGCACCGCCAAATCCATCACCTTGCAGATTTTTTCGGCAAACGACTCGGACAGCGAGCCGCCAAACACCGTGAAATCCTGCGAAAAGACGTAGACGAGCCGGCCCTCGATGCGTCCGTAGCCCGTGACGACGCCGTCGCCATAGTACTTCTGTTCTTCGAGCCCGAAGTCGGTGGAGCGATGGATGACAAACCGGTCGAGTTCGACGAACGAGCCTTCGTCGAGCAGCAGATCGAGTCGCTCGCGCGCCGAAAGTTTGCCTTTGGCGTGCTGCGCCTTGAGGCGCGCTTCGCCGCCGCCCTGCTCGGATTCGGCGATCCGGCGCGCCAATAGCTCGAGTTCTTCTCTCATGGTCATAGGCGTTGAAGCTATTGCGTTTCGGCGCGAAGAGACACCCCGGCCCGGCACGTCTGGTCGCGCCTCTCGCGGTACCCTATGTTCTCGGCGGGGGCCTCTTCCACCTGGAGCACGAGTCATGCTGCGAGATCGCCGGTTTCTGCTCGCGTTGTGTTCGCTCATGGCCGCGCCGTTCGTCCGCGCCGCGGGCCAGTCCGCGACATTCGCCGGTGCGGTGGTTCGCGACACACTCAGTCACGGGCTGCCCGGCGCACTCGTCGCAATTCCACAGCTCAATCGCTCCGACACGAGCGATGCGGCGGGCGAATTCAAAATGATCGGGCTCCCCAGCGGCCGATACGTGGCCGTGATCCGCCGAATCGGATTTCTCGCCATGGCCGACACCATTGAGCTAGTGGACGGCACGAGCGTGGAGCGCGAATACGTCATGGATCCCACGCCGACGGCGCTCGATTCCGTGCGGGTCAGCGCGGCGAGGGAGCCCGAGCATCTGTCGGCGCGCATGAGCCAGTTCGAGGAACACCGCAAGCAGGGTTATGGGCACTACGTAACGGAAGCCGAGTTGCGCAAGAACGACAACCGAAAGCTGAACGATGTGCTGTCGGCGCGAATTCCCGGGCTCGTGACTTTCCGGTCATCTCCGCGGACGCAGCCGTCCGCCGAGTGGCTGTCGTCCGGCCGCGGCGCGTGCGCGGGCCCGGCATTTTCCTGCGGCGGTGGCGCTCCGTGCCCGGTGACGCTCTACTACAACGGCGTGCTCGCGTACGCGTCTGGCCTACCGGGACAAGATGTTCCGGACATGGCTCGCTATCCGACGAACGATCTCGCCGCGGTGGAATACTATGCCGGTGGAGGATCGCTACCGGAGCAGTACAACGCGACGAGCAGCGGCTGTGGGGTCCTGGTGCTGTGGGCCAGGGAGCGATAGCCGGCCGAGCCGCCGAGTGCTACTCCGGTGACTCTAGCGGTGTTGGTAACGCGGGAGCCACTGGCGATTTGCGTGGCGTGAGCGATTCCAGCACGGGTATGAATCGCCACGCCAGATCGGATTCCAGTGCCGCGTTGTCGAACGGCCCACCGCGAAATCCGATGTACCCGTCGGGGCGAATGAGATAGATCGCCCCACCCTTCGCGCCGTATTTCCGGTGCGCGTCGCCGGAGAGATCAATCGCATCGCGATTTGCATTTGCCGGCGACATTGAGACGCCGACCACGCGCACGAGGCGACCCAGCATCTCTTGAATGCTGCCGCGCCAAGCCTGATCGGTGGGCGAGTCTCCGCTGAACAGGAGCAACGTGTAATGCGGCCCGCGAAACAGATCGAACAAGCGCTCCGCGCCGCTCTCAATGTCCGTAATCGCAGCGTCGGGCGCCCGGTCGCCGGCGCGCGGCGCACCGCGCTCCAGGCCCTTCGCACCGGGGCCTTCGTCGGACAGTGGGCTGGTGCGATACCGAATTCCCAACTGCGAGACGAAGTGGACCAACTTACGGTTGATGTACGGCACACTCGCCAGGCGCGCCGCAAACCTCGGCGCCACCGACCGGAAGAACGTACTGATGTGGCCACTTCCCGCTGCGGCAGCGAACAGGCGATCCGTACCGCGCAGCAAGATTTCGCCGATGCGATGCCGCTCGAACGTGTATGTGTCGAGCAACGCCACGGGCGAGTCGCCATTGGAAACGAGCGCCATTTTCCAGGCAAGGTTGTAGGCGTCCTGGATGCCGGTATTCATGCCCTGCGCACCGACGGGGCTGTGAATGTGCGCCGCGTCCCCGGCGAGAAACGCGCTGCCACGGCGATACACCCGCACGCCGCGGCGATGCAACCGGTATCGCGTGAGCCAGAGCGCGCGTTGAATCACCGGCGGGCCACCCTGTGAGCCCATGCCCGGCGGCGTCATGCGAACGAGTTGCCGGTGGAACTCGTCGAATTCCAGACGTCGATCATCCGCCTTTGCGTTGCGCGGCAGAATCATGATGACGCGAAAGTGCCGGTCGCCGCGCAGCGGAAAGGCGAGCAGGAATCCGTCGCGCTGCGGACACATGGTCACTTGCCCCTGCGGAATGTTCCAATCCACCAATATGTCGCCCAGCAACCCTTCGTCAGGATACGAGATGCCCTGGAAGTCGAGCTTTGCTACGTGCCGCACCGTGCTGTGGGCGCCGTCACAGCCGGCGATCCAGCGGGCGGTCGTCTCCTCGGTGCGTCCGTCGGCGTGACGGAGCATGGCGCGAACACCATCACCGTTCTCTAAATAGCCGGTGAGCTCCACTCCACGTTCGACGCGGCCGCCGAGGCGTGACAGCAAGTCGCCGAGCAATTGTTCGGTCTGATCCTGTGGCAGCGCCACAATGTTCGGGTACGGCGAGTCGAGGAACGCGGCGCCGAACGTCGCCGTACCTTTGCGACCGGAGCGGCTGTAGACGTTCACGCACGTCACGGCGAGGCCCGCCGCCAATGCGTCGTGGACGATCCCGAGATCATCGAACAGCTCGAGCGTCCTCGGTTGCAGCACCATCGCGCGCGAGCGGTCGTCGGGCGGTACCGTCGCCTTGTCGATGATGCGGACCGACAC
>JBEPWA010000080.1:0-15688 GCA_041690755.1 Gemmatimonadaceae bacterium | reverse complement strand
AATCGTACTACACACGCTATGCGCGCCGGCGTGCGGCGGCGGGTGGCGACTCTGCGCCCGCGCGGCCGCCGTGTGAACACGTCCGAGCCAAAGCTCGCCAGCCCCGAACGACCCGCGTAGCCGAGGTACTGAAGACCGAATATGTCCTCGACCGTGCGCAGCAAGGAATAGTGATTGTACGGTTCGTTGGACACTGTGCCCGGCTTGATGAACGGCGACAATACCACCGCTCCAATGCGGCCGCCGCCAGGCCCGTTCACCCCGGCATGCAACGTGTTTGGGCCAGACTGTTCATCGCAGCACGACGATGCGTCGATGCTCAACGCTTCATCGAACGTGATGATGAGCATTCCGTCGGCGCGATAGGCGGGTGACGCGAGAATGAGCGGCACCCAGTGCCGGAGAAATTGGTCGGCCGATTCCAGACTCCCCCGCTCGCCATTCTTGCAGGGACGATCGTGCCCGTCGTGACAGAGGTTGGGCGTGATGAACGAATAGTTGGGCGTCACCTCCGCTGACGCGAGGGCCGCTTCGAGCTTCGTGAGCGGCACCACGTTGCGCTGGCACGTCGCCGAGTCGATCACGGCGTGGAAATAGACGAACGGATTGTGCTTCGCCGCGTATTGATCGGTGGGCGTGGCACGAATGGTCGAGTCCCGCGCGCCCACGACCGGGTGGCCGCACGTTGCCGATTCGCGGCGCGGATCGTTGCCCATGTCCTCCATGAAGCCGCGCCACGTCAACTGCTTCGCATCCAGCTGATTGGCGATCGTGGCCACATGCGCCGGATATACGCACCCGTTACCTATCGGCTGCCCGTCCTCCGTGATGCCGGTCTCGACGAAGTCCTGGAAAACACTGCAATCCGCCTGCGTCATGGGTGTGGGCGGCATGCCGCTGATGAGCGATATGTAATTGTCGAGGCTGAGATGTCCGGTGCCGTGATATTGCCGCAGAAACGCGCCGGCCTTGCGGAGCGTGTCCGCGAGGTATGGCGCGCGCGGGTGCTCGTTGAACGTCGTGTCGAACCCCTCGTTCTCGAGCATGATGATGAACACGTGCCGCACCGGCGGCGGAGCGACGCGGCGCTGCTGTGCCGCGACGCGCACGGAGGCACCGGTCGCGATCAGCGCGGCGAGTGCCATGCGCCAGCCGAGACGACATTGGAAACGGCGAGCGACGCGATGCGATACTGTGCCCAAGGGTGGCCTCACGAACAATTAGAAAGTGCCGCGAACTCCGAACAGGAGCGACCCGTCGTTATTCGTGGGCGCGCCGCGCTGGCGGGCCTGACTGTCGAAATTGTCGTTGAAGGTGAGCGTCAGCGCAACTGCCTTGTTGATCGCAAAGCTGCCAACGGATGTTGACGTGATGGTGTACTGCGAGGGCACGTTGAACCGGGGCCCGTAGTAGGTGACGTGCGACAACGACAGCCGGTCATCGATGCGTTGCACCATCTTGACGCGCCACGACCATCGTGCCACGCTGGTGGCAGAAACGGCGGTGTCGCTCAGTGCGACGGTGCGTTCGCCGAGGATTGCCGCGCTGATGTTGGCTGACCCTGTGTTGCTCTTGGCGAACACCCACTTGGCGCCCACCCCACCGGAACTCCGGCTTGCGATCCGTTTTTCCAGGCTCGCCTCAGTGCTCGCCGACACGAACGGACTGACGCGACCGTTCGGCGTGCCGTCCACTGACAGGTTCACCGCCCAGCCGCGGGCGTTCACGAACTTGACGCGCTGATCATCCTCCGATTCGCCGTAGCGGAACGCGAACGTGGCGTCGGAGCTGAATCCGTCGCCCGTGTGAGACAGACCCGCGGCGAGCGACATGAGCGTCTGCGACGTGGCGCCGAACAGCGTGCTGGCGTTGGCCTCAACGGTGGAGTGCCAACCCGCTTTCTGCGCGTCGGCAGCTTCGCGCGGCACGCACAAGGCCATCCCTGCCGCGAACACGTTCAACGCCACGCCATAGGAGCGGAGCGACACGATCAGGCGGAGGCTCCGCGGTTGCCGAACAACCGGCGCTCTTCGAATGTTGGCCCGTTGTACAACTCGCGCACCGGCACGTCGCACGCGGCGAGTCCGAAGTAGCCGAGGACTGCTTGCTCGTCCGTCTGGGTCACTGGTCGGTGGGGGACGCGAGGAGCGAAGATGAGCTGCGCGGATGTGAGCCCGTTCAGGAGCACCGCGGAATCGTCGGTCGCTAGCGACGCCGATCCCACTGGCACGAGCACCGTTCCTGCCGCCGCGCCAGTCCGAGCGTCCTTGAGGGCAACACCAAAGTAGCGAATCGCCTTGACGTGCATGTCAACAAACAGCGAATCCACCCAGCCAACGAAGGATTGATCGCTCGCATATACCTTCCACCCGCGGATGTCTACGCGGTCGCGCCCGAGCGAAAAGCCCGGCATCTCCCTGGCGCGGAGGAGCTCCGATGTCATGAATTATCCTCCGCAGGGATGGCGGATTGTTGGGCGAAGTAACGCGCGGGCATCACGCGTCGGGTGTGATCGCAGTATATTGGCTACCATTGAACATGGCAAGCTTTTTCGCCCCAATTACTTATGCCACGATTGATCACCGTTTCAAATCGACTGCCTGTCACGGTTGCCGTGGACGGCGACCAGGCCGTGGTCACGCGAAGTGTCGGTGGACTGGCCACGGGACTCGGGCGCGTAGATCTCGGCGACGGACACCTCTGGATCGGCTGGCCCGGCGAATTGACCGGGCTCGCCGAGTCGCAGCGCCAAGAAGTGGCCAGGCAGTTGGAAGCCCTGCACACGATTCCCGTGTCGATGACTCGGCGCGAAGTAGAGGTGTTCTACGAGCAGATGTCGAACAGCGTGCTCTGGCCCATCTGCCATGATCGCATCGACCGCTTGCCGCTGCGCATCGATGGCTGGGACACGTATGAGAAGGTGAATCAGCGGTACGCCGACATGGTCGTGGCGAACTGGCGTCCGGGCGACACGATCTGGGTACACGACTATCAGCTATTGCGCGTACCACTTCTCATACGTCGGCGCATTCCTCAGGCGCGCATCGGGTTCTTTCTCCACGTGCCATTTCCAAACCCTGAGGTGTTCTTCACGCTGTCCGTGCGGCGCTGGCTCCTGGAAGGCATGCTCGGCGCGGACGTGATCGGCTTTCACACACGCCGCTATCGCGGACACTTCACGGGCGCCGTGCGCCGGTTGCTCGGACTCGAGATGGACCCCACCACGAGTCGGCTGACGCACGATGGCCGGCAGATCGCGCTGGGGATCTTCCCCATGGGCATCGACGCCGCGGAGTTCGCCAGGCGGACGGCCGACCCCGGCGTGAGCGCGGAAACGCGCGAGCTGAGGCAGCCGGGCATTCGGCTGCTCGTCGGCATCGACCGGCTGGATTACAGTAAGGGCATTCAGCGGCGCCTGCTCTGCCTGGAGCAGTTGCTGCAGCAGCACCCCGAGTGGCACGAGCGCGTACGGCTGGTGCAACTGGCGGTGCCGTCACGCGGACGCGTCGGCGCGTACCGCCGCTTTCGCGGCGAAGTCGAATCGCTGGTGGGCCGCATCAACGGCGAATTTGCGACGCCGTCCTGGACGCCCATCCACTATCTGCACCGCTCGGTGCCGACCACCACGCTCGTGGCGCTCTACCGCGCCGCCGACGTGATGCTCGTGACCCCGTTGCGAGACGGCATGAACCTGGTCGCCAAGGAATTTGTTGCCTGCCGCGACGACGACGACGGCGTGCTGGTGTTGAGCGAATTCGCCGGCGCGGCGGACGAACTGCGCGATGCCTGCATCGTGAATCCCTACGATGTTGACGGCGTGGCGAACGCCGTACACGATGCCCTCAACATGCCGCTGGCCGAACGGCAGGAGCGCATGCGCCGCATGCGCGCCCACGTGTTCGAGCACGACGTGCACCGCTGGGCGGCAGAATTTCTCGCTGCGTTGGCGCAGTGACAAAAATCGGCTGCCGGAACCGGCAGCCGATTTTCGTAAACACTCATTGCGCGTCCGCGATTACCGTGCGGCCCGCGAGTGAGCGACGACTATTCGTTGCACGCCGGGCCGGCGCGGCCACCGCCGCCGCCCGCGCCACCGCGTCCGCCGCCGGCCACCGGAGCGGCAGCGGCAGGCTGGCGCGGCCACACATTGTCCGCCGTATTGTGATCGGGGAACCGGCAGTGCGGATCGAGCGTGATCTTGTCGATCTTCCGCGGGCCAAAGTTCAAGTCAGCCTTGAACGTTCTGCTGCCGGCGAACCAGACGTCGGCTGGGTATGTGACAACGGCCGTGTCGCCCTTGATCACGCTGTTGCCCATGGCGTGCAGCGCCGGGCCGTTGTGGGCAAACTGCACCTTGAGCACCACCGGCGACGGCATCTGTCCGTCCTGGCGAACGGTGACGATAGTGTGCGCGCCATTGGTCGCCACGTTCTGGATGGAGCCGTCCACAGATTCGGTCGTGAACAACCAGTAGTACCAGAACCATCCGAGATCGCGATGCAACGCGGTATCCATGAAATTCGCGTAGTCCCACGGCGACGGATGCTTGAAACGCCAAGCGTGCGCGTACTCGCTCATCGCATGCCACACCGCGGTGTCGCCGACAATGCCGCCGAGCATGGAGAGCATGAGGGGCGCCTTGCCGTACGCCTGGAATTGATAGCTCGGACCGCCATAATTGGCGTCCCACATCAGCGGCGCTTCCGTCTCGCTACCGCTCGTGCGGCCGTAGCTCTGGCCGTATCCATCGAGGTTCGGCTGCACGCCGGCCCGATCGGCCGCCGACAGGATATTCATGTACTGATTGAACCCTTCGTCCATGAAGCCGTACCAGGTCTCGTTGGTGTTGACCATCATCGGCCACCACTGGTGTCCCGTTTCATGGTCCGATGCGCCGGCGCTCGACATGATGAACATGGGGTACTCCATACCGCCTTCCGGGCCGTCAACCATGGTAAGGAGCGGAAAGGTGTACGGCATCCAGAGCTTGGAATAGAACTGCAGCGCGTGGCGCGCCGTGGGCCCGCCGGTGCTGTATCCGCCGCGCCCGTTCGCTCCCTCGTAGTGGCCCTGGAGAAACATCATGTTCACCGGAATCACGCCCTTGCCGGGAATCGTGGCGCGCGTGGCGTCCCACACGAACTTGTCCGACGTGGCCCATGCGACGTCGCCAACGGTATCCGCAACAAAATGCCACACGAGTCGATCGCCAGCCGCCGTCGCCTTGCCCGGCCCGAACTCGTCGGGACCGACGATGCGCAGCGTCGAGTCCGACTCGAGCACGTGCGACAGCCGCTCACGCTCTTTGGCCGTGAGCACGTCCTGAGGATTCTGCAATACACCGGTGGAGCCCACCAGCCATCCGGCGGGCATGTCGAGATGCACGTCGAAATGACCGAGGTTATTGTAGAATTCTGATGGGCCGAGGTAGGGATCGGTGTCCCAACCGCCCTGGCGGAGGTCGTCGTACACCGCCACGCGCGGGTACCACTGTCCCACCTGGTACAACGTGTCCCCCCACCGGCCCATGCGAATACCACGCACGTTGTCGGCGCGCGGAACGCGGAAGTTCCAGTCGGCGTCAATCGTGCCTGTGCCGTGCGCGGCAATGGGCTTGGACAGCGTGATGCGCGCCGACGTCAGCCCGAGCCCCGTCACGAACGACGTGCCCGGCGGTGGCGCTGCTGCGCCGCGACCGCCTCTTCCGCCGCCTCTCCCCGCCGCCGGCGGAGCCAGGTCCACCGGCTGTCCGTCCACGGCCAGCCGCGTCACTTTCATGCCGTCCGTGATCTCCGTGACCTGCTCGGCGCGCGGGACGTTGGGCGCAAACAGGTTCTGGTCCAGTCGGAGCACCACGCTCGTCAAAGTCGAATCACTGTTGTTGTGCAGCACGATCGTCTCGCGTCCGGTAACGGTGGACGCCGGCGCGTCGAAGCGCGCATTGATCGTGTAATCCATCCACAGTTGCCAGTACTTGGCACCCGGACGGCCGGTGGTGTCGCGCGTACCGGCGGCGTAGGCGCGCCGAATCATGTCGGTCCGCGGAATGTCGCGACGAATGGCGCGCTCGGGCGGCTTTTGACTGCCCGAGGTTTGCGCGGCGAGGGGCACCGCGACGCAAACGAACGCGAGCGCGGCGAGCGAGCGACGAATCATCGGAGCTCCTGTCATATGATGAGTGATCGAGCGCGGCCGGGAGACTGGAATGGCGGGAGGCCATAGAGATATTACATCATTCCTGGTACGTCTGCTTGGGCCCGCTACGGCGGTGGCGGGACCCTTTGTCTCGTGACGGTGTACCTCTGTCATGCGCCGCCAACCGCGTTCCTTCGCCACCCTGCTCACCGTGCTCGCCTTTTGGCTGGCCGCGACCGTTCCTGGTCTCGGCCTGTCCGCTGCGAGCGCGTTGGCCATTGGCGGATCGCACAGCGAGCTGGTCGCGGTGCCGTCGGTGCACGCAGCGGTATCCGGTGTGTCCATCGCGCGAAAGTTCGCGCCGCCGGTGGCCGGGATTACGCCCTATGTCGCAGCGCAGAGCACCGCCGCAATCGGTAGTGCCCCCGCGTCAGCGTCCGAACATGGCGTTGCCGGCGCCGATGAGCGCGAATCGTACGCGTTCACGTACGACGCCACCGCTCCGCCCAACACGACCCGCTAGCCAAGCCGGTTGACGCGCGCCCGGCCGCCATTCTGGCGGCGACAGGCGTCGCGCGCACATCACACATCGCAAATACTTCATCGGCCCCGCGTTCATCGCGGGCCGGAGGAACACATGTCCGATATCGAGCGCCCACCAGTGCCGGATAGTGGCCAGCCGCCGCCGAGCCTTGAGCCTTGGCTCGTGCTTGCGCTGCTCGCCTTTTTGCCCGGCATTCTGATTTTCACACTGCCGCACGAGACGATGGTTCGCGCACTCGTCCCGATCATCGTGAGCGTTGCGGCGCTCTTTTCCGCGAGCCTCGTGATGCTGTTTCGGTCCAGTCGCTCGCCACAGCCCATTTCGGAGGTGCATCATGTCGTTGACGATTCTGGAACACGGTGACGGCCGCTTCCACTTCTTTCACGGCGACCACGAGGTCGGTTGGCTCGAGGGCCGGACCATTGCCTTCGTCAATTGGGAGAAGGCAAGCGCCGCTCGGATGGCCGCCGAGGTGGCGTACGACGCACTCAGTGTCTGGCTCGCTCGCCAACGGATCACGGATCCGCCTCCACGCCGGGGGCGTCCGCTGCGCACGCGGTACGACGGCGAGGGGCTGGTGCTGACGCTGTTCGGCAATCCTGTGGGGCGACTGACTGAGCCCGAGAACGCCGGCGCAGCGCACGGCTTCGAGCTCCGGCTTCCGTCGCAACTCGGGCCCACACTCGCCGCGGCGCAAGTGATTCACCAGGCGCTGTCGAAGCATCCCGAACTTCGCGGGCGCGAGGCGGTTGAGGTGCTCGAAGGAAGTGAGTTCTACGTGTGACATGACCTGGGCGGTGCATCGCCTGTGTCAGCCTGAGCGAAGCGAAGGATCGCGCGCCCCCCGGGCCGATTGCGCCGGTCGCTTCGCTTCCTCAGGATCTCCGTAGTTTCGCGGCGCCTTCATCCTGCTTGCGTCGGTCTGGCAACCGGCCGATCTTCGGCGGGTGACGACACCACACAATACGGATCTCGGCCCTTCGGCTCCGGCTTCGCCTCCGCCGACTACTGAACCGACAGACCTCGGCTTTGGCCGCGTCGTCGCCCAGGCCGTGCGCGGCCGCTTTCTCAATCGCGACGGGCAGCCGAACAGCAAGAAATACGGACTCGGTGCGCAGCGCGCCGCCCGCTTCTACCTTGCCGCGCTCGGCGCGACATGGATTGCGTTCGTCGGCTGGATGATGGGCATCCTCCTGCTCATCAACGGTTGCTTTGCACTTGCCTACATCGCGCTTGGCGATGGCGCCGTGCGCGGCACCGAGTTGATGGGAGTCACCGATCCGTTTCTCCGCGCATTCACCTTCAGCGTCGGCGTGTTCACCACGACCGGCACCGGAGTGCTGCACGCATACGGGTCCACGGCAAACTGGCTCGTCAACCTGGAGTCATTCGTTGGGCCGATCGTACTCGTCGTGGCGTTCGGGTTGCTCATTGCGCGGCTGACGCGGCCGCGCATGCGAATTGGTTTTAGCGAGTCGGCGATCGTTGCGCCCTATGAGGGCGGCCGCGGACTCATGTTCCGCATTGTGAATCTGCAACCGGGAGAGCTCAGCGACGTGCAGGTGCGCGTCAATCTCGCGTGGTACGAGATGATTGACGGTGTGCGGGAGCGAAACTTCCACGAGCTCGCACTCGAGCGGAATTCCGTGGAGCTCTTCACGCTGCACTGGACCGTCGTCCATCCGATCACGGCGGACAGTCCATTGGCTGGCGTGACACCGGAGAGCCTCGCCGATTCGCAAGCCGAGTTCATGATATTCGTGAACGCGCTCGAGGAAACATTCTCCACGCGGGTATCGACGCGAAGCTCCTACGTCTGGGACGAGATTCGGTGGGACGTGAAGTTTGCCAGCATCTTCGCGCACGGTCCCGAAGGCGCGATTGCGATCGACGTCGATCGCCTCAGCCGCACCGAGCGGCTCGATGAAGGTGCGACGCGCGCACCGGCGGCGCTGGAAGCAGCGGCGTTATAGCCCGGCGCGCATTGTTGTCCGGCCCGAATCATAAAGTTGGAACCGGTTATTGAACAGCAATTTGAAAAGCAATGGACTGCCATTGCCTCCGAATAGCCGAAGTCGCAACGCCGCCTGACTCGATCCCGGCGATTTGAAGGGTGGGCCGGGCACGGAGTCAATGACATTTCATGGCAGTCAATTGCAGCTCCCATATGGTTCCAACTTTACGATTCGGCGCTAGCGCGCGTTGCCCGCACCCGCGCGCACCGCTTCGAGATCGAGTTCATACTCCAATGCCCGCAACACTTCATCCGAGATTGCGTCCTCGTTTCGCAACCGAATCAACATCCGGCGCTCGGCGCTGATCATACCCAAGCGCAGCCGGCGGCGCCCCTCGTAGCTGCCGCCCGCCTGCTCGGTCATGAGCGCCCGGTCCCGCAACTCAACGCGTAGCGCGGCAACGTCGCGCGAGTCCACCCAGTCTTCGTGCGAAAGATCTTCCAGCGCCTCGGCGCCGCGCCGTGTCGCCTCTCGCCTCGCCAGGCGTTCTTCCTCGTGAAACGCCTGCTCGGGCTCGAAGCGTAGCGCACGGACCAGGGGCGCCAGTGTCAGTCCCTGCAGCAACAGCGTGGAAACTATCACGCCCACCGCCACGAGCACGACCTCGGTGCGATACGGAAAGGGCGCCCCGCTCGCCAGCACGGCGGGCAACGCGAGCGCCGTTGCCAGCGATACAACGCCGCGCATGCTCGTCCACGACACGAGCACGAGTGACTTCCATCGCGGCTTCTGTTCGCGTCCTCGCCGAGCCGCGCCAACACCCAGGACCAGCGACACGAATGGCACCCACACGAGACGAACGGCGATTACGACGCCGGTGACGATGGCGCCACTTGCCACCACCGTGCCCAGAGAACCGTGAGGCACGAGGCCGAGCAACGTGCTCACTTGCACGCCGAGCAAGAGAAAGATCAACGCATTGAGCAGAAATGCGACGAGATCCCAGGTGCTGCGCATTTGGATTCGCGACGCCGGGCTGACAGCGGTTGACAGCCGTTGCCGCAGATACACTCCGCCGGCGACGCACGCCAACACCGCGGACACGTGCAGCGAGTCCGCGACAAGCCACGCGATATACGGTCCGGCGAGTGTGAGCAACGCTTCGGCGAGCGTGTCCTTGCTCGAGCGCGCGGCGCGAATGATCAACCAGGAGACGAACAACCCGATGAGCGCGCCCACGCCGGCGTCGATGAAGAACCGAACTATCGATTCGCCCCAGCTGAACGATCCCGTCACGGCCGCCGCGACAGCCGTGCGATACAGCACCAGTGCCGATGCGTCGTTCACCAAACTCTCGCCCTCGAGTACCGTTATCACTCGGCGAGGCACTGGCAGTCGCGACACGATGGCCGTCGCGGCCACGGCGTCCGGCGGCGACACGATGGCACCAAGTGCGACGGCAACTGCCCACGGCAATCCGGGAAAGAGCGCGCGCGCCACGATCGCGACCACGGCCGTGGTGACGACAACCAGGCCGATGGCGAGAAAACCAATCGGGCCGATGTTGCGCTTGAAGTCGCGCACCGACGTGAACATCGCCGCCGACCAGAGAATGGGCGGCAGGAAGACGAAAAAAATCAGGTCCGGGCTGAGCGTGGGAATCGCAACGCCCGGCAGCATCCCAATGAGAAAGCCCGCGCCGACCTGCAGGATTGGCGTCGGCACGGGCAGCTGTCGCGCCACCGCCGACAACGCGACGACGAGCGCGACCACGGCGATCGCAAAGACCACCGACTCAGATTGCAGCATCGATTAGCGCGCTAGTACGTCCACCACGGCGTGGTGGTGCCCGCCGGCATCGTGGTCAATCCATATTCCGCCATCTCCTTGAGTCGGTCGGCGTTGGTGCCCGGTCCGCTCCAGCAGTGCGGCTTCTGATCGCCGTACACGAAGTACCCCTCGTAGTGTGGATTCTGCGTCGTCTTCATCCAGGCTTCCAGCTCGCGCGTCGCGCGGTCCAGGAAGAAGCTGTCCATGTTGCCGACGTAGACATGGATCTTGCCCTGGAGCTTTGGCCCAACCGTCGTCCAGTTCTTTTGCAGGTAATGGAGCAAATCGTAGTTGTCGCTCCAGTACTGGGTCACGGAGTGATCGATCACGCCGGTGCGCGAGTCCACTGCAGGTTTGAAATAGCCGTCCGCGCCGATCGGACCAAACGTGGCCTGCCAGATGTCCTGCTGCCCCGTGCCCGAGCGACCGTGCGTGCCGTTGACGAGCTCCATCCAGTACCGTTGCTGCGCGGTCTGCCGGATCGCGCCGTTCACTTCCCGCGAGTTCACCGTGGGCGTGAGCTGCCATTCGCTGTAGTTCTTGAAGAAAGCGTTGTTGTCCTTGTACATGTTCACGCCTTCCACGTCCGAGAACGTTACCGGATCGGGGCACGACGACCACGTGCCGCCAAAGAAATCAGGATGATAGATCTGTAATGCGAGCGACTCCCAGCCGCCCGTCGAACCGCCCGACAACCACCGGGCCCACGGCTGATTGATCGTGCGGTAGCGCTTTTCGATTTCCGGAATCAACTCGTTCATCAGCGCATCGCCGTACGGACCCATGTTCACCGTGTTCACGGCGTACGAATCGTCGAAGTAGGGCGTGGGGTGCTGGAACGTCACGGCGATCATGCGCGGAAACTTGTCCGACAGCCACTCGTCGTGGAACGACGGACCCGCCGCCGCGCCACCGCGTCCGCCCGCCGTCGCCTCAAAACCGTATGGCGCGCCAAGCCCGAAGTGACCCTGGATGTAGTTCACAGGGTAGCTGATCGTTGACGTCTTGTAGTCGCGCGGCAGCAGCACTGTGGCGCCGAGATAGATGGGCCGGCCCCAGAACTTGCTGAGCGACGGGCTCTGGAACTTGAATCGTTGCACATATTCGTTGTCGGCAGCGACTTTGATCGGCGGAATGATCTTGTCGGCCACGAGCTTTATGACGGTGGCTGCTTTCGGATCCAGATGCACCTTCTGCGGCGTGCCATAGATGTTGCCCGGCGACCGCGCCCAGTTCTGACCCTCCCACTGGTCATCGTGCAGCCAGAGCGTGTGGCCGTCCGCGCGCTTGAACTCCGAGTAGACGTTCACAAACGGCTGCACCCAGTAGTCGCCGGCGGGAATGTCCGCCATGTCGAACACCGGCGTGCCCAAATCCATACCGTCAACCACACCCGCTGCGCCGGGCGCCAACGCCACGACGTCATGCCCGAAGAGCGGCGCGCCAACGCGCGCCACCTCGGCACGCGGCTCGCGCGTGCTGTCGCGGGTCATGATGACGTATATACGACCCGTGAGCGGCTCGTTACGTACCGACGTGGGCACACGGATCTCGAACTTGACGTGGGCGCGGCCAGACGGTCCTGGCAGGATCATGGACGTTTGCGCCGACGCGGCGCCCGCCGTGGCGAGCAAGGTCGCCGCGACGAGCGGCGCGAAGCGAGTGGGGAACGAAATCACTGGGACGGCTCCGAAAAATGAAGACTCAGGGCGGTACGAACCTGTGCATAGTATATTCGCCACGACTCAAATCGCGAGCGACCAATGCGTCTGTCCAGATGGCTGATCCCCGCTGCCCTTGCCTTTTTTACGACAACCGCCGCGGCGCAGGAGAAGGAGGACCGCACCCTGCTCAGCTGGGACCAGATGCGGTCGATCATCATGGAGGCGTCTGGCGAGCGCGCCATGCATCACGTGCTGGAGTTTGTGCCGTATCACCGCGTGCGGCCGGCGTCCGAATACACAGTCGGTCCCTTTCGCGAGAGCCAGGCAGTAGTGGACTTCGCCAAGGAGTACGGATTCTCCTCGGTAGAGATCGAGAAATTCCCCACCGCTCCACTCTGGCAGCCGTCGAAAGGCCAGCTCTGGGTGTCTGAGCGACTCGGCCCCCGCAAACTGTATGACATCTACGACACGCCAGTTGCTCTTGGCAACAACACGCCCACAGGCGACGTATCCGGTGAACTGATCGACGTCGGCAACGGCGCGCGCGCCGAGGACTACGCCGGTAAAGACGTAAAGGGCAAAGTCGTCATGGGCAGCGCAAGCCTGAATGCACTCCAGCGCATGGCCGTGTTCGAGCGCGGCGCCGTTGGCGTGCTGTCCTGGAATTCGATGCGCCCCATCGCTCAGCCGGACATCATGATTTCCTCATCGATCGCCGCGGCCAATCCCGCCGGCGGCAGCCCCGGTTTTGGCTGGATGGTGACGACGCGCACGGCGTTCGACCTTTCGACGCGCCTCCAGGCTGGCGAAAAGGTCACGATTCGCTCCGAGGTCGAGGCACAGACTTATCCCGGGCGCCAGGAAGTGATTCACGCAACAATCGCCGGCGACGGGAGCACCAATCAGGACATCATCGTTTCCGGGCACATCTACGAAGGGCTGATCAAGCAGGGCGCCAACGACGATAACTCCGGCGCGGCGCACATCCTCGAAATGGGACGCGCCTACATCCAACTCGTAAAGGAAGGCAAGCTCCCCAAGCCCAAGCGCACCATCCATTTCCTGTTCGTGCAGGAGATCAGCGGCACCAACGCCTGGCTCAATGCGCACCCCGACATCTCCAAGCGCATCATCGCCGATCTCAATTACGACATGGAAGGGCTGCGGCTCTCCACCGGAGGCGCGCAGTGGCTGCTCATGCGCACGCCGGACTCCTTCCCCACGTTTCTCAACGACATCTGCCAGAACTTCCTCGAGTTCGTGGCCGAGATCACGCGGGAGCGGGTGCGCTACCGGGCAAACGGATACGCGCCGGCGCTCGATGTCCTTTCGCCGAACGGCAGCCGCGACCCGTTCAACATCAAGGTGGACAAGTACTACGGCTCGAGCGATCACGCCACCTACATGCAGCACGGTATTCCGGCGGTGATCTTCAACACGTGGCCCGATCCGTGGTATCACTCGTCCGGCGACACGCCCGACAAGCTCGACCCCACGCAGTTCAAGCGCGCCGCGGTGGTGAGCATTGGCGCTATGACAGTTCTCGCAACGGCGGACGATCCCATGGCCGTGCGTGTCGTCGCTGACGCTCTCGGGCGCGGCGCCGAACGCATGACGGCGAACCAGCGCAAGGGACTTGGCTACATCGGCGACGTGACCAGCGCGGCGCAGCTCCCGCAGGCGTACGTTGACGCCAAGGCCGCCGTGCGCCACCAGGCAAACATCGAAGAGGCCGTGGTGAAATCAGCCGGCGCGCTGTTCGCCAATCCCGCCGACGCCGAGAAGCGGCTGGCAGCAGTTTACAATCCTCTCATTGAAGCACGCGTGGCAGCGTTGAACGCCGAGGTCAAGGCGACGTACGCGCTCGCCGCGGCCACGTGGAAAGTGCCGGCCACCGAGCCGGCACAATCGGACCTCGAAAAGCAGGCAGCGCGAACGGTAGTCACTCGTCCCGCCCCGCCCGCAGGCGCGGCGGCCGGCGGTGGGCGCGGCGGCCCCGGTGGTGGACGCGGCGGAGGCCGCGGTGGTACGCCGTCGCGAATTCCCGCGCACATGAACGGAGAGCTGAGCGCCGTACTCGGACGGGGCATGACAGTTCTCGAAATTCGCGATTTCATCTCCGGCGAGTTCGAGCCCGTACCGCTGCAGGATGTGTGGGATTACGTCAAGGCGCAGCAAGCCGCCGGCGCGGTCACGCTCACGACCAAAACAGGCAAGTAAGCTGCCCCACCAACGACGTGGCGGCTTTACTCAACCGCCGCCACGTCACCCAGCGCCACAGGTGACCCGTCGTATGAGAACGTGATCGGCGCGGCGGGCGCCAGGGTGTTCACGACCTGACATGCCCGTCCGGCAATCGTGACAATTTTTCGCGCGAGTTGCGCATCCGCGCACTCCGAGGTCACGTCGAGCGTAAATGCCGTGAATCGCTCCGGCGTTCCATCCTTCGTCGCGGTCACCGTCACGCGAACATTCGACATCGGCGCCTCGCGGGCCCGAATCGCGCCGAGCACATGGCTGGTGAAGCACCCACCGAGGGCGACAAGCAGATATTCGCCACCCGCCGGGGCAGAATCCCGCCCACCATTGGCAATCGTTCGATCAACGAGCACGCTATGCGTACGGATCGTCGCTGTGGACGTGACCGGTCCGGTCTGTTCGAGCGTCGCGGTGAGAGTGCCCATTGGTTGTCCCGTCAAAGGAAAAGTGTTGGCCGAGCCGAACGGCATCGACTTCCAACATACGCCGGGGTGGCTACCGAGAGAACCGCTTACCCAGCGTCCGCAGAACGGGGCGGAGCAATTTGCCAACGGACAGCGGCACGAGACACACCAGCATATCGCCGTCGCGATGTCCGGGATTGGCCGTCTGGAAAAATCGGACGTCGGGATCGGACAGTTGCGATTCATCGATCGGCGCCGTCGTTGGACGCAATCGCTTGTGCCCGGAGCGTCTGACCACGCCGCTCTCGGCCGACCACGACGTGCCATATCGTTGGCGAGCCAGCAGCTCAATGAAGCCGGCCACGCCCGCTGGAGTCGGTACATCTCGCCGCGGCCAGAACTCCGTGAGATTTCGCGGCAGCAGCAGATAGCTCTTGTAGCTAAACGTGTCGAAGAACCAGTAGCCCGGTTGCCATGGCCGCCGCAGTTTTTCGCGAAGGTACGCACGCAATCCCGTGCGGAGCACCAGATTGGTGCCACGAAAACGTTCGTCGATAACGACGCTCGACGTAAAGAACACAGTGCGTTGCCTGCCCCGCCATTCCACGCGGTAGACGTCGAGGCTCACCAGACCCACCAACATTCCCGCCGCCCCACGCGTGCGCCAGAGACCCACCTCGGGCAGTGCCCGCAGTTTCTTCTCGTAGATCGCGCGATCGGTTTCGACGTAGCGATTGGTCACCGCCCAGATCTCGTCGAGTTCGGCGGCGGTGAGCGAGTCGCTGCGCCGAAGCGTGATGTCGATTGGAGGTTGAGCCATTACCCGACGAGTGGGCCCCGAACGCCGACCATAGCAAGCACCATAGCAAGCACCATAGCAAGCACCATAGCAAGCAC
>JBEPWA010000079.1:0-15897 GCA_041690755.1 Gemmatimonadaceae bacterium | reverse complement strand
GCCGGCCGAGTCGTCGCGATGGCGGGAGACGGGATCAACGACGCACCGGCGCTGTCGCAGGCGCAGGTGGGCATTGCGATGGGGACCGGAACGGACATCGCGATGGAGAGCGCGGGCATCACGCTGGTAAAGGGCGACCTGCGAGGGATTGTGCGTGCACGGAAACTGAGTCAGGCGACGATGAGCAATATCCGCCAGAATCTGTTCTTCGCGTTCGGCTACAACTCGCTGGGCGTGCCGATCGCGGCAGGCGTGCTCTATCCGGTGTTCGGCTGGCTCTTGAGTCCCATGATCGCCGCGGCCGCGATGAGCTTCAGTTCGGTGTCCGTGATCGGCAACGCGCTTCGCCTCCGATCCAGAGAGATCTGAGACTTCCACAGTATTCTCATAACCGTCACGGTACCTGAACACCGCTGACCGGAGAACTCATGCACGTCAGTCCAATGGCGGGAAAGCCCGCGGATCCCGGAATGCTCGTCGACGTTCCACGACTCATCACAGCGTATTACACCGACGGGCCCGACCCCGCGATCGCGGCGCAACGCGTGGCGTTTGGCACGTCGGGTCATCGCGGGTCGTCGTTCGACAGGGCGTTCAATGAGTGGCACATCCTCGCCATCACCCAGGCGATTTGTCTATACCGCAAACAGCACAAGATCGACGGCCCGCTGTTCCTCGGCATCGACACCCACGCGCTCTCCGTGCCGGCGCTCGCGAGTGCGCTCGAGGTTTTGGCGGCGAACGATGTAGAGGTCATGCTTTCCGAGCGCGATGCCTACACGCCGACGCCGGTCATCTCACACGCGATTCTCGCGTACAACAAAGGGCGCACGACCGGACTCGCCGACGGCATTGTCATTACGCCGTCGCACAACCCGCCGCACGACGGCGGCTTCAAATACAATCCGCCCAGCGGCGGACCGGCGGGCTCCAACGTCACAGACTGGATTGGAGCCAGGGCGAACGAGTTTCTCGAGGCCGGCCTCAAAGGCGTGCGACGAATCTCGTATGCGAAGGCGCTTGGCGCGAGCACGACACATCGGCACGATTACCAAACGACATACATCGCAGACCTCGGCAACGTGATCGACATGGACGCCATTCGGGGCGCCACGATAAGCCTTGGCGTGGATCCGCTGGGAGGCGCCGGCGTTCACTACTGGGAGCCGATCGGCGAACGCTACGGGCTGAACCTCACTGTCGTGAACAAGGCCGTCGACCCAACCTTCCGATTCATGACCGTGGATTGGGACGGCCAGATTCGCATGGACCCGTCGTCGCCGTACGCAATGCAGCGGTTGATCGACATCAAGGATCGCTTCGACATCGCCTGGGCCTGCGACACGGATCACGACCGGCACGGCATCGTCACCAAAAGCGCGGGATTGCTGCCGCCCAACCACTACCTGTCCGTCGCCGTCTTCTACCTGTTCCAACACCGGCCCAAGTGGCGCACGGATTCGCCGGTGGGTAAAACGCTGGTGAGCAGCCAGATGATCGATCGCGTGGCGGCCAAGGTGGGCCGGAAACTCTACGAAGTGCCGGTTGGCTTCAAGTGGTTCGTGGACGGCTTGCTCGATGGCTCGCTCGGCTTTGGCGGCGAAGAAAGTGCGGGCGCGTCGTTCGCGCGCCTGGACGGCAGCGTGTGGACAACGGACAAGGACGGTATTGTGCCGGCGCTGCTGGCTGCGGAAATCAGGGCGCGCATGGGCCGCGATCCTGGTGAGATCTATAACGACCTCACGCGCGAGCTCGGCGAGCCGTGCTACGATCGCGTAGAGGCGCCAGCCACCGCAGCTCAGAAAGCGCTCCTGGCAAAGCTCTCGGCGGAGCAGATCACAATCACCGAGCTGGCGGGCGAGAAGATTGAGAACGTTCTCACCAAGGCGCCGGGGAATGACGCGCCCATTGGTGGGGTGAAGGTCAGCACCAAGAGCGGATGGTTCGCCGCGCGCCCATCGGGAACGGAGGAGATCTACAAGATCTACGCGGAGAGCTTTAACGGCGCCGACCATCTGCATCGCATTCTCGACGAGGCACAAACCATCGTCAACGACGCCCTTGCTGGAGCATAGCTTGCGTGACGCGATATTTACAGTTTACTCATCGCGTCGCCGAGTCACTTGGTCACGACGGGGTGCCCCGGTTGCGCCGCGGCGGCGTGACCCCCGCTTCCCCAATACACCGGACGGCCGTAGTAGTCGTACAAGCGTTGTTCGAACTCGCGATTCACCGGCGCGTCCGGGTTCCACTCCGGGCTGCCCTGGACCGCGGCGCGAGAGATGTCGAGGTGAATGGTGCGATCATCCCAATGGATGCTGTCGGCCCAGTGCGGCGACACGAGCACCTTTTTGCCAAACCACCACGCGCTGGTGTCGATCACGAGAAAGCGAATGGCCCAGCTCTCGTCGTCCAGTACAAAGTCATCGACGTGACCGATTGCGCCGTCGGTTCCATGAATGTGATAGCCGCGCAGCTCATCCGCGCTCCGCAAGTGCACGTCGCCCGCCGGTTCGGCTGCCGCAGCGGGCGGCGCATCGTACGGTTTGCTGCCGGCGAGCCACGCCGGATACATGCCCATGCCCCACATCGCCGCCGTACCCCAATAGCTGGGATATCCGAAGTAGCCGAGGTAGTCGCGTTCATGTTGCCGGGACACCGGCTTCTCTGTATCGATGTCCGGGCTGCTCTTGATCTGGTCGAGCGTCAACGCCAGGTGGAAGCGCTGCGTCGCCCAATCCGCGCGGTCAAAGGAAATCGGCGAGATGAGCACGCGGCGCCGGCCAATGAGGCCGCCGGACTCGACGACCAGGTAGCGCACCGCCCAGTGCTGGTCATCAATGAGAAAGTCACCGACGTGGCCCAGATCGCCATCGGTTGCGCTGACCGCATATTTTTCGAGATCTCTAAGGCTTCGCAGCATGGTCGATTCCCGGCGTCTGAACGGCTGGATGTGTATCGCCGCTTCAACGTGAATGGCGTGCACGATCGATGCCGCCTGAGGTGTCGCAATCCAGCGCCGAGCTTGGCAGCCGCGGCACACTTTGCGTCGGGACGCTAGCTTCGTCAGTGCCACAAGCCGTGCACCCGGATCAGCCGCATGTCACCGACGCCGCACCCAGCGCCACCTGCACGCCCGCAAGTCGAGCAAATCTTCCCCGACACGGAGATGGGTCGCCTTTGTCGTGCGACCGACTGGGGCCGGACGCCGCTCGGCCCCGTCACATCCTGGCCACAGAGTTTCAAGACGCTCGCGGCAATGGTACTTCGTCAGGGCATGGCCCAATGCATCTGTTGGGGGCCGGATCTCAGGCAAGTCTATAACGAACGCTACCGCGTGATCCTCGGCAAAAAGCACCCGGCGGCCTTGGGACAGCCGGTGCTGGAGACGTGGGCGGAGATCGCCGGCGACATTGCCCCACTGTTCGCCCGCGTGTTCGCCGGCGAGACGGTGTACTTCGAAGACCTGCCGCTCATGGTCAATCGGGGCAGCGGCGACGAAGATGTGTCTTTCACATTTTCGTATTCTCCGGTGCTCAACGAGGCAGGCGAGATCGCCGGCGCGCTCGTCAACTGCGTGGAGACCACGGATCAGTTGGCGGGACGGCGTGCACAAACTGAACGAGACCGCCTCATTCATGCGTTGGAGCTCGAGCGCACGCGCCTCGCGGCGGTATTCAGCCAGTCTCCGTCATTTTTTGCAATACTGCGCGGACCGGACAACGTCTTCGAGATGGTGAATGCCGCCTACCAACAGATCGTCGGGCATGGTCGCAACATCGTCGGCAAGCCGCTGTTCGAAGCAATGCCCGAGACAAGGGACCAGAAGTTCAACGACTACCTCGAACAAGTTCGCACCACCGGCGAGCCGCTCGTGTTTCGCGAATCGCTCGCGATGCTCGAGCGCACTCCTGGCGCCCCCCTGGAGCGGCGGTTCATCGACGTCACCTACCTGCCGCTGATCGAATCGGACGGCAGCCACAGCTCTGTGATCGCGCATGGGAGCGATGTGACAGAGCGCGTTTTAGCGCGCAAGTCGCTCGAGTTGATCAACCAGCAACTCCAGGCGAATGCCATCGAGATGGAAGGACAGGCCAAGGAGTTGCTCGCCGCGGCCGTGCATCTCGAAGAGCGTACGGTCGAAGCCGAGGCGGCGCGCCGCACGATCGCGACAATTGTCGAGGCCGTAGCCGACGGCTTTGTCGCGTTCGACAGCGACCTGCGGTTCACGTACGCAAACTATCGGGCAGCGGAGATGTGGGCGCTCTCACCCGGTGACATGATCGGCAAGCGACCCCACGAACTGTGGCCTTCCATTGACGGCTCTCTCCTCATTGCGATGCTCGATCGGGTGCTCGCGACGGGGAGGCCCGAGGTGCTGGAGGGATATGCGTCGTCGTTGGGTGTGCCCATCGAGATGCGCGCTTACCCGTTGAGCCAGGGCGGGCTCGTGGTGTTTTTCGCCGATCTCGCCGAATCGCGCCGAGCCGAGGCGGCCGCCACGTTCCTGTCGGAGGCCAGCCGCCTGCTCACGTCGTCAGCCGACTATCAGACCACGTTGACCAACTTCGCCAAGGCCGCAGTGCCGCGCCTCGGTGACTGGTGTGCGGTGGACGTTCTCGCGGAGCCCGACAGCGAGCAGTGGCCGCCGGCGATCGAGCGCATTGCCGTGGTGCATCAGAATCCTGAGAAGGTTTCGCTTGCCACAGACCTCACGTCGCTTTTTCCCCAGGATTGGTCGCGAGAGACGGGTACGCCGGCTGTGATTCGCACGCGCGAGCCGATGTTCGTACCCCACGTCACTGACGCCATGCTCGTTGGCGGCGCACAAAGTGACGAGCAACTGGCACTCCTGCGGGCGCTGCACTTCCGGTCAGTCATGATCGTCCCGCTCATCGCACGCGATCGGGTGCTTGGCACCATCACGTTGGTGATGGCCGAGTCGGAGCGCCACTTCACGCCGGCAGACCTGGATCTTGCGGTCGATCTGGGACAGCGTGCCGGGGTGGCACTCGACAACGCGCGCCTGCTTCGCGATACAGCGGAGGCGAACGCGGCCAAGACGGCGTTCCTGCGTACGATCTCTCACGAGCTCCGGCAGCCGCTCAACGCCATTCGCGGCTACGTTGCGCTTTGGCGACTCGGGCTGCGCGGCGATATCGACCCGAGGATGAGCCGCGACATCGATCGGCTGTCGCGTAACCAGGAGCATCTGAGTGTATTAATTGAAGATCTGCTCTCATTCACGCGTCTCGATGCCGGACAACTCACAGTTGAGCGCGTTCCCGTGTCGATCGCCGACACGTTCGCTGCCCTGGAAGCAATGATACGTCCGCAACTTTCCGAACGCGGCTTGGACTTTCACTACCGGGATTGCGATCCTGGCATTGCCGCGCTGGGCGATCGGGATCGTATCGTTCAAGTGTGTCTGAATCTGCTGACGAACGCGATGCGCGCCACGCCCGCGGGCGGCCGCGTGGAGCTCGGCTGCTCGGCGGACGCCGACGTCGTCACAATCACGGTCTCCGACACCGGCACCGGCATTCCCGCCGACAGGCTCGAGGACATCTTTTCACCGTTTACTCAAATCGGCCGCGCACTGAATACGCCGAAAGAGGGCGCCGGGCTGGGTTTGGCCATCGCGAGAGGCTTGGCGAAGGCAATGGCCGGCACGTTGACTGTGACGAGCACCGTTGGCGCGGGTAGCACGTTCTCCTTTCGGCTTTCGAGGGCTTGAGGACAAACGATCACCGAGCCGCGCCACCGGCTTCACTCGCCTACACGAAACGCTTGATGAACTCCAGCGCCGTCGTCGCTACCGTCTCCCACCCGCTGTCGATCGTCAACGCATGCCCGCGGCCCGGCATCTCCACGATCTCCGTCACGCCGCCATTGTGCTCCTGCCGCTTGAACGCCGCGTGCGCAACCGCCCACGGCACCGTGTGGTCGAGCTCACCGGAGATGATGAGCAGCGGTCCGCGGTTGGGATTCTCCACGTCCACGCTCGCTTCGCTCCACGGATTCAAGTTCGCCGCTGCCGCCTGAAAGAGCGGCTCGCCGGCACCGGGAACGGCGAACTTTTCGTACAACTCTTTCGCCTCCGCGTCGCTCACAGCATTCGCAAACGCATATTGAAATTGTTCGAAGGTGAGCGGCACGGCCCGATGGCGATTCCCCGGATTCCCCAGCACCGGCCACGCCGACTTGAGCGCCGAGAGCGGCAGCGGTAACACGCCACGGAACCCCGCCGGATCGATCGCCACGGTCGCCGCCGATGCGCCGCGGCCCGCAAGAATCTGCGCCAGCATTCCGCCAAACGAATGCCCAATCACCACCGGCTGAACGCTGAGCGCGTGCGTTACGGCCTCGAAATGATCCGCGACCTGGCCAATGGTCTTGTTCGCGAACACGTCCGGATGCGCGTTGGCTTCCGCGACCGTGGCCGGGTCGTCTGGCCAGCCGGGCGTCAGCGCGGTAAAACCGGCCCTTTCGAATAGCGTCGCCCAACGATCCCAGCTCGTGGGCAGGAGCCAGAGACCGTGGACGAACACCACGGGGCGGAGCCCGCTGGCGTTGGCGCGCGTTATCTGTTCGCGCTCGTGATCGCTGATCGTCACGGCGTGGCCGTCCGACTGCTGCGTTGCTTCAGTTGCGATGCTCGACATGACGTTATCTCCGATGAGTGATTTTCTTGGGTGATCAGCGCACGCGCTTAATGACGCCGCACGCCAGCGGCAGTGTGGTCCGCGCCGGGATGTCGCCCAGTGACGCGACCGACGCGGCGAGCGGTGTCGTTTGGGGAATGCCGTGGATCAGCACCACGCGCCGATCGAGGTCGATCATGTGCCCGCCGAAGTGTGAGCCAAAGGCGGCGTTGAGCTTGGAGAGCGACACGGTTTTTGAGTAGTCGTACTGGCCCGCTGCGTCGGCGTGAGGATAGGTGTTCGTGGGGATCACCATCGCCACGGGATCGACGTTGAACGGGACCATGGTAGTGCCGGCCGCTGGCTCCGTCTCGCGAATGTCCACCACGCCGTCACCATTCTTATCCGACGCCGCGGTGGGACACGCGGCTTGCTTGCCGTCCGCGAATCCGTGGAAGTGCTGCCAGTGTTCAATGCTCGCGGGTAAGCCCGCGGTATGAACCAGAATCGTCAGGCTGTCGCCGCGCACAAGGAATCTCATTGTCGCGGTCGCACGGACTTTCGATACCGTGCTGTTCAAAGGCGTGAGTGTCGCCACGTATTCCGCGTCAGCCGCCGGTGCCGCGGCTTCGGTCGCCCGCTGCGCTCGCGCCGCCGCCACTGTCGTCAGCGTAGCCACGGACGCGACCGCCGCGGCCGCTACTGTTGCCAGAACCATCCGTTTCATCGCTCGTTCCTCGCTTGCCGTGGGAGTTTGCTCATGCCCGCACGTGCAAGCTCGTGCCGCGTGTGCGCCTGAACTATTCCCCGATCGGGCAATCCCGAGCTTCTCAGTTCGGCGAGTTCGGCTCTGGGTCCAGCGGCACCACGAGGGAGACGAGCGTGCCTTCGCTGGTCCCGGTGATCTCGAGCGACGCATGCACGCGCAGCGCGCGCTCGCGCATCCCCGACAGGCCAAAGTGTCCGTTAACCGGGGCCGCCGTCGCGTCGATCGGTCGCACGCCGCAGCCGTTGTCGCCTACCGCCAGCCTCAATGTGTTCGCGGTGTACGCCAATCGCAGCTCGATGCGCGTCGCTTTCGCGTGACGCACGGCATTCGCCAGCGCCTCGCGTCCAATGCGCAGCACCGTCGATTCAACGTTCGGCGACACACGCCGCGGCGTTCCGGCCATCGTGAAGCTCACCGCGATCGAACCGTCGGGCACCGCGGCGCGAACGCTGCGCTCGAGCGCGTCCGGCAGCCCGCGTTCCCCACTCTCTCCAAGCTCCGGCGAACGCATGTCCCAGATTGCCCGCCGAGCGTCGCGCAGTGTCGCGTCCGCAAGACCGAGCACAGAGGAGAGCCGCTCCACTGCCTTCGCGGGCGATGTCGAGATCAAACGCTCAACGCCGCCCAGTTGCAGCGTGATTCCGGTGAACCCCTGAAGCAACGTGTCGTGCAGCTCGCCGGCGACGCGCGTGCGTTCGGCGAGCGCCGCGTCGAAGCGTGCGCGGAGTTGCGCTTCGCGCGCTCGGCTTCGCGACCGCTGCAGCGCAAGCACCAGCAACGGCCCGCCACCGACGAGCGCGAGCAGTGCCAGGAGGCGGCACCAAGTTGTCTGATACCACGTGGGCAACACCGTGAACGCCAGCGCCGCGTCGCTCACCGAGCGCACACCGTCTTCATTCCATGCGCGAACGCGAAAGGTGTAGCTGCCCGGCCGGAGTTGCGTGTAGGTGGCGACGCGCGACGGAGCGCCGGCTACCCACGCGTCGTCCGCGCCATCGAGCCGATATTCGAGACGCACTCGAGCCGGCGCACGCAGGCTCGTGGCAGTGTAGTGGATCTCGACTCGCGAGGGTCGCGGCGGAATGTGGATCGTCGTTGTTGGCGCGACCATCCGCCCATCGACATTGATCTCCTCGACGAACGGCTGTGGCGCCACGCTGTCGCGCACGTCGAAACGCGGATCGTACACTGCGACACCGCCCGGCGTACTTGCCCACCACCTGCCGTTTTTGGCGAACGTCGCGGACGTGTTGGAGAACGTCACCCTTGAAACGCGGAGTCCGTCCGCTGCCCCGTACGGTCGCGGGGCTGGCGCTGGTGCGCGGCCGTCGGCATAGGCGTTCATGGCCGACAGCGAATAGCGAAGGACCACCGCTTGCGTTGCAATCCAGAATCCGTCTCCGGCCACCGCAACGTTCAGCGAGCCGGGAGAAAAACGCCACCGCGAACCGGGCATGGGCACGCGGCGCACGTTGTGTCCAATGATGCGCAGAAAGTCCCCGACCATCGGCACCACCCAGAGCGTGTCTCCGCCGGCATGGACGATTCTCGTAAACGTGCCCGGCGCAAACAGCGTCGCCGCGCGCCAGAAGATCGAATCGCCGTCCGTTTGATAGATGTTCATGCCGCGCGCGTCCACGATCCACACGTGGTCTGCGCCGTCCAGCGCCATCGATCCCTCGTAGAACGGTTCGCCCTTCGACACACTGCCGTCAGGCCGCGGCACGAAAACACCGTCCACAAATCGGTCGCCGGTCACGTATCCAAGTATGGGCCCGTCATGCGAATCACGTCTTACCGTCCACAGCTTTCCCGCCCGGTCTTCCAGCATATCCGCGCTCGGCAGGATTACGCTATTGGCGAATGGCAGCGCCGTCACGACGTTCGCGCTGGACACACGGAGCAAGCCGTCGCGTTTGGTACCAACCGCCCACACACCCCCCGACGGACTGCTCGCCAGCGGGTAATGCAGCTCGCGCGAAGGAAAGGCGATCGCCGTCCACGTGACGGCGCCCGGTTCTCCATCCACCACGCCGCCCGTCGCATGAAACACGCGACCGTCCTCGAATGCCTGGACCCAGATGCCTCGTCGCGCATCCGGCTGGATTATCAGCGGCGACGCGAACGGCACGCCGTCGGATTGGCCGAGCGTCGTGATCGGCGCCACGTGAAGCCGGTCCAGGCCTGCGTCGGTCAGAAACCAGTAGTCGTGTTCAGCATCCTCATATTCCGACTCCACGTGCACGTCGGTGAGGCCGTCCGCCGTTGAGAACTGTTCGACCGCGCCGTTCCGTACGCGGAGCACACCCTGCCCCTGGGTCGCCAGCAGCACCTGGCCGTCGTGCGTCTCGATCGCCGCTTCCGAATTAATCGGTGCGCCGCTCGGCATGGTGATCGTGGTCCACTGCCCGTCGTGCAGCGTCTGCAGTCCACCGTTGCTCTGCACCCAGAGCAGCCCGTCGCTCGACGGTAGTCGAGGCCACGCACCTGTATTTCGCGGCGTGTGCGGCCGCGGATAACGGCGTGTGGTGTTTCCGTCCACGTGCCATACGCTGCCGTCGTGCAACCCCAGCCACACACCGCTGCCCGTGTCGGCGGCGATCCCGGACACCGGCTGCGCGGCGAACGCCGCCGGGAGCGCCGCTATCTCGACTCTGCCATTCTCGAATCGCGCGACGCCCTGCCGCGTCACGAACCAGAGGCGCCCCAATCGATCGCTCACCGCGAGACCCACGGAGCGGCGGGTCGAGTCCGGGCCGGCAGCGACGTCGAATCGGCCCCGTTTGTAGCGAATCAGGGCGCCGTCACTGCGCGAGATCCACATCACGCCAGAGCGGTCCACGGTGAGCACGCGAAAGAGTTCGCGATCCGGCGCGCGCAATGCCGAGGACGTCAGCGAATCGATCGACACGAAGCGAACGCCGTCGAAGCGAATCAACCGGCCGGCTGAGCCAATCCACAGATAGCCATCCGGCGACTGCGCCATGGATGTCTCGCCGGTCGCCGGCAATCCGTCTGCGGGTCCCCAGGTGGTGTGAAGCATGTGACGGAGCGCCTGCACCGGCTGCGTTGGCGGCGTCGCACCCTGCGCGCGTGCCGGAACCACGCGCAACGCGGCGGCCAGCATGATCGCCACGCCGGTCGCTCGCGCGCTCACGAACCGCACGTCAGTCCAGATGAATGAAGCCGCGCTGCAGCGCAATCATGACTGCCTCCGTGCGATCGCCCACTCCGAGCTTCTGCAAAACGTTCTTCACGTGCACCTTCGCCGTGCCCTCGGTGCGGCCAATGAGCCGCGCCACTTCACCGTTCGTGAAGCCCTTGGCCACGAGATTGAGCACCTCCAGCTCGCGCGGCGTCAACGCGACACGCGGCGTGTACTCGGCGAGGCGCATCGCCACGGGCGCTGGAATTCCGCGACGGCCGGCGTGCACCGCCCTAATGACGCCAACGATCTCGGTGCGAATCATGTCCTTGAGCAAGTAGCCCCTGACCCCAGCGTCCAGCGCGCGATGGATGTCTTCGTCGCCGTCGTAAGTGGTGAGCACGATGATCGCCGCCTGCGGAAATTCCGCAAGGATCGCCGTGGCGGCGTCGAGCCCGTCCATCACCGGCATGCGCAGATCCATCAGCACGATGTCCGGATTGACCTTTCGGAACTGGTCCAGCGCCTCTTCACCATTCGCGGCCTCGGCCACGATGAGCAGATCTGGTTCACTTTCCACGATCGCGGTAATGCCGGCGCGAATCAGCGGGTGGTCGTCGGCCGAGAGGATGCGGATAGGGGACGGAGAGGGCGCAGGGGTCGCGGTCGAGGTCATGCGTCTGACAATATCACCCAGCCCCACCCGCTGCCTACCCACAACGAGGTAGCTGCGCATAGCGCCGGCTACCGAGATCCCGGTTTGCGCTGCCTTCGCGCGTGGTATTGCTCCCTCGAGTGTCGCGCGCGCTTGTCGGCGTGAACCGCAGCCATCGGCCGGGACGCTACCTGGTGGCCGCAGTCGGCGTCGTCGTGCTCGGCGCGTCGCTCGCCCTGCAATTCCACCTGCGGCGCTACTTCGCGTGGACGTATTGGCTCGAGGTGAGCATGGTTCGCGACGACGTTCGGTTGGGGCTACTTCGTATCGGGCGTCGCGTTTCTGATCGCGATCATCGCGGTGGGCGTCGGCTACTACGCCGTCAAGGCGATGCTCCCTCGCGGGCATCGGCATCAGCCCACAGCGGGTGTGCTTGGGTTCTGGCTTGCCTACATCCTCACGCGGCCGTTGGGCGCGTCGTTCGCCGATTGGATGGGCCAGCCGCGGGCGAAGGGCGGACTCGAATGGGGGCTGGGCACGGTGAGCATCGTGTTATTCATCATCATCGCGCTGTTCGTCGCCTACCTGGCCGTCACGCGGCGGGACGTGCAGCACGACGGCTGATGCGGAACGGCTCGCACAATGCAGTAGATCAGTACACCAATGATCGCCTTCGATGCCGCCCACGCGGCCGTGCACTACCCCGCCGACCGCCGCTTCCGCATCTGGATCCGGCCCTCCCTTCTGATCGCCATTGCCGTCGTCATCCTCGGCGTCATCACCGCGGCCTGGATTCAGGTGGCTGTGTCCGGTTTGCCGGTCATTCCCCAAGTGCCATCGATAGGCGCAGCTGGGCAGGCGGCAGCTCAGGGGTTCCCGCTCTGGGTGCGCTATTGCCATTTCTTTAATTTCCTTTTCCTGATGATGCTCATCAGGAGCGGGCTCTCCATTCTGGTCGATCATCCTCGTCTGTATTTCAACGACGGCTGCACGCCGGAGAGCGAATGGATCCGGTTCACCCCGCTGAAGGTGCCGCGCGACCGGCTGTGGACCGCCAAGGACGACGATCGCTACATTTCCCCGCTCGTCGCCACGCCCGGCTATCGACACACCATTGGCGTCGCGCGGTCATGGCACTTTATCAACGTTCATGGATTCATCATTACGGGGATGATCTATGTCGTGGGACTGTTTACCACTGAGCGCTGGCGACGACTGGTTCCCACCTCAACGGTCGTGTTCACGCAGGCCTGGAGCACGTGGGTGCACTATGCCACGCTGCATTTGCCGCCCGAGCCGAATGGTTTCTTTGGCTACAACGCGCTCCAGCAAGTTGCCTACTTCTCCGTGTTCTTCATCTTCGGACCCGTTGCCATTCTGACCGGCATCGCCATGTCGCCGGCGGTGGTGAATCGCTTTCGGTGGAACGCGCGCATGTTTGGCGGACGGCAGGCAGCGCGTTCCATCCACTTTCTGACCATGCTCGGCTTCGCCGGTTTCATCGTGGTGCACGTGACGTTGATCGCGATGACCGGTCTGATGCGGAACATGAATCACATCGTGATGGGCATCGACAGCCAGAGTTACCGCGGCGTGATTCTGGGCGCGGTGGGAATCATCGTCGTCGTGCTGACGTGGGTGGGGGCGCACTACATATCGTGGCACTACCCGCGTGCGCTCCAGCGCGCGCAGAAGTTCGTGACCTACCCAATGCAGGTGCTCACCCTCGACCGATTCGACCCGCGCGAGCATTACACGCCACGCGATATCTCGCCGTACTTCTGGCCCAACGGCAAACTGCCAACGCGAGACGATTGGAATCAGTTGGTGGAGGACGGCTTTCGGGACTACAGGCTGCGTATCGGGGGGCTGGTGGAACACCCCGTCGAACTCTCGCTTGACGAGATCGACCGGCTTGGCGCCGCCGAGCACATTGCGCTGCACCATTGCATCCAGGGCTGGAGCGGCGTTGCCCAATGGCGCGGCGTTTCGCTCGCGAAGATCGTCGAGCTGGTGCGCCCCAAGCCGAACGCCAAGGTGGTCGCCTTCTTCTCGTATGGCGAGGCCATATACGGCGGCGTCTACTACGACACGCAGCGCGTGGAAGATGTTCTGAAGCCGCAATGCATGCTCGCCACTCATATGAACGGCGAGCGTCTCGCAACGGTCTATGGAGCACCGCTGCGGCTGCGCGTCGAGAACCAGCTTGGTTACAAGATGGTCAAGTGGATCGAACGGATTGAGTTCGTCGAGTCGGAGAAGCAACTCGGCAAGGGCGAGGGCGGATCGAACGAGGATGACGAATACTTCGATCTGCTTCCGAATATTTGAGTATTCGCATCCAGTGGGCTGGCGGCGGTCACTTCGGCTGGTTGACCGTGCGCAAGTAGGGCTTGTAGCTCTTGAAGCCGGTGTACTTCGCCTTCGCGTCGTCGTCTGATACGGCCGTCGAGATCACCACGTCCTCGCCGACCTGCCAGTTCGCCGGCGTCGATACAGGATGCTTGGCCGTTAGCTGGATCGAATCCAGGGCGCGCAGGATCTCTTCGAAGTTGCGGCCGGTGGACATCGGATAGCTGAGCATAAGCTTGATCTTCTTGTCCGGGCTCACGATGAACACGGTCCGCACCGCCTGATTGTTGACGGCGGTGCGTCCGTCGCCCGCCACTTCGTCAGCCGGAAGCATGTTGTAGAGCTTGGCCACCTTGAGGTCGTGGTCCGCGATCATCGGATAGTTGACGACAGCGCCCTGCGTTTCCTCGATGTCCTTGCACCACGCGGCGTGCTTATCAACGGGGTCGGCCGACAGGCCGATAAGCTTGGTGTTCCGCTTGGTGAATTCGGGTTCGATCTTCGCCATGTAGCCAAGCTCGGTGGTGCAGACGGGCGTGAAATCCTTTGGGTGCGAGAACAGGATCGCCCACTTATCGCCCATCCATTCGTGGAAGCGAAGCTTTCCCTTGGTGGTATCAGCTTCAAAATCGGGCGCGATGTCGTTGATTCGAAGGGACATGGTCAACTCCTGGACTGGTACGGGAATGGTGCGTCACGCCTTGAGGTCCCCGCGGCGCGCAGCAGCGAGGATTGCGTCAACGAACGCCGTCTTCCCTTCAATGTAAGCGGGACGATCGCGCGGATACCGTGAGGCTAGCTCTCGTTTCAGCGCCGCGTACGACTCCGCCGCGTCCGCATGGGTCCGGAGATAGTCTCGGAACGTGCGGTGATCGTGCCAGAAATGACTGCCCACCTGGGTGAGATGCAGGTGGTACTGCCGCGGTACGCCACGCCGAAAGAAGTCTCGGTCCACTATCCCCTGTTCGCCTCGATATTCGTAGCCCCCGGCCTGCAATGCGGCGATCGCAACTGATCGGTCATTCTCGATGCGGCCGACAAGGATATCCAGAACGGGTTTGGCGGCGAGCCCCGGGACGGCGGTACTCCCGGTGTGCTCGAAGACGAGCGAGACGCCGTGGGCCTGGAGGACCGGCTCGAGCCGCGCAATTTCGGTGGCATATAGCGCGGGCCAAGTGGGGTCGTACTCCACCACCTGAACCGTCTTTGCCGCTAACCCGAGAAAGCTAGACATTGCGAATGACTATGAGTAAAGCCTAACGTCGCGCGGTCGCGTGCTCCCGATTCTGCGCCAGTTTAGCGAACTAGCGACCGTTTCGCGGCCGACGCACCGCTCGCACCTTCCCGCTACCGCCGCCGCCACAATAGAATCGATCTTTCCCATCCGATTCGAGCCCCGACACCATAACGCCGGCCGGCATCGTCAAGCTCTCGAGTACCACACGATGCTCGTCACCGCGGCGATCACCGCCGAACGGCTCGCACCCAACGGCGCGCGTATCGCGCGGCTCACGGGCGCACTCGCGCTGGCCGCGGGAGCAGTGATGTGCGTGTTCGCTTGATGTGCCACCGCGTACGCGGCAATCAGGGCGACTAGCAACACGGCTGAGAAGAGCGCCGGCAGCGGAAAGAGGAATCACCAGCTGATAATGCCGGTAGCCAGCGTGGTCAGCGCAAATACCGCGATCATGGGGCGCAGCCGAGCCGGGTCCGTGCCAGCCAGGGAGCCAGAGGATGGGGATGATTCGGCACGGTACTCCCGGAACTACGTCAGCAGCCTAGAAGTTATGACCTATTTCATGACAATCTGCTACTGCGCATCCTATCATGCACCTTGGGATGAACCCGCACCAGATCCCGAAGCGCGACGGGCGCTCTCCGCCTCCCATTCCGTGAACGGGCCGTCGAAGTCCACCAAGCGTGTCCCGTCGAACCACCACACACGCGTCGCCACCTCGCGCAGGAATGCACGGTCGTGGCTCACCAGGAGCACAGTCCCTTCGTAATCATCGAGCGCGTCCTCGAGCACCTCGATGTTCTCGACATCGAGATGGTTGGTCGGCTCGTCGAGTACCAGCAGGTTGGCGCGCGTGAGCGAGATGAGCGCCAGCGCCACACGAGCGCGCTCGCCACCGCTGAGCGACCCGATCTCTCGGAACACATCGTCGCCACTAAAGCCGAAGGCGCCGAGGTGATTCTGTAATTGTCCGCGGTTCCAGAGCGGACGCTGGTTCTGGATTGCGTCCGACAACGATTGGCGTAGCGGGAGATCGGCCAGGTCCTGCCTGAACCAGGCGGGCGTGATCGAGCCCCCGATTCGCGCGCCACCGCT
>JBEPWA010000078.1:0-16573 GCA_041690755.1 Gemmatimonadaceae bacterium | reverse complement strand
CTGGAGTCCCCGTTCACGAGCCGCACATTATTAGTGCCGAATCCCCTTGCGCCCCCCCCCACGCCGCCCGTCAGATTCTCCTCATGCCTACCATCTCCGCCTTCCGCTCCGCCGCCAAGCTCGCCGCGCTCGCCACCTGCCTCGCCGCAGCGCAGCTCGCAGCCCAGACCGCCTACGCCGGCCTCACCTGGCGCAACCTCGGCCCCTTCCGCGCCGGCCGCGTTGCCGCAGTGACCGGCGCCATCGGGCAGCCCGCTGTGTTCTACATCGGCTTACCAGCCGGCGGCGTGTGGAAGACGACGAGCGCCGGCCAAACCTGGTTCCCGGTATTCGACGGCATCAAGGATGTCTCATCGATCGGATCGATCGACGTCGCCCCGTCAAACCCGAACGTGGTGTACGCCGGCACCGGCGACATCATCACCGGCGGCGCGATCAACGAGGGCAACGGCGTCTACAAGTCAACCGACGCCGGACACTCCTGGCAGCATGTCGGCCTCGACGCCACCAAGCAGATCCCCACCCTGTTGGTCGATCCGCACGACGCCAACGTCGTGCTCCTCGGCGCCCAGGGCGACATACATAGAAAGAGCCACGATCGCGGGGTGTTTCGCACCACCGATGGCGGCGCCACATGGACGCAGACGCTGTTCGTCGACGACAGCACCGGCGCACAAAAGATCGCGCGGGCATACGACACGCCCAACGTGCTGTTCGTAACGACAGTAGCGCACTATCAAGCGCCGCCTCCACCGCCGGGGTCGGCTCCAGGCGGCCGAGCGGCGGAGCAGACCGGCCCAACAAGTTCCAAGATCTTCAAGTCGGAAGACGATGGCGTAACGTGGAAGGAAGTGACCGGCGGCGGACTGCCGGCGCGTCTCACCGGCAAGATGTGGGTTGCCGTGGCGAACGGCACCAACGCACAACGCGTGTACGTCATTGGCGACTGGGGCCTCTATCGCTCCGACGACGGCGGTAACACGTGGCGCCGGATGGCGGCAGATGATCTGAGAATTCATAATGGCCAGGGCGGATACAACTGCGGCGTGTACGTCGATCCGCAGAACCCAGACGTTGTCTACACGCTCAACACCGCCAGCTACAAATCCACCGACGGCGGCCAGACGTTCACCGGCTTCAAGGGCGCACCGGGCGGCGACGATCCGCAGCAGCTGTGGATCGATCCCACCAACGGGCAGCGCATGCTGTTCGGCTACGATCAGGGCGCAATCGTCTCGCAGGACGGCGGCGGCACGTGGAGCTCCTGGTACAACCAGTCCACGGAGCAGATCTACCACCTGTCCGTGGACAACTCGTTCCCGTATTGGGTGTACGGCACACAGCAGGACGCCGGCGCCATTCGTACGCGGTCCCGCGGCAATCAGGGCGCCATTACGCCACTCGACTGGAATCCCGTGCCGGGCTGGGAATGGGGCACGATCGTGCCAGATCCGCTCGACCCGAACACTGTGTACGCGAGCGGCAGCGGCATCCTCAAGATCTCTTATCCCAGCGAGACATGGATCAACGTGAGCCCGGCCATGGATCCGGCGCGCAAGCTGCGCACGGCCTTCTCACAGCCCATCGCCTTTGCGCCATGGAATAAGCATATGCTCATTGCCGCGTTCCAGTCGGTATGGACAACAACAGACGACGGCGCTACGTGGACCGCGATGAGCCCCGATCTCGGTGTGCGCGCCGGCGGCCCAACGCCGCCCACCGCCGCGGGGTCTGCCGCACCGCCGGGCGGAGCGATCGAATCGCTCGGGCCATCGACCGCGCGCCCCGGCGTGCTGTGGATTGGCACCAACAACGGTATGGTCAAGGTGACGCACGACAACGGCAAGACCTGGGAAGGCGGCAGCGTCGCCGAGCTTCCCAATATAGAGCGCGCCGAGGTGGTGGCGGTGGACCCGTCGCATATGGATGCAGCGTCGGCGTACGCCGCCGTGGACCTCCATCGCGTGGGCGACTACGCGCCGCACTTCTATAGAACGCGGGACTACGGCAAGACGTGGGTGGCGATCAACAACGGTCTGCCGGTGAATCAGCCGGGCGGCAGTTTTGCGCGCGTCATTCGCAATGACACGCAGAAGAAAGGCCTGCTGTTCGCCGGCACGGAGAGCGGCGCGTACGTGTCGTTCGACGACGGCGATCATTGGCAATCGCTCCAGCAAAACCTGCCCGTCACGTCGGTGCGCGATGCCGTGCTCAAGGGCAACGATCTCGTGGTGTCTACGTACGGCCGCGGCTTCTGGTCGATCGATGACTATTCCATGCTCCGCCAGGTGACGCCGGCGCTCGCGAGCGAGTCGGCGCATTTGTTCAAGTCGGGCGACGCCGTGCGCTTGCGTCGCAACGTTGGCGCCGATACGCCATTCCCGCCGGAAGTGCCGCACGCGCTCAACCCGCCGACTGGTATGCCGCTCGACTACTGGCTGGCGAACGCTCCGCAGGGTGACATCACGCTCGACGTGCTCGATGCGTCGGGCGCCCTGGTGCGCCACATGACGAGCGCCGCGCAACCACCGGTGGCCGAAGCGGCGCGTCCGCCGGAACCGAACTTCTGGATCGCACCGCCGTTCGCGTTGCCCAAGCACGCCGGTGAAAATCGCACCAACTGGAATCTCCGCTACGACTCGCCGATGGCGTTGGCACACAGCTACGAGATCAACGCCAACCCTGGCCTCACGCCGCCGTCACCCCAAGGTCCCGTGGCCCTGCCCGGCGCGTACACGCTCAAGCTCACGGTGAACGGAACGAGCTATTCGCAACCTGTAACGATCACGAGCGATCCCCGCTCGCCGGCCACGCTCGTTGCGTTGCGCGCACAGCACGCGCTGCAGATGAAGCTCGTGCAGGGCATTAACGCCTCATACGAAGGACGTCGCGTTGCCATCGCACTGCGCGAAGCGTTGCATGGCGCCATTCCCGCCGGCGACGCGCCGGAGCTCTCGGATGTTTCGTCGCGCATAAGTGTGCTCGTGTCGCAGCTCGACACCGTCGCGGGACTCGACGCGCGGCCCGGCGGCGGTCGCGGCGGACCGGCATCGCCGAGCTTTACCGGAATCAACGGGGCGTTGGTGGGTCAGCTCAATGCGCAGGATCTTGGTGACATGGCACCGACCGTGGCGGCCATGGCGCAGTACAAGAGCACGTGTCAGGAGCTGGTGAAGGTGGCGGCGGCGTGGCAGCGGCTTGCGACGACGGAGCTGGGTGGGATGAATGCGATCTTGAAGCAGCGAGGTCGCACGGTGATTGTGGCGCCGGGTGGGGCCGGGGTGCGGGTGCCTAGTTGCGGGCCGTAGTGCGTGCTCGAATAATCGGGATCGCCGGCGGCTGGGAACTCTAGCTCTCGGCTGTCTGGTCTGAGGATGATAGGGAACTACCCAGCTTTGAGCCGCCAGTGACTGAGTCTCGAGACCGGCGGCTTGCAGCTGGGTAGTTCACAGTATCCTCAGACCAGACAGCAGAGAGCTAGAGTCGTCAGGTCCGAGACACTCGCGATTAATGCGACCGTTCGTTGTTGCCAAATCCGTCACCCAGTTGGCAACTTCAACGCGGGGGCCGGCCTCTTGATCTCCACCGTATACCCGTCCCGGCTCAACAACTCGCTCAACACTTTCGACGCGCTCTGATCCGCGTGCTCGAGAATTCCCGACTGGCGTGCCGCGTCCAGCAGCTGCGCGCGGATTCGGCGCTGGATCGTGTCGCGATCCGCGGGGCGGAACGGATTCCATAGCCCGGCGTGCTCGTCGTAGGTCGTGATGTTCAAGACGTCAACGCTCATGATCTGCGCCGGCGGCACCACGATGGTGATCTTTTTTGCCGCTGCATCGATGTGCACATCCGTACCCTGCGCGAGATCGATTCCGGCCGCCACGCGCGCCGTCACCACGAGCAGCGTGCGCTTGGTCGAGCGAAATTCCGTCTCCTCGTAGTTGACGACGTCGTGCAGCGTCATCTCCGTTGCAACCAGCTTCGCCACATCGCGGAGCTGGTCCATTACGACCTGCTGGGTGATCTGCTCGGATCGCTGGTCCAACAGCGACCCGCCCACCGCTCGGCGAAGTAGCGTAATGCTCAACGCCGCGCCCATCGCGAGGGCGATCACGATCACGCCCCAAACGATAATGCGGCGCTGAATCGGCGAAACGAGGGTGTCGGGCATACTGCAAGCTAGTGGGCGTCGAGCGGGCTGGGCGGTGCTCGAATAATCGGGACTGATGCCGAATTGAACTCTCTAGCTCGCTGCTGTCTGGTCTGAGGATACTGTGAACTACCCAGCTGCCGGCCGCCGGTCTCGAGACTGAGTGGCTCGCGGCTCAGAGCTGGGGGGTTCCCTATCATCCTCAGACCAGACAGCAGCGAGCTAGAGTCGCCGCGCATTGTCATCCCGAGGGAGCGCAGCGACAGAGGGATCTTCCGTCACGCCAATTATAAGACGGCCGACAAAAGATCCCTCGCTACGCTCGGGATGACACCTTCAATCGCCACCGTACGGTCGCCGCGAGCGGCCGTTCAATTCGCGCGCAGGGCCTCCGCCGGCGAACGGCGCAAAATGCGGAATGCTGGAATGCCGGCGGCAATGATCGCGGTGGTAAGCAGTCCGACACCGACAATCACGACGACGGCAGGATCACGGCCGAGTCCGGGGTACAACATGGACTGTAGGTAGCGCATCCCGGCCATACCCACTGCCGCACCAACGCAAACGCCTATCGTCGTTGCACCGAAACTGCCCCGCATGATCAGCCCAACTATGCTGGCCGGGCTGGCGCCCAGGGCGCGGCGAATGCCCAGCTCCGGCTCGCGGCGGACGGCATTATACGATACGACTCCGTACAGGCCCACCGCCGCGATGACGAACGCGAGCGCGCCGATTAGCCCAAAGAACATCGTGCCGAGCTTCCACGGGCGCAGCGTGGAATCGAGTGCGGATTCGACCGACGCAACCTGCACGTAGTCGATCGAGGCGTCCAACTCGCTGAGACTCGTCCGGATCAGCGGCGTGAGTTGCCCGAGCGGCATCGTGCTCCGAACGAGCAACCACATGTTGTCCGGTTCGGATTGCGCAAGCGGAGCGTAGACCTGGGCGCTCGACGTATCGCCAATGTATGACCGCGTGTTGGCCGCGACGCCAACGACGCTCGCATACGAGGTGGAATCGGCACCCAATCGCACACGCTGACCGAGCGCTGACGTGCCCGGCCAAAGCTTGGTGGCCATGCTGCGGCTGACCACGACGACGCGCGCGCTCGTTTCCGCGTCCGACGCCTCGATCGGGCGACCTTCCTCGATCCGCGTTCCGATGGTCTCGAAGTAGTGGCCGGAGACGACATACAACTTCGGAGACGGCGTGATCAGCCGATCCTGGAACGGGCCGGCGATGGGGGTGACTCGGCCGCGATCGCTGCGGCCGAGCGGATATCCTCTCACGACCGCTACCGATTGGACGGCCGGCACTGCGCGAAACCGTTCCGCCGCCGTCTGCAGAAACGCAGTGCGCCGCTTCCACTCGGCGTTTCGCGCAGCGGGCGGATTGTCGCGCTTAACGCGGGGCCACTGCACGAACACCGCGGTCACGTGCTGCGGGTCAATCCCGAAGTCGATCGAGCGCGCGATCATCACGCTATGCAAAAACCAACCGGCGGCCAGCAGGAGCACCATCGAGAGGGCGGACTGCACGACTGTCAGCATACCTTGACCCCCCGTACTCGTCACCGCGCGGCCCCCGCTCTGCAGCAACACCGTGAGCTTCATCCCGAAGATCCGCCGAGCGGGAATGATTGCGACGCCCACGCCGATGATCAGGACGCTGCACAGCACGAGCGCGACGATTCGCCCGCTGATGATCGGCGACGTCCAGGCGATTGCCGGTGGGAACTGGCGCCGGAGCGGGACGCCAACGGCGTACGCCACGCCGAACGAGGCGACGCCACCGGCAACGGCGAGCAGAATCCCCTCGGCCATGAACAACCGCAGGATGTCGGCGCGGCTGGCGCCGAGCGCAATGCGAATGCCGAGCGAGGCACGGCGGCGCATCGCGCGCGCCGAGAGCAGATTGGAGATGTTGACGCCGGCGATCAGCACCACGAGCACAGAGAGCGCGCCGAGCCAGAGCGACATCCTCTGCTCGGGCGAAAGATCTCCCAGCGGATTTCGCGTCAGCGGCTCTGCAGTAATCGTCGTCACCCGCGATGCCGAGTCCGTGCCCGCGTACGCATGGCGGTATAGGGCGGTGAGTTCTGCATTCGCCTGGGGGGTCTGCAGCTCAGGCGGCAGACGGACGACGAGAAATGCCCATGGCGCATCCCACTCCGAGTTCCACTCATTGCCTAGGACCGCCGACACGTTTTCGATCGGGATCCAGAAGTCCGTTGTCGTCGCGTCCGCGCCCGTGAAACCCTGGGGCATGACGCCAACAATCCGGAACACGCGCTCGTCGAGCACCACGGTTCGGCCAATGACGTCCGTGGCACCGCCGAACGCCGAGCGCCACAGATCGTAGCTCACCACAGCGAGGTTCGGCGCGCGGACCTCGGCGGAATCGGTGTCGAGCGTTCGACCAGCGAGCGCCGGCGTACGGAGCGTCGTGAAGAACCGGTTGCTTACGTAGCCCACAGTCACGTGCCGCGCGTCGCGACCCCGCCCGAATGTGGCCGCTAGCGCAACGTACGCTGCGACACTCTCGCCTGGACGTGTGTGGCTCTGCATAGCGGCGAGCGCGGGATAGCTGAACACGCTCGACGTTGTGAGGTTCGGTCCCTCGAACCGCGTCCAGTACAGGCGACGCACCTGTTGCGGATTCTGAATCTGCTCCGGGCCGGTAAGCAGCAGGCGGTCGATCACGCCAAACAGGGCAGCGTTTGCGCCGACACCCAAAGCGAGCGTGACGACGATGAACAGCGAAGACGCCCAGTCGCGCCGGAGCGTGCGCCAGGCGAGGCGAAAATCAGTGGCAGCGTGTGTCACGGAATAACCCCGGCTGCACGAGCAGAGATACTGTCGGCCACGTAGCTACCTCGGCGTAAGTCGAAGCCAATGCCTGGTTTGAGCGTTACAAAGAGCGCGTTATGATAGAACGGTGAATTTGGTACCGTCGTATCCCAGCAATTCGCATAGCGAATTTCCGCGATGTGCTGGGGTTTGATCAGCGTGAGCGGCGAGTTGGGTGGTGAATGAGACATCGGGACCGGCTTGCGCGTCCGCTGAAGCGGAACGACCGCTTCCCACGGCGCAAGCGCGAGGCGTTCCCCGTTGATCCAGATATACTCGACGTACGGGCATTCGCGCATCTTATCGCCGAGCATGTTGAGCCGTGATCGGCTCAGCACGTTGTACGCGTCCTGATCATCCCGGCCGCTGTGGGCAATCTGATCGGCGGTGATGGAGTAACTCATGAGGTTTTCTCGAGCAGTGGTCCGCACCGCATCCAGCTGTTGGACAGCATGGGTTAGTGTCACCGCAACGTCAACGGCAGCGCCCGGCGCCACTGAGAAGCTGCCCGTAGCTGCGACGTAACCGATGCGTCGAGCGCTGTACTCGTAGCGCGCCGCGGTGGAGACGAGCCGAATCGTCTGACGCCCAGCGCTATCGGTGTAGACCGTAAGCAGGGTGCCGCCGGCGTCGGGGCGGATGTCGACGCGGACGCTCGCGATTGGGCGCCGTTGCTCGTCCGACACGCGGAACCCGACGACGCCAGCGGTGGTGTCGGGCGTCGCTCGCTGGGATGACGGCGTCTGGGCGACAGCGACGTGAACGCCGGTCGCGAGAGCGGCCATCGCCGCCGCCACGCCGCCGGCAAGTCTCCCGAAGCGAAGCACGATTTCGCGGGTCAAAGTAGTTCCTCCACGTCACTCCGCCCGCAGCGAGGCGACCGGATCAACCCTCGTCGCGCGCCACGCTGGAACCAGACTCCCAACGAGCCCAGTAACGAGCAGCACCGCCGCCGCTCCCCCGAGCACCAAACTATTTGTCGTTCGCGTATCATAAAGCATCGTCGATACGAATCGTCCGAGCAGTACCGTGAGCACCAGTCCGGCGACAACCCCAACGACCAAGGCCCGCATTCCTTGCACGAGCACCAATCGCACGATTTGAGTGTGCCGCGCGCCGAGTGCCATGCGAATGCCCACCTCGTGCAGTCGTTGATTTACCGCGTAGGCGAGCGTGCTGTAGACACCGAGCGCCGCGACGATGAGCGCCAGTGCGCCGAACAGCGAGAACAGCGTAGCACCCAAGCGCCACGGCCGGAGCTCCGGTTCCCGTGCGGTCGCCGCCGACGTGACGTCCGGCGGTTCAGCGGTAGGGAACTCGCGCGCAAGTGCAGTACGCAGCGCCGCGGCGACGCGACCACTGCCCGCGGCCGTTCCCCGTACTACGATGTGGGTTGGGTGCGAGAGAAAGCCTGCAGCATGTGGAATTGGGATGAACAGCTCGATAGTCGGCGTTTCGACGATGTGCTCGAGATGCGAATCCCGAGCAACGCCAATGACGGTGTGACACGCGTGGCCGTGCCTATCCAACACGACGCACTGCCCGAGCGCAGTGCGTCCCGGCCAGTATGTACGCGCAGCCGTTTCGTTGACGACGGCCACGGCGGCGCCATCCCGTTCGTCCTCCGCCGTATAGAACCGGCCTTGCAGGAGCTTCACTCCCGTGACTGCGAAATACGACGCATTGGCGGCGATGAGCGCTGGGTCGCGATTGTCCAGCCGCGGCGGTATTGAACCGTCTTGCAATGTCAGGGCGGTCCCCGCGTACCCAGCCATGGGCGGAGCGGTTGCAAGCGCTGTCGATTCGACATCCGGGTCGGCACGCATCCGCGCCGCTACCGCGGCCAGTCCGGTCGTCATCTCCGCAGCGTGGTCACCCGCCCCGAATTCGACGTAGCGCCCTTGAGCGTTTCGGAAATGCGCCGTCCCGTAGGTGATGCGGTTCAGATCGTAGCCAACGTTGACACCCTGCACCGCAGCGAGGCTATGAACGAAGAGGCCAGCGCCCGCGAGCAGGACGACGGACAGCGCGACCTGGGCCGCGACCAATCCGGCGCGAAGGCTTGAGCGATGTCGTCCGCCCTCACGCGCACCCGCCTTGAGGGCTGCAGCCAAGTCCGTGCGTCCCGCGTGCATCGCTGGCGCAACTCCGGCGACCACACCGGTAACGATCGCGACACCGACACATGCGATTACGACGCGCCACGTCACCGGACTTCCCGCCCAATGCACCGATGGCAGAATCATGACGCGCAGCAGTGTGCCGCCCCACCATGCCACGCCAATCGCGACGATGGACGCGATGAGCGCGAGCAGCGTGCTCTCCATGAGAAGCTGCCGGAGCAACCGGCCGCGCGAGATGCCCAGGGAGAGCCGGATCGCCGTTTCGCGGCGACGGCGGAGACCGCGGAGCAGCAGCAGGTTCGCGACGTTCGCGCAGGCCACCAGCAGCACGATGATCGTCACGGCGAGCAACCGGGACGTGATCGCTTGCTCCACCGGCGGTGTGATCGACGGGCCCAACGCTTCGAGCAACGGGCCAGGAAGTACGGTGGCGGTGGTATCTGGCCCATGCGCCACGTGCTCTCGTTCGCCGCGCTGGTACACGGTAGTGGCGAGGGCGCCGATGGTCGCCGGCGTCACCCCCGAATGTGGACGCGCGATGATTCTTACATAGGATCCGGAACGCCATTCCTGGAACCATGGGATGTCGCCAATCGGGCGCGCCGGCCGCATCGCGATAGGTAGCCAGAGATCGGTGGCGTCGAGATCGGGACCGTTGAAGTCGCGCGCAGCCACGCCAATTATGGTATACTGAGCCAGCGCCACCTCGAGATGCTTTCCGAGGACTGTCGAATCGCCGCCGAATTCGCGTTGCCACATGCCGTAGCTGATCACCGCCACCGGAACCCCCGCACCCAGGCGGTTTTCCTGCTCCGTGAAGGAGCGTCCGAGCGAGAGCCCCGCGCCAAGCACGGGGAAGTAGCTCGACGTGGCGTAGACGACGCGGACATTGTGCGTTGCGTTGTCGATGTCGACGAATGCCGAATCCGGTCCGGTATACGCGGCAAGCGCGGCGCGACCCTGCAGTGCGCCGGCGATGTCCGTGTACGCTGCGAACTCCAGCGTCGGCGTGATGCCGACCGATTGGTCCACCGTCCAGTTGCTGCGGAGATACAGCCGCACAAGGCCGTTCGGATGTGCGACACCAGGCGGCGGCCGCAGGAACAGTTGGTCGGCCACCGCAAAGGTGGCGGCGTTGGCGCCAATGCCCAACGCGAGCAAGACAACGATCGTCACCGCGAGCCCCGGCATTCTCCGCAGGGCGCGCACGCTAAATATCAGATCGTGCCGCAGATCCATTGTTCCCCCCGCTCACTTGGTCCAGATCACCACGACGCCACAGCCCGGCTGTCTCCCGAATCGCGCGGGAACGGGACGATCAGGAGCGTAGATCTCAATGCCCGCGACATCACCCGGTCCGTACGGCGCGTACCCGGGCGGCACATCAGGCGGGTCGATCGGAGGTCCTAGTACTTTCTGATCCCACGAAAAGCCATTGACGAGCAACCTCGGCTGACACGCGCCGAACGGCCCTTCCATCAACAATCTGCAGCCACGCGGCCGCGACTGCGACACCATTGAACTGTTCGCTGCTCCACATAAACCGACAAGCATGCCCTTCGTATCGCCGAGGATGTCACCGACCGAGCTCGCGGGACGACGCGCCATATCGGCCACGCGGAGACAGGACGCATTCGCGACGGCGCATGGGCGCTCGAAGCCACCCCGTTGGCCGGCGTCGAGATCGACGCGATAGGCCTCGGTCGTGACTGACGCGGGGAGTTCGACAAAGCGATCCAACAGCGCGGTGATCGGCGTGGTGTCGGCGCTCGTGATGGCAATCTGTTGCGGGGTGTAACCGATCTTGCGGAGTTCAATCAGTCCCGCGGATCCACGAAAGCTCACGAATCCAATGGCAGCGGCGCCGTTTGCCAATGTGGTGGTGTACGAGCCGGTGAGGAGGTCGACGATCTGAACGCCGGGGAGCGGAGCGCCGGTCGCTCCGTCGAACACACCGACGACGCGTACCGCGGGTACGGGCGTCTGCGCGCTGAGGGCGAGGCTGGCTGGGGTGACGAGCGCGATCAGGCAGAGTAGAATCGACGCGGCCCAGTGAAGCGGGCGATGATCGTTTGATGAAGGCAAGCCGCACACCGCCGTCTCAGGCAGCGTCCTTTCGTTCGCTCTTGACCGCTCGGGGACACAGAACATCCAGCGCCACGCAAGGCTGATTGTTTAGTTGCCGCTCCAACTGGGCCTACGCGAACAATTTACGACGCCGTGCCGATGAGTACGACTCGATTCGTGGAATCCTCGAGGGCTGATCAGGAACGCACTCTACCATATCAGTCGAATCGCAACAGTACCACTTATCGTTGCGACACTTGGCGCGCCGTGGGCAATGATCATTCGTGCCCCGTCGCCGGTGTGACAGTACTTCGCGTATTCGCCGTCTTCGATGCGCCGCTGCCGAATGCCGTCGCCCGTGGTGCACAACCCGTCTCCCTGCAGCGTGATCGTCGGTGGGGGTACATTGGGGTCCTTGGAGAAGTACGTGACCCAGAACGCCGCCTTTGGCAACGGCACCACAATGGTATCGCCCCGGGCAACGCTCACGCGCATCGCCATGAGCTTCACGCCTTGCGGATTGCCGACGAATGACTTGACCGGTTCATACACCATGATCGGTATCTGTGCCTTCGCGTTTCCGATCTCGACGCTCGCAACCGTCATGCCCCATCGTTTCGGGCGAATGGTCGTCCCCTCCGCCCCAACGATCGACCCATCGGGTACGGTGACGGCGCCGCGAAGCTCCGTCACCGCGCGGCCGTCAGGGCCGTGGGCCACGAACGACAAATCGCGCGTGCTGTCACCGACGATGAGATCGAGCCAGGTCGGGGCCTCAATCCAGGTCACCGGGCGACACCGAAGTACAAAGTTTTGAACGAGACTCTCGAACGTTACGCGCGCTACGGCATCGCTGCGGTTGTCGCACTGCAGTTCCCCACCAGGTGACAGGATGATGGAGTCACCGGCGATCCGTTGATAGCGCACCGACGTATCGGACCGCAGTCGCCGACCGTACTGGTCCAGCACCGCTACACTGAGCCGCATGGAATGCGTCTGGTTGACGACAACCGTGTCGTCGCCGGCGCGCGCGGTCACCGAGAGTCGCGTTGGTCGCGGGCGAAGCACGACAAAGGACGCAGCGGCGGCGAGGCCAATGACGACGAGGCCAACGACCGAGTAGATGATAAGCTTCTTCATGATCGCACAATCGCCCTCGCACTCGGGTGACCGCTGCGCCGCGAACGCTTGACGATGCTTTTCGCGCGACGTATACTCTCCCCTAACCTGGTGGAATATGTCACGCGACGCAAATAATTTGCTCCACGGCACGCTCGACCTGCTCGTGCTCAAAGCGGTCGCCGGCGAACCGATGCACGGCTTTGGCATCAGCAAGTGGATCGAGCAGCGAACGAGGAACGAGCTCGAGATCGTCGACTCCGCCCTCTACAAGTCGCTCCACCGCCTGGAGGACGCCGGCGCGATCGATGCCGAGTGGGGGTTGACGGAGAACAATCGACGCGCGAGATACTATTCGCTTACCGCGCGTGGCCGGCAGATGCTACGCGTTGAAGTTGCAACCTGGAAGCGCTACGTCACCGCCGTGAGCGCCGTGATCGAGCCCGCGTGATGCGCCGCCGTTTCTCGAAGGTGCCACGCGGGGTTCGCCGCCTGTTTCGCCTTCCGCTCACGCGCGAACGGATCGTACGCGACCTCGACGAGGAAATGCGCACCCACCTCGCCATGCGCGTTGACGACCTGCGCGCCGCCGGCGTGAGCGAGGACGACGCCAACGCCGAGGCGAGGCGCCGCTTCGGGGATCACGATGCCTTTCGCGACTACGCAAATCGCCGTGCCGCGAAGATCGCTCGCCGCGCCGGGATCAGAGCTTCGTTGAGCGCGTGGTGGCAGGATGTTCATTTCGCTAACAGGCAGTTTCGCCGAGCACCGGCGTTTACTGCCCTCGCAGTGCTGACCCTCGCGCTGGGGATTGGCGCGAACGCCGCGATCTTTAGCGTCGTCCATCGATTGCTGCTCGATCCGTTGCCGTATCCCGACGGCAATCGCATCGTCATGCTCGCCGCCACTCGAGGCGAGCGCATGGACTCTCCGAGCGCCGCCACCGTGCGAGCGATTCGCGCACGCACGCATTCGCTCGAGGCCGTCGCCGCAGCAAGCGTGCAAGCGACGATGGTGCAGACGGATGACGATCAGGACACCGTGTATGCCGTCGCCACGCCGAACTACCTGAAAATGCTCGGCGTCGCGCCGGCACTTGGCCGCATGTTCACACAGACGGAGGCTCGCGACGGAGCGCGGGTCGCCGTGATCAGCTACGGTCGATGGCAACGCGAGTTCAGCGGCCGCGCGAGGGCCATCGGCTCGACGGTGGAGATCAACTACCTGCAGGCCAAGGACTCGGAGCGCCGACGGTACACCGTCGTCGGCGTGGCGCCGCCATCCATGGCGTTGCCGATGGCTCCCGCGGCGTTCAACCACAACCTGCACGACGCCAAACCAGGCGTGTGGCTGCCTCTCGACCTTGATGGGCTGAACGGCGCCTTCCCGCCAAACTCATACGCGCGGCTTCGGCCCGGCGTTTCGGTCGAGCAAGCGACGAAGGAGATTCAGGGCATCGTCGCCTCGTCACCCGAGCTCGGGGCAAAGCGCCCCACCATCAAGCTGATGCGCGCCCAGGATCTGCTCGACGGAAGCGAAGCGCGCATGATAGAAGTGCTGTTCGCGGCGGTCGGCGTGTTGCTGCTCATCTCGTGCGCGAACGTCGCCAACCTCTTGATGTCGCGCGCCTGGACGCGTCGGCGCGAGTTTGCCGTGCGCGCCGCCCTCGGCGCCGGCCGGTCGCGTCTCGCGCGACAGGTGCTGACGGAAAGTGTGTTACTCGCGGTCGCCGGGGGCCTGCTCGGCATCGCCGTCGCTTGGGTGACATTGCGAGTCATTATCGCGCTGCGACCGCCGGCGCTCGCGAACCTCGACGGCGTGCACGTCGAGACGACCGTACTACTCTGGAGCGCAGCCATCTCTGTGCTTACGGGAATCCTGTTCGGGACACTGCCGGCCCTGTTCGCCGCACGTGGCGCTGTGGCCGACGTGTTACGCAGCGAAACACGTGGCGGATCGGGAGGCCTCGCGACACGCCGAGTGCGGTCGGCGCTCATCGTCTTTGAGATTGCGCTGTCGCTCGTGCTGCTGGTCGGCGCGGGGTTGCTCGTGCGCTCGTACATCGCGATGCAGCGCATACCGCTCGGATTCGAGCCCCGAGGAATGGTATCGTTTGATTTGATATTCAACCCGAGCACATCGAGAGACCTCAGCGTGCGCACCGCGCTTCGGAATGAGATTGTCGACCGGTTGCGCGCCGTTCCTGGCGTGACGGACGCAGCCATCGGGATACTACCGGCGGCGGGGCTCGGCGACGTTACGACGCTGAGCACCGACCCCGATCCGACCGGCGCCACACGCAGCGTCCCGGAATTCTCAACGATCTTCGCCGGCTCGAATTACTTTCGTGTCGCCGGCATCCGCCTCACCGAAGGCCGTGTCCCCGACTCGCTCGCGGTACCGGCGCAACCCCAGGTGCCGAGGGAGGTCGTGATAAATCAGGCATTGGCCACCCGCTTCTGGCCGGACGGTAGCGCCCTCAACGCCCACATGCACGAGCAGCAAGATGATCCAAGGTCGAGGCGAGAGTACATCGTTGTCGGCGTTGCCGAGGATGTTCATGTCCCCGGTGCGAGCCGTCTAGCGCGGGCCGCCGTGCTCTATCAGACACCTCGTTTCCTGTCGTTCATCGTACGCACCGCGACGCCCGATGCGCCTCTCGTACCTGCTTTGCGCGCGGCGATGACGTCCGTCCAACCCGCGCCGTTCGTCCAGACGACGACGATCGGCGAAGCATTTCTTCGCGACAGCCTCGCTCCGACCCGATTCGCCATGGCGCTCCTCGTCGCATTCGCGGCCGTTGCGCTCACCCTCGCGACCGTCGGCTTGTATGGCGTGATCTCGTATGGTGTCATGCAACGCACGAGGGAAATTGGGGTGCGCGTGGCTCTTGGCGCTGATCCGACGGCAGTGGCGCGGCTCGTGATCGGGAGCGGATTGCGCCTCGTGATTATGGGTGTGGGGATTGGCGCGGCCGGGTCTCTTGTTGCAACACGAGCGCTGTCGGGAATGCTCTTTGGCGTGTCGGACGGCGACCCAACGACATTCGGTGGAATCACGCTGGTAGTCACGGCGGTCTCGCTGCTCGCGTCGTACGTGCCGGCGCGGCGTGCGTTGCGAATTGACCCCGCTGAGGCGCTTCGAGCGGATTGAGTCTCCGGTCAGCCATGTGTAAGAGTGAGGCGCGCGCGTCGACTGCCCATTAGGGGCGCAGGTAGCGTCGCCTTTAACCTCCCGGGTTGCATTTTCGAGCCGATCGCAATCCGCCAGCGAACGTCGGGACATAAACGGGTAGCACATAAAGGGGTTGCCTCAACACTGACGTGCTCGAAACTTTCGGAAGTTCTCCTCGGCTGCTGAGAGTGTCCGTTGTTGCCGTGGCGCCTGACGGCGCACGAACTGAGATCGGCGGCGCAGTGTCTGCCGCAGCAGCGCGCGACGCGCGTGCCCAGCACCGGCGTGAGACATGGACCGGTCGCCGGATTCACCTGCACGACGAGGGAGACGCCCCGGAACCACCGCGGTCTGCGGCCCAGCGCTTGGCGGCGGTCGCCGAGGTTTCTGCCCAGGCCTACGCGCTTGCCGCGACCGGCCGTGTCAAATCCCGACCAGCGCGACGGGGCCGGTGACGAAGCACGGTGTCGGGCAAGGAATGACGTGCGATGAAGCGACTGCCTCGAGTTCATCGACACCGACCTGATCGCTCGCGGCGTCTTCCCGCATCGACGCGCCTATTCGGTTCGCAACGTAGCCACCGGATCGAGTTTCGCCGCGCGCCATCCGGGCGCGACACAAGCGATCATGGCCAGAAGACACAGCACGGCGACGGAGCCGATGAGAGTGCTGATGTCGTTCGCCGTCACGCCAAAGGGAGGCGAAGAAACCAGTCGCCCCACCCCGAGTGCGATGGCAATACCCAGTACGATCCCGATACCCACGCCCCGCAGTCCTTCGCGGGCCAACAGATCGAGAATATCGCGTCGGCTTCGTCCCCGCCCAGTAGGGACTGACCGACCGAAACAGTCAGGCAGCGGATCCAACAAAAAAGCGCCGGCTAGGCCGGCGCAATTCTCTCAGTCGTTTGGCAACCTTAGCGTTCCTTCGTTAGCTGGCACGCTGCTCGATCTCGCCATCGATCCCGGTGAGAACAAGCCGCTGCAGTTGAACTTTTCGGCTCGCGTTATCGATATCGATCCCGACAAGCTGGCCGCCCCCGGTGGCCACCTCAAACTCCCCCACCTGTGGCCGGGTCAAACTCCCCCACC
>JBEPWA010000077.1:0-16610 GCA_041690755.1 Gemmatimonadaceae bacterium | reverse complement strand
GTACTCGTCCGGGTTCACGACGTTGCCGCGGCTCTTCGACATCTTGGCGCCGTCGCGAATGATCATGCCATGCGCGCGGAACTTGGTGAACGGCTCCTCGAAGTCGAGCAGGCCGGCGTCGTGGAGCACCATCGTAGTAAAACGCGAATACAACAAGTGTAATACGGCGTGCTCGTTGCCGCCGATGTACGAATTCACCGGCAACCACTTCTTGGTGATCTCGGCGTCAAACGCCGCGGATTCCACGTCGCTGCTCGGATAGCGCAGGAAATACCACGCGCTGTCGAGGAAGGTGTCGGACACGTCCGTCTCACGCCGGCCTTGGCCGCCGCACTGCGGACAGCTCACCTTGTACCACGACTCCACGCGCGCCAAGGGCGAGATGCCAGTGTCGTCGGGCTTGAAGTCCTCGACGTACGGCAACTCGACGGGCAAGTCCGACTCCGGCACCGGCACCGCTCCACACTTCTCACAATAGATAATGGGAATGGGCGGGCCCCAGTACCGCTGGCGCGAAATGCACCAGTCGTGCAACCGGTAGTTCACCACGGCACGCGCATGGTCATTCTTCGCCAGCATCTCCACTATCTGCTTCTTCGCCTCGGCCACTCCCAGCCCGTTGTACTGGCCGGAATTAACGAGCTTCACCTTCTCCGACTCGGTATAGGCCTCGGCGAGCGGTACGGACGGGCGCGTGTCAGCCGCATCAGCGGGCGCCACCACGCGCACAATGGGCAGGTCGAACAGTTTAGCAAACTCGAAATCGCGCTCGTCGTGCCCCGGCACGGCCATGATCGCGCCCGTGCCGTAGTCCATGAGCACGTAGTCGGCAATCCAGATGGGGATCGGTTGCTGCGTGGCCGGATTGGCGGCGAACGAGCCGGTGAACACGCCCGTCTTGTCCTTGCTCACCTTGCGCGACACGAGATCCTGCTTGGCGGCGCGCGCGGTGTACGTGCCAACCGCGTCGCGCTGCTCGTCCGTCGTGAGCCGGTCCACGAGCGGATGCTCCGGCGCCAGCACCAGATACGTCGCCCCAAAGATCGTGTCGGGACGCGTCGTGAAGACGCGAATGTCCGTCGTGTCTGGTGTGAACTCGCCAGTGTCACCCGACTCGATGGTCGCCGTGCCGGTGTGCTCTGCGAGATCCTGCACGCGAAACACCAACTCGGCGCCATCCGACCGGCCGATCCAGTTGCGCTGGGCCAGCTTGGTGGAATCCGACCAGTCGAGCGTGTCCAGGTTGTCCAGCAGGCGGCCGGCGTAATCAGTGATTCTGAAAAACCACTGCTCGAGAAAACGCTGCTCCACCTTGGCGCCGCACCGCTCGCACTCGCCGGCAATCACCTGCTCGTTCGCGAGCACTGTCTTGTCTACTGGGCACCAATTGACCGCCGCGCCCTTTTTGTAGGCCAGCCCGCGCTTGAATAGCTGCAGAAACAGCCACTGGGTCCACTTGTAATAGCCTGGATCCGTGGTGGACAGCTCGTGCCGCCAATCGACCATTAGCCCGGCGCGCTTAAGCTGGCGCCTGAAGTTGTCGATGTTCTTGGGGATGAGATCGGCGGGATGCATGCCGACCTTGAGCGCGTAATTCTCGGAATGGATGCCGAACGCGTCGTACCCCAGCGGCTCGAATACCGTGTGCCCTTGGAGGCGCTGGAATCGTCCATAGATGTCGTTGCCCGTGAAGGCAAAGAGGTTCCCCACGTGCAGGCCTTCGGCCGACGGATACGGGAACATCATGAGCGCGTAGAACGGACGCACGCCGGCAGCGAGGTCGGTGTGGTTCGTACCCCGCGTTTCCCAGCGCTCCTGCCATTTGAGCTCAATGGCGGCAGGATCGTAGCCGGCGTCTTCGGCCGGTGTAGGATGGATCGTTTCTGTCATGGTTACAGCGAAATCTAGCGGCCGATGAACGCGCGTCCCAGTATGGGCATCACCGGCATGTTCTCCGTCCCCGCCGCCCTCACCGGCGATAAGTCTGCCCGGTCCATTCGCCGCCGCTTGATCGCCATGATCGGCGCTGCGGCCGTGGTGGTGCTGGCCGTGTTGACCTTTGCCGGTCTGTACATGCTCCAGCGCTCCATGGCCGGCGATGAGGATGCTCGAATCGCCAACGCGGCCTCGCTGTCGCGCCAGCTGGTGGAGCGGGTGCTGGCCGAACGCTCCCGGCAGGTGGACCTGATCGCGTCTTCGCCCACGGTAGTGGTCGCGGCCGAAAAAGGCGCGGTCGAAGCCAAGCGGCTCGGCTTGCCCGCGGAGCTTGGTAGTGCCCTGCCGGCGGCCGACCTCGCGGCAATCGAAGCAAAATTCAAGGCGACCCGGTCGCTTCAGATAGACGCGTCCACGGAACAGTATCTCGACCAGCTGCTCCCCAAGCTCGATATAGCCGAGGTCATGCTCACGGATCGGTACGGCTACAACGCCGTGACCACGTCGCCGAGTTCCGACTTCGTGCAGAGCGACGAGGCATGGTGGAACGCGGCGTGGACCAGCGGCGCCAGCACGGCGCATGCGACGGCCGACCCAGCGACGCAAAAGACGGTGGTCGAACTGGCCGGCGTGGTGCGAAATGGCGCTGAGAAAGTTGGCGTGGTGAAGGTGAAATTCGGCCTTTCCGTCGTCGACTCGGTGCTTGCACAGGGTGCGGGCGGTTCGGCGCTCCGTGTCGATCTCGTGGACTCGGCCGGCAAGGTCATTGCCAGTTCGGCGGGCGGCACGCGGTTCAAGACATTTGGCGGCGCGGCGTTCCTGGGCGCACACGACGACGGGGCCGCGTTCCGCTACTCGGGTGACGTTGCGCAGCAGCGCGGCGCAGCGCTCGCGACGAATGGCGGTCGTTGGCAGGTTGTGGCTCACATGAACGAAGCGGACGCCGCGCACGGCTACGACGTGGCGCGCGAAGTGTTGCTCTTCGGCGTTGCCCTGACTGCAGCGCTCATACTCCTGGCGCTGGCGGGAATTGCGCGGTTCATCGAGCGGCGCATCACTGGGCCGGCGCAGGAGCTGGCGATTGCCGCGGAAGCGGTGGCAGCGGGCGATCTATCCAAGCAGGTGAGCCAGATCGGGAGCAAGGACGAAATCGGCCGTCTCGCGCAGGCGATTGCCGCAATGATCGGCGAGCTGCGGCGGTTGGCCGGCGCGCTCAACGAGTCCGCCTCCGAGACGGCGAGCATGACCGCCGAGATCACCGCCAGCTCGGAAGAGATGGCGGCGTCGGCCGGCCAGATTGCCCACACGGCATCAGACTTGAGTCATCAAAGTACTGTAATGGCCGAGACCATCCAGACACTGGCCGGGTCGTCGGAGAATTTGGTGGGCATTGCCACGGAGTTGGACAACGGCGCACAGGAAGGCGTGGCGCGCAACACCCAGCTGCGGTCGTTGGCGCTGGAGAATCGCGCCCGGCTGGACGACAGCGCCCGTTCGCTCACCGCGTTAACGGCCGACGCCGAGGCCAGTGCCGCGGCGATCGACGAGCTGGCGCACGCGTCGGAAGAAGTGCGGACCTTCGTGACGCTGGTGCAGAAGCTGGCGCGTCAATCGAAGTTGTTGGCGTTGAACGCGGCCATGGAAGCCGCGCGAGCCGGCGATCATGGGCATGGGTTCGCGGTGGTCGCCGAGGAAGTGCGGCGGCTGGCGTCAATGTCATCGGATGCCGCCGAGCGTACGGAGCAAGTGGTGAGCGGCGTGCTGCAGGGCATCGCCAAGTCGCGCAGTTCCAGCGAGCGTACGGTGGACACCGTGCGCGCCGTGCGCGGGGCGACGGAAGAAGGCTCGCGTTCGTTTGGCGAAATCGAAAAGGTCGTTGCCGCGGCGGACGGTTGGACGCAGTCGATTCAGCGGGCCGTAACGGCAGCGAACGAACTGTCGCGGGCCATGCGCGTGAAGCTCGACACGCTGTCCACCGGCACCGAAGCGTTTGCCGCGGCCATGCAGGAAGTGGCCGCGTCGAGCGAAGAGCAGAGTGCGAGCACCGAGCAGATCGCCGCTGCGGCGTCAACGCTATCGGAGGCGGCAGATCGGTTGAATCGCATTGCGTCGAACCTGCGGCTGGGCGACGAGGACGGGCATGCCGTGCCGATCACCCGACCAGCCAACAGCGCGCCGGTGCGGGTGCCGGCGGGTGTGTTGATAGGTCGGTTGACGCCACCGTTGCCCGCCGTGGCGATCGCCAAACGGCAGCGATAGCGCGACTGCCGCTCGGGCGGGCCGGAAACGATTTGATACGGAAAGAAGCACGGATGACACGGATAACGAAACGGATAAAACAGAAGTCTTGAGCCGTCGCCGTTTCCGATTGTTGTCCGTCCAATCCGTTCAGTTTCCGTTCCCCATTTCGTTATGGGCGGCCCGAGCGGCGGTCCACGCGTTCTGCTTGTCATTCCGAGCGGAGCGAGGAATCTTCTCGAACCCCACGCGATAATTGGCGCGAAAGAAGATCCCTCGCTCCGCTCGGGATGACAATTAGAGCAGCCGCCGAATCCAGCCGTGATAAGGAATAGGCGTCCAGCTGCTATCTGGCGCGCCAGCCTCGGGCCCCTTCGACGCAATGGCCACCGTCACCTGGAGGATCGACACGGCCCCGAGTCTGACTAATTAGCGCGACCTACAGAGTTGACTGCCTCCGCTGGAGAAAGGCGCGGACGGCCGGATCTCGCTCCAGACCAATGGCGATTTCGAAAGCGTGGCGCGCTTCGTCCACCGCGTTCGTCTTCGCGAGTAGCTCGGCCCGTGCTGCCCAGTACGGCTGGTAGTCCGCGAGACGCGCATCGAGCGTAGCGTTTGGCAGAGAGTCGAGTCCAGCGCGCGCACCGAAAATCTCGGCGACGGCCAGCGCGCGGTTGATCGCCACCACCGGCGATCCCGCGACAACGAGCAGCGCGTCGTACAGTTGGACCACGGCCGGCCAGTTGGACTGCCTGGTGCGGCAGCGGTGCACGTGCGCCGACTGTAACGCGCCCTCGAGTTGATACCGGCCGATCGCACCGAGCGCACTCGCGCGAAAGAGCAGTGCCTCAGCCTCCGCGATCATCACGGAGTCCCACAAGCTCGCATCCTGCTCGGCAAGCGGAACGTATTCGCCCTGTGCGTCGCGGCGCGCGGGGCGGCGCGCCTCGGCATGAAGCATGAGAGCGAGAAGACCCAGCGCCTCTGGTTCACTCGGCATAAGCTCTGTCACAAGCCGAGCGAGAAAGAGCGCCTCCTCGGTGAGATCACGCCGCACAACGTCGGTGCCCTGCGCATCCGCCCACCCCTCCGCAAATGCTGCGTAGATGGCGTCGAGCACTGTATCGAGTCGGTCGGACAACTCTTCACGTTCAGGAACGCGAAAGGGAATCCCCGCGTGCCGAATCTTTTCCTTGGCGCGCACGAGCCGCTTGCCCATCGCCGACGGCGACGTGAGAAAGGCCGATGCGATCTGTTTTGCGTCGAGACCTAGCACCACCTGCAACATGAGCGGCGCGCGGATGCCGGCGTCGATCGCCGGATGTGCGCACGCGAACATCAATCCCAGGCGTTGGTCGGGAACTTCCGGCTCGGCGGCCGCGGCAGCAAATCCGTCGGCGAGCAACTGCAGTTGTTCGCCCGCCACCTCGCCGGTTCGGCGACGGCGATCGGCGTCGATCAGTTTACGCCTCGCCGCGGTAAGCAGCCACGCCTCGGGATTGGCGGGACATCCGGTCTCCGGCCAACTCGCCAGCGCCGCAGCGAACGCGTCGGACAACGCATCCTCGGCCGCGCTAACGTCGTGCGTTCGCGCAGACAGAAAGGCGACGAGCTTGCCGTAGCTGCGCCGAGCGACCGCATCGGCCGTACGGCGGGTCTGCTCGTCGCTCCCCCCGGTCACGCTCTTGGCTCGTAGAACAGGACGATCTTTCCGTTGGCGAACGCGCGCGTGCTCTTGAGATTGAGGTCGACTCGTTTCGCCATCCCGCGGAACAGTTGCTTGCCGCTACCGAGGATCGCGATGTCGGGGCCGCCGTCCGCTTTGAGTTTGCGCACTTCGGTGACGAGGTCGCCCTTGATGACTCTCGTATATTTCCACGCCGCTTTGTCCATTGTTCGGGACGCGACGACCTTTTGCAGAGTGTTCATGCGCTCCGCGACAACGGGATTGCTCTCGGCGGCCATGGGCGTTGGCCAGAAGCCGGCCATCATGTCATAGGTGACGCGGCCGAAGAGCAAGCGTGATTCGCCGCTCGCGTTTCCGGCGACGAACGCCTCCCACTCGGCATCGTCACTGCCGTCGTGCGCCCAGTTCATGTCGTCGTTTGGTCCGGCAAAGTAGCCATCGAGCGACACCGAGTTGAATACCAGGAGCTTGGCCATGGTCTTACGCCGGCATGGTGGCAATGGCGCGCACTTCGACCACGCCGTGCCCGGTGGCCGGACAACGAGCGGCCCATGCGAGCGCTGCGTCGAGATCGGCGACGTCGATAATGAAGTAGCCGCCGAATTGCTCTTTCGAATCGGCGAACGGACCGTCGAGCACCTGTGCCTTGCCGTCAACGACGCGAACAGTCGTTGCGCTGAAGCTCGGCTGGAGACGGTTGCTCGTCTTGAGCACACCTGCCTTTGTGAGCGCTTCAGTATAGGCGGTGTAGGCGCCCATGTGGTGCTCCTGCTCGGCCTTGGTCATACTCATCCAGCCGTCTTCGCGCACATACGCCATGAGCATGTATTGCATGTCGGATCTCCGTCAGAAGTTGGGGGCGGGAACGTGTTCGCCCTGCATGATGACGCGCGAGACTGGCCGCTTTGGACATGCCACTCCAATCGCAGCGACGGACAGTTGCCAGCTGTGAGTCCGAGCGGAGCGAGGAATCTTCTCGAACCCCACGCGATAATTGGCGCGAAAGAAGATCCCTCGCTCCGCTCGGGATGACAATTAGGGCAGCCGCCGAATCCAGCCGTGATAGCGAATTGGAGTCCAGCTGCTATCTGGCGCGCCAGCCTCGGGGCCCATCGACGCAATGGCCACTGTGGCGCCGCCTTTGGCGAACTCGTGGAGCAAGGAGTCGCGGTCGGCGGGTGACAAGTTCCAGAAATTGGACACGAGCGTGCGAGGCACGCTGGCCACAATGTGCATTCGCCCCGACCGCACCCAGTACGATTCAGCGTGGGGGCCGATCACCGCCACCTGCGCACCGGGCAAAATTCCGTGGCTCTGCAGATCGTGCGCAATGTTCAACTGCACGTTGCCCCCGTCTGCCGACGCGGCCAATCGCAGCGCCGACGTGTCCTGATCGAGACGCAATCCCAGGCGAACCACCAGCAGAGCCGCCACCAATACCCCAAGCGACACCTCCGCCCGCTCGGCGAAGCGGATCGTTCGGCCGGCGCGAACCGCCGAGAACGACGCCCGCCAGAGCGCTATCGCCAGCAACACCGAGCCGATACGCACAATGTCGGGAATGGACACCGGCAACAGCACGCGCGTCGCCGCCGTGGCCACGCCCACACCCACGAGCCAGAGCACCCGGCGGCGCGTGGGCAGCAACACACCGGCGAGCAAGCCGCCGAGCAGTGAGGCGATTAGCGACAGGCCGGCGATTGTCTGCGGTTGCAACGCCTCGAGACCCACCGGCAGCAGAATACCGAACAGGAAGAGCAGCGGCAGCATGCGGCGCGGCCGCGGCAGCGTGGCCAGTAACGTGAGCAATCCGGCGAGAATGAACGCCAGCACGTAGCGCGTCGTCACGATCACCATGGCGTAGGCGCCCAGCGCGGCGAGCACCGGTATGTAGACGACCCACCCCTGCCACCACGACTCGCGCCGCGACCCGCGCGGTGCCACGGCAATGAGCAGGAACACGAACAACAGCGGCGAAAGATTCTGGATGTAGAACAGCTCGAACACCTTGATCATCCCAAGCTGCTGCCCGAGATCGAAGTGCGGCACCACGCTCGTGTTCCAGCGCGCCGGATCGAACCACATGGGGTCGGAGCCGTTGGTGTCGGCCGGCACGCCCACCCCGGGCAGAATTTTTTCCGTGCTGGGGCGGCGCACATCGGGCGGCACGCCGCCGGCCGACGGCGCGTCCTGCATATTCACGTACCAGGCGTACGTCAGGCGGCCGGCGTCGCCGAATGTCGGGCGGCCTGCCGCTTTCGTCATCACCGCGGACCACGGGAGCACGAACAGCAGCCACACCCCGGTGGCAATGACCACCGGCCGTTGTCCTCGGCGGCGCATTGCGAACGCCATCACCGCGAGACACACCACGGCCCACGGCACCATGAACGACTTGATCAGCGCGCCGGCGCCCAGTGCCGCCCCCAGGACAACGGCGTGCCGCAGCGCGCGGGGCGAATGCGGCGCCTCATCGCGCAGGCGCAGGATGGCCCCGAACACGGCAAACGCCGCCGCGGCGTTGAGTAGATCGGGCGTGGTGAGCTCGAGCGGCAGCATGACGAGCGCCGTGCACCCGAACAGGAAGTACGCCGCGGCGCCGGCCAGCGGCCCGCCGAGCATGGAGTTGCGGACCCGTTGTGCCAGTGACAGTATGCTCATGAGCATATAGTCAAACGCGGCGAGCATCGCGACGAAGCACACAACGTTCACCGTGTGGACGGTCTGGATTTCCGTGGCCGGACCGGCCTTTGCCATCCACCGCGCAATGCCCACCAGCAGCGGGTACGCCGGACTCCAATAGAGATTCACGAGGCGCGCCCACTGCCCCGTGACCACAGCGTCGCTCATGTCGAGATAGGAAATGCCGTCCGGCCCAATCACGTAGCGCTGCGCGTACGCCTGGTACACCGCCAGGGCTACGAGCACTACCCAGGCGACGACACGTGTTTTTCGAGTCACGCGCTCTCGTTAGGGTTTGATCATCGTGCCGCTGAGCGGCCCCTTGGGCTGCTCCGACGCCTTGAACATGTAGGCGCACGTCTCGAGACGCGCGCCGTTGGCGGTTGCCACCGCGAACTCGGAACCCTCGTACGCGCAGGCGCCGGCGTAGTCCCCCTGCTTGTTCACGGCGTAGAACTGGAGCTGGAAGTACGGGCGGCCCTTGTCGTTAAGCAACCGCTTTTCCGTCATGGCAATCACGCGCTCCATCGTCTTCATGAGCGCTTGCTCGGGGGTCATGCCCTGGCGCATGAACTCCACGGCGAGAAAGGCGCCGCACACCTTGATGTTCGCCTCGCCGCGTCCGGTCGAGCCGGCGGCGCCCACGTCGTTGTCGCAATACTGACCGGCGCCAATGATCGGCGAATCGCCCACGCGGCCGGGAATCTTCCACGACAGGCCACTCGTCGTGGTCACCGAGGCAATGTCGCCATTGGCCGTGACGGCGTTCATGTTGATGGTGCCAGACGTGTACGGCACACCGTGCGCGTCATAATAGATGTGTGACGTCGCCAAACGCTCAGTCTCCTCCGATCCCCCCTTGGGCGGACGACTCGGCGGGTCGATGGGGTCGAGCCAATTGTCGCTGGGGTTGAGCTTGGCCTTCCAGCGCATCCAGTCGGCGCGACTCTGGTCCGTGAGGAGATTCTGCTCCTTGAACCCCATCTCCAACGCGAATTTCTTGGCGCCCGCGGCCACGAGCATGATGTGGTCGGTGTGGTCCATTACCGCCTTGGCCACGGCGGCCGCGGTGGCCACGTCTTCCAGCGCCCCAACCGCGCCGGCCCGCTTGGTGGGGCCGTGCATGCAGCTGGCGTCCAGCTGCACCACGCCCTCTTCGTTGGGCAAGCCGCCCAGGCCTACACTCTGATCGTTGGGGTTGAGCTCCACTATCTGGACGCCCGCCACGATGGCGTCGAGCGGATCGCTGCCGCCCGAGAGCATGTCCCAGGCGACCTGAATCCCGCGCTTGCCGGCCGGATCGGTTTCGTAGCCGTTTGCCGCCGAAATGATGACGGGCCGGCCGGCGAACGACGCTCGGCCGGCGGCGGAGCGCTCCACCACGTTCGTGACGACCGGCGACGCGCCGGCAATCTTCGGCAGTGCGAGCCCAGCGGCAGCGGTGACCCCAGCCCCGAGAAAATCACGACGATTGATCGACACGGCGTACCTCCGTTTGCGCTGGTGCGAATCTGCCCCTTGGCCGTCCATTCCCGCAACCTCAGGGCGCCGGCTTCCTTGTGGCCTTCCCTGTTGGAAGCGTCGAAATGCGGTCGCGCGCAATCGCGATCCGACGGCGAATGTCAGCTCCGATGTCGCCATAGACCGGATTGTCGCCATAGTCGCGAATGACGGAATCGGTTTCGGCGGCAAGTCCATCGTCGAGCGCCGTGAACGTCCACTCGGCGATGTCGCGAATGGCTCGCACGGGCAATCGACTCTCGGTGGCGAAGCGAAGCCAATCGTCGGCGTCCAACCATCGCAAATCATACTGGCCGCCGAATTTCATCGCTGCATTTCGCGATAAGTCTCTGGAGATGAGCGTCGACACCAGGTCGTACCAGGGGGTCAGTCGAACTCCGTCGTCAGCGTACAATACGGCCACGTTCTTGGCGTGCGCGTCGGCATTGCCAATTAGATAATTGAAAATCATCCATCGCGCGAGCTCGGGCAGATCTCGAATCGGTGCCGCACTGTGCTGCTCCACGAGCTCGGCGCATGCAGCGTAGCCTGGCCCGCCCTCGCTCTCGTACTTCGCCGACGGCAGAACGCCGAGCGCTTGGCAGAGATCTTCTTGATGCAGCTTGGTAATTCCGGCGTCCGTTCTCCTGCGGTCGAACCGCTCGGTCACGAAGACTCGGGTGCCATGGAAATCCACCATCTCGGCGCTCGCGCAGTCCAGCCCCGCGACTCTCGCCAACCGCATGGAGAACAGTTCGTTCTCGATCAAGTTCGGTCTCATGCGACGAGCCCGTTTCAGGATGTGCGTGCTCGGCGATCCGGCGATCGGCAGGAACCAGTTGTCGCCCTCTCGATAGAGCGCCAATTTCTCCTGCGCCCCGGCAATCGAGAGGCGACTCCGCATGGTCGCGTTGATCAGTGCGGCGTCATCATCACCGGCGAAGAACGATTGAATGTGCTCTTTGCTCAACGATTCATATTCCGGAGGGCGCGAAGGTTCGCTGTCGCCCGGCCATATCGACACGGCGCCGGCGCACTCGCCGCCGATCGCGCCGAGCAGCCCCACCGTGTTGCCGTCCGACACACGGAGCGCTCCCGCGAGCAGACGCCGGAACTCCGCCTCGGGGAGCAAGTTCTCGAAGAACGGACGCGCGTCATCGTCGGCATATGCGTTGGATCGATATGGCAGCCGCAGCGATAGGGGCGACCGGCCGACGGCCGCTTCGAGATATCGAAACGACATGCGACCGCGGTCGCCATCCAAGTCCCCGACTTTTTCGTCGTGGAGGAACACCCGATATGCCGTCACGCTTCTTCTCCCCGGTCGCGGCCGACGGTGGCACTACCGACGGGTGGCCGGGACTGGCGCGGCTGAGCATAGAGGTCAATGCCGAGCGCAGTGAGGATCCGCAGAACGGTGTCGAAACGGACCGACCGTTGGCCTGCCTCCAGCTCGACCAACAGCCGGCGACTGATTCCAAGCAACCGTGCGGCGGCCTCTTGGGTGTATTTGAGCTCCGTTCTTTTCGCTCTGATCAGCTCGCCCAAGCCGGACAGATCCTGCACCCTGATTGATGTCCCCATAAGGGAACAATATTAGCCATTGGTAGCGATTGCAACAGAAATGTTCCGTAAACGGATCATATGCGCTGGAGAGCTGACTAGGTGCCCCGCTTGTTCCCATAACGGAACATCGCCGACAATCCACTGAGTTCGATATCTTCTCATTCCTATGTCTGCCTCCAGCGCGCGCGACCGCCTTCGCCAGGCGAAATTCCTCCAGGGTTTCACCGACTCGGCCCTGCACCAACTCTCCAAGCTCGTCAGCCTCGAGACATATGAAGGCGACAAGTTGCTGTTCGACGAAGGGTCGCCTCGCGAGTTCCTGGCGATCATCGTCAGCGGCGCCATCGCCATTGAGAAAGGGGCGAACGGTCGCCCGGTTCGGCTGGTGACGTTGGGCATTGGCCAGGCGCTGGGCGAAGGCATGCTGCTCGACGATTCGCCGCACGGCACCAGCGCGCGCACGGTGCAGCGCACCGAGGCGTATGTGCTGCGAGCGTCGCAGATGCCCGAGATGATCAAGGAGTTCCCCACGCTGTACGCCGCGCTCGTTGGCGGCGCGGCGCGGTCGATCTCGCGGCGCCTTGCGGCGACTGACGCCACCTTGGTGGGTCACGGCCGCGTGCTCGGCTTTGTCGGCACCCGCACCCGCACCGAGCACGATTTACTCGGCGAGCGCGAAGTGCCGGAAGACGCGCTGTACGGCGTGCAGACGCTGCGCGCGATGGAAAATTTCCCCATCACCGGCACGCCACTGCGCGAGTTCCCGGTGCTGGTGGAAGCGCTGGCCGCGGTGAAGGAAGCGGCCGCGCTGGCCAACGCCGAGTTGGGCTTGTTGGACCAGAAGACGGCGGAAGTGATAGTGCGCGCTGCGCAGGAAATTCGCGCCGGCCGGCATCACGAGCACTTCGTGGTGGACATGATCCAGGGCGGCGCCGGCACTTCCACGAACATGAATGCCAATGAGGTGATTGCCAACCGCGCCCTGGAACTGCTCGACAAACAGCGCGGCAGCTACGACGTGGTGCACCCGAACAATCACGTCAACCTGAGCCAGTCTACGAACGACGTCTATCCCACGGCGGTGAAGATCGCCCTGCACCACGCCATCGAGCATTTGTGCGCGGCCATGGGCCTGTTGGCGAAAGCCCTTCTCGCCAAGGGCGAGGAGTTCAACGGGTTCATCAAGATGGGCCGCACCCAGCTGCAGGACGCGGTGCCCATGACGCTGGGCCAGGAGTTCACCGCGTTCGGCCACACAATGCTCGAGGACGTGGACCGGTTGGGCGAAGCCCAGGCGTTGATTCGCGAGATCAACATGGGCGCCACGGCCATTGGCACGGGCTTGAACGCGCCGGCGGGATACGCGGCCGTGGTGTGCCGCGAGTTGTCGCGCATCACCGGCCTCAAGATGATCACGGCGCCCGATCTGGTGGAAGCCACCGCCGACACGGGCTCGTTCGTCCAGCTATCCGGCGTGCTCAAGCGCTGCGCCGTCAAGCTATCAAAGATCTGTAATGACCTGCGGTTGCTGAGCTCCGGCCCGCGGGCCGGCTTTGGCGAAATCAACCTGCCGGCGATGCAGCCCGGCTCGTCGATCATGCCGGGCAAGGTGAATCCTGTAATACCAGAAGTGGTAAACCAGGTCTGCTTTGACGTCATTGGCGGCGACATGACGGTGACGATGGCCGCCGAGGCGGGGCAGCTGCAGCTGAACGTGTTCGAACCGGTGATCGCCTATCGGTTGCTGCGCAGCATCCAGACGTTGGAAGCGGGATGCACGGTGTTGCGCGAACGCTGCGTGAACGGCATTACGGCGAATCCCGAACGGATGCGCCACTTTGTGGAGCATTCCATTGGCATTGTCACGGCGCTGGTGCCGGTGATCGGCTACGAGCACTCGACGTCGGTGGCCAAGGAAGCGTTGGAGAGCGGCCGCGGCGTGTTCGACGTGGTGCTCGAGCGCGGCCTGCTCACGCGCGAGCAACTCGATAAAATTCTCGACCCCGACACCATGACCGGCCGGAAGCGCTGACCACTACCCATGGCTCCCCGCCGGCGTAAACGCGTCGACCCCGCGGCCTACCAGCTGCCGGTTGAGCAGATCAAGCAGGGCTTTTATACCGACGCCTACTTCGTGCGGGCGCGCGACGTGGTGCGGCGCGAGAAGCGCGCGGCCAACGTGATGATGCAGTTCACCGGCAAGAACGAAGGCTGGCTGGGCGGCGTGGACGAAGTGATTGCGCTGCTCAAGCTCTGCGCCGACGACTGGAGCGCCCTCACGGTGAACGCGCTCTACGAAGGCGATCGTTATGAGAACTGGGATACTGTTCTTACAATCGAAGGGCCATACGAGGGGTTTGCCCACCTCGAAACGCTTTGCCTTGGCGCGCTCAGCCGGCGCACGCGCATCTGCACCAACTCCAAGCTCATTTGCAACGCGGCGCCCACCAAGCCGGTGATGTTCTTTGGCGCGCGCGACGATGTGTTGTGGACGCAGCCCGGCGACGGACTGAGTGCCATGGTGGGCGGCATGAAGCTGGTGTCCACCGAGGCGCAGGGCTCCCTGTTCGGTGGCAAGGCCGTGGGCACCATTCCGCACGCGCTCATCGCCGCATTTGGCGGTGACACCGTCAAGGCGACCAAGGCATTTGCCGAGTCGATCGAGGGCGTGGACGTGATTGCGCTCGTGGACTACGACAACGATTCCGTAAAGGCCAGTCTCGACGTGGCGCGAGCGCTGGAGGGCCGCCTGTGGGGCGTGCGGCTGGACACCGCGGAGAACATGGTGGACAAATCGGTGGTGTCGCAGATGGGTCCATTCAAGCCCACCGGCGTGAACCTCCAACTCGTGTGGAACGTGCGCAACGCGCTGGACGCCGAGGGCTACGGCGACGTGAGGATCATTGTGTCGGGCGGCTTTGACGCGGCGCGGATTCAGGCGTTCGAAGACGAGGGCGCGCCGGTGGATGCGTACGGCGTAGGCGCCGCAGTGTTCGACGGCCGGTTCGACTTCACTGCAGACATTGTCCGGGTAAACGGCAAGGCCGAGGCAAAGGCCGGCCGCAAGGTCATTGAGAATCCGCGATTGGAGCGAGTGAAATAATGGCCGCGGGCCCCAGGCTCGACGCGGCCGGCACGGCCAAGCTCAAGACGTTGGACGATGCCCTGCTGCTGCTGCAGCGCATAAATGGTCTGGTGGAGCAATACGCAATTGCCATCAAGAATGGCAGGCCGGCTGGACCGTTCACCCAGAACATTCGCCGCACCCTTCCCAGCCTGTCCGAGAACCTCAAAGGTCAGTTCGGCATGATCGCCGATCAGGTCATGGCCGTGAACTTGTCGGCCAGCCGCGGAGCCAGCGAAATGGTGCGGCTACGGCAGTTGCGCGAAGGTGTGGCGCAGATTCGGCAGGCGCTGGAGATCGCCTTTGCACAGACCAAAGACAAGCACACAGTTAAGGAAGAACCGCGCGAAAAAGGCGATCAGGCCGACAGGGTGTAACCCGCTGTGGGGAAAGACCCTACTCGCGGGGCATTCGCTTGATTTGGCTCCCGTGAGCCGGTAGGTTGCGCATGCTTCTTACAATTCGCCCCGAGCGTGTTGCGGTAGTTACGCTCAGAACGCCGGTAAAAGGACTTGTCATGCCTTTTCAATCCCGCCCGCGCCGGCTGGCCCAGGCCGCGCTGACGGTCGCCCTGGTCGCATTTTTGGCCGCCTGCGGGCAGAACCATCCCGACTCTGTCTTTCATAGTCGGACCGATTTCAATCGGGACGTTGATTTTCTCTTCAAAATGTTGATTTACGCCGGTACGGCGGTCTTCATTTTTGTCGAGGGCATTCTCGTCTACACGCTATTCAAGTTCAGAGCTCGCCCCGGCCAGCCGGAGCCGGAGCACGTCCACGGCAACACCACGCTGGAAATCGCGTGGACCGTGATTCCGCTGCTCATCCTGATCATGATCGGAATTCCAACGGTCAAGGTGATCTTTAAGACGGAGGCGAAAGCCCGCTCCGACGCCCTCCAGGTGGAAGTGGTTGGCCACCAGTGGTGGTGGGAGTTCCGCTACCCGCAGTACACGACGGTCGGCGCCAACGGCAAGATCGACACGCTCGTCACAGCCAACGAGCTGTATCTGCCCATTGGCAAGACGGTCAACTTTACGCTCCATTCGCGCGACGTCATCCATTCCTTCTGGATTCCGGCGTTGGGCGGCAAGCGTGACGTGGTGTCCAACCATACGAACTACCTGTGGATGACGCCCGACTCCACCGGCCCCGATGTCTTCAATGGCGCATGTGCGGAGTACTGCGGCACGAGCCACGGCAACATGCGCTTCAAGGCATTCGCGGTGACCCAGGCAGATTTCGACAGCTGGGCCGCCCACCAGGAACAGCCGGGCGTTGGTTCTCCGCCGCCTGTGGCCGCGCCGACAACGCCTCCGGTCACCGGCGGCGCATCTGCGGCCGCTCCGGGGCTTACCGCTTCGGTGCCCGCGGTGAACGCACAGGTCATACAGGCGGGATTCGTCGCCTATCCGCGAGACAAGATTCCGGCGTACGCCATTCCGCAGACGCCGCTGCCCACGGGTCTCAAGTACGATGACAACCTGCTCGCCGCCGGCAACATCGAGAACGGCCGCAAGCTCGTGACAACCAACATGTGCATCGCGTGCCACACCGTCCGCGGCGAGCCGATGATGCAGGCGACCATTGGCCCGAACCTCACGCACCTGGCGCTACGCACGACGATCGCCGCGGGACTCTACCCCAACGACCCGCAGCACTTGGCGCGCTGGATCAAGAACGCCAACGAGATGAAAGCCGGCGTGATCATGCCGACGTTCGGACTCGGCGAGTACGACCCGGTCACCCTCAAGGGTCCGGTCAAGCTGGGCGGTTTCACCGATGCCCAGATCGCCGACATCGTGGCGTACCTGACTTCATTGAAGTAACGAACCGCTGAATCGGAGACACAGACGAATGGCAACCGCCGCCGTCAGCC
>JBEPWA010000076.1:0-17220 GCA_041690755.1 Gemmatimonadaceae bacterium | reverse complement strand
GATCTCGTCATCGGCGCCGACGGCCTGCATTCGCGCGTCCGCCGTCTCGTGTTCGGGCCGGAGTCCGATGTCGAGACGTCGCTCGGCTACCACGTCGCTGCGTTCGAGGTGGAGGGCTACGGGCCGCGCGATGAGTTGGTGTACGTGAGCCATGATCTGCCGGGCCGTCAGATATCGCGGTTCACGACGCGCGACAACTCGACGATTTTCCTGTTCATCTTCCACGACAAGTACATGATCGGCGGCGAGGAACCGAAGGCGGTTCTTCACCGCGTCTTTGCCGGCGCCGGCTGGGAATGGCCGCAGATTGAGACGGAGATCGATCGCGCTCCCGAGATTTACTTCGACACAGTGAGCCAGATTCGCATGGATCGCTGGACGAAGGGTCGTGTCGCACTGGTCGGCGACGCGGCGGCCTGCGTGTCGCTCATGGCCGGCGAAGGCACGGGGCTGGCGATCACCGAGGCGTACGTACTTGCGGGCGAGTTGAACGCGTGCGGCGGCGATTACGCCACGGCATTCGCGCGATACGAGCGGCTGCTCATGCCATTTCTCAGAAAAAAACAACTGGCGGCGGCGAAGTTCACGTCGTCGTTCGCACCAAAGACGTCCGCCGGCATTGCGTTCCGCAACCTCGTCACGCGGCTGATGCGAGTTCCGCCCATTGCCGACTTCGCGATCGGCCGCGCGCTCAAAGACGACATCGTGCTTCCGCACTACGCGCTGCCGCTGCCCGGCAAACGCTCGAGCCTCGAACCGTGAGCTCACTTTGGCTGCGGTTTCGGAACTCACTCGCGTTCGAGCATTCCTCGCTCTGTGGCGACCCGCACCGCAGATGTCCTGTTCTCCACGCCCAGCTTCTCAAAGACGTGTACGAGATGGGCTTTCACTGTGGGTTCCGTGATCCCGAGACGCGCCGCAATCTCCTTGTTTGCCGCACCGGCCGCGACGCAATTCAGGACCTCGAGTTCGCGCGCCGTGAGCTCGGCTCGACCGGGTTGTTGCCAGTGCGCCATCAAACGCTCCGTCGCGGCGGGCGCGAGATAACGCTCGCCACGAGCCACGGCGCGTAAGGCGCGAAACAGTTCATCGCGAGGCACGTCTTTCAGTAAATAGCCAACGGCGCCCGCCTCGATGGCCCGCAGCACTTCGCCGTCGCTCACGAATGTCGTGAGTACCACGACGCGCGTGCCGGGGCGAATCCGGACAATTTCCGCGATCGCCGACGCGCCATCCTGTACAGGCATGCGCAGATCCATCAGCACGAGATCCGGTTCCAACTGCACCGTCATCGTGACCGCTTCCGCCCCATTGGCGGCTTCGCCCACCACCGAAAAATCGGGCTGAGTGGAGAGCACGCTGGCTATGCCGCTGCGCACCACGGGGTGATCGTCGGCCACGAGCACGCGAGTTGGTTGCGTCATGATGCTCTGCCAGCGACGGCCGCGGCGAGCGGTAGTACTACGGTGAGACTCGTGCCCATTCCCGCGCGGCTCTCGATCAACAAGTGGCCGCCCATTGGACGCAAACGCTCGCGCATTCCGGTGAGCCCGAGTCGCTCACGACCGGGCGCGTCGGCATGGTCGAATCCGCATCCGTCGTCCTCCACGGCCAGTTGCACCAGCTGATCGACGCACCCGAGCGTGACTCGGACGTGGGCAGCGGTTGCGTGGCGAGCAACGTTGCTCAGCGCCTCCTGCGCCGCGCGAAGAAAAATCACATCGGCGTCCGGATGGAGCGACGGCAATGGCTCCGCATCGAACTCCGCCTCGACACCGTTCGCCGCACTCCACTGCCTGGTTACTCTGCCAATGGCGTCGGCCAGCGGCGCGGCGGTGAGTTCAGCGGGTCGCAGCGCCAGCACGAGCCGCCGAATTTCCACGAGGCTGTCGCGCGATACTGCCTGTGCATGCATCAGGTGTGGAACGATTGGATGGAGCGGATCATCGATCGCCAGTTGCACTGCTTCCAGATGTCTGATCACGCTGGCGAAGCCTTGCGCGAGGGTGTCGTGAATATCCCGCGACAGGCGCTGTCGCTCTTCAAGAACGCCGGCCGCGCGAGCGCGGTCGGCGAGATCGCGCTGCGCCGCGTCGAGTCGGCGCAACAGGTCGGCGCGTAGCGTTGCCTCGCGGTTAGTGCGATGGATGTAGAACAACACTGTACCGATCATCGTTCCGGTGGCGATCACCGCGGCGAGCTGTGTCAACACCATTCCGGTTGGCGCCCGCCAGGCCTGCGCCGTAATACGCCCGGCGATCAATGCCACCACGGCGGCCAGAGCCACGATCGCCCATGCGAACGGGAGGAAAATGAAGCCCTGAATCACGGCGCCGAATATGAGAAGACTGAACGTCCCGTGCACCGACGCCGCGCCGAGGATTGCTACCCAGCCGAGTGGGACGTACACCAGCACCGCCCAGCGCCGCCGCAAGAGCCAGTCGTGCGCAAATAGCCCGATCGCATGGTATGCCACGAGCCCGATGAACAGCACGACGAACGTGGCGTCGATGCCCGTTCCAAGGGCTGCAGGCGCCACAGCCGCGCCAGGTCCACGCGCCGAGACGTACGTGGCGATCACCAGCGCTGCGGCCTGGATCGCACCCCAAATGCGCAACCACAGCCGGATGTTGTGCGCGAACAGCGGCTCTATCGACTTGGGCAGTTCGGGTTCGGTCATCATGCCATGGCGCAGGGTGGGTCGCGTACTCCGCGAATACTCACACGGTACGACCAGCGGCGCATCCGTCGAAAGTTGTAGCCGGGCGCGACCATCGTCCAATGGATACATCGCGGCCAGAGAAATAACGTGATACATGGCATTCGGTACGTACGCGTCCGTTATCCAGGGGTTCAAGGCAAGCGCCGCAAGCCCCGCCCGCACCGCCCTGTCCACGCTCGGTGTGGTAATCGGCGTAGCGTCGGTGATCACCACGCTGGCGCTCACGGACGGACTCGAGTCGTTCGCCCGTGAGCAGGCCGCCGCGAACACGGACGTCCAGTCGATTACCATCGCCTCCAAAACGACAGTGCAGCGCGATGGATTTTCATTCCCGCTCGGCGGCTACCCCACGTTCACACAAGCGGATGCGGACGAGCTACGCACACGTCTCGGCTCGGCTGGCGACGTGACCATGCTGGCGGGCGGGCAGACGGTGGTGACGACGACACACGCCCACCCGCATGCCGCAAGCGTAAGCGCAACGCTCGCCAACTACCTGGTGTTCGGCCATAGGGACGTTGACGTCGGCCGCTATTTCACGGCGGGCGAGGTGGCGCGAAATGCGCCCGTCGTTGTGCTGTCACATCTACTGGCGGAACAGCTGTCTCCCACGGGCGACCCCAGCTTGATGCTCGACCACGTTGTTCGCATTCACAGTCGGTCGTTCACGGTGATCGGGGCCATGCCGTCGTATATCGGCGAGCGAAACTTTCAGGTGTTCGTCCCGTTGCGCGCTGCGGCCGCAACCACCGGCGCGACGGGCCCTGTGCTACCGTCGCTCATGGTGCATGCCAACACACTGGAGTCCGTGCACTCGGTAGAAGACATGGCCGTGGACTGGCTGGCTAGCCGATACCGGCACTGGGAGCAACGCGTGGAGATCACATCGTCGGCGGAACGGCTGCAGCAGGCGATGTCGGCGTTGGCCATTCTCAAGTTCGTCATGGGAGCGCTGGCAGCGGTGTCGCTCATCGTGGGCGGCGTCGGGATCATGAACGTGCTGCTGGCGAGCGTGGCGGAGCGAACACGGGAAATTGGCGTCCGCAAGGCGCTCGGTGCACGGAGGCGCGACATTCTTTACCAGTTCCTGTCCGAGTCAGTAATCATCGCGGCCACAGGCAGCGCATTGGGAACGGCAATCGGATTGACGGTGGCGTTCGGACTCGCCGCCATCGCGCGGTCGGTGACGCCGGTGACGGCGATCAGGGCGGTGGTCACCGGCGGCACTCTCGCTACGGCCGTGGTTTCGGCGGCATTGATCGGGCTGAGCTTTGGAATAATTCCAGCGCTCAGAGCCGCGCGGCTCTCGCCAATTGACGCCATGCGTCACGAGTAGCGTGTGAATCGTCGGGCCGTATGCGAGCTTGTGGGGTTCCGCCCGTTCCTTATTTAGAGCGATCGCTAGTTGCGCTTCGTGGCGCCGCGCTTGCGCGCAGCGCATTGAGCACAACCGCGATGTCGATCACTTCCTGAAGTAGTGCCCCCGGAATTGGGTCGATGCGGCCGGCGGCGGCGAACAACATGGCGACGCCGCTCAGCCCCAGCCCGGCCCAGATGCTCTGCCGGGCGATTGTCATGCTCCGGCGCGCGATCCGGATCGCCATTGGCACGCGATCAAGTTCATCGACGAGTATCACAAGATCCGCGGCTTCCGCTGTCGCACCTGCGCCGTGGCCGGCGAGCGCGATGCCGACCGTCGCAGCACTCAGCGCCGGCGCGTCATTCGTTCCGTCTCCCACCATGAGAACGCGATTACCCTGGGCCGTGAGCGCTCGGACGGAGGCCACCTTGTCTTCGGGGGTCATGTCGCCGTGCACTTCGCTGATGCCAATCGTTGCAGCCACCGCTCGCGCGTTTTCCTCGTGATCTCCTGAGAGAAGGAGGATTCTCTTAAAGCCAAGCCCGTTCAAATCCCTGAGGATCGCCGCGACATCGCTTCGCAGCATCTCATCGTACGTAACGCTTCCTGCGAGACGCCCGTTGATCGCCACGTATGCCTTGAGACCGGCCCCGGGCTCCTCCGGAATTGCGACATTCCCCAGCCTCGTCACCCTGGCCAGTACGAACGAGCGCGCACCGACAGCGATTGTATCGTTGCCGACTTTCCCCTCAACGCCGCTTCCCGGTGTCTCAACGACATCGTGGATGGCCGGCAGGGACTCGTTCTCAGCGAGGGCGGCATCGACGAGTGTCCGTGCCAGCAGATGTGCCGCACCCTGCTCTACGGCGCCGGCAAGTCGTAGCACTTGCTCCCGCGTGAACGGCTCGGCGGCGACCACATTCTTCACCACTGGCATACCGACAGTGAGCGTGCCCGTCTTGTCCAGCACTGCGACATTGGCGCTGGCCAGCCGCTCGATCGCGGCGCCGTTTCGCACGATGATCTGGCGCTTTGCCGCGCGGTTGATCCCACCGATGATCGCGATGGGCGGCGCAAGGATGAGCGGACACGGCGTGGCGACGACCAGCACCGCGAGGAATCGTTGATAGTCTCCGGACATCGCCGCAGCAACGGTGGCGACAACAAGCGTGATCGGCGTGAACCAGACTGCGTACTGATCTGCGACTCGCTGAAAGGGAGCTTTGGTCTCCAGGGCGGCGCGAACCAGCTGCACAATCCGCTCGTACTGACTTGCTTCAGCGATCGCCGTAGCGTGCATCTGGAACAAGCGGTCGCCGTTGACGCTGCCGCTGCTCACCTGCGCGCCGGGTCCAACAGCACGAGGCAACGACTCCCCGGTGATCATCGAGGTGTTGAGTTCCGACGTCCCTTCGACCACAACGCCGTCACAGGGGACGAGTTCACCCGCTCGCACGACGATCGTGTCGCCGACCAGCACCTCATCGGCCCGGACGTCGACGATCTCGCCATCACGCAGGCGATGCGCCAACTTGGGGCGGTCCGCCTCGAGTTGCTGGACCGCGCGTGACGCACGTCCTTCTGCGTACCGCTCCAGGCCTTCGCCGCCCGTCTGCATGACGACAACGATGAGGCCGGCCAGCGGCTCGTTCATCACCGCGGCGGTGACAATTGCGAGCGTCGCGACAACGTCCGACGCCCACTTGCCCTGTAACGCTCCGCGGACAGTGCGCGTGACCACCACGGCGCCGGTAACGATGAGCGCCGAGAGCCAGATACGGCCGGGCCACAGCGGTACGTTCAGGGCCCACGCCAGAACCCCGGCCAACACCGCCGCTGTCGCGATGCCCGGTATCACGGCGGGCCGGACGATCAGCGCGTGCAGCCCCCGTGCTTCGCCAGCTGCTTCATCTACGCGACGTGTCAGTCTTCGACCTCCACATGCCCGATCATTCCGAGCAGCGCGTGCGGATCACACTGGAAGTAATACTTGCCGGCCGCGAGGTTGACGGGAATGTCGAGCACTTGGTCGGGCAGCTGCAGCATGTCGCTCGCCGGTGGAAGATAGAGCTTGCCCGCGTTGGAGTCAGGGAGAAAATGCACGTTGTGCACGCCGCTCTTTAATGTAAAGCGGATGATGTCTCCCCTATGCACTTCAAACTTTGCGGGCTTGAAGTAATTCCCCTCATCATCGCTATGGAGCTCAACGACGATCACTGTTCCGGTTGGTTTGGCCGTTGGTCCGCCGCCGGTCGCAGGGGCGTTTGTTGCGGCGCTCTCGCCGGCTGGAGTTGCCTTTTCCTTGGTGCCGCAGGCAACGGCGAAGACGCACGCGGCGACGAGTCCAACGAGCATACGAATGTTTTTCACTTTGATATTTCGATTGGAGATAGTGATCGATTTGTGCCGCGAGTGCGTGTTGCGTCGCGACTGCGATGTTGATTTCAAAAATCTTTGCGCTGGAAAGCTCTCATGCCGAGCGCAACCGGTGCGGCGATCCATGCCGTCAGTGCTGTGATGGCGATTGTGGCCCCCAAAGCACCGCCAAAGAATTTCAGGAACACGGCTCCGGTGTACCCCATCATTGCGGCACCGTCAAACCGCAACAGCAGCGCGACCCGCGCTATGTCGATCGGGTTCGCCATCATCATGGCGAGTGTCGCTCGTTCGAGCGGGTAATCCGACATGACCGCGAGGATGAACAGCACCAGGCCGTCATATACCACTGTGAGCATGAGCCAGACGGCGATGGCCGTGCCCAGGCCGCGGAGGCGGTCTTCACATCGGATAGCGATCAGCGTGGCGATCGCGCTGAACGCTCCGGTAAGCACAGTGCCCGCAGCCAGAAGCGCGACCAGCGTGTTCCATGCGGTTGCGTCGATTCCGTGGAACAGGAACGGCGCGCCCAGCCCAACCGCAAAGGCAAGCACCATTGGGAGTGCCAAGCCGAGATAGAGGCCCGTGTACGTCTGCAGCCGGCGCACTGGCTGCGCAAGAATCAGTTCGATGAATTCGCGCGCGTTGTACAGATAGACGGTGCCGAACACGATCGAGACGAGCGGCACCACAAAGAGCACCACACTCACGAGGCTGAGCTGTGCCTTTGCCGGATCGCCGCTGAAGCGAAGCAATCCCTCAGTCACCAGCCCGAAGAAGATGGCGTACCCAATCAGCCAGCGGCTTCGCACAGCATCGCGCGCCTGGTATTTCAACACCATGAGTATGGTATTCATGCGGCCGCCCGGACCCAGCCGCGGGTCATCATTGTGGCGACGGCGCGTTCCAGTGTCGCCTGAGCCGTGATTCGCTTGAGCTCATCGAGCGTGCCGACAAATGCAATGCGACCTTCGAGCAGGAAAGCCACATCATCGGCGAGTTCTTCCAGTTCGTTCATGATGTGTGATGTCACGACGGCCGTCTTGCCGGCCCCGCGGTCGGCGAGAATTTTGTCCTTGAGGATGCTGCTAGCCAACGGGTCGAGACCCGCCGTCGGTTCATCCAGTACAAGGAGATCCGGCGAGAAGAGGAAGGCCATTGCCGCGTTCACCTTCTGGCGAGTTCCGCCAGACAGCACGCGCAATGGCTGTTCAAGCGCGGCACCAAGCTCGAACGACTCCAGCAGTTCCACATCCAGTGGTGCGGCGCCGCCACGAAGGTCCTTGAGCATTCTGAACAGCTCTGCGCCTGTGAGATTTTCAGGAAATCGAGCGATCTGCGGCATGTACCCGATTCGAGCGCGGTACTCGTCCCGTCCGACTACATCGACGCCGTCGAAGGTGATTCGCCCGGCGCCGGGCCTGGTCAAGCCGAGTATGGACTTGATGAGCGTGGTTTTGCCCGCGCCGTTGGGGCCGACAATCGCAATCACGCGCCCCGTTCGCACGACCAGGTCAACGGCGCGGAGCACGTCGATCGTCCCGAACCGTTTGGACAGGCCCGTGATTTGGATTTTGAGTTCGCTCACTTGATCCATCGCATGGAAGGAGCGTTATCTGCCAACGTCGCTGGTGTGAGTGCTGGCATGACCCGCTCGGCAGCGTCCAGCAGCTCGAGGAAATTGCTGCGCAGCAGGATGAGCGCCGGCTCGTTCCTGGCGACGACTACGGAGGCAAGCCGCACCGGGTGGTGCGGAACATCACCTTTGCCGTCGTGATCCAGATCGTAGCCCCGGTACGTAGACCAGTAGTTACCCGAGAATGTGGAACTGGTTGACCGGCTGTTGGTGCTGACGTCAAACGTGTTGCCCGAAAAATTGTTGCCGACGAAAACTGCATCGTCGGTACTGGACTGAAGTTTCAGCGCCCATCCGTTGTCGACGAACGTGTTGTGACGTGCGTTCAGACGCGTGGCGCCATCCGCGTAAAGCCCGGATGTATTTCGCGCGAACAGGTTGTTCAGCAGCTGGCTGTCGGAGATCTCCTTCAGCAGTAGTCCGTACGCAGCGGCGCCCACGTTATCCATGAAGCGATTGCCAACCATGCGAACGTTATGCGTGTACATGACCGCAACGCCTGCCCCGTTGTGCCGGAAGGTGTTGTTTTCATAGTCGCAACTGTCGGAGAACATGAAGTGCAGCCCGTACCTGATATTGTTCTCGCTCACGTTGTCGCGAACGTGCGCCTGCCGAACGAATTCGAAGTAGATCCCGTCGCGCTGCCCAGAGATCTTGTTGCCGACGATGGTGATGTCGCGCGAGTGCCAGAGATGGATTCCGTTGCCGGATGTCGCATCGCGCAGATGTGCCGCGGTCAGAATATTCCGCTCGACCCGGCAGTTTGAGGCTTCCTGCAGATAGATCCCAAAGAAGGCGTTCTCAATTCGGTTGTCGGTGATGACGCAATCCCGTGCACGTATCACCTTGATCGCCGCGAGATCCTCGGTATAGGCAACGCCGACATTCCGGAACGTCATTCCGCGCACTGTGACGCTGTCCGCCGAAACCGTCATGATCTGCCGGCGAGACTCGCCGTCCAGCACCGGGAAGCCGTCCCCGATGATCATCACGGGAATCGTCACGACGATGGTGGTGTCGCGATACGTCCCCGGATGCACGATGATCGTACCGCCGCGCGCGACAATCCTGAGCGCCGACCGTACGCTGCGCACTGGGCCGTCGGCCGACACGTTCACGACCAACGGAGCAGTCCGGGTGCTCGCGCCATTCCCTTGTGCGGGCACCGAACCAGACGCCGGCACCAGGAGCCCCGCGGTGAGCAGAACCGCGCCGACAACCGGGCGGACACTTTGGCCCCAGCGAGGATTCATATCAGGCGCCCCGAACGGTCGAACCGTTCACCGCTTGCTTCCGCAGGGCAACGATGAGCGCAATGGCACCGAGTCCAAACGCCGTGAACGCAAGCCAGGCACCGGTATCGGGCCACGAAACGGCAGTGAAATTCAACAACTGCTTCACACCTATCAACGGTGGTTGATAGTTCATGCCGGGGATCTTTATGATCGCGTGATCGAAATCGATGTTGTGCCCGTAGTCATACTCCCAGCGCCAAAAGTCCGCGAGCCCGGCGACACCGACGAGCAGGAAGGACGCCACCCAGGCGATCAATGCCTTGCGACTGGCAACGAGCGCAGCGATCAAGCCGAATAGAATGAGACCGCCCACAATCCAGGGCATGTAGCGCAACTCTGGAATTGCGTCCGGCGTGATGCGCTTCATGCCGACGTAGTGATTCAGGCCGTTGATATTATCGAGATCAGTTGGAATCGCACCGGCGACGTAGCTGATACCGATTCGCATCCCGAGGCCCTCGGGGTACTGCGGCGCGACCAGCTGTACGCGCCACAGCGGAACAAAGAACAACCCGATCAGCACGAGCGATGCGATTGCCGTGAGCGCGCGCGAGAGGCGCGGCACGCGCGCTCCCCCGCGAGTGGTACGGGCCGCCGCGCCGACCGGAGCTGGCACGGCTAGCGGAGGCGTCTCGATATAGCCCGCACCCATTTGCGTTTTCATTTGTGCTGCTCCCCGCGTCCAGCAGGGAGACGCCCATTCTGGGTCTGCGAAGTCTTGCTGGTATTCGCGCTGAGCGGCACGTGCAGACCAGGCGCTGACACGCGGACATACCCCTGCATTTCCTGGTGCAGCGCCGAGCAAAAATCGGTGCAGTAGAACGGGAATATCCCGATCGTCTGCGGTACCCACCGAATGGTTCTCGTTTCACCGGGTGGCAGCGTAATGCCCGAGGTGTTCGCGCCGAACACGGCGAAGCCGTGAGCGATATTCCAATCCTGCTCGATGTTGGTGACGTGGAAGTACACAGTGTCACCGAGCTCGACACCCTCGAGGTTATCTGGCGCGAAGTGACTGCGGATGGCGATCATCTTGACGTCCACCCGCTTGCCGGTGCGCGTAATTCCACCGGCTGCCTCAGATGTCGTCACGCTCGGATTCTTGTTGTCGGTCAGCTTCTGGAACTTGAGGGAACCAGGTTGCAACAAGCTGGCTGGCACCGCCTGCGCGTAGTGCGGCTCTCCCATTGTCGGGAAGTCGAGCAGCATCTTCATCTTGTCGCCGCTGATGTCGATCAGTTGCGCTGAGCGAGATCCTTCTGGTCCAGTTGGGAGGTAGCGATCCTTGGTGATCTTGTCGAGCGCGACCAGGTACTTGCCCCATGGCTTCTTGCTGTCGCCACCGGGAATCATGATGTGGCCCACGGAGTAGTAGACAGGAATGCGGTCCAGCACCTCCCAGGTGCCGAGCTTCCACTTCACCACTTCGGAGGAGATGAACATGGACGTGTACGCGTTTCCTTTCCCGTCGAATTCGGTGTGGAGCGGGCCAAGTCCGGGATTCTTCACCTCACCAGCCACGACGGCGTCGTAGTTGAGTACCGGGATACCATCGATCGTTTTTTCGAACTTCTTGTCGGCGATCGCCTTGACCATCTTCGTGTACGAATGAACCGGAATCACGGTAGCGAGCTTGCCGCCGGCGACGATGTACTCACCCGTGGGATCGATGTCCACGCCGTGCGGCGACTTGGGCGTCGGGAGGTAGTAGGCGAGCCCGTCGCAGTCGGCCGGGTACAGCATGGTGACGCCGGTCTTGGTTTCGCTCTTCGCAATGCGGGTGGCCGGATCAACGTAATTGTGCACGTACGAGCCGCCGAACTTCTTGCCTTTGCCGGCAGCGATGCATTCCTCGGCGCGCTTGTAGTTGATGGCGGCGATGTAGTCCTTATCGGCCTGCGAGGCGTTCACCTCGAGTTTCGTGTTCGCCTGTTCAGAGTTGTACGTGGTGAAGAAGAACCAGCCGTCCGACGGCCCTTTTCCAGCATGGCCCAGGTCGTAGTCGTAACCGGGCATCATGATCTGGAAGGCGATGTCCATCTTGCCTGGCTCGTCCGCCTTTACGAAACTGATAGTCCCCTTGAAGTTCTGCTTGTAGCTGTCGATGGGCACGTCGCTCTGCGGGATCGGCACACTGAACCGCGTCGCCGATACGACGTACTTCGTGTCGGGCGTGGCGAATGGCGACGCATGACCGCCGGCTGCATTGGGAATCTGAAGGATCTCTTCCGTTTCAAATCGCTTGAGATCGATACGAGCGATTCGCGGCGTGTTGTTGCCGTTGATGAACAACCACCGCCCATCCGGAACACCGTCGGTCAGCGACATCTCAGTGTGGTGAGAATCGTCCCACGGTACCTGACCGAACGTTGTATTCAGCATCGCCTTGGAATCTTCGTCGTACCCGTACCCCGTTTGAGGGAACTGTGAAAAGACCGGGATTTGCTTGAAGAGCCGCCCGGACGGCAGCCCGTATACGGTGACCTGGCCGCTGAAGCCGCCCGATAGAAACGCGTAGTATTCGTCGTACGAACCGGGCGGGACGTAGGTTCGCTCAGCCGCGTCCCCGGCTAGCAGGCCGACGGTTTTTGAGCTCGACTTTCCACTCGGCGCACAACCGCCTACGCCAATACCAATCGCGCCAGCCACACACATGCCGAGTGAAACTCGTCTAATCGTCGCTATCCGCATACACCGCCTCAGGAGATGATCGAGTGCCGCGACTTGCGCGTTCCCGCGTGGAATTCCACTGACTGCGCCCATGCAGTGAACGTGGGGCCATACGATTTCCCCAAGAGTCGGGTAACCCCGGATACTCTGTCAGGAAACTGGCACAGAGTTCTCAGGGAATTGCCGTTCGGGGTCGATCCGGGTGCGTTGCTACAGGGCACCTATTGAAGTTTGTGCGCCCATGGCAATACACTTCGCCTGCGGGCACGCCGTTCACGCCCGGCCTTATGCCCACACTGTGATGGAGGAATGGCATGGTTGCGCCAGCCAAGAATACGATTTGCCTTTGGTACAACGGCGACGCCGAAGGTGCGGCGCGGTTCTATGCCCAGACCTTTCCGGATTCGTCCGTTGACGCGGTGCATCGTGCGCCCGGCGACTTTCCGTCGGGCAAGCAAGGCGACGTGTTGACCGTCGAGTTTACCGTGATCGGCATTCCATGCCTCGGGCTGAACGGCGGTCCGTCAGTGAAGCACTCGGACGCGTTCTCGTTTCAGGTCGCAACCGCTGACCAAGCCGAAACGGATCGGTATTGGAACGCGATTGTCGGCAACGGCGGCGAGGAGAGCGCGTGCGGCTGGTGCCGAGACAAATGGGGTTTGTCCTGGCAGATCACGCCGGCTGTGTTGATGCAAGCGATCACCGATCCAGATCCCGCTGCCGCCAAGCGCGCTTTCAATGCAATGATGGGGATGACGAAGATCGACATCGCGGCAATCGAAGCGGCTCGTCGAGGCTGAGCCGCGGTCGGAGATCAGCCGGCACGTGCGTTCCAGATCGCAGAACCCCACTAACAACCGGAGCGGTTATGGACCAAGTGATTCAGTGCCTTCGCTGCCGAACTGAAATGGAGCAGGGCGTCATCGGAGACAGTACGTACGGCGGCCACCTGCAGGAGGCGTGGGCGCCGGGCCCACCGAAGGTGAGTTTCTGGACGGGCCTGAAGATCAAACGGGAGGAAACGATTCCGGTGACCACGATGCGGTGCCCGAACTGTGGCGCGCTCGAGTCCTATGCGCGACCGGCCACGTGACACGACCGACCGCGCGCCTTCTTACACACCTCTAATCCTCGCCACGTCGCCAGCTACGCGCGTCCAATCCGCCGTGTCGGCGGAGCGGCCGCGGCGCGTGACCTTGTGCGCCTGCACCGCCGTGCCGATCTCGCCGATGGCAGTCGCCATGGCTTCGCGGACCCCCGTGGCCGTCACGCGGCCCGTCGCAAGGTCGAACGGATTGACGGATCTCTTGTACCACCGGAAAAAGTACACCAACGCGCCCACGTGGCGCGGGTGGCCGGCCACCCACGGGAGCTTTTTCAGTTCATATATCTTGTCCGTCTGTCCGTCGCCCGTCTTGCGCTGGACGAGCTCGAATGGTGCGTTCTCGAGGCGCTTGATGAGCGCCTCTGGAATGGCCTTGGTGAAGTCCTCGTTAGGGATCAGCACGGCCAGATATTCAGCCATGAGCTGGAGTTCGATGAACGGCTGGATCGTTGCCGAATTCACCACCGTCAGCGTGCCAGACGATTGGATTGCCTCTTTGGTCGCATTGAAAATCGCAGTGGTCTTGTTGATGGCCATTTGCGCCACCGCCTCTGGCCGTGCCTGGCTCTGCGCTTTCAGCTCCGCCTGCTTGTCGTGTGTCGGCAGCACAAACCTGGCAGGGCCGGGCCCCGGTACCCGCACCGCGTGGGCAAAGGTAGGGCGGGATCCCCCCGGTACCAGCGTCGCCTCCACCTTGAGATAGAATTCTGTGCCCTTGTTCGCCGTATCATCCGGGCTGAGGCCGTACGTCTCGCTCACGGATTCGAGGAACACCTTGTTCAGAAGCGTTACCGTCCTGCCCCTCGCCATATCGATGGCGTTGTGAATTGAGGTGCCCGACGGCATGACGCCGCCATCGACTCCGAGCCGCGTAAGCTCGGTGGTCCAGTTTTTCACCGCACCGAGCTTCGTATTGAACTTTTCCAACGTCGGGATGTTGCTGTCGAAGTACTTGTGAGGGCCGAGTGCCCGCTCCTGCGTGATGCTCGTGCTCGCGTGGAGCAAGCCGCAGGCAGCCCCGCCGATTTTGCCGACGACGGACAGTGGGAAAGGCGCGTAGGACGCGAGTGCGCCGAAGAGCGACTTTGCCATGCCAATCTTCGCCTCGTTCTCCTTTCCGACATCGCGGAAGAATCCCTCGAACTCCACGTAGGCGCCCGATGCCGCGGTCTGTACCGCCATCATGTTCGACATCGACGAGGTAATTGTGGCGGCAAAGCAAGCCACGAGCCCGGACTTCGCATCGCTCCACGCTGTCTTGTGAATCTGCAGTGCGACGACGCCCCGCCCGATCTCCGCGCTGCGCAGCGCTTGGTTAGTCAAGGTCTTATCGAACAGGGTCCGCATATCGTCCGTGATAACGACCCGTCGCGGCACCGGCCTCGCCGACGAAACGACCGGCGCGGCCAAGATTTCGCGAACCTTGAAGTCCGTGTCGCAGAGGCTCTTCGCGTTCGCGGTCAGTCTAGTCGCCAGTGCGGCGAAATCGCCTCGCCAGAGCGTCTCGAACTGACCGTCGGTTGGCTTGGTCGGGAGCGTCACGTCGTCGTACAGCTTCGCGAGGTCATCGACGAACAGGATTGCGCGCGCCATCTGGCGACGCTCCTCGGCGCGTCCGGACCCGAATACCGACGCCGACATCTTGCTCGTCGTTGAGACGGAAAACTCGGTGCGCTGTGCGACCTTGGTGGCGTCGGCCTCGGTGAGCACGTCGAACACGCGCATGAGTTGGTCGACTTGGCCGGACGTGAGCTTGGCTGCGGTAAAGCCTTGCTTCACCTTGAGCATGCGGGCGGCGTGTGTGGCCGAGTTACTGGGCATCTACAAGGGTCGGGAAGGGTGTGGTGGCTGCGGCGCCGCCGCAAAGGAGCGCGGCCCACGTTGCGACGAGTCTCATCTTCGTGAGTTTGGGCTGACGCGCCGGCTTCAGCAAGGGGAGAGGCGACGTCCCCGGAATGATTCCCCGCGGCATTCGCACTCAACGCCGCGCAGCGATCTAGCGCGGCCCCCGGGGGCAGGCGACGCGTCGGCAGCGACGTGGACCCCGACTATCATCCTCGCGGTGCGCATGCCGCATCCGCGTGGTGCGAGCTTCCATTGCTCAGACAGCATTGTCCGGTCGAAGCGTGTGCTCGGTACGTGCCCACCGCTCGCCCTCGAGGGCGCGCTCGGCTTCACGCGCCCCGCGGTGATTGGCGTCCCGCACAATCGGCAGGTGATCGTGCCCTGCCGGGAGCGGACCACCGAGTTCTTCGCCTGGAATCACTCGCGACAGCCGTCCTTCACCGGGGTGATCAACCGCTTCCTGGAAGCGGTGCGCCTTGACGCCGACTTCCTCCAGAAACGCGTCGAACTCCGCAAGCCCCATGGCTTCGACAAGTCCAGGCACCAAACCTTTGAGCAGCATGAGTCGTTCGCCCACGGAAATCTCGAGGCTGCGGTGTACGAGCTCCCGGATCGCCGCGTTGTCGAGCCACTCGTAGAACGGACTCCTCCGTGCATCAACTCCGGCGCCTTGGTTCGCTCCCGATTCGTCCATGGTAATTCCTTCGACGGCTTCACTTCCGGCTCCAGCCGGCGTCTCCTTTGCGGGAACGGGGGCCGCGGTAGCCGCAGTAGCCGCAGTAGCCGCGCTCGGGCTCAACTCGGATTGTACGCGGGCGTTCGGATCGTCCTGGTCCATGCATTCCTCCATCGGGGACGCTGAGCATTCGTTGTGGACGATGCATCCGTAAAATGGCGCGAAGCGACCGACGATGCGACGGGCTGCATCGAGATTACACGCCCTGCCCGGCTCGAGCGTGTGCCTGCCCCCCAGGCCAAGCGGAGCGAACCGAAGCTATCCGCTAGCTGATCTGGTACGTGAGATGCGCTTGTTCTATGAGACAGTCAACCGTTGACTGATGAAGGCATAACATCCAGTACGAGTTAGGTGATCCATGCCGGCCAAGCGATTCAAGCGCGGGGACCGCGTCTCGTGGAATTCTGAAGCGGGTCGCGTGCGCGGCACCGTCTCTCGCGTCGTCACCTCGGCGATCAAATTCAAGGGCTACACGGTTCACGCGACGAAGGACGAACCGCAGTACGAGATCAAGAGCGCTACGACCGACCACATCGCGATGCACAAGGCGTCCGCGCTCAGAAAGCTTAAATAGTGAATCGCACGATCTTCACTATCGGCCATTCGACACGGACCATCGCCGAGTTCGTCGCGCTGTTACAGCAGGTCAATGTGGATCTCCTCGTGGACGTTCGCTCCATCCCGGGTTCGCGCGCGATGCCGCAGTTCAACATCGATACGCTGCCAGCTTCGCTCGCCGCTGCAGGCATTGGCTATCAGCATCTGCGCGCGCTCGGTGGACGGCGTCACCGGGGCAAGGGTGCGCCGCCGTCGACGAATACGTTCTGGCGTGTGCTGGCCTTTCGCAACTATGCGGACTACGCGGAGACCGATGCATTCCGCGCCGGCCTCGTCGAACTACTCGCGCTGGCGCGCGCGCATCGGTGCGCGATCATGTGCGCGGAAGCCGTGTGGTGGCGCTGTCATCGGCGCATCATCACTGATTACCTGCTCGCCCGCGACGTTCCTGTGGAGCACATCATGGGGCTGGGCAAGGTCACGGCAGCAACCCTCACACCAGGGGCGCAGGTGGTCGCAGACGGGACGCTACGCTATCCGACAGTCGATGAGAGCCCGGAATCCGGCCGACCTCCGACGGTTCGTCGCGCGAGCCGCAAAAGCCCCGCCGACCCGTAGTCGCGGATCGGCGCGCTCGATTCACGCAGGCAAGCGGCCTTTGAGATCTTCGGCGCGGACTACGTCTGTAGAGCCAATCAGCCGGCGGGCGGCGTCCACCTGACCCCAGATGTTCCAGAGTAATACTCCACGCACGCGGCCGTCGCGGAGGTAATAGATCACGCCCTCGCGAAATGGCACCTTCCAGTCGGCGACCATCTGCAGGCGTGAATCCAGCTCGCCAACCGCTTCGTACCCCAAATCGAAAAAGTCTGAATAGAAGAACGGCAGGTGGTCGTACGAAACCGGCCGGCCGGACA
>JBEPWA010000075.1:0-17986 GCA_041690755.1 Gemmatimonadaceae bacterium | reverse complement strand
GATGGTACTCCGCTCGTGAGAGCGCGGGAGAGTAGGCCGTCGCCGGCACCTCAGTCATAACGCCCTGTATCCGTCTCGGATGCAGGGCGTTATGCGTTTCCACATCCCGCTATCTTATCGCATGCCCAATGCTGGAATCATCACCGTCGTCGGGAAACCCAACGCCGGCAAATCGACGCTCCTCAATCGCATCATTGGCGAAAAGCTGAGCATCGTTAGCCCCAAGCCGCAATCCACCCGCGACCGTATCGTCGGCATTCGCACCACCGACTCGGTCCAGATGATTCTGCTCGACACCCCGGGACTCCTCAATCCGAAATACCCGCTCCAGCAGGCGATGCGCGGCACCGCCATTGCCGCACTCAACGAAGCAGACGTCGTGCTCTATCTCGTTGACGGTAGCGAGGGGCCACCGGCGCCACTCACCGACGTCGCCCAGCTCGAGCGTCCCTTGCGAGCGCCAGTCCTCACCGTCATCAACAAGATGGACTTGATCGGTGACGGCCAGCGCCAAGACCTGGTTGAGCGCCTCGGGGGCGATGCCATGCTCGTCTCCGCCATAACCGGCGAGGGAATTGACGCGCTGCTCGAGCGCGCCGGCCGAATGCTCCCTGAAAGCCCGTTCCTCTATCCGGAAGACGAGATCAGCACCCAAACCGTGCGTTTCTTCGTGAGCGAGCTCGTTCGCGAAACAGCGCTCGAACAGCTCGACGACGAAGTGCCGTACAGCGTGGCATGCGAGATCGAGGAGTACCGTGAAGCGCAGTCGCCGATGTACATTCGTGCGGTTCTCCACGTCGAACGCGACAGTCAAAAGCAGATTCTCATCGGGGCCGGAGGACAGCGAGTCAAGTCAATCGGCCGAGCGGCGCGCGAAAAAATCGAGGCGTTCGTGGGCGCTCGCGTCTATCTCGACCTCTGGGTCAAGGTCTTGCCAAATTGGCGGCGCAACGTCCATTCGCTCCACCGCTTTGGCTATCAGCTTCCTCCCACGTCACACGAAGGTCGTTCAACATGAGCGTATCGCCAGAACTCCTCGCCATTCTCGTCTGTCCCAAGTGCAAGGGCGAGCTCGAATACAAGGAAGCCGAGTCGGCGCTCGATTGTCCGCACTGCAAGCTCCGTTATGCGATCCGCGACGGCATTCCCATCATGCTCATCGATGAGGCGACGCCGCTCTGACCCGCCTTCACACGCATCGCTGCGTGAGTCTCCGGCATCTCATTGCCTGCTGCTTGCTGCTCGGCGTCGTTCGGGCGGCGGGCGCGCAAAGCGGCACCACGGAGGAGGGAGCGCTCGACTTCCTGCTGCCGGTTGGCGCGCGTGCGCTGGCCATGGGCCAGACGCTCACGGCGGCCACCGGCTCCGATGCGCTCTGGGCTAACCCAGCAGGTGTAGCCCACGGCCCGCGGGAACTGGCGCTGCACATGGCGACGAACTCGTCGCCGCTTGCGGAGACGGATGCGTCTGGCGCGTTCGTGTACCCGGTGCACCGCGTGGGGTCGTTCGCGCTTAGCGTCCACTATATCAATTACGGACAGCAAGGCTCCACCGTCGACCAGTCGGGCCAGATCGGGAGCTTCGTGAGCACGAGCACCACGCTTGCCGCCACATTCGCCCCAATCCTCACCGACCGGCTCACCGGCGGCATTACCGGCAAGCTGCTGCGTATTGGGTTCAACTGCACTGGCAGTTGTAACAAGCCGGAGAACGTGCCGCAAACGGCGGCGCTCGATTTCGGGTTGGAGTACCTGGCGACGAAAGATTCGACGATCACCATCGGGGCGGCGGTTCGAAACCTGGGACCCAAGCTTCAGGTGAACGACTCGCCGCAATCGGATCCGCTCCCCGAACGGGCGAGCGTGGGCGTAGCGTATGCGCCAAAGCTCACACAGTTGCCGAAACAGGCCCGTGTGCGGCTTGGGGCGGACGCCGTCAGTTATGTCGTTGGCGGCAGTTCTCCGGGCTTCCGCCTGGGCGGCGAACTGTCCTGGATGGAGCGATATGAGGTACGAGCGGGATACGTCGCCTCGGGGCCGACTGGGTCCGGCCCCACCTTTGGGCTGGGTGTATCGACCGGAAAGCTGCAGATCGATCTTGCCCAGATGCTGAGCGATGTTGCCGCGTCCGGCTCGACGCCCACGTTCCTGACGCTTCGGTACATCTTCTAGTGCGCGCGTTGGTCGTCGTTTTAGTCGCCCTGTCGTGCGCCGGCCTCGGCGCCGCAACCTCCGCCGCGGCGCAGCAAATCGATGCCGCGCGCGCCGGTGTCGTTGGGCGGCGGGTCACCACTGATTCATCTGATTTGCTCGGCAGTGGCGGAGACGTCTCACTTCCGGCGTCACCCCTCCGCGCCTCGCCGCGGCTCCGCTCGTTGGCGCCGCTCGTGTCGGCTGTCGCGCCCGGGGGCGGCCAGTTCATCCTCGGCGACAATCGGTTCATTGCGTATGCGGCGGTCGAGGTACTGGGCTGGTTGAAGTACGCCAAGGACGCACGCGATCAGGCGGCGCAGGAGGCCTCGTTCCGGGACATTGCCCGGAAGGTGGCACGCGCCGGGTATTCCACTACGTTGCCCGACGGGAACTGGACGTATTACGAGGCGATGCGCGACTGGAAGAACAGCGGACCGTATTCCGAGGCGACCGATGGCTCGCTGGTGCCAGCGGCCGACACGAACACGTTTAACGGGCATCAATGGTTGTTGGCGCAGCGTACCACGCCGGACGCTGCGTCGGCACTCGCCCAATACGAGCGCCTGGCGTACAAATCCGACTATCAGTGGTCCTGGCAAAATGCGCAGCTGCAGTTCGACATTTTCAAACGTACGACGTTCAAGCGCGATGACGCGCACTATTCCGGGGTCCAGGATCTCATCGTCATTGGCGCGAATCACTTCTTGAGCATGGTGGATGCGTTCGCCACGCTTCGCTTGTCGATGCACACCGACCCCGCGGGAAGGACGTCGCTCGGTGCGACTGTGCGTTGGTGAGCTGGATCACACCCTTGGAAACCGCGCAAGTCCTGTAGCCGTCATAATTTGACTTCGATTCCGCGGTCGCGTAGCTTGGCGTTTCACCGCTGATTCCCGCAGAGAGTGGCCACAACTAGCGCGATTCTGTTCTCGCCCGACAACCTTGCTCCGCCTGAGGTGGTGCAGCGCTGGCTCGCGGCGCTGGCCGTGCCATTGCTGGTGGTTCGCGATGCCGAAACGCTCATGAGCGTGGCATTACGAAGCCGCCCGCGGGTGGTCGTCTTTGACGTGCGCTCCAGCCCGGCCCTCGTGCTCGGTGCGCTATATGAGCTCAAGTGCGATTCGTACACCGGTGTCGTGCCGGCGGTGGCGATTTCCGGCGACGACTTCGAGTCGTTCGACGCCGGATTCAGGACGGGTGCCGACGAGGTCATTCGCGACCATCAGGACCCGTCCGAAGTCCTGATTCGACTTGGCGCCATGCTGCGGCGGTCGGATCGCGATCTGTATGTGCATCCCTCCACGCGGTTGCCGGGCGCGGTGGAAATCGAGCGCGATATCGCGCGGCGGCTGGACGTGGGCGGCCAGTTTGCCACCTGCTATGCAGATCTTGATCACTTCAAGGAGTTCAACGATCGGTACTCGTACTACGAGGGCGATCGCGTCATTCGCATCCTGGCGCAAATACTCCACGACGTCGTCAAGGGTGTGTGTCACGAGGAAGGATTTGTGGGACACATTGGCGGCGACGATTTCATTTTCATCATTCCGATCGACGCCGTGACCGAAGTGTGCACGGAAATCGTGTCGATCTTTGACACGTTGATCCCGTACCAGTATTCCGAGCCCGACCGGCGCGCCGGATACTTCTTCGGCAAGGATCGCCGCGGACAGCTGCATCGAGTACCATTGATGACGGTGTCGATCGGCATCGTGACTAACGAGCGACGAAATTTCACGCACGCCGCGCAGGTGAGCGCGCTGGCGACCGAAATGAAGACTTACGCGAAGACGCTGCCCGGGTCGGTGTTCTCAATCGATCGGCGAACGGACGTGCCGTTCGACGAGGTCGAACCGGCGGCTGTTCCGCGTGAGTCCGCGACTGCGAAGGAGGGGAAGTGAACGTATCCTGTCCGGAATGCCGGTCGGTGTTCCGCGTCGATCCGGCGCGGGTGTCGTCGGCGGGAGTGCGTGCGCGCTGCTCAATCTGCGGCGCCGTGATGACCGTGGGCGTGGGCGATTCGATCGACGAGGAATTTGCGCAGAGCCGGTCGCCGAGCGTGGCCGCAGCAGTGGCTCAGACGCCCGCTGCCAATCCCGCTGTCGTCGCATCGCCATCGCGGCCGGCGCCGTTTCCGCCGCGGCCTATCGTCGCGCCGCCACAGGGAGCGTCGCGTACGGCAACCACAACGCCGGCGCGCGGTGGCTTTGCCATCCGTCCCACAATGCCGCCAATGCCGGCGATACCGCCGGCGCGCCCGATGCCGCCCATCCGGCCAACGACGGCGCCGTCAATGCCCGCCGTGCCGGCGCCAGCGCAGTCCGCTCCTGCGCAGGTGGCCGCGATCCAGCCGGCACCGATGCAGCCGGGACCGATGCAGCCGGCTCCGATGCAGGCGGCTCCGCCGGCGCGCCCGGCGACGCAACCGTCCCCGGCGCCCGCTGCCGGCCCCACGCCAGCGCGCGCGCCGATCAACCCGTTTCTCGCCAACGACCCGAACGCCAAGGCACGCCGTTTGTCGCGCGCATTGATCTCCGATCTTGTCACGTACTTTCCGCAGCGTCGCGACGAGGGCTTGCGCGACGGTACGCTCAAGGAGCTATTCCGCGAGGAGATCAAGAAGAGCTACGAGGAGTATGTGGATCAGGTGGGCCGCGACTTTGCCGACTCGACGACGCACTTTCAGGAAGCGCTGAACGAGATTTTGGCCGGCGGGCAGAAGATGTTCTAGCCGTGCCGGTCGCGGGGTACACCGCGCGTCGCGGCAACACTATCTTCCAGCCAGACGACACTTTACGCCCGAGCCGTCCGCCCAGTTGCAGGACGGCTCGTGTCATACCGGAGAGCGAGATGGCTGATAGCGAGCGCGCGAAGGAGCTCAGGCAGCATGCCGAGCGACTCGCCGAGCTAGGGAGGTATCTTTGACCTGGACGACAAGCGCAACACGCTGAGGCGTCTCGAAGAACGCATGTCCGCGGCCGGGTTCTGGAACGAGCAGGAGAAGGCGCAGGTGGTCGTGCAGCAGGTCAAGGCGGTCAAGAGCTGGATCGAGCCGTACGACGTAATGACCGCGCGGGTGCAGAGCGCTATCGAGCTCGAGGAGATGCTCGCGCTCGATCCGGACGACGAGCTTGCGGCGGAAGTCGAGCGCGAGATCGAGCAGCTGCGCGGCGAAATCGAGGCGTTCCGGCTTCGCTCGCTGCTCACTGGGCCGGATGACTTTCGCGACGCCCAGCTCGAGATCAGCGCCGGCGCGGGCGGCACCGAAGCCCAGGACTGGGCGCAGATGCTCATGCGCATGTACACGCGCTGGGCGGAGCGGAAGGGATTCACGATCGACATTCTCGATTTGAGCGACGGCGAAGAGGCGGGGATCAAGGGCGCGGTGCTCGAGATCAAGGGTCTCTACGCGTACGGCTTTCTCCGCGCCGAAGCAGGCGTGCATCGCCTGGTGCGCATCTCGCCGTTTGATTCGCAGGCGCGCCGCCACACGAGCTTCGCGTCGGCATTCGTCTACGCCGTGGTTGATAACGAAATCAACATCGAGATCCGTGATGAGGATATTCGCATGGACGTGTTCCGCGCGTCCGGCGCTGGCGGCCAGCACGTCAACAAAACCAGCTCCGCAGTGCGGTTGACGCACATCCCATCGGGCATCGTCACGTCATCGCAGGCCGAGCGCTCGCAGCACAAGAACAAGGCGACGGCCATGAAACAGCTCAAGAACCGCCTCTACCAGCTCGAGGCGGACAAGCAAGCCGCCAAGAAAGCCGAGCTCGACGCAACGAAATCGGACGTGAGTTTCGGCAGTCAGATTCGCAGTTATGTGTTTCAACCGTATACCATGGTCAACGACCACCGCACGGAGCTCAAGATTCCCGATGTGCAGAGAGTGATGGACGGCGACATCGATCCGTTCATCGAAGCGTATCTGTCCCAGTTTGGCGGGTCGTCCGCCGGCGGGAGCGCCGCCGCGTGAGCGACGACCTGAACTTTCTCCAGCGCGCGCGGCGCGACAAGCTCGATGCCCTCGCGGCACGCGGCGTGTTGCCGTTCGCGTACTCATTCGACCGGTCGCATCACGCCGCCGCCGCCGTGGCGCTGCATCCGGCGGACGCGCAGGACGAAGGCGAAACCGTGCGTGTGGCCGGCCGCATCGTGGCGTGGCGCGCGCACGGCAAGACGACGTTTGCGCACATTGCCGACGACAGCGGTCGCATTCAGCTCTACTTCAAGAAGGATCAGCTCGGGGACGACGCGTATTCACTGCTCGACCAGTTCGACATTGGCGATGTGATCGGCGTGGCTGGCCCGCTGTTCCGCACGCGCACCGGCGAGGTCACGGTGCGAGTGGCGGAGGTCCAGATCCTGGCCAAGTCGCTGCGCCCGCTGCCGTTCGGAAAGGAAGAAGTCGTCGACGGCGTTACGGTGCGGCACTCCGGGTTCTCCGACCCCGAGCAGCGCTACCGCCAACGGTACGCCGACCTGGCCGTGCATCCGGAAGTGCGCGCGCTGTTCCGCGCGCGGTCGCGCATGACGTCGGAGATTCGCCGCGCGCTGGACGAACTCGACTATCTCGAAGTGGAGACGCCGGTGCTGCAGCCGTTGTACGGCGGCGCATCGGCGCGGCCGTTCATCACGCACCACAACGCGCTGGACATGCCGTTGTACCTGCGCATTGCCGACGAGCTCTATTTGAAAAGACTCATCGTCGGTGGCTTCGACCGCGTGTATGAGATCGGCCACGATTTCCGCAATGAGGGCATTGACCGGACGCACAATCCCGAGTTCACCATGCTCGAGTTCTACGAAGCGTATGCCGACTACACGGTGATGATGTCGCGCGTGGAGGCGCTGATCGGTCGCGCAGCCGACGCGGTGCGGCGCGTGTGGGCGCCGCCGGCCGCCGGCGCGGGCGCCGTGGAGCACGGCGGCGAAGGGGTGCCATCGTTCACGACGCCGTTCCCGCGCGTCGAGTGGATGCCCTCGCTGGCCGGAGCGCTGGGCGAGAATCCGATCGCCATGAGCGATGAGGCATTGCGGAACGCCGCCAGGCGGGTCGGAGTGCAAAAGGTGGAGACCCTGAGCCGCCCCAAGGTGCTCGACGAAATTTTTCAGGCGCTGGTGGAGTCCACGCTGCACGAGCCGACGTTCGTGGTTGACTATCCGGTAGAGTTGTCGCCGCTGGCCAAGCCGAAGCGCGGCGACCCGACGCTCACCGAGCGCTTCGAACTGTTCGCGCGCGGCCGCGAGCTCGCAAACGCGTTCAGCGAATTGAACGACCCGCTCGACCAACGCCAGCGATTCGAAGCTCAGGCGCGGTTGCGGGCGGCGGGCGACGAAGAGGCCTCGGGCGTAGATGAGGATTATCTGCGCGCCATGGAGTACGGCATGCCGCCAATGGGCGGCGTGGGCATTGGGATGGATCGGTTGTTCATGTACCTGACGAACACGCCAAATATTCGCGATGTGATACTATTTCCGACGTTGCGGCCAGAATGAGCCGGCTCGAGCTATCGATCGCCTGGCGCTATCTGCGCAGCCGCCGCGGTTCCAAGTTGCTGTCGCTCATCAGCCTGATCGCGATCGGCGGCGTCACCGTGGCGGTGAGCGCGCTGATCGTCATCATGGGCGTAATGAGCGGGCTGCAAAACGATCTTCGTGAGAAAATACTCGTTGCCAGTCCGGACATTCGGGTGCTGACGTATGGGCCCGACCTCGTGATGACAGACTGGCAGACGGTGCTCAAGAAAGTGTTGCGCCAAAAGGGCGTGGTGGCCGCGGGGCCGTTCGTCAGCACGCAGGCGCTGATTCAGGCGGGACGGCACAAGTACATGGAAGGCGTGTTCGTGGAAGGGCTTCCGCCCGACGGCGCCGGCGTGCCGCAGGTAACCACGCTGCGCCGCCGCGCCACGGCGGGTGATTTCAGCTTTGCCACCGCGGACGGTTTGCGGCACGGTGCGGTGCTCGGCAGCAAGCTGGCGGACAAACTGAACGTGACGCCCGGCATCGATAGCATCACGTTGATGAGCATCGATCCGTCCAAAATCAATCCGGTCACGGGAATGCCCACGGCCAAGACCGGACGGTTCGAGGTCACCGGCATTTTCAACACCGGCATGTACGAATACGACAACTCATACGTCATCATCTCCATGAAAGCGGCGCAGGAGTTGGCGCAGCTCGACAGCAACGTCACCGGCCTCGAGGTGAAGACGCCGACGCGCCAGGACGCGCCGGCGGTTGCGCAGCGCCTGCAGGACAGTCTCGGCATGCCGTTCCTGCTCCGCGACTGGCACCAGCAGAACAGCTCCCTGTTCGAGGCGCTCAAGCTGGAAAAACTCGGCATGGGCGTGATCCTGTTGCTCATCGCGCTGGTGGCGGCGTTCAACATCATCAGCACGCTGGTAATGGTAGTGACGGACAAGACGAAGGAGATTGGAATTCTCCGCGCCATGGGCATGCCGGCGAAGTCGATTCGGCGGGTGTTCTTTGCGCAGGGGCTAGCGATTGGTGTCGTGGGCACGGGTGCCGGGTTGATCATTGGAATCGCCGCGTCGATCCTCATTGGCCGCGGGCACCTCATCGCGCTGGACCCGTCCGTATATTTCATCGATCACCTGCCAGTGCTGACGCAGCCGAGCGATGTCATTCTGATCGTGTTGGCGAGTCTGGGGGTGGCGGCGCTGGCTACGATTTATCCGGCCATTCAGGCGTCGCGGCTGTACCCGGTGGAGGCGATTCGCCACGAATGAACGTGATCGATGCGGTAGATCTGGCTAAGGTGTATGAAGACGGGGAAGGGCGCACCATTACCGTTCTCAACGGCACCGACCTGCAGGTGGCGCGCGGCGAGATGGTGGCCGTGGTGGGATCGAGCGGCGCGGGCAAGAGCACGCTGCTGCACCTGCTGGGCGCTCTGGACCAGCCGACGCGCGGAACGATCAGTATCGCCGGCACCGCGCTGGCCGGACGCAGCGACGACGAGCTGTCGGCACTGCGCAATCGCTCGGTCGGATTCGTATTCCAGTTTCATCATCTGCTGCGTGAGTTCTCGGCGGTAGAGAACGTGATGATGCCGTTGCGAATCGCCGGGTGGGAGGAGGGAAAGGCACGCGCGAGAGCGCATGAGCTGTTGGAACGCGTCGGGCTGGGCGGCCGCGTGGATCACAAGCCGGCGGCGCTTTCCGGTGGCGAGCAGCAGCGCACGGCGGTGGCGCGGGCGCTGGCGATCGATCCGGTGGTGTTGCTCGCCGACGAGCCATCGGGCAATCTGGATCATGCGAACAGCGAGCGGCTGCACGACCTGTTCGTGGGGCTATCGCGCGATCTGGAAATCGCCATGGTCATCGCGACGCACAACCGCGCATTGGCGGCGCGTGCCGATAGAACATTGTTGCTGGAAGATGGACGTCTGACCGATACCGGTGTACGCGAGGTCGTGCCCTGATGTTGTGTGACAGTTGCCGTGAGCGGGATGCCGTCGTGAATCTCACGACGATTGAGGACAACGCCGTGCACCAGCTCCATCTCTGCGAGCAGTGTGCGGCGGAGCGTGGCGTGGAGACGACCGTTGCCACGCCCAAGCATCCGCTCGCCGAGTTTCTGCACCAACAGGTTCCGGCGCCAATCAGCGGCGACGGCGTGCGATGCAGCTTCTGCAACACGACGATGGCGGACTTCAAGGCGACGGGGCGCTGGGGCTGCGCGCGGTGTTACACGAATTTTGAGGCCGGCATTCGCGAGCTGTTGCGCCGCGTCCACGGGAGCCATCGCCACATTGGCCGCAGCTATCGGCCGCCCATGTCCGAGACGCTCGAGCGGTCGGCCGTGCTGGGTGAGTTGAAGGATCGGCTTCGGCGAGCGATCGAGAGCGAACAGTTCGAGGTCGCGGCGGACCTGCGCGACCGGATTCGCGTGATGGAATGACCGTGGATCTTTCGCTGCTGCCGGATGGCGGTGTGGGCTGGCTCGATGCGTCGGGGCAGCATTCCGACATTGTGCTCTCGACGCGCATCCGGTTGGCCCGGAACGTTGACGGGTACGCGTTCGCCGCCCGGGCGCGGGATGGCGAGCGCCTGCGGGTGCTATCGCAGGTGCGAGAGGCCGTGGCGTCTGTCCCGTCCATGAACGAGGCCGTGATGTACCGGCTGGACGAGTTGCCGCCCACGTCGCGCGCGCTGCTGCACGAACGGCACCTGGTGAGCAAGGAGCTGGCGGGGCTGGACAGCCAGCATCCCGTGCGCAGTGGCGCCGCCGTGTTCCTGGCGGATTCGCTCGGCGTAATGGTGAACGAGGAAGACCATCTGCGGCTGCAATCACTGCGGTCTGGTTTAGCGCTGCACGAGGCCTTTGCGGCGATCGACCGGCTCGACCGCGACCTTGGCGCGCGGTTGCCGTACTCGTTTCACAACGAGTTTGGCTTTCTCACGGCCTGTCCCACGAACGTGGGAACGGGCATGCGCGGGTCGGTCCTCATCCATTTGCCGGGCCTGGTGCTCACAAAGGAAATCGGCAAGGTGCTGGCGAGCCTTCAGCAAATGGGTCTCACCTACCGAGGCTTATATGGGGAGGGGAGCGAGGTCGTGGGAAATTTCTTTCAGATTTCCAACCAGACCACGCTCGGCCGCTCGGAGGAGGAGTTGCTCGACCAGTTGTTACTGGTCGTGGGCCACGTCGTCGAGCGTGAGCGGGAGGCGCGGCGTGTACTGTTGCGCGACGCCGGTTATATTATCGAAGACAAGCTCTGGCGTGCGTACGGCACCTTGCGATATGCGCGCAGCCTCACGTTCGATGAGGCAATGAATTACCTCAGCGGCGTGCGGTTGGCCGTGGGGCTGAAACTGATTACCTCGCTGAGTGTATATACCCTCAACAAGCTCTTGATCTTTTCGCAGGCCGCGCACCTGGCATTTGCCGAAGGCCGGGCCCTTACGGAAAGCGAAACCAACCTGGCGCGCGCACGCTATGTGCGTAAAACGCTGGAAGCTGAAGCGGGCTCGGTCGGATAACGCACGACCCCGATGAGAGGGAACTATGAACGGCTATAACTTCACCGAGCGGGTGAGGAAAGTTCTCGCGATGGCTCGCGAGGAAGCCGCCCGTCTCCACCACGAATACGTGGGGACTGAGCACATCCTGCTTGGCCTGATTCGCGAGGGAGAGGGCGTCGCCGCGACGGTGCTCCAGAACCTCAGCGTCGAGCTGGACGACATCCAGCAAAAAATCGAAGAGACGGTGAAGAAGGGGAAAGCTGGTCAAACGACCGGGCCCGATCTTCCCTATACGTCGCGCGCAAAAAAGGTGCTCGAGCTCGCCATGAGCGAAGCGCGCGAGCTGAATCACAGCTACGTTGGCACTGAACACCTGCTGCTCGGCCTCCTGCGGGAAGAAAAGGGGATTGCGGCGCAGGTCCTCACCGACGCGGGCGTCAATTTAGACGCCGCCCGCGCCGAGACATTGCGCATCCTCGGCACCGACGTGCCGCCAGCGGGTGCTCAGAACCAACAGGCTGGCGCCCCTCAGGCACAGACTCCGCCCAAGGGCGAGAAGAAGTCCAAGACGCCCGCGCTTGATCATTTCTGCCGCGATCTCACGCAGCTCGCCGCGGAGGGTCAGCTCGACCCGACGATCGGCCGAGCGAAGGAGATCCAACGCGTCATGGAAGTGCTGACGCGCCGCAAAAAGAACAACCCCGTTCTCATCGGCGAACCCGGTGTGGGCAAGACGGCGATTGTCGAAGGTCTGGCGCAGCTCATCTCCAACGGCGAGTGCCCGGAGTCATTGCGCGAGCATCGCGTGCTGTCGCTGGACATGGCGGCAGTCATTGCCGGCACCAAGTATCGCGGTCAGTTCGAAGAGCGCCTCAAGGCGGTCATGAACGAGATCGCGCAGAACAAGCAGATCATCCTGTTCATCGACGAGCTGCACACGCTCGTGGGTGCGGGGGCCGCGGAAGGCGCCATCGACGCGAGCAACATGCTCAAGCCGGCGCTGGCTCGCGGGGAGCTGCAGTGCGTGGGTGCGTCCACGCTCAACGAGTATCGCAAGTACATCGAGAAGGACGGTGCGCTCGAACGGCGCTTCCAAACGGTGGTGGTCGAACCGCCTTCGGTGGACGAGACGGTCGAAATTCTCAAAGGACTGCGCAAGAAGTACGAGGATCATCACAAGGTGACGATCCCCGATACGACGTTGGTGCTCGCCGCCAAGTTGTCGGAGCGATACATCACCGATCGGTTCCTGCCGGATAAGGCCATTGACGTGATCGACGAAGCTGGCGCGCGTGCGCGTCTGGCGTCGCAGGCGCCGCCGCCGGAAGTGGCGGAACTCAAGGCCGATCTGGAAAAGGTGAACGTCCAGAAGGAAGCCGCGGTTCGCGATCAGAACTTTGAGCGCGCGGCGTCGCTGCGCGACAACGAGCGCGAGATCCAGGGCAACATCAAGCAGAAGCAAGCCGAGTGGGAAGCGCGGCGTCAGTCGCACCGCCCGGTGTTGGGTGAAGAAGAGATCTCCTTCATCGTGAGCCGCTGGACGGGCATTCCCGTCACGCGTCTTCAGGAAGCGGAGACCGCACGGCTCCTGCGGATGGAAGATGAGCTGCACGAGTCGGTGATCGGGCAGGACGAGGCGATCAAGGCCATCTCGAAGGCGATTCGTCGCAGCCGGGCCGGTCTCAAGGATCCGCGCCGTCCCATTGGGTCGTTCGTCTTCTCGGGGCCCACGGGCGTCGGCAAGACCGAGGTGGCTCGCTCGCTGGCCAAGTTCCTGTTCGCCGACGAATCCGCGCTGATTCGCGTTGACATGAGCGAGTACATGGAAAAGTTCTCCGTGTCGCGCTTGATCGGTGCGCCTCCGGGTTACGTGGGTTATGAGGATTCTGGTACGCTCACCAAAGCTGTGCGTCGCAAGCCGTACAGCGTGATCCTGCTCGACGAAATCGAAAAGGCGCATCCGGATGTGTTCAACATCCTGCTGCAGGTGCTGGATGAGGGACACCTCACCGACAATTACGGCCGCGTAATCGACTTCAAGAACACGGTCGTGATCATGACGTCGAACGTCGGCGCCCGCGATCTGACCAAGACCAAGTCGCTGGGCTTCACGAGCGGCGACGCGGTCCAGAACTGGGAGCGTCGCGCAGAAAAAGTGCGGGACGAGCTCAAGAACGTGTTCAATCCCGAGTTCCTCAACCGGTTGGACGATGTCATCGTCTTCCACCCGCTCGATCGGGACCACATTACGCGGATCGTGAGCGTGCTGCTCAAGGACGTGCGGAAGCGCCTCGCCGAGGAAGAGCTCACGCTCAAGCTCTCGGACGCGGCAACCGCCTTCCTGGTCAAGCATGGCTACGACGAGCAATACGGAGCGCGTCCGCTCAAGCGGGCGATTCAGAAGTACATCGAGGATTCGCTGTCGGAGAAAATCCTGATGGGTGAGTTCACGAAAGGCGACGAGATCGAAGTCGAGGTCTCCGCTGACGGCGAGCGGCTGGACTTCAAGGTGCTCACGAGCACCACGCCACAGCCATAACGGAACGAACGACGAAGAACGGCGGCGCGAGAATTCGCGCCGCCGTTTTTTTGTTGCTGTCCGGCGCGGTGGTCCCGGCTAGTTTGGGGATATGCAGCCACCGCCGAGTCGCCACGATGCTTCCACTGCGGTCACGTCCGCCCGCGGTGTTGCGCTGGAGCAGGCGCGCGTCGTCACGATTGCCCAGAACGTGCCCGGCCCTTTGGCGGTGGCGCGGCTGGCGGCACTGGGCGCGCGCGTGGTGAAAGTGGAACCGCCGGCCGGCGATCCGTTGTTTGCACTGTGCCCAGCCTGGTACAACGAGATGCATGCCGGCGTCACCGTGGAGCGCGTGGACCTCAAGACCACGGACGGACGGGCAAGGCTGGGTGCGTTGCTGGCTGATGCAGATCTGCTGATCACCAGCCAACGGCCGGCCGCGTTGGCGCGTTTGGGGCTGGACCCGGCGAGCGTGCGCGTTGAGGCGCCGCGGCTGCGGTTGTTGCGAATCGTTGGCAGCGAGCGCGATCCTGAACAGCCCGGGCACGACTTGACCTACCAGGCGCAGGCGGGACTTGTACGCGACGCGTTACCGACGACATTGTTCGCCGACGTCATGGCGTCGGAGTGCACGTTTTCGGCGGCGCTGCTCCTCCTACAGGACGCGCCGGGCGCTTGGCGCGACGTGGGTATCGAGGACAGCCTCGATCCGTTGCTGGCACCGCTGCGGCACGGACTCACCACGCCGGCCGGGCCCCTGGGCGGTGGGTTGCCGTACTACGCTGTCTATCCGGCCAGGACCGGGTGGATCGCCGTCGCCGCCCTTGAGCCGCACTTCGAGCGCCGACTGTGCGAGCTACTCAATCTGGTGCCGGGAGCCAGTCCCGCCGCGCGCTTTCTCGAGAGGTCCGCACTGGAGTGGGCCGCGTGGGGTGCGGAGCATGAACTGCCGATTGCGGCGGTGCGTCAGCCGGGATAAGCCGTTGATGTCGCTCGTGATGGTGACCGCTTGGCGGTGGAAATTAGCCGGGTTCTTTGTGGACCCTGGCGGATGCACTTTGTGTATATTCCCGGACTATGCGACAGATGCGAATAATGCTCGGGCTCGTTGGGCTCGTGGTGGCAGGATCGGCTGCCCAGGCTCAGACGGCCGAGGTAGGTGTATGTGCCACCCCCGACAGCTTGGCGTTTCGGGACAGCGTGCCGTCGGGAGGCTCAAGAAACGTCAGCGATGATCAGTTGCGCGCCGGCGTCGGCATCGCGCCCAAGTCGACGATCAATAGCCGAATCACCTCGCGCGCGATTCGCGATCTGTACGCAACCAATCAGTTTCAAGACGTTCGCATCTCGTGCGAAGTAGCGAGCGGCAAGGCCATACTGGTGTTCCACGTCATCGAGCGCCGCGTGTTGAGCGATGTCCGAGTCACGGGCGCCGACCGCGTATCGCCGAGCTCCGTCAAGGACCGCGTCGATCTAATCATCGGGAAGCCGATCGACCCCGCCGCCGTCGCGAAGGACGTGGCTCGCATCGACTCGCTCTACCAGAGCGAGGGGTATTATTTGGCGAAGGTGCGCGTTGACACGATCATCTCCGGCCTGGCCACGACGCTGGAATTCCACGTTGACGAAGGGCGCCGGCTGGCGATTTCCGGCGTTGACATCGTGGGCAACAAGGCGTTGTCCGACAAGACGATCGTCAGCGCTATCGGAACCAAGCCCGAAGGCTTCTTCTGGTGGCGCAACGGCGACTTCGATCAGGACAAATACGCCGAAGATCTCTCCAAGACCATTCCGGCGCTGTACGCGGCGCACGGCTACATCGATATGCAGGTGGTGAAGGACACGCTGATCATCGATCGGACCAGGGGCAAGGCGCTCGTTCGCCTCACGGTAGATGAGGGCCCGCAATACAAGATTGGTCAGTTCGAAGTGAACGGCGCGCGCCGGTTTTCGAACGAAGACATCGCGCACTACTACCCGTTTGGCAACAAGACGGTGGCCACCGGCATGACGGACGCGGTGAAGGGTCTCGTGAGCCACCAGCCGAAGGAAGACAAGACGGTTTTCAACGCCACCGCGTGGCAGGATGCCACCGAGAAGGTCAACGAGGCGTACGACAATCAGGGCTACATCTACCACACAGTGCAGCCGGTGGTGGAGCGCACGAAGGTTGGCCCGGATTCGGTGGCGACCGTCAACCTGCGGTGGGACATCGACGAACGGACGCCGGCGATCGTGAACCGCGTGGACATCGTCGGCAACGACGTCACGACGGAAACCTGTATTCGCGACCAGTTGGGAATTCTGCCGGGCGACGTGTTCAACCGCGACCGCCTCATCCAGAGTTACCGCAACATCGCCAACTTGGGATTTTTCGAGCAGGATATGCCGCCACCGGACACCCGTCCGGCCAACGAGCAGGGCGACATCGATCTGATCTTCCACGTGAAGGAAAAGCGGACTGGTAACGTCAACTTCGGCGCATCGCTTGGGCAGGGCACCGGCGTCGGTGGCTTCATCGGCTTCGACCAGCCCAATCTGTTCGGCGAGTGCAAGAAGGGGTCGCTGCAGTGGCAGTTCGGCCAGTACATCCGCGATTTCAGCTTGTCCTACACAGATCCGCGCATCAAGCAGTCGAACGTCACCGGCAGCGTGTCGCTCTACAACCAGCGCTCGCGCTTCGTCATTCGGGACATCGGCCAGTCGAACACGAGCGGTGGCCAGATTCAGTTCGGATTCCCGGTGGCCAACTCCCACTACACGCGCTTCTTCGTCAGCTATGGCGGGGAAAAGGTGAGTTATGGCGGGGAGGGGTTGGTGTCTACGATCAACTGCAACGGTTGCTTTCGATCGACGCTGGGCTTCACGCTCGACAACGACACGCGTTTGGGCATGCCGTTCCCGGTGGCCGGTGTTCACCAGGACATCGCGCTGGAGTTGAACGGCGGTCCGCTTGGGGGCACCGCGTCGTACTCTCGACTTACGGGCGAGATGCGAACGTATACAACGCTCGCAACAATCGGTAAATCGCTCGGACCGGAGCCCATGGCGCTCGTGCTCGGGCTGTCGGTGCGTGGCGGAGCGCTATTCGGCGATCCGGGGCCGTTCTTCGTCTCCCAATCGTTTTCGCTGGGCGGCGTGCAATATGGCAATCCGCTGCGCGGGTATGGGGAGTTCTCGATCACGCCGCAGGGGTATTTGCCCAACGCCGATCAGTATCAGGCTCAACGGACGTCGTTCGGCAATGCGTACTATACAAGCACGGCCGAACTCGGCTTGCGAATCAATCAGCAGCTGTATCTCGACGCGTTTTACGATGCTGGCAACCTCTGGGCACAGCCGCGTGATTTCGATCCCACCCGTCTCTTTCGTGGCGCCGGTTTCGGAGCATCGGTCGTCACTCCATTAGGTCCGTTGGGAATCGATCTCGGGTACGGGTTCGATCGCACGAATACCCTTGGGCAGAAAGATCCGGGGTGGCAGGTTCACTTCAAGTTCGGTCAGATCTTCTAATCGGAGTTTCCATGCGTCCCATGTTTCGCGCGACGGTGATCGCGCTTGTGCTTTCCGTGATCGCCGGTAGCGCCAACGCGCAACAGGCCCCGATCAAGATCGCGTACGTGAATACTCAAGCGCTCATGGAGGCCGCGCCCGGCCGCGCGGCCATTGAAGCGCAGCTGAACAAGGAAGGCGACGGGTACAAGGCGCAGGTGGACAAGATGCAGGATTCGATCAACACCATGCTCACCAAGTATCAGAAGGACGAGCCGACGCTGAGCGCCACCGCCAAGGAGTCGCGGCAGAAGACGATTCAGTCGGTGGAGACCGATTTCCAGGCGATGCAGCTTCGCTTCCAGACGGCCTTCAACCAGCATTCGACCGAAGCCATGGCGCCGGTGCTCGACGTGGTGCGGAAGGTGTTGGACGACATTCGCTCGGAAGACGGCTACGCGGTCATTTTCTCGAACGATCCGCAAACGACCACGATCGTGTCCGCGGACAAGAACCTGGACATCACCGATCGCGTCGTGTCGCGGCTCAAGGCGACGCCGGCGTCCGCGGTGAAGGCTGCCGATCCGTCGGCCGCGGCCGCGAAAAAGGCGGCCGGCGCTCCACCGGCCCCGGCCGGTGTTACGCGCAGGCCGCCGCCGGCGCAGTGATCGGCGGTTTGTCCCAGCAGCACGTTGGCGGGGGGGGGGGGCCGGCCGGGGTTGAAACCCCCGGCGGGTGGGGGGGGGGGGGGGGGGGGGGGGGGGGGGGGGGGCGGGGGGGGGGGGGGGGGG
>JBEPWA010000074.1:0-18199 GCA_041690755.1 Gemmatimonadaceae bacterium | reverse complement strand
GGTGCCCGCCGGGCGGCGCCGTAACCCAGAGCGCGCGCCCGCGCCGGTGGCCGCGGTACCATTGTCATCCCGAGCACAGCGAGGGATCTTGCGTCGGCCGTCTTATAATCGGCGCGATAGAAGATCCCTCGCTCGCTGCGCTCGCTCGGGATGACAACGGAGAGTCAGCGCGCTCGCTCGGCGTGACAACGGAGAGTCAGTGCGCTCGCTCGGCGTGACAACGGCGAGCGAGCGTTAGGCCGGATGGTTCTTTGCCAACCGCTGCTCCCGACGCTTGCGCCAGGCCCGCCCGATCGGCGGTTGCTCGGTGACCAGCGCCGCGTCGAGCCGATGACGATGCGCGCTGAGCAGATCGCTGCGTGAGAGAATGCCAACTACCGCGGTTGGCTGATCGCGCTTGACCACCGGCAGGCGTCCCACGCCGTGGGCCACCATGTGGTCCGCGGCCTCGCGCAGCGTGTTCTCCTCGAACACCACCGCCGGCTGGCGCGACAGAATGTCCTTCACCACCGTGGCATCCAGGTACTCGGGATCGAGGAGGTCGCGCCGGGTCACTACGCCAAGCAGCACGCCGTTCGCGTCAACCACCGGAAATCCCTGATGCGTTGATTCCGGCGCGCGCGTTAGCAGCCACGTGCGCAGCTCGCCCACCGTCTGCGCGGCCGCCACGGTGACGACCTCGTGTGACGCCGCGTCGCGCACCAGCACGCGATCGAGAAAATCGGCCGTGTATTCGGTACGAATCGGTGTGCCGCGTCGCGCCAGCTTTTCCGTCATGATCGAAGTGCGCATCATGTACAGCGCGATCAGGTAGGCCGTGCTGCAGCCGGCGAGCAGCGGCAACAGCCCCATGGGCTGCCGCGTCGTTTCGAATGCAAAGATCACCGAGGCCAGCACCGCATGTGACGCGCCGGCAAAGATCGACGCCATACCCACGAGCGCTGCTACGTGAACGTCAACGCCGAGGCCTGGCGCAACCGCCGTGATCATCTCGCCGAGTAGCGCGCCAATGCCGCCGCCCACGGTGAACAACGGTGCCAGCGTACCGCCCGATGTTCCGCTGCCGAGGTAGACCGCCCACGAGATGAACTTCAGGATAATGAGCATCAGCACCGCGCGGCCGGCGAACTCGCCGCTAATGATCTTGTCGATGTTCGAGTATCCAACGCCGAGCGTTCGCTGATCGATCATGCCGATAATGCCGACGACGGTTGCGCCGACGATTGGCCACCACATCCAGTGGATGGGCAGCTCCTCGTACACGTCTTCGATCCAGTACACGAACTTGGTCGTGAACACGGCGAACAATCCCACCAGTCCGCCAATCGCGACGTACGCCACGAGGGCCGGCATCGACGGCTGTTGCAGCGTGGGGATCTGGAACACCGGCGCAGATCCCACGAGCAGGTCGCGTACTCCCGTGGCGACGACCGACGCCAGCGCCACCGGAATCAACGAGCGCGGACGATACTCGAATAGCAGGAGCTCGACGGCCAGCAACACCGCCGCCACCGGGCAGCCGAACGTCGCCGCCATACCGGCCGCGGCACCAGCCGAGAGCAGCGTCTTACGTTCGTCCGCCGTCACATGGATGATTTGGCCAACGATCGAACCCATCGCGCCGCCGGTGGCGATAATCGGTCCTTCCGCACCGAACGGACCGCCCGTGCCAATGGCGATGGCCGCCGACAGCGGCTTGAGGAGCATCACCTTGGGCGAGATCTGGCTGCGGTTGTACAACACCCGCTCCATGACCTCGGGAATGCCGTGGCCGCGAATGGCTGCCGCCCCATAGCGCGCCATCAATCCCACGATGAACGCACCGCCAATGGGAACCAGGATCGACCACGCGCCCAAACGATCGGTGCTCGGCGCGCTGAATGCGCCGGAGAACCTACCGTAGTACACCAAGTTCGTAATGAACCCAATGAGGTGCGTGAGCACGTTGGCGATCAGGGCGGCGACTGCGCCCACGAAGATCGCGAGGAGCGAAATAAAAATGACCCGCCGGTCGACGGGTGAATATTCTGGCGGAGAATGGACCGTCGCGAGCGTAGGCTCGAGCGACGGCGCGATTGCTATTCCCCCCGTTGGTCCGCCAACGGGTTCATGGCCTTCAAACACTCCCAGGCCGTGCCTCCGACTCGTCCTCGCCCAGCATGGGCGGAGAGGCGATGTCGATTTTTGACGTTCGCAGCCAACGCTCGAGCAGGTTCGCGAGCGTGGTTTGGTCGTTTCTATCCATCGATGTCAATGCGTTGACCATCTGTGTTTGAATTGTCGTTGGCGCGCCGGCCAACAGCGTCCGCCCGGTGGGCGTCACGTCGATCTCGATGCGCCGTTTGTCGGCCGCTGACGCTGTGCGTGACACGTATCCGCCCTCGACCAGCCGGCGCACGACCACGGACACCGAACTCTGATGCGTTGCCGTGCGCTCTGCCAACTCGTTGAGCGAATCTGCCGGCCGTTCAGCCAGTTGCTGCAGCACGAACAGCTGCGCCAGGCTAATGCCCATCTTCAGTTCGATGGAGCGCGTGTTGATTCGCAGCGCGCGCACGATGCTGCGCACGGCATTCAGCGACCGTTCGACAGGATGCGCGTCGGTCGCTGTTTCGGCGGGGTGGTGCGTTGGATTGGTGCCCATTTTTTTAGGAACCTAGATGCTCAGGCCGCATCGGACAAGTCCGGAGCAGCGTACGTGAAGCACTCGAATGTGCTGCCTTCGGGGCAAATTCGCTATGGAGCAAATGAATCTCGTTTAAAAACTCAAGCGGCCCCATTCATACATAGACACTCTGAGATTCCTCCGCGTCACTGGACTCGCACTTCTCGCATTGCGACCGCTGTGCCGCCCATGGGAGACGTGACCGAAAGTTCAATCCGGTATTGGCCCGGGCGGAGGCGCGACAGGTCCACACGAACGCCCCGGGCCGCAATGCCGCCAGTCAGCCGCGGAACCTCTTCCCAACGAACGCGCAGTTCGGCGGCAGGGTCGGCCAGGTGCACGGTCGCGGCCGCCCGATGCAGCCAATCGACATTGATTTGTTCCACGCTCAAGGCGATCGCCAGCGGACCCGCGTTCGCCTGAACGCCGTATGCTTCCCAGTACACGCCAACGGCGCGCGCTCCACTCACGATGTCGCTCGGAAGGGCATTGTCGCTCACCGCGTCCAGTGAATCGGGCGACCAGTCGCCCGGCGAGTACAGCAGCAGATTGGACAGCGCGAGTCCGCGCGTCATTCCAACAGAAATGCCGATTCGCGCCCGAGCCGCCCGCCGGTCCGCAGCGGCGAGCAGCTCGAGGCTTGCGATGCCCGAGTCGATTGGAGCAATCGCCCTGATGCGGCCTACGAGCGACGCGCCCGCCTGACGCGCGACGGTGATCGGCTGTCCCTCCGCCGTCAGCGCCAGCGCTGCGTCAATGTGCCGCCCAAGAAGGGTCGTGTCGGCGCGTGCGTCCCACGCGGCAACGACGAGCGCCGAATCGCCGCGCCGAAAGACGGCTATCTGATGTGGCACCTCGTGCATTGTGCGTGCATACGAGGGTGCATATCCCATCGGTGCTCGCGGATCGTCCAGTGCCCAGTCGGCGTCGGTGAGCTGTCCGACATGGTCATAGGCGTGCACTACCGGCAGAAAATCGTATGGTACGCCGGCATCGTGTCCCGTGATCGACGGCTGGTCCTCCCATCCGAAATTCGCGCTCCCGCGCGTGTGCCATCGCGGCCAGCCGTATCGCAGTACGAGTTCGCGCATGTCGTCGCCCCAGGCCTCACCGTCCGGCGACGCCGAATGCTCCGACATCCGCGCCCGCGTGAGGCGCGCGAAGTGTTCCGTGAGCACATCCGTGCCAGACACGGAGTAGAGCGGGGCAGCGAACCAGAACATCCGCCGTGTGAACGCCTCGCGACCCGCGCAATCCAGCGCGTGGAAGCGGTTCGCCAGTTCGTCAGATAAGAGATTGCTAATGTCGAACCAGCGGCACCGCTGAGCTCGATCCATTGTGGCAAGCGCCCGGTCGAATGCCGAGTCGGCCGTGGTGAAGCGTCCGTCAACGTGCGCCGCATAGCCGGCGAGCGCCTGACACCACCACGCCGTGGCCAGACACTCGGTCTCGGCCGCGTGGATGGCATCGGCCGCGCGGCCGGCTTCTACGAGATATCGAACGCGTTGGCCGGCGATCCATTCGCCACCGGGCAGCACGTGCGCCGCACTGTCGAGCGTAGTCAGCAGCTCGGTACGACGGTCGCGAATCGGCGGCGCCTCCGGCGGCGGCGTTTCCTCGTCGTCGTCACCGCGCCAGTAGCAATAGCGTCCAATGTGCGTGTCGCACGTGCCGCTACCGCCGCTTCCGCCCCATGTAGTTGGGAGCCGATTCCTTCGGAACGCCTCGAATGCCGATTGCGCTGAGCGCGCGGCGCGATCGACGCGCAGCGAATCGCTTCGTGACGCGCTCGCGGCAACGGCCGCGCGCTTGGCGACCGGTTCCTGTCGCACCAACAACGAAAGCGCCAGCGCTGTGTAACCCATGAGCGCGAACATTCGCGAAGGTAACACGCGGCGCGGCAAGCGCGACAGTCGAGGCAGGCAACCTCGCCGGGACAGTTGCGCCGGTCTGAGCAACGCCCGACATTTGAAGTGGGCGGGCACCCTGAAGTGCTCCAAGACGTAACTTCCGCGCGTTGTTTTCGTCTCCAGTCGTGACCCCTTCTGCAGCTCGCGGCACCGCCGCGACGCTCAGCCTTGTCGAAAGCCGATTTCGTGGCGCTATCGCCGCCAGTCTCGATGCGTTCTTTCTTTGTGAGAGCGTACGAGGCGCGACCGGGCTGATTGTCGATTTTCGCGTCGTCGAGCTCAATGAGCGCGGCGAAGCGTTTCTTGGACGCGATCGTGCCGACATCCTCGGCCGCCTCGTGTGCGACCTGCTGCCGATGATTCGCGACAATGGGCAGCTGGCGCAGCTGGCTCGCGTGGTTGAGACGGGCGAGTCATTCGAGGACGAGCTGCGGGTCGAACCCGATAGTGGCGATCCGCGCTGGGTGCGGCACCAAGTCGTACGCGTCGAGGATGGCATCGCCATCACGTCGCGCGACATCACCAAGCGCAAGGCGTTGGATGCGTCGCTCCGCGAAAGCGAAGAGCGCTTTCGCCATCTCGTCGAGAGCGCGAGTGACGGCATTTACCGCATCGACACGCGCGGCACCTTCACGTACGCAAACCCCATCGCCTCTCGGCTGCTCGGCTTGGACACGGGCGAGGGCATCGTAGGCCGCAGCTACTTGCAGTTCGTTCGCCGCGATTACCACGAACAGGGCATTGCGCTCTACCGAAAGCAGATCGTCGAGCGGCTCCCGGTTACGTATTGGGAATTTCCGGCTATCACGCTGGACGGACGCGCGCTGTGGATCGGCCAGAACGTGCATCTCGAGCAGCAGAACGGTCAGATCGTGTCGCTGTTCGCCGTGGCCCGCGACATCACGGAGCGAAAGGCGACCGAGATTGCGTTGCGCGAGAGCGAGGAGCGCCATCGGTTTCTGGCCGAACATTCCACCGACATGCTCTCGCGCCAGTCGCCTGACGGCACGATTCGCTACGTCTCGCCCGTGTGCCTCACGCTGCTCGGCTATGCTGCCGAAGAACTCGTGGGCACATCGATCTTCGAGTTGTGTCATCCCGACGACCTGGAGTTGTGCCGCGCTGCCGGCGCGCGGCTGCTCGGGCATCACGGCATCGAGACGTCAACGTATCGCGTGCGGCGGCGCGACGGCCATTACGTCTGGTTCGAGACGACCAGTCAGGCGGTGCTCAACACCAAGTCGGGCCTGGTGGACGAAGTGCTTGGTATGTCGCGCGACGTGTCCGAGCGCCGCCGCATGGAAGAAGAGCTCAGGCAAGCGCAGAAGATGGAAGCGGTGGGTCAGCTCGCCGGCGGCGTCGCGCACGACTTTAACAATCTGTTAACCGCCATTCGCGGGTTCACGGACCTGCTTGCCCGCAGCGTGGAACCTGACGATCCGCGCCGCCGCGATATTGGTGAGATCCTCAAGGCAACGGAACGCGCTGCGGCGCTCACGCGGCAGTTGCTGGCGTTTGGCAAGCGTCAAATCCTTCGTCTCGAGCCGATAAGCGTCAACAGCGTCGTGGACGACATGACGAAGATCATTCGCCGCCTGCTCGGCGAATCCGCCACCGTGGAGACCGCACTCGATCCGCATTTGTGGACCGTGCGCGCGGATCCGGGCCAGCTCGAACAGGTGTTGCTCAACATCGCCCTCAACGCACGCGACGCCATGGCCGGCAATGGCACGCTGCGCATAGCGACGCACAATGTGGAGATCGCAGCCACCGGCGCGCACGACTGTGTAATTCCACCTGGCAAGTACGTGGTGCTGGAGCTCGGCGACAACGGCGTCGGTATGACCAGCGAAACGCGGGCTCGCGTATTTGAGCCGTTCTTCACGACGAAAGACCCAAATGGCCGGTCGGGACTCGGCCTCGCCACTGTTTATGGAATTGTCACGCAGACGGGCGGCCACATCTCGGTAACGAGCGACCTGGGCGAAGGCACCAGATTCACGATCCATCTTCCGGTCATCGCCGATCCGTCGGCGTTCGCCGGAAACGCAGAGGGCACCACGCCACGCTCGTCTACCGGCAATACCATCCTCATTGCCGAAGACAACGAAGGTGTGCGCGCGCTCACCGTGCGCCTGCTCGTGGACGCTGGCTACAAGGTGTTTGAAGGCTGCGACGGCGTCGATGCCCTCGAGACGTTGGAGGGGCTCGACGAACCGGTGGACATGCTGATCAGCGACGTGATGATGCCGCGGATGAACGGCAGCGAGTTGGCCTCACACTTCCAGCGCGTCCAACCCGGTACACCGATCCTGCTCATGTCCGGCTATATGGACGAGGAATCTGTCCGGCGGGCATTCAAGGAACCGGACGCCATTTTGGCCAAGCCATTCACTGCCGAGGCGTTGTTGACGCGCGTGAAGGAACTCATCGGCGCCGGCCGCTAGCGCGGGTCGTGCGCGCCGCCACGCTCGCCGCGGCTACGGCTCGCCGAGCTTGACGAACGGGGCGATTTTCGATGACACGCCAATGTCGTCCACCACCACGGTGCCCACCATGAGCCGGTCGAAGACGAGCCGGATCGACCGCAGGTGCGTGGCGTCGAACGCGGGGGAGCCGCGCACCAACTCGCTGAGCGGAATCACGTACGTCTGCAGCACGAGCTCGAACTGGTTCGGAAACCGCTGCTGCTCCTCGTCGGCGCGTCGGAGGATGTGCACATCGAGCGGCCGACGTAGAACGCCAAATGCGCTGAGCGGCGTCCGCAACTGGACACCATTGGCATCCGTAATTTCTACGGTGAGATCCACCGGGGTGGTATCCGCCGCCGGTTTCGCGCCCGGCTTCTTGCCTGGCGCCTTAGACGCGCTGTCCGCTTTCTTGGTCGTGTCGCGCGCCGGCGCGCGTGGTCCGGGCCTGGCGTCGGTCGGCGCGAGCGAAAGGTAGAGCGCCGAATTGCTGCTCGTGCCGAGTGCGGCGCTCAGCGAGTCGCTCAGCGCGAGCGTGTACGAGGCGGGTTTGCCGAGCTTTGTCGTGTCGGCGCCGCGAATGTGGTTGTTCCAACCGAGCGTCACCGCCTGGCTGTTGAGCAGATCGGTGGCGTTGTCGCGCAGCGACAACGGCGCCTCCTTCCACGTGGCCAGACTGTCGCCGCTGATCGTCACGCCGGGCACCGAGCCGGTGGTGACGTCAACGTCTTCTTCGTAGGTGGCCAGCGGCTGGAAGCCGCTCTCCTGGAACCGCGTGATATACATGGTTTTCGGCAGCCAGGCTCCCACGTCGCGATAGTCGCGGAACATCGGAAGATATTCCTGCCTGCCGTGCAGCGTCGCCTCGAGGAACGCACCGATTACCACTTTGCTAAACTGCCGCTGCTCCTCCGGCGAGATCAACCCGCGCAGGTCGAGCGAGCGTCCGCTGCGCGGTCCGTTGTCGTGGTTGCCCCATACCGAATTCCATTGACCGTGATTGGCCCGGTACACGTACCACGCCGATTTGAACCACGGTTTGCCGTCCGTGAACTTCACGCGCTGGTACGCGCGCAAGCCGCTGAACGACGACACATCGCCGTCGTGCGATCCGTGAATGACGACGTAGTTCACGTTCTCAATCGGCGTGGGGACGCCGGCCGGCTTGTACTGGCCGTCCACCGGGGCAATGGCGAACACCGACTTGATGCCGAAGTTGAAATTGAACTTGACGTTGGCGTCGTCCGGATAGTGGGTCAGCCGGTTGAACGACGCGGCAATGCCCACCGCCTCGCCGCCGCGCGAGTGGCCCATGAGCGCGATGTTACTCATGTCCACCTTGTGATAGAACGGATTGCCGGCGCTGTCGTTCCAGCGCTTCCAGTCTTCGAGGTGCTTGAGCAGTAGCCAGGCGCGCCCGTCGCTCTCGCCGCGCAGATTGCCGTTGATGAAATTCTCATCGACCGACACGAGAATGAAACCGCGCGACGCCAGTAGCTCGCCCAGGTACGCGTACCCAGGATCCGAGTAGTCGAGCATGTCGTGGTTGCCGTGCACGATCAACACGAGCGGAAAGGGGCCGTCGCCCGCTGGATACCACACGCGTCCGTTGATCGGCGACTTGTTCACGCCAAAGCCCCACTCCTGCTCACGATCCTTGGCAATGGCCGGCGTCATCGCCACGAACGGCGAGGCGTCCACCGTCTTGGTCCTGATCGCCACCGAATCGCGGAATTCGGCACGACGCTTGTCCGTGCCGCTCCCGTAGTACAAAGTCTTCACGGCGAAAGCGCCCGGTTCGCCAGGATTCGGCGCCGTGATCAGTTGGTGCGACAGCACGATGTGGGAGTCGTCCCTGCTCAGCTTCAGCGTCTGGGTGCAGCCGGCGAGGATGAGAATTCCTGGGATGAGCAGGTGACGCATGCCGAGATGCCGGTTCAAAAATGTGGACGATGTCATTTGACACGCAGGCCAATGCGGTGCGCGAACCGCGAACCGCTCAGCGCTTCCACGGCGTAATCGATCGAAATGCGATCCATGGCGAAGCCAACGCCGGCCGTCATGGGACCTTCGCCATGCTCAGGCCTGCGAGCGCCGGCACGCAGGAGAATGTCGTAGCCGTCGAGCCAACTGTAGCCAATTTCCACACCGCCGGCTGGCGCGAAGAAGTCGTTTCGCAGCAGCGACGCGGCCGCGGTGCCGTAGATATCGAACGGGCCGGCCTGCGTGGCCCGCGACGCGCCGAGCGTGGTGCGGAGCGGCAACGGCGTGGACGACACGGGAATCGGCGCCGACCCCCAAGGCATCGGAACTGTCGCATCACGTGGATCGAATGTGGCGCCGATGTTCTGCACCGCGAGCCCAAACGCTGTTCCGAAAAACGAGCGCGACACTCCCAGATCGAGCGCGCCTTGCCCGTGACGAATGTTGGCAAAGTTCTCGTCCACGTACTTCGCGGCAATGCCGAGGTTCGTTCCCTTGAACACCTGTCCAATGCCCAGTACGAGGTTGGCGCTCGTGCCATTGTTCACGCCGCGGCCCAACATCGTTGCTCGGTTCAGCGGATAGTAGAGATCTGCGCTCTCGAACTCGGCCAGCGTTGCCCCTACGGCAATGCCGCCATTGCCCACGCGGGCCACGGACGACAGCGCACCACTATGCGCGGTGGACGAGAACTGCTCCAGCGAAACGCTGGTGCCGCGCGCCGTAACGAGTTGCGCCGGATTGTAGAACAGCACGTCGTCATCGCGGCTCGCGATCCCGACATTTCCCATCGAGAGGTGGCGTGCGCTTGCGGGCAAGCGCAGGATGAGTGGGGCGTACGAACGTGTCTGAGCAAACAGGCAGACCGGCGCAGCGAGCGCGGTCAGCGCCGTACCAAATACCGCGCTGAGCACCGCTCGGCGAATGAAGGGCATGATCACGAGGAGTCGGTGAACGGAGAACTGCTATTGAGGCGCCGCGTAAGCTGGCGATTCACCCCGAGCTTCGACAGTCCGACCCGAGCAACGGTTCGCCGGTCACTGCGGGTCACTCCGTGTCGTTCCGGATCAGCGGATCGGCCGGACTCCCGCCATGGCTTGGCGCGGTGCCGCCGGTTCGTCCATGGGACGCGCGTGTTCTGTCGCCCAAGACAACGCTTCGAGATACAGCGGTGCCAGCGTCACCGGCCCCACGCCTACCGACGCGGCCAGCGCGTCAACCTGGTCCCACGAACCCTGCTCGTACGCTTCCACCAATCCGAGTACCGCACCGTAGTAGTCCTCACGGCCGAGCAGTGCGCCGCGCACGTCGGAGGCGAGCTCCATGGAATCGGCCAACGTTTGCATCGGCGTCTCGAGCAACTGGTCGAGCACAGACAGCATGCCAACGAGAAAGAGCGGACCGCGTGCGCGCGGAACGCCGGATGCGTCGGCCAATAGCTCGCACATCCGCGCGCGAACCAGCGCCAGGTTCATGAGCTCCGCGCGCACTCCGTCCCGTGCGCCATCCGTTACGAGCAGCAGTCCGAGCCACCGCGCCACCTGGTCGCGGCCGAGCAAGCGCAGTGCGTGTCCAATCGACCAGATGTCCCGGCCGCCGGCCGCCGCCGAGTTCACCATGCGCAACAGTTTGTAGGAGAGCGCGACGTCGCGGCGCAGCACGTCTTCAATGTCGCCGTCGGCTGTCTTCGGGTCGCGCACCATCTTGAGCAGCCGGAAGGTGTTCACGTGCTCAATGGGCAGGTCGCGGCGCGTCAGCGTTTCCGGCGCCGTAAAGCGATACCCCTCGAACAGCTCGAAACCCAGGTGGGTGCACGCGTCGCGTTCGATGCGGTGGCGAACGTGCATTGCGAGCAAGCGCACTTGGAAACTGCGCAGCCAGCCGGCGAGATCGGGAAGCATGACCGTGTCGGTGGCCGACACGTCCACTTTCACGATTTCGGCGAGACGCAGGAGATCTTCAGGAAGGAGCTCCGGGTGATCGCTGGCGATCGAGAGCCGATAGCCGCTCCACACGAGCTGGTCGCACGCCTGAATCAGGTCGTCGTCAATGCCCATGCTGCTTTCAAGCTGCAGCACGACGCGGTCGGCAGGGAGGAGACGCACCGCACCGCCCATGAGCATGTCGCGGTCAACCGTGACGAATGCCCGGCGGCCCGCCGCCACTTGGTCAATGCCGATGCCAAGGAAGGTGTCGGCAACCAGCTGCTCGGGCAGCGGGCTATCCGAGGACGCACCCACGCCCGCGCGGCGAAGGACAAGGTCGTAGCCGTACAGGTGTTCGCCTCGGTCAAAGACCGGTTGGCGCGCGACGAGAATCTCCATGTTCCGGAGTATCGGACTTTCCAGCGGAGCGCTAAACAAAAAGATTTTTATGCAGGCCCAGCGTTTGGAGCCAATCAATCTTGGGTTCTGAAAATCGCGGCCGATGCTACTCAATAGGGGTTGAGAAGGGCGCGTTCAGGCCATTCGACCCCTACGGCCTGAGGGATCGCAATACGTCGCTCAGCAGTACATCATCCAGAGAACGATTCCCATCTGAACCGTGGCCGCGATCACGCCAAATGCAATCGCGCCGCGAAGCCAGGTGTTCTTTTCCTCGGCCATGACTCACAATCCTCGTTCGATTCGTCGCTACTGCCTGGCGGCGTTCAGCGCTCTCGCCATCGCCGGTCTCGTTGCCTGCACGGAAACTACCGCGCCGGCGCGGCGCTATGGGGTCTTGGCCGACGTTGGCGAGGCCGACTGGCAAACGGTAACCGTAGGCAGCGACCATACGTGCGGTCTCAACACCAACGGCTCGGCGTATTGCTGGGGCGACAATAGCTATGGGCAACTCGGGATCGCCGTGGTCGATACAGTATGCGGTCAAACCAAACCGCTGCGGCCCTGTACGCTGCGGCCCACCGCGGTGCCTACCACGCTCAGGTTTTCGTCGATCAGCGCAGGCCAGCACCATACCTGCGGCATCACGTCGAACCGCCAGGCATATTGCTGGGGCGCCAACGAGCACGGGCAGGTGAGCGCGTTCAGCCCCAGCGGGGCCACGCTCGTGCCGGTGACCGGGTCGCTGGGCTGGACACAGATCAGCGCCGGCTACACGCACACGTGCGCCGTTCGGACGGACGGTGCGCTGTTCTGTTGGGGTGGCAATGCGCGCGGAGAACTCGGCAACGGCGCGATCGCCAATAGCCTGGGCATGCTCCGCGTGGCCATGCCGGCGCCCGTGGCATCCGTAAGCGCAGGGCAGGAGCGCACGTGCGCGCGAACGATTACCGGTATGGTGTACTGCTGGGGCGCGGTGTGGGTAGATCGGGAAAATGGCCTCGAGTTCACGCGGCAGCAGCTCGTACCACAGGCCGTGCCGAGCGCGCCGAACATGTCGTGGCTCAGCGTGGGCTCGCTCACCACCTGTGGCACCGCTGTCTCCGGCATCGCCTACTGCTGGGAAGCGAACTCGCGTGGCGAGATGGGCGTGGGCGGCGATGCTGGAAGCATTATTCCGAAGGCCGTTGCCGCGGACGTCGGCTTCGTCCAGATCACCTCAGGCATTGTGCATAGCTGCGGGGTCGCGACCAACGGCGCCGGCTACTGCTGGGGCGACGACACCTTTGGGCAACTCGGCGTTCCGCCGTCATCGCTCAGCGAGATGTGTGCGGGCCAGGGCTTGAGCTGCAGCACTACACCGCGCGCCGTGTTCGGACGGCAGCGATTTACCGAGATCAGCGCAGGCTTTGGAAGCCACACCTGCGGGGTGACGACGCAGCACAATCTCTACTGTTGGGGCCTCGGCGTATCCGGTCAGCGTGGCGACGGAACCGACAGCTATGCCACGTCGATTCCTACGATGGTCGCTCCGGCGCGAACCCCGTGACGGATGCACCGCCGTTCAGCGCCTGCACTCATTGAGTGAGTTCAATTCTCGCGCAGCGCTACCATTGGCGTTTCGGCGAACACGTCTCGACCGGTGAGCAGGCCAATTGCCACAGCGAGCGAAATCATGGCCAGGGCCACGATGCCAACCGGCACCACCGCCGGCGAGAACTCGACACGAAACACCCAGTGCATCAGCGCCCAACCGGAGAGTGTGGACAGCACCACACCCGTGAGTGCGCCCAGTGTGCCGAGCAACACGTATTCGGCGAGCATGATGCGCATGATCTGATGACGCGTTGCGCCAAGCGTCTTAAGCAGTACGCCCTCGCGTAACCGCTCCCGCCGCGTAGCTGCCACGGCGCTGAACAACACGGGCACACCCAGCGCCAGGCTGATGAGCGCCAGGAATCGCACAGCCATCGTCACCTTGCCCAGCACGTCGGACACGGTTTTTTGCACGAGTGTGAGATCGAGACTCGATACGCTTGGATAGTTCGCGACCACGTCGCGCTGGAGATGCGCGATATCGGCCGGCGTTGCCGCATGCACGAGAATGGCGAACTGCTGCGGCGCCTTGGCGAGCGATGTCGGGTCGAACACCGCAAAGAAATTCGGTGAAAAGCTCTGCCACTTCACTTCGCGCAGGCTCGTTACCACAGTTGGTATGAGCACTCCCTGAACATTCCAGGTGAGCGTGTCATTGAGCTTCACGCCCATCTCGGCCGCCGCCGACGTGTCGAGCGAGACTTCGCCAAGCGCGCCATGACGGCCCGGGGTGAACCAGTGGCCGGCCACAATGTGCTCGGACTCGGTGAGCGTATCGCGGTACGTCGAGCGGAACTCGCGGCGCAAAATGCCGCGATTGCGCCGCCCGCCTCCACCCGGCCCGCCACGACTGCCTCTGCCACCGCGCGCCTCGTCAGGACCGGCTCGGCCCGCCGCACGAGACATCCGGTCGCGATCGATCTGCGCGAGAATGTCGGTGACGGGCGTGCCGTTGATCGACGCGAGACGCATGGGCACGATCGGCGTTTCGTCCACCAGCTCGTGACGTCCGGCCCGGATGATCGAGTCGATGCCGGGTCGCTGGGATTGCTGGACGTCGAAGAACACTACGTTCGCGCGTGCCTGGCCAAGCCTGAGGTCCAGCGAGCGCAGGATGTTGTGCTGCACCTGATACAGCGTGCCCATGAGAAACACACCAAAGCCCAGAGCAAGCACAACGGCGCGCGTTTGGTTGCCCGGGCGGTACAGACTGGCAATGCCTTGCCGCAGTGGAAACGGCCACGACGGCCGAATGATGCGCCTTGCCGCCCACGACAACGCGGCGGCGCTGAGCCACAGAATGCCAATTGCCGCGGCGATGGCCACGGTGAATCCAATTCCACGCTGCACCGTGTTCGCGCGGCTCAAGCCGAGATAGAGCACGCTCGCGGCGATAGCGAAATCGAGCGTAATGCGGAGCGGATCGTACCGCGCGGCGCGCAGCGCCTGGGCGTCCGGATCGCGGCGCAATGCCTGCAGCGGCGACACGCGGCGCAATGCGACGAGCGGCCGCATGGAGAAGAGCAGGGCCACCCACACGCCCACCGCCAAGCCGAGGAGGATTGCTTGCGGCGCGAGTTGCACCTCGACGTCCACCGGCAGAAAGTCGTGCAGCGCCAACGGCATGAGAAACTGAATGCCAATGCCGAGCACCACGCCCGCTGCCGCGCCAATCAACCCCATGATCGCCGCTTGCACGGTGTAGATCGCCAGCACCTGCCAGCTCGACGCGCCGAGGCAGCGAAGAATGGCCACCGGATCGATTTTGCGCATGGCGAACGCGTGCACACCGCTCGCTACACCAATGCCGCCCAGCAACAGCGCGACAAGTCCCACTACGGCGAGATAGTCGTGCAATTGGTCGATGGCGTTCGCGAGCCGAGACTCGTTGTACCCCGCGCCGCGGACATTACCGCCCGTGCCCTGCAACAGCCGCCGTTGAAAGCGCGCCACGAAAAAGTCCGCGCCAACGTTTGCCGGCAATTTGAATAGACGCTCGAATTCGGCGCGGCTGCCGAACACCACGAGGCCCGTTTCCGGAACGTATTTTTCGGGGATATAGACCCGCGGCCCAATCGCCGCGCTAATGCCCACGTCGCCCGGCACACTCAAGAGTGTTCCGCGCACGGCGAACTTGGCGCCGCCCAACACGATTGTGTCGCCGATCTGCGCGTTCAGCGTGACGAGCAGCGACGGATCGACAATGATGTTGTGCTCCGACTGCAACTCGCTCCACGCGCGAGCCGGCTCCGTGGTGATGTCGCCGAAAAATGGATACCCTGGCGCCACGGCCTTCACCTGCACCAGCCGCGTGCCGCCCGTACGCGGCACGAGCGCCATCGACATGAAGTTCGTGGACGTCACGCTGGGAATGCCGCGGGCCGAGAGCGAGTCCACCAGCGAGTCCACCGATTTTGTGGACGGTGCATTGCGCGTGGCGGCCACGTCGCCGCCCAAGAGCGCGCGCGACTGGTCGTGCACGGACCGAATGACGTTCTCCGAGAACGAGTCGATTGCCACGAGTGCCGCCACACCCAGCGAGATCGACGACATGTAGAGCAACAGTCGCCGCCGTGCCGTGCGGCTCTCGCGCCACGCGAGCCCGAACAGCTGGCGCGTGCCGGCCATCAGGCGGCCTGCTCGGTCTCGGTGTCCGACACTACGCGCCCGTCGCTCAATCGGATGATGCGTTGCGCCCGCGAGGCCAGCGCCGGGTCGTGCGTCACGAGAATGATTGTCGTCTTCGACTCGCGATTCAGCTCCTCGAGCAGTTGCACGATTCGGGAGCCCGTTTCGCTATCGAGATTTCCTGTGGGCTCGTCGGCAAAGAGGATGCGGGGCCGGTTGGCAAACGCGCGGGCAATCGCCACGCGCTGCTGTTCGCCGCCCGAGAGCTGGGTGGGGAAGTGATCCAGCCGGTCGCCCAAGCCCACTCGCGTCAACAGCTCGCGCGCGCGAGCGGCGGCGCCGCTTTCGCCGCGCAGTTCGAGCGGCACCTGGACATTCTCGATCGCCGTGAGCGTGGAGATCAGCTGAAAACTCTGGAAGACGAACCCCACTTTTTCTCCGCGCAGGCGCGCGCGCTGGTCCTCGTCCATCGAGCTGAAGTCTGCGTCGTCCAGGAGGACCTTTCCCCTCGTGGGGGTGTCCAGACCTGCGATGAGGCCGAGCAACGTGGTTTTGCCGCTGCCCGATGGACCAACGATGGCGACGAACGAGCCCTGCGGAATGGAAAATGAAACGTCGCGCAGCACCGCGAGCGTATTCTCACCGCTGCGATATTCCTTGGATAACTCTCGGGCAACGAGCATGAGAATCGATTGGCGGTGTGCGGTCGGCGGGCTACGCCGAGTGATGGTGGCCGGAATCCTCGCGGGCGCAGTCGGCGGTGTAGCCGCGTGCGCGCGATCGGATGGTGCTCCGGTCTCCCGAGATACGCTGGCAGCGAAGGGCTCGACTGATTCGTTGCAATCTAATCCTGGGGCCGCCGCCGCTCCGCCCGTGCGGGCGCGCAATGCAGTGCCGGTCGTGCTCTTTGCTGGCACCAGCCTTACGGCGGGGCTTGGTCTCGATCCGGACAGCGCCTACCCAATGATGATTCAGCGGAAAATCGATTCCGCCGGAATGCGCTTCGAGGTGGTGAATGCCGGTGTGAGCGGGGAGACGTCGTCCGGGTTGCTCGATCGGCTGGATTGGTTGTCACGCGCCAACTTCGATGTGCTGGTGCTGGAGACCGGGGCCAACGACGGGCTGCGCGGCGTGCCGACGTCTGCGCTCAAGGCGAACATCGAGACCGCGCTGGACCGGATCAAGGCCATGCGTCCGAATGCGCGGGTGGTGCTGGTCCAGATGGAAGCGCTGCCGAACCTCGGCGTGAAGTACGCGTCGGACTTTCACGCGTTGTACGGCGTGGTGGCCAAGGAAAAGGGCGTGACGCTGCTGCCATTCTTGCTCGCCGACGTGGCGGGGCATCGCGATCTGAACCAGGGCGACGGCGTGCACCCCAACTACGTGGGCGAGCGAATCGTGGCGGCGAACGTGTGGCGGGGGCTGCTTCCGGTGCTGGAGGACGTGGCGAAGGAGCGACGCTGATGCACCGTCCGCTTGACCAAAGCGCGGAATTAGTCTAAGTTCAAAGGCTGTTTGTGTTTACCGCGATAATCTCTTCTCCAGCATCGAGCTGATCCATATGGCTATTCCGGCAACCCAGATTCGCCGCGGAATGGTGATTGTGTTCGAGGGCGATCCGTGCCGCATTGTCGAGTTCCGTCACCACACGCCAGGCAATCTGCGCGCGATGGTGCAGGCGAAGCTCAAGAATTTGCGTAGCGGATCCAACTTCGAGCACCGCTTTCGCGCCGCCGACTCGATCGATCCGGCGTTTATGGAAACGCACGATCTCGAGTTCATGTACAAGGGTGGTGAGACATACCACTTCATGAATACCGAGACGTACGATCAGCTCGAGATGGACGAAGAAATGTTGGGCGACAACGCCGAGTGGATGCAGCCGGGCATGAAGATCCAGGCCGAGTATTACGACGGCAATCCGGTGGCGATCAAACTGCCGAACTCGCTGGTGCTTGAAGTGATCGACACGGCGCCGGTGATGAAGACGGCAACGAAGACGTCGTCCACCAAGCCGGCGAAGCTGGAGAACGGCGTGACGATCAACGTGCCGGAGTTTGTGGGCACGGGCGACAAGGTGAAGGTGAACCCGAGCACCGGCGAGTACCAGGAACGCGCGAAATGATCCGCGCCGCCTTGGGTTGATACCAAGGTATCGGTCGGTTAAAATGCAGGTCTCTACCCCGTAAGGTGTGGAGCGGTGCCGGAAGCGGTGCCGACTATGGTGGCTGTAGCTCAATTGGTTAGAGCACCGGTCTGTGGCACCGGGGGTTGCGGGTTCAATTCCCGTCAGTCACCCTGCTAGGCGCTTGGTTGTTCGCCACTTGTGCGTTAGGTCGGTAGCTCAATTGGTAGAGCACTGGTCTCCAAAACCAGCGGTTGGGGGTTCGATTCCCTCCCGGCCTGCATTGTTTGAAAATTGAAAGACGAAGATGCGTTGCTTGTGTGCGGATACCGGGTGAATCGTGTCGCCGGTATCTGCGCGAGGAGGGAGGAGTGATCGCAGCGATCACGACTTCAAATGAAATGATACCGCCATGGCGCTCCGCCGAAGGCGGATCGCCACGGCGGTATCGTCTAGGGGACTAGGACGGGGCCCTCTCAAGGCCCAAACACGGGTTCGAA
>JBEPWA010000073.1:0-18432 GCA_041690755.1 Gemmatimonadaceae bacterium | reverse complement strand
GAGAACGAGCTCGTTCTCACCGCCGCGGCTATTGCGGACGCAGTGGGGGGCGCACTCGTGGGCGACGAGAGCGTGCGCGTGACCGGCGTGGCGGCACTCGACCGGGCCACCGCCACCGACATCAGCTTTCTCGGGCTCGCGAAATACGCCACGCTGTTTGGCGCCTCGCGGGCGGGCGTCGTGCTGATCTCCCCCGAGTTGGCGGAGACGGCCGGCACGGTGGCCACGCGGATCATCGTCGCCAAGCCGCAGGACGCGCTGCTGACGCTGTTGCCCCGCTTCCATCGCGTGGCTGCGGCACCAGCCGGCACGCATCCCACCGCCGTGCTCGGGCGGGGCGCCACGATTGGCGAGGGCGCGTCCGTTGGGCCGTATGCGGTGATCGGCGCCGGCGCGCGCATCGGCGACGGTGTGGTGATTGGTGCGCACTGCTCGGTCGGCGCCGGCGTGGAGATTGGCGCGAAGTCCCAGCTCTATCCGTCGGTGACGTTGTACAGCGGCACCGTGCTCGGCGACCGCGTCACGGTGCACGCGGGTGCCCGCATTGGGTCGGACGGGTTTGGCTACGTCCAGCGCGACGGCAGGCATTTAAAGATTCCTCATGTCGGCCGCTGCATCCTCGAAGACGACGTCGAGATCGGCGCCAACACGACGATCGATCGCGGAAGCATCGACGACACGGTGGTTGGCGCCGGCACCAAGATTGACAATCTGGTCCAGATTGCGCACAACGTCCGGATCGGCCGGATGTGTCTGATCATGTCCCAGGCAGGCATTGCCGGCTCGGCGCGCATCGAGGACGGCGTGATGCTGCTGGGCCAGGCGGGGATCGCCGGACACGTCACGATCGGAAAAGGTGCCCGCCTTGCTGCGCAGGGCGCCGCGTTTGGCGATATTCCGCCCGGTGAAACGTGGTCGGGCTATCCGGCACGACCGCATAAGGTGGCGCTCCGCGCCCAGGCAGCGCTGTTCAAGCTTCCCGGCTTGTTGCGGCGTATCGAACGCCTGCTGGACAGCAAGACAGATACAGAATGACTCGTCGCACGATCGCACGGCCGGTGTCGCTCGAGGGAATCGGGTTGCACTTGGGCGCAGCGTGCCAGCTGTCGTTTCGTCCGGCCCCCAGTGGCGCCGGACTCGCGTTCCGTCGCATAGATCTTCCTGGCTCGCCCACGATTCCGGCGCGCGCCGAACACGCCGTGCTCACGGAACGCCGGACGCAGCTCGGGGAAGATCCAGTGTCGGTGCATACCGTGGAGCACGTACTCGCGGCAGTGGCCGGCTGTGGAATTGACGACCTGGAGATCGACCTGAATGCGGCAGAGCCGCCGATCATGGACGGGAGCGCGGCGCCGTTTGTCGATGCGCTCGTGTCGGCGGGCTTCGTCGAGCAGGCAGGCGAGGTGAAATACCTGGCGCTGCGCCGGCCGCTGACGCTCGTGGATGGCGAATCACGGTACGAAGTGCTGCCGGCGAACGATCTCGAGCTCAACGTCTCCATCGAGTTTCCGCACGCCGTCATCGGCCGCCAGCAGTGCTGCTACCGGATTACGCGCGAGAGTTTCGTGCGCGAGCTTGCAGCGGCGCGCACGTTCGGCTTCGTACACGAAGTGGAAGCGCTTCGCGGAAAGGGCTTGATTCAGGGAGCGTCGATCGAGAACGCGATAGTGCTTGATGACGATGGCGTGATCGGAACGGTGTTGCGGTGGCAGGACGAGTTCGTGCGACACAAGGCGATGGACTGTGTAGGTGATCTGGCGCTCGCCGGAGCGCGCGTGCGCGCGCGCATCACGGCGATCAAACCGAGCCACCGCGGCACCGTGCGACTGGTGCGGGCGATGCAAGAGGCGATAGCGAAGGAGACGAACGTGCTGGAAATCGAAGACATCATGAAGGTCTTGCCGCACCGGTATCCATTCCTGCTCGTGGATCGCATCCTCGAGATCGAGGACGGCAAGCGGATTGTCGGCATGAAGAACGTCACGATCAACGAGCCGTTCTTTCAGGGCCATTTTCCCGGACATCCGATCATGCCTGGTGTGCTGATCATCGAGGCGATGGCTCAGGTGGGTGGCATGCTGCTCATGGGATCGATCCCTGATCCGGAAAACAAGGTCGTGTACTTCACGTCGCTCAACAACGTGAAGTGGCGCCGGCCAGTGAAGCCGGGCGATCAGATCCGTTTCGAGCTCGAACTGCTCCAGGTGCGCGGCATGATGTGCAAGATGTCCGGCGTGGCCAAGGTGGACGGCCAGGTGGTAGCCGAGGCGGAGATGGGCGCGGTGGTGCGCGATAAATGAGCGCGAACATTCATGCCAGCGCGGTCGTGCATCAGGATGCGCAGATCGGCGACGGCGTCAACGTCGGCGCGTTCGCGATCATTGGCGAGGGATGCGTGATTGGCGACGGCTGCACGATTGCGTCGCGCGCCACGCTCGAGCGCTTCGTCCATCTCGGGACGAACGTGAAGATCGGCTCCGGCAGTATCCTGGGCGGCGATCCACAGGATCTCAAGTTCAAGGGCGAGAAGACGACGGTGGAGATTGGCGACGGCACGACGATTCGCGAATTCACAACGATCAATCGCGGCACGTCGCAGTCGTTCAAGACCTCCGTGGGAAAGAATTGCTTCCTCATGTCGTACGTGCATCTGGCGCACGATTGTCACGTTGGCGATGGCGTGATCATCTCCAACGGCACGCAGCTCGCGGGGCACGTCACGATCGATGAGAAGGCGATCATCTCCGGCCTCGTGGGGTTTCACCAGTTCGCGACCATCGGCCGCTACAGCTTCATCGGTGGGTGCTCGCGCGTGGCGAAGGACGTGCCGCCCTATGTGAAAGCCGTGGGCAATCCCATTAAGCTCTATGGCCTCAACAGCGTGGGGCTCGAGCGCAACGGATTTCCCGAAGACGTGCGGCGCGAGCTCAAGCGCGCCTACCGGTTGTTCTTCAAGTCCGAGCTGAATCTGTCGCAGGCGCGGGAGCGCGCCGCGGCGGAACTGCAGCCGTTCCCGGAAATTCAGGAATTTCTCGCATTCTTCGATCGTAGCGATCGTGGGTCGGTGATCTGATGTCTGTACGTATCGGTGTCGTGGGCGCCGGCGCCCTTGGTTTTCATCACACACGCATTTTGCGCGATGTGCCCGGCGCCCAGCTCGTGGGCTTCTTCGAGGCTAACAGCGAGCGAGCGGACAAAGTCAGCACTGAGTTGGGTGTGAAGGCATTCGACTCGCTCGAAGCGTTGCTCGACGCGGTTGAAGCGGTAAGTGTGGTCGTCCCGACGCCGGCGCACTATGCCGTGGCCGCGCCGGCGCTCGAGCGCGGGTTGCATGTGCTGATTGAGAAGCCCATCGCCACCACCATCGAACAGGCCGATGCGCTGCTGGCGATCGCCCGCCGCACCGGCGCCGTGCTGCAAACGGGGCACGTCGAACGGTTCAATCGCGCCGTTCGCGCCGCGCTACCCTATGTGGACTCGGCCCGCTTCATCGAGAGCAATCGCCTGGCGCCATTCAACCCGCGCGGCTCGGACGTGGCGGTGGTGCTCGACCTGATGATCCACGACATCGACTTGGTGCGGACGTTCGTGGGCGGCGCCGTGAGTTCCGTGTCCGCCGTGGGCGTGCCGGTACTGACGCCGTTCGTCGATATCGCCAACGCGCGGCTCACGTTCGAAGCCGGCGCGGTGGCGAACATCACCGCCAGTCGCGTGTCGCGCGACCGCATGCGCAAGGTTCGCATCTTTCAGCAGAGTGGCTACCTGTCGCTCGATCTCGCCGCGGGCACGGGCGAGTTCTACCGCATTCGGCGCGACGTAGACTTCGCCGCCCTGGTGCGGGACGCCCAGGGGGCGCAGGCGCTCGAGTCATTCGTGGAGCACGTGCCCATCGAGGCGCCGGAAGGCGAGCCGCTGCGGCTCGAGCTGGAGGCGTTCGTGCAGGCCGTGATGGGCGATGGTCCCATCGCCGTGACCGGCGAAGACGGACGCGAAGCGTTGGCCGTGGCATTGACGATCGTGCGCGATATCGAGCGCACGATGCCAAGCCTGCGCGGCGCGGCGCACATGCCGGCGACCAGCGGTGCGTGAGATTCTGTTCGTCGCCGGAGAAGTCTCCGGCGACCTGCACGCCGCCGCCGTGGCGCGCGAGCTCGTGGCGCGACGCGCGCCCTTCACGCTCACCGGCGTGGGCGGCGATCAGATGCGTGCTGCCGGCGTGGAGCTCATTGAGCATTCTGAAAAGCTCGCCGTGATGGGGTTCGTCGAGGTCGTGGAACACCTTCCGAAGCTGATCGGTTTGCTCAACCGGCTCAAACGCCGCATCCGCAGCGGCCAGGTGGCCGCCGTGGTGCTGATCGATTATCCGGATTTCAACATGTTGCTCGCCGGCGCGGCGCGTGCCGCCGGCGTGCCCGTACTGTATTACATCACGCCGCAGGTGTGGGCGTGGCGGCCCGGCCGTATGGACACGCTCGCGAAGACCGTGACCAAGGCCGCCGTGATTCTGCCGTTCGAAGAGGCGTTGCTGCGGCGTCACGGCGTGGACGCCACGTTCGTTGGCCACCCGCTCATGGATCGCGTCGCAGCGATGCCGGATCGTGCCGCGGCCCGGGCGTCGCTTGGCCTGGCGCAGGATGCGCGGGTGCTGGCGCTCTTTCCCGGCAGCCGCGGTCAGGAGATCGAGCGGCATCTCGATACGTTCGTCGCCGCTGCGCGCGAGTTGCAGCGCCGCGACCCGGGCCTTCAAGTTCTCGTGTGCCTTGCGCCGCACGTGACGATCGACGCCGCGCGCTGTCCGTATCCCACCGTTCGGTCGGCGTCCTTCCCGGTGCTCCGCGCCGCCGACGCCGCGCTCTGCAAGAGTGGAACGACGACGCTCGAGGCCACCGTGGCGGGCTGCCCGTTCGTCGTCGCCTACCGAACGAGCCCGTTCAGCTACGCAATAGGAAAGCTGTTGGTCAAGATTCCTAATATCGGTTTGGTAAACGTCGTCGCCGGCCGGCGCGTGGCGCCGGAGTTCGTACAAGACGCACTCCAGGCCGCGCCGATCGCCGACGCGCTCGAGCCGCTGCTGAATCCGCGGAGCGATGCGCGCCGTACGATGCTCCGGGAGCTCGACGCTGTGCGTGCGTCGCTGGGGCAGCCGGGAGCGGCGGGCCGCGTGGCCGGCATGGCCTTGGCGCTGGCGCAACGAGACACGGGGGCGCATGGCCGATGAGCGAGGATCGAAACGCCGCGAAGCGCTGATCGCCGGCGTGGGCGTGTGGATCGTTCGCGCGATTGGGTGGACGTGGCGCATGCGTGTGTCACATGACGAACAGTTTCGCGCGCTGCGAGCCGAGCGGAAGCCGGTCATCTTCGCCCTCTGGCATGGCACGCTGTTGCCGTTGCTGTATCATCACCGCAAGCAGGGGATTGCCGTGTTGATCAGCGAGCACGCCGATGGTGAGATTATTGCGCGGGTTGCCGTGAGTCTGGGGTACCGAACCGTGCGTGGGTCCACGTCGCGCGGTGCGGCGCGCGCCCTGCTCGGCCTGGTGCGCGTCATTGGCGAGGGCGCCGATCTGGCGATCACGCCCGACGGGCCCCGCGGTCCGGCCAAGTCCGTCGCCTCGGGCACGCTGGTCGTCGCCCAGCGATCTGGGGCACCGATTCTGCCCATCTCGATGCGTGCGTCGTCGGTGTGGCGGCTCAAGAGCTGGGATTCGTTCACGATTCCCAAACCGTTCGCCCGCATTCACGTGTCGTACGGTGATCTCATCTACATCGAAAAGCCGGACGTCCGCGACGCAGTGGCGGAGTCCGGACGCGTTGCGGCGGGCCTCGCTGATGCCGAGCAGCGCGCCGGTGGCTGACCGTGGCCTGGTGGAACGCGTCTGGTACGGCAGCGATGCCATCGCCGTGGCAGCGCGCGCGCTACTGTTGCCGCTGGAACGGATCTTTGGCGGTGTCGTTGGCGCCCGTGATCTCCTTTACGACGCGGGTTGGCTGCCGGCGATCGTCACGCCCATTCCGGCCGTGAGCATTGGCAACCTGACCGTGGGCGGCACGGGCAAGACGCCGATCGCCGCATGGATGGCGAAAGGTCTGGCCGACCGCGGCGCGCACCCAGCGGTGATCCTTCGCGGGTACGGCGCCGATGAGCCGCTGGTGCACGAGCAGTTGAACCCGGGCATCCCAGTGGTCATTGGCGCGGACCGCGTGAGTGCGGTGCGGCGAGCCGCCGCCAACGGAGCGGATGTCGCCGTGCTCGATGACGCGTTCCAGCACCGGCGCGTGCAGCGAATGGCGGACCTCGTGCTCGTGAGCGCGGATCGCTGGACATCGGATGTTCGGATGCTACCGGCCGGCCCGTGGCGTGAGCCGCTCAAGGCGGTGCGTCGCGCCACGCTCGTCATCGTCACACGCAAGGCCGCCACCGACCAGACCGTGGAGGCGATGCACGAGCGCCTGTCGCGCGTTGCGCCAGCGGTGCCGCGCGTGTCCGTCAAATTGGATCCGATGGCACTCGTTCGCGCCGACGATGTCACGGAGACGCGCGCACTGGAGTCGCTTGCGGGTACGACAGTCGATGCGATTCTATCCATTGCTGATCCGGCCGCGTTCGCTCGGCAGTTGGAGCGGTACGGTGCGTCCGTGCGCGCGCGAGTGTTCTCCGATCACCATGCGTTCACCGACGCCGACGTGCAGCATATCGTATCCGAAATCCCGCACGACGCGCTCGTTGTGTGCACGCTCAAGGATGCGGTCAAGCTCGCTCCGCGTTGGCCTCGCCTTGCGCCACGGTTGTGGTATGTTTCTCAGCAGGTGATGGTGGAGCGCGGCGTCGGTGGACTCGAGCGAGTGCTCGACAATCTCGTACGCGCACGTTCCCGAACGTGTCCAACTGCCGATTGACTTCGGCCCGTTCCATTTCCAATGGCAACCGACCTCCGATTACCCACCGATAGAATCGTTCGGCCCGACAAGGACCGATTTCTCGACGAGGAGAATCCGTTCGAAGCAATGATGTCGCGGTTCGATCGCGCGGCGGAATTGCTCGATCTTGAACCGGGACTGTACAAAGTCCTGCGACATCCGGAGAAGCAGATCACGTTGTCCATCCCGGTGATGATGGACAATGGCGAGGTCGAGGTGTTCATTGGCCATCGCGTGTTGTACAACACGTCGCGCGGGCCGGCCAAGGGTGGCATCCGCTTCGACCTGCAAGTCACGCTGGAAGAGGTGAAGGCGCTCGCCGCGTGGATGACCTGGAAGTGCGCCGTGGTGAATCTGCCGTTCGGCGGCTCCAAGGGCGGCGTGGTGTGCGATCCGCTGAAGATGAGCGCCGGTGAGCTCGAGCGTCTGACACGGCGGTACACCGCCGGTATCATGGCCACGCTGGGGCCGGACTCCGACGTGCCGGCGCCCGACGTGAACACGAATGAGCGCGTCATGGCTTGGGTGATGGACACCTATTCCATGCGGGTCGGACACACCGTCACCGCGGTGGTGACGGGCAAGCCGATCGAGATGGGCGGATCGCTCGGACGGCGCGAAGCGACCGGCCGCGGCTGCATGATCGTCACGAAGGAAGCGCTCAAGCACCTGGGCATGCCCGTGAAGGGAACGACCATCGCCGTGCAGGGCTTCGGCAACGTGGGCTCGGTGGCGGCAGACCTGCTGGCCAAAGAAGGCTGCAAGATCGTGGCACTCGGCGATCGCACGGGCGGCTACTATAACGCCAACGGCATCGACATCGACGCGGCGATTGCTCACACCCGCAAGGTGCGCTCGCTGGAGGGATTCACGGGCGGTGATCAGATCTCGAATGAGGATCTGCTCATGCTCGACGTGGACGTGCTGCTGCCGGCCGCGCTGGAGAACGTGATCACGAGCAAGAATGCCGGAAAGATTCGCGCCAAGATGATTTGTGAAGGGGCCAACGGCCCGACCACGGCCGGCGCCGATTCGATCCTCGAGGAGAAGGGCATTTTCGTGGTCCCCGACATTCTCGCCAACGCCGGCGGCGTCACCGTGTCGTACTTCGAATGGGTGCAGGATCGCGGCGGCTACTTCTGGACCGAGGACGTCGTCAACGAGCGGCTCACGGACATCATGTGCCGCAGCTTCGACGCGGTGTTGCAGCTCGCCAAGCAACACAAGGTGAACATGCGGACGGCGGCGTACATGCTGGCGATCAGCCGCGTGGCCACCGTGCACCGGTTGCGCGGGATCTATGCGTGATCGCGCCGCTCGTGCGTAACGCGTGAATGCAATTTGTCGTGGGCGTCGTCGGGAAACCGCGCGACGCCAGCCTGGCCGGAGCGATCCGCGAGTATGAAACACGCGCGGGGCGTTATTGGCCGCTCGAATTCCACGAGGTCCGCGAAGAGCCGGCACGGTCCGGCTCCGCGGACCTCGTGCGTCAACGGGAAGGGGAGCGGCTGCTTGCGGCCATCCCGCCCGGAGTGCAGGTGATCACATGCGAGTTGAACGGCCGCGCCATGAGCTCGGAGCAGTTCTCGCGCTGGTTGCAGGACTTCCGCGAACGGGCCCGCGATGTTGCTATCCTCATTGGCGGTGCGTTCGGGCTGGGCGACATCGTGAAGCAACGCTCGGCGGGGTCGCTGGCACTCGCGCCGTGGACCTTACCGCACGAACTCGCGCGGCTGGTGCTCGCCGAGCAACTTTATCGGGCCGGCACAATTGCGCGCGGCGAGCCGTATCACAAATAGACAGGGGGCTGTGGTCCGTGAGCTGTAGCCAGAGGCCACATGACTAGCTGTGTCGTGCGGACAGAGTCGCTCGGCGGCTCCACGTTGTCCCGCGCCGCGCGCGACGGACAACTCCCGGAATGGTATCTCGCCACGCCGAGCAACGAAGTCGCGTGGCGTGACTACGGCCGGCGCGTTCGCGACAGTGTGAATCGGGATTGGTTCGACGGGCTGCGCGATGCGATTGTGCCGACAGGCCGCGCCGCGGCGCGACTGGAGCAGAGCGCCGGCGGCAAGGGACTCGTCGTCACCACCGGCCAACAGCCCGGCTTGTTCGGCGGCCCGCTGATGTCACTTGTCAAGGCGATCAGCGCCCGCGCCCTGGCCGACGCGCTGCAGGACACGCTGGGCGTGCCGGTGGCGCCGGTGTTCTGGGCGGCAACCGACGACGCGGACTTCGAGGAAGCCGCCACGGTGTCCGTGGCGCTCGACGGCGGCGCGCGCGAGCTTCGTCTCGAACAGCAGGCGCCGGCCGGCACGCCGATGACGCGCGTACCCATGGGCGAGGATGTCCTCGCGCTGGCCGAGCGGCTACGTGAGGCGTCCGGGTCGGCGCCGCATGCGTCGTATCTCAACGGCGCGCTACGGGCCTATCAGCCCGGCGTCACGGTGGGCGATGCCTACGTCACATTGCTTCGTGAAGTGCTCGAGCCGCTCGAGATCGCGGTGCTCGATGCGTCGCACCCGTCCGTGGCCGTGGCGGCGGATGCACTGCTGCACCGGGCTGTGGCGAACGCCGGGGCGGTGGCGGATGCGGTGCGCCGCCGGAACGACAACATCGTGGCGCGTGGATTCGCCCCGCAGGTGGACGAGGTTCCAGGACTGTCATTAGTATTTTTGAATTCATCCGGTGTAAAGCGGCGACTGTCATTGGCCGACGCTGCCGCGCTTGGCGCCCTCACTGACCATCAATTCCTGTCGTCCACCGTGCTCCTGCGTCCGGTGCTCGAACGGGCAATTCTTCCCACGGCGGCGTACGTCGGCGGACCGGGTGAGTTTGCGTATTTCGCGCAGGTCACGGCGGTCGCCGAGGCGCTCGAGTCGCCGGTGCCGATGGTCGTCCCGCGCTGGTCCGTCTCCGTGTTGGAGCCGCGCATCGCGCGGCTGCTCGACCAACTGGGCGTGTCGCCCGAAGCGCTCGCGGACCCAACGGCGGTGGAAGGGCTCGTCGCCCGCCAGCGGCTGTCACCAGACGCCGACGCCGCCCTTCACGCCCTACGGGGCGCAACGGCGAGCAGCGTTGACGCGCTCCGCGCCGCGAACGACGGGCTCGTGCCCGACGCCGTGCTGGACGGGCTGCAGCGATCGATCGAACATCGGGTGCAGCGGGCCGAGCGCCGCTTTCTTGCCGGCGTCAAGCGGCGGGAAGGGGACGTGATGCGTCAAATCGCGACCGTCCGCGGCGCACTCTATCCGCACGGCGCGCCGCAGGAGCGGAAGCTCGCCTACATCGCATTCCTCGCGCGGTATGGCCCGGAGTTGCTCGGCGACTTGCTGTCGGCGGCGCGGGTGCATGCGCGTGGTCTTGTGGCGGGCACGGCCAGCCTTGGCCGGGCGCCGTCATCTGCGGCGTCGGCGACAACGTCGTCCGCGCCGGCAGGCGTGTGACCCCTCCGCCGCTCGACGACGGAAAGCCTGGAGCATCGAAACCCCCGCGTCGTGGCGGGGCCGGCGCGGTTTTCGTGTCGATCGGCATTTTCGCCACGAAGATGTTCGGCATCGTGCGGCAAGTGGTGATCGCGCACTTCCTGGGCGCGAGCGTGGCTGCGGACGCGTTCAACGCCGCGTTCCGTATTCCAAATCTCTTACAGAACCTGTTCGGCGAAGGCGCGCTGTCCGCGTCGTTCATTCCGGTATACGCCAACCTCCTGGCGCGCGGCGAGAAGGGTGACCTGGCGGCGCAAGAGGAAGCAGGGCGTGTGGCGGGCGCCGTATTCGCCATTCTGGCGCTCGTAGTATCGGTGCTCGTGCTCCTGGGCGTGCTGTTCACGCCGCAGATCCTGCCGGTGATCGCGGCAGGGTTCCAGGGTGAGCGAAAGACCCTCGTCATCACATATGTCCGGATTCTGTTCCCCGGAGCCGGCCTCTTCGTGCTATCGGCGTGGTGCCTGGGTGTTCTGAACAGTCACCGCAAGTTCCTGCTGTCGTACGCAGCGCCGGTGGTGTGGAACCTCGCGATTATCGTCGCGCTGCTCGTGTTCGGCCGCGGTCAGGATTTGCCAACGCTGGGGCGTACGGCGGCGTGGGCGTCGGTAGTGGGTGCTGGCGCGCAGTTTCTCGTGCAGTTGCCGTTCGTGCTCAAGCTCGTGCCGCATCTGCGCCTGTCACTCGACGTCAAGCACCAACACGTCCGCACTGTGCTCAGGAACTTCGGCCCGGTGGGCGTGAGTCGCGGCGTGGTGCAGTTGAGCGCGTTCATCGATCAGCTCATTTCTTCGTTTCTGCCGATCGGCATGGTGTCGTTGCTGTTCTACGCCACCACCATCTCGTACGTACCGGTGAGTATGTTCGCCATCGCCGTGTCTGCGGCGCTGCTGCCGGTGATGTCGAGCGTCATTGGCGACGAGGTGGAGCGGGCGCGCCAGATTCGCGAGTTTCTGAACGGCGGCTTGCGGCAGATCGCGTATTTCGTGGTGCCGTCGGCGATGGCGATGCTCGTGTTGGGGGATGTCATGGCCGCCGCGCTTTTCCAGAACGGCCGTGTGACGCACCAGGACACCATGTACATGTGGGGCATCCTGGCCGGCTCGGCGGTGGGCATGGTGCCCGGTACGCTGGCGCGACTCTATTCCACGACGTATTACGCGTTGCACGATACCAAGACGCCGCTCTTGTTCGCCGGTATTCGCGTGGCCCTCACCAGCGGGCTCGGGTACCTGTTCGCGCTGCCGCTTCCCCGACTGCTGGGCATTGATCCGCACTGGGGCGGTGCGGGACTTACCTTCTCGTTTTGCATTGCCGGGTGGGTGGAGTACCGGCTGTTGCGTCGCGGCATGAACGGCCGCATAGGTACCAGCGGACTGCCGCTCAAATTCGCCGCGACCATCTGGGCTTCCGCAGGGGTCGCGGCGGCCGGTGGGTTTGGACTCAAGCTGCTGCTGGGCGCACGGAATCACGTGGTGGTCGGCGTGATAGTGCTCGGCGGATTCGGGCTCATTTACCTGGCCAGCACGTCGCTGCTGCGTGTGCCGGAAACGCGGCTTCTCGTCAATCGGCTGCGACTTAAACGCTGATCGCCCGCGCGGACATCGGCGGTGAATTCGGGGTATTATTTAGCTATGGCGGTCCCCGAAAGCGTTCTGGAAAAAGTCCCGCATCTGCCCGAATCGCCCGGCGTGTACCTATGGCGCGACGGGGACGGTACGGTGTTGTACGTCGGCAAGGCCAAACGCCTCCGGTCGCGCGTGCGCAGCTACATCAACGGCGACCATCTGGAAAGCATCAAGACGCGTGCGCTGATGGGCGCCGTGCAAGCGTTGGAAACGATAGTGGTGCCGAGCGAAGCGCATGCGCTGATCCTCGAGGCCAACCTGATCAAGGAGTACAAGCCCAAGTACAACATCGCGCTGCGCGACGACAAGTCGTATCCGTACATCAAGGTCACGGTGGCCGAGCCGTTCCCGCGCGTGTGGGTCACGCGGCATCTGCAGAATGACGGCAGCCGGTACTTTGGCCCGTACACGGACGTGGGCGCCATGCGTCGCGCGCTCAACGTGGTGAAGCGCATTTTTACGGTGCGATCGTGCAACTACGACATGCCCAAGCAAATGCCGGAACGGCCCTGCCTGGACTATTACATCAAGCGTTGCAAGGCGCCCTGCATTCTCGCGCAAACCCAGGGCGAGTACCGCGCGATGATCGACGAGGTGCTCGTCTTTCTCGACGGACGCACCCAGGAAGTCGTGCGGCGTGTGCGCGAGCGGATGCAGCTCGCCTCCGAAGCACTCGACTTCGAGCGCGCGGCCGAACTCCGCGACGCCCTGAACCATCTCGAGCACATGGAGGAGCCCACGGTCGTGCTGAACGTCGAGGGCGGCGATCGCGACGTCCTCGGTTACGCCCGCGACGGCAACGACGCCGTCATTGCGCTGATGCGCATTCGCGGCGGCCGATTGCTCGCCCGCGAGCATCAATTCATCGAGAACATTGTCGAGGAGACGGACGGCGCGGTGCTCCAGGCGTACCTGGCCGGCAAGTATCTGCCGCTCGAGGATCGGTCCAACGAGCTCCTCGTGCCGTTCGAGCCCGATGATCGCGACCTCGTCGAGGCGTCGCTCGAACGCACCAAAGTGCAGGCGCCGCAGCGCGGCCCGCGCCGCGAACTGGTGGATCTCGCCACGCAAAACGCTCGGCATCTGCTTGAGGAACTTCGCCTCACAGGCGACGAGGCCGATGAACGCGCCGGCGATCCGATCTACGAGCTTCAGCGACAGCTCGGGCTCCAGAAGGTGCCGCGGTCGCTCGTCTGTTTCGACATCTCGCATGCGCAGGGCACCGACACAGTGGCGTCGTGCGTCTGGTTTCAGAACGGCAGGCCGTACCGCGCCGAGTATCGAAAGTTCAAGGTGAAAACAGTAGAAGGCATCGACGACTTTGCTTCGATGAACGAAGTGGTCACGCGGTATTTCACGCGCCGCATCGAGGACGAAAAGCCCCTTCCGGATCTCGTCTTGATCGACGGTGGCAAGGGCCAGCTCAACGCCGCGCACGCGGCCCTCGAGACGCTCGGCCTCGGCGCCATGCCGCTGATCAGCCTGGCCAAACGCGAGGAAGAGATTTTCGTCGTGGGCCGCCAGGAATCGCTGCGCCTGCCGCGCCGCTCGCCGGCGCTGCGCGTCCTCCAACAAGCGCGCGACGAGGCCCACCGATTCGCCATCACCTTTCAGCGCAATCGACGAACTGTCCGCACCGTCACGTCAGAGCTGCTGCGCATTCCCGGCGTGGGCGATGCCAAGCGGCGGCAGCTCCTCGCGGCGTTTGGTAGTTTGCAGGGCGTCCGCGACGCACCACTCGAAGCGGTCGCGGCGCTGCCCGGTTTTGGACAAAAGACGGCCGAGCGGCTACTTCAGGCGTTGCGCGACAGTTCTCCAACCGCACCACCCGCCGCGGAGCCCGTTCTCGAACCGGCCGGCGATGCACCGCCAACCACCCCTTTGACCGAGTTCCCACTCCCGTGAGCACCTGGCATCTGGAATGTTCCGCGTGCGAGGTCCGCCAGCCCGGCGACGCCCTCGCCTCTGTCTGTCCGTCGTGCGGGCAGCCGCTGCTCGTCCGTTATGATTCTCTAATGCCGGCGCGCGACGCCATGACCCCGCGCTGGGACATGTGGCGATACGCCGGCGTACTACCGCTCCACGACGGCGAGGCGCCCGTGTCGCTTGGCGAAGGGCTCACGCCGCTGCATGATCTGCCCGGGCTCGCGCAGGAGATTGGCGTTGCGCGGCTCTGGGTCAAGGACGAAGCGCTGAACCCCACGGGATCGTTCAAGGCGCGCGGCATGAGCGCCGCCGTCACACGGGCGCGAGGGCTGAACGTGCCGGGGCTCGTGGTGCCGACAGCCGGGAATGCCGGCGCCGCCCTCACCGCCTATGGTGCGGCCGCTGGGTTGCCCGTGCGCGTCTACGCACCGGCCACCACCCCCAAGCCCATCCTCGACACCATTCGCACGCTCGGCGCCGACCTGCAGCTGGTGCAGGGGCACATTGGTGACGCCGGCAAGTTGGCGCGCGCATTCGCGGCGGAGAGCGGCTACTTCGACATGTCCACCCTTCGCGAGCCGTACCGCATCGAGGGCAAGAAGACCATGGGCCTGGAGCTCGCCGAGCAACTCGGATGGCGGCTGCCCACGCACGTCGTCTATCCCACGGGCGGCGGCACGGGGCTCATAGGCATGTGGAAGGTCTTCGGCGAAATGCGGGACGGGGGCTGGCTACCCAAGGACATCAGCATGCCGCACATGGTGGTTGCGCAGGCAGATGGTTGCGCGCCAATGGTGCGTGCGTTCAAGGCGGGCGCGGACAGGGCAGTGCCGTGGGAAAACCCCACCACCCACGCCAGCGGTCTGCGTGTTCCCGCTGCACTCGGCGATCGGCTGATCCTTCGCGCGCTGTACGAGAGCAAGGGCGACGCGCACGCGGTGAGCGAGGACGCCATCTACGCCGACACGCTCCAGCTGTCGCGCTCGAGCGGCATTGACGCCGCACCAGAAGGCGGTTGCGCGCTGGCCGTGACGCGCGAGCTCGTGGCCGCGGGCCGAATTCCGCGCGACGCGGAAGTGCTCGTGTTCAACACCGGTAGCGGCGCGTCGTACCGCTTCTGATGCGCATCGCGATCCTTGATCCATTCAGCGGCATCGCTGGCGACATGACGCTCGGAGCGCTCATCCACGTCGGTCTCGACCCGGAGTGGCTGCGCGCACTACCGCGTACTCTGGGGCTCGACGGAATTGGCGTGGAGATCCGCGAGGTGATCCGCGGCGAGATCGTCTGCCAGAAAGTGGACTTCGACATTCCGCCACAGCCGCACGGCCGGCACATTCGCGACATCCAGCAACTGGTGGCAGCGAGCGGGGCGCCGCAATCAGTCCGCGAGCGCGCCGACCGCGCGTTCTGGGCGATTGCCACGGCCGAGGGCGAGATCCACGGTATGCCGCCCGAAGATGTGCATCTGCACGAAGTGGGGGCGGTGGACGCGATCCTGGACGTGGTGGGCGTGATCTGGGGCTTGGAGATGCTCGAGATCGAGCGGGTTTATTGCGGCTCGATTGCGCTCGGTGACGGTAGCGTGAAGGCCGCGCACGGCGTTCTGCCCGTGCCCGCGCCGGCGACACTCAAGCTGCTGGAGGGCCATCCGGTACGACCGGGGCCAGCCGGCTCCGGCGAGCTCGTGACACCTACTGGGGCTGCGCTCGTGCGCGTGCTGTCATCTGGCCCGCCGCCGGCGGAATACGTGCCGATTGCGAGTGGCTTTGGTGCGGGCACCAAGGACTTTGTCGGACGCGCCAACGCGTTGCGCATCATAGTTGCCGAAGCGGCCGACGCTCCCGGCGACACTGAAGATCTCGTCGAGCTGATCTGCGACGTAGACGACATGACCGCGGAATATCTCGCCGCTGCCGCGGACCGGATTCGCGACGCCGGTGCGCTCGACGTCACCATGCTCGCGGCCACGATGAAGCGCGGCCGCCCCGGCACGCGCCTCGAGGTGCTCAGCCGTCCGCGCGATGCCGCCAGGCTCGAGGAACTGTTGCTCGTCGAGACGACCACCATTGGCGTGCGCCGGCGATTGGTGCGGCGCCGTGCGTTGCGGCGCGAGGTGATCTCGGTCACCGTTTTGGGCCATGCCATTGCGGCCAAGCTCGTCCACCTGCCCGCCGGCGGGACGCGCGCCAAGCCTGAATTTGCCGATGTTCAGCGGGTCGCACTGGCGACAGGCCGACCTCTGCAGGATATTTCACGATTGGCGACTATCGCCGCGGAACGCAATTCAGAAACTTAGTGTACGGAACGTGGGCTACCTGCCCATTCCGTGAGCTGATCCTAGGAGAGAGAACACATGTCCGGTTTGCTTGGAAAAGCCCTTCCCGCGTTCATGCTCGCGGCCTTTGGTGCAACAGCACATGCGCAGAAGGCATGCGACATCGATGAGGGAACGCCCGCCCAGGTTGCGCGCGCAAAGCTCGACCTCCAGCTGGCGCAGTCGGCCGGCAAACCCGAGGACGCGCTAACGAAGCTCAAGGACGCCATGAAGCTCCTGAGCGAAGGCGACATGACCAAGAACGCCAGTGGCCGCGCCTACGTGCAGGGTCAGACCCTGGTGTTGATGATGGGCCAGCCCAGCATGGCCACTGGAATCTCGACGCGCGGCGGCGTTGGCCTCGTGACTGATCCCACCGCGTCGTACGACATCATTGCCGCCATCGATTCGACGTTCAACGTCGTGGAAACGGCAATGCCGGAGTGCCTGTCCACCACGGCGCCGTGGCGTCAGCAGAAAGGCTGGGTGGACCTCATCAACAAGGCCATCGAGCTGTCGAACGCCGGCAAGGGGGATTCGGCCGCCTACTACGCCAAGCGCTCAATTCAGTTGTCGCGCAACGCGCCGTACGGCTACATGATCCTGGGACAAACGGCGGTGACCGACAACAAGCCCAAGGAAGCGATCACCAATTACAAGCTGGCGATTGCGGCTGCAAAGGACACCGCCCAGGCCGATCAGCGCCGGCAAATGCTCCAGACGCTCGGCAACTACACGGCCGACCAGGCGGAAAAGGCGACCGGCGCGGAGAAGACCGAGTACATGGACGCCTCCAAGGCGGCGTTTGCCGAGTTGGCCAAGGATCCCGGCACCAAGTACGCTGACGCCGCGCGCCTCGGACAGGCGCGTCTGGCCACGCTCTCTGGCGACACCGCGGCGATCAAGAACTCATACGCGGACCAGCTGGCGAATCCGAGCGCATTTTCGTACGCGTCGCTCATGACGGCCGCGGTCACCGCCGCGCGCGCAAACCAGAACAAAGATGCGATCAAGCTGTTCGAAGCGGCTCGCGTCCAGAACCAGTACCACCGCGACGTGCTGTACAACCTCGCGCGTTTGTACGTAGTTGACAGCTCATACGCCCTGGGTATTCCGGCCGCCCGGCAGCTGATCGCTGTCGATCCGAGCAACCCGGACGACTATTCGCTGATCGCGCTCGACTATGCGAACCTCAAGAAGTCGTACGACGTAAAGACCAAGGAGTTCGAGGCGCAGGCCAAGGCGCTTGGCATCAAAGCCGGCAAAGTGAAGGGCACGGCACTCAAGGCCGTGATCGATTCCGCAGCCCGCATGACGCCGATCATCAAGGCGTACAACGACTCCGCCAAGGTCGCGGTGGATTCGGCGCTCAAGTACAACGATCTGATGCTCAAGCTTCCGGCCAAGGTAGTGTTTACCCAATTCAGCGCTGAGGCGGACAAGGCGACGGCTGGCGGAACGGTTTCCAACCTGACTGACACTGCGCGCAGCTACACGTTGAAAGTGCAGTTCGTGGACAAGACCGGCGCCGTCGTGGCGACGCAGGAAATTCCGCTCGGCCCCGTCGGGCCCCACGAGAGCGTACCGTTCTCCGCCGCGGGCACGGGTGCGGGCATTGTCGCGTTCCGATATGCCCCGCTGAACTAAGTCGTCGGTCGTTCGCACGTCGTAGAAAGGCGCCCGCCGAATTGCTCGGCGGGCGCCTTGTTTTTGCCGCCGCCGGCGCGCGGAATCGAATGCGTTGGAGCGGGCCCAAGTTGGCATTTTAGCTTGATTTCGCCCTCCTTATCTCCTAGGTTGCATGAGCTATAGTCCGAGCGTGTACGCGCTCGGAATGTTCGTCAGGGGGAGATCGCTCAACACGCATCTCCCCCCTTGCAATGGCGGGTTGAATGGTTCGGGTGAAGGGCGTTCAGGAAGGCAGCATTGCCCACGAGTTGGGGATCGTTTCCGGGACCGAGTTGGTGTCGGTCAACGGTCGCGCAATCGCAGACTTTCTGGATTGGGAATTCCTCACTGCAGAGGACGAGCTCGTTATTGAGGCTCGCCTGCCCGATGGCGAAGAGATCATCTACGACATCGAGCGGCCCGAAGGCGAAGCGATGGGCCTCGAACTCGAGGCGCCGGCCATTCGCCGCTGCGCCAACCGCTGCGAGTTCTG
>JBEPWA010000072.1:0-18835 GCA_041690755.1 Gemmatimonadaceae bacterium | reverse complement strand
ACCCGCGACCCCAACCTTGGCAAGGTTGTGCTCTACCAACTGAGCTATTCCCGCGCGACGCGAAATATATGTAGACCGCACAGCACAATACAGAGCCCCGCGCCGAAATTCAGGGCCGTTCGCCCAACGCGTTGATCGCGTACCACACCGACCAGGCGAGCAATCCGGACAACGACGCGTCGCCGCCGTTCCCCGTCGCGCGCCCCTCTTCGTCCACGAACTCCGCGGCGCACCCGCCGTCCAATGGCGCGCGGCGCAGCCACTGCAGTACCGTCGTCGCGTCCGGACCCATGAGACGCGCACACTGTTGCACCAGCGCCTGCGGTACGACGTCGATCGCCTTTACCGTGCGCCGGTACGTTGAATCCTGTCGCGCCACGGTGTCGTACAGCGGCAGCCAGAACATCGACGCGGCCGGGTCGTCTTTCATCGACGCGCCCCCGGCCAGATCCACCGCCGACGCGTACGCCGAGTGGCCCTCGCCTTCGATCACGAAGTGCCGGTTGATCGCCGCACGCACCGCGTCGGGGTCCTGGAGACCACGCGCCGTCTCCTCGTCAAGCGTGCGGCGCAACACGTCCAGCGCCTGCGCCGCCACGGCGTTCGCATGCACCGTGAACGGAAACGCCGCCGGCGCGCCGGACGGACTCACTTCGGTGGAGAACAGCGGAATGCGCTTGTCCTTTCGAACGTCCAGGTCCTCGGCGCTCAGGTACAGCGTATCGGCAAGCGCTGGCTCGTCCACCACCCGGTCGTCGCCGGTGTCGCGAATGTAGCGCTCGGCGGCGAGCGCGTACGCCGCCACGCCTTCGAGCGCAAACCCCGGCTCGAACAACGTGCCGTCCAGATAGTGCACACCGCGGCCCGGCGCGTAGCCGTGCAATTCGCACATGCGCAGAATGAGTTCGCGCGCCAGCGGCGGATCGGCGAGCTGCACCGCGGGCACGGTCCACATCAGAGCTTCCCAATCCCGCACCGTGACGCCGTGACCGTTCCATGGGGCGCGCGTGCGCACCAGGTAGTACTGTGCGTCATCGAGCGCGCGGCCCACGCCATAAAAATATGCGAATAGCAGATTGCGATTGATCAAACGATCGATCGCTTCATGGCCGGTGCTCTGCTCGAGACTCTGCAGCGCATCACGCGTGGACGACAGCAGTTCGCGCCAGCCGCGGCGGCGGAGCACGGCGGCCGTTGCTTCAGCACCGTCGCGCTCCGGGCCCACCGCGAGATAAAACGCGACTTGTTCGCGTCCGCCGGCGGCCACCACGATCGACCGCTTGATCGAGTAGTGGCCGTCGTTCACCACGGTCTGCGCGTCGCCGTCGGCGGCAATTGCAAGCGCCGCGAGCCCCGGCAGTGACGACCCCTCCAGCAACACCGCGCCCGATCGTCCGAGCGCGACACGGCTCGAGTCTTCGAAGGCACGCGGCGTCTGCACGCGCAACTGCCTGTGGCCGAGCGTGCCGGAAAGCGCCACGTCCACCGACGCGTCCGCCCCACCGCGGTTCTCGAGCGAAATAGCGTACACTGCGCCGGAGACGTCCGCGTCCCGCCCGTACGGCGCGAAGATGGTGCCGCGCAACACGAGTTCGCCCACGGTACACGTGAATGTCGGAACCCAACCCATGGCGCGTTCCCAGGCGATCGGGACTTCCGACAGCTCGTGGCGTACCCCGCCTATGTCCAGACTCGGGCGCGCCAGCGCAGACCCGTTGCCCTCGGCAAAGTCCGGCGAACCGGCAAACTCAATCGCGGCGCGTGCACCGCGATGCAGCACGCCGAGCGCGTGGATCGACGCGTCTGCCGGATGGATGCACGGCAGCGCGACCCAATGGTTGCCCGTGATTTGCCACGGGATGCGAGGTGTGGGAAGCAGGGTCACGAGGGTCAGTATATCTTTGAGGGCAAGTCGTGGAATGATAACGGGCTAGCGCCATCGGACACACTGCTCACATACCGCACGAGGCGATTCTTCGATTGTCGGGCCGACATCTCATCCGATCGAGCGCATTGCTGCTCGCCTGTTGTTCCATCTCGTTCAGCCGCGCATCCGCCCAATCGGCGACGAGCCTGCTCCCTGATGCCACGGTGCTCCCGTCCCGGGCATTCCGCGTCCGTGCCCTCACGTCGTGGAATCGGTACGACGAACTCCTGGGCAATGGCGGCTCGCGAAACATTGGCGCGCTGTTGTCGGCGGATTCGCTGGGCTCGGCTGACATCCCGGCTCTCGCACCGGCGGAGAACGCCATTCGCGGTGCGGCCGGCCTGTCAAACTTCCGACTCAACGCCGGCCAACTGTCCGCAGTCGCGGACTCGCGGGTTCTCACCGCTCCGCTGATTCTCGAATACGGACTGTCGCGGCGGCTGACGTTCGGCGTCGTCATTCCGCTGGTCGAGACCCGAACCTCGCTGGCGGCGGGGCTCAACTACCAGCCCGGTCTCGCCAACGTTGGCATCAATGGAAGCGCTGTTGTCGCGGCCAACAGCGCGTTCGTGCAATCGGCGACCAGCGCTGCGAACGCGCTGCAGTCTCAGTTGAATTCGTGCCGGGCGACTCCCGCCACCTGCCCGTTTTCGAGCGCGCAGCAAGTCACGGCGCAGGGTCTCATTCAAAGCTCCAATGCGCTTGCGGCGCTCTATGGAGCGAGTGGCACCCAGCCCAACCAGTCGTTCATTCCGCTCGATTCCAGCGCGGTCCAGGCGGTCATTGCCGGTCGGGCGCAGACGCTGCACGATCAGTACAGCGCGCTCCTCGGCGCCGATCCGATTGTCGGCACGCTCACGGGCGCGCACGGGCCGGCGGCCAACGCCCAGCTGCAGGCCATTCTCGGCGCGCTGTCCCACGACACTCTGCAGTCGATCGACCGGTCGTCGTTCGGCGACATTACCGTTGGCGCGACATATCAGTTCTTGAATACGTATCCTGATTCCGGCGTGACCGAGCCGCACGGGCATTATCTCCGCGTCGCCGGCAACGCGTCCTACCGCATCGGCACCGGCGAGCCAGCCAATCGCAACCGCTTTTTCGACATCGGCACTGGCTACGGCCAACCGGGAGTCACCGGCGGACTCGCCGCCGACATGCAGATCGCGGGGAAACTGTCGGCCAGCGCGATCGGCTCGTACACTGCGCAGTTCGGAACCGTGCCGGTGAGCCGCGTCCCCAATGCCGGCAACGGCGCGTTTCCGCTCGACTTGCCCACCAGCGGCACCTACTCGGCCGGCAACGTGATGTCGCTGTCGATCGTGCCGCGGTATCGCCTCTCGGGAAACTTCGGACTAACGGGCCGGTACTCGATGGTGCACGTCGCATCGGATACCTACACAGCCGACGCCGGCTCGACGTCGGCCGTTCCCGTTAGCGCCGGCGCGGGTGCGGCGTCAGCCACGGCGCAACAACTCGGCTTTGGCCTCACGTACGGAACGATCATGAGTCTGGACCGCGGTCCCGGGCGGCTCCCGTTCGAGGTGTCGTTCAATCATCTCGAAACGTTGTCGGCCAGCGGCGGACCCACGCCTAAGTCAGTGGTCAGCCAGATCGAGCTGCGCGTCTACTTCCACTAGCTCGATTATCTGCGGCGCGCCGTGCGCCGCGCCGCGGGTTCCGGCGGCAGCTCTACTGTTACGGCCGTCGCAATCGCGGTTTCCAGTAGCTCGCGAGCGTGCGCGCGGCTGACGTCGCTCTCCGGGTCGCCGCCGAGCATGCGTGCAATCTCGGCCACGCGCGCATCGCCGCTCAGCACCGCAACGTCGGCCGTGGTGACGCCGCCGCGCGCGCCCTTGCTCACGAGTATGTGGTGATGCCCGCGCGCAGCGATCTGCGGCAGGTGAGTGATAGCGAACACCTGGTGGTAGCTCGCGACGCGGCGCATCGTCTCGCCCACCTGTAAACCGACGCGTCCGCCAATGCCCGCGTCCACTTCGTCAAAGATCAACGTGGGTACGTGGTCAAGGCGGGCCAGGATCGTTTTCATTGCAAGCATGACGCGCGACAACTCGCCGCCCGACGCCACGCGAGATAGTGGCCGAGGTTCATGGCCAACGTTCAGGGCGACGCAGAATTCCACGTCTTCCGCGCCGTGCTGCCCAATCTCGCGCAGGGCGCGCAGCACAACTGTCACGTGACCATCGGGCATGCCGAGGTCCGGGAGTACTTCGTCCACGGCGCGTGACAACCGGTCGGCACCGGTCACGCGCAGCGCCGTGAGCGCAGCGGCGTTGGTTCCGAGCGCCGTGCGGGCCTCGCGCTCACGAGTCTCGAGCTGGCGAATGTCCAGCCCCGCCGAATCCACGAGATCCAGCTCATCGCGCGCATCGCTCCCGGTGCGAATGACCGCGCTGAGTGAGCCGCCATACTTCTTCGTCAACCGAAAGAGCAGATCGCGCCGCCGGCGCACGTCGTCCAGCCGCGACGGATCGAGATCCACGGACGCCTCATATTCCTCGAGCTCGCGAGCGAGCGCCTCGATTGAGTAATAGGCGCTGTCGTAGGATTCCTGGAGCCGGGCCAGCGTAGGATCGATGCGCTGGATGCTGGTGAGGTGCCGCGAGATTACCGTGAGTTTTTGCAGCACGGTGTCCTCTTCCCCGTCCAGCGCGCCGGCGATGCCGTTGGCGAGCGTCCGCAACTCCTCAGCGTTCTCTAATCGTCGGGCTTCGTCTTCGAGGCGAACGTCCTCGCCGTCGGTGAGATTGGCGTCGCTGATCTCCTGCGCCACGTGCCGCAAATAGTCGGCACGGCGCTCGGCGTCGGCGCGGCGCTTGGTGAGATCGACGATCTCGCGAATGATCGCCGCCAGTTCGTCGTGCGACTGCCGCACGGCCAACTCTGCGTCCGCCGCGCCGGCGAACGCGTCGAGTATGCGCCGCTGGGCGTCTGGATCGAGAAGCGTCTGCGCCTCGTGCTGGCCGTGCAGGTTCACGAGCAGGCGGCCCACCTCGGCAAGCAGACCGGCGTTCACGGCGCTGCCGTTGATCCAGGCGCGCGCACGGCCCACCGACACCTCGCGCTTGAGCACGACCAGCGTCTCGTCCATGTCGATGCCGCGCTCATCGAGCAGCGCGCGAATTTCCGGGCGGTCGGCAACGTCGAATACCCCTTCCACCGTCGCGCGCTCGGCGCCGGTGCGAATCACGTCCGCGCTGGCGCGCTCGCCCAGCAACAAACCCAGCGCGCCAACGATGATCGACTTGCCGGCGCCCGTCTCACCGGACAGCACATTGAATCCGCGCGCCAGCGGCAGCGTCAGCGATTCGATGATCGCGAAGTTCTTGATCCGCAGCTCGGTCAGCATTCAGATCGCCCTGTCGCGGTCCGCAAGTCCTCCCCACCCGAGCTTCTGTCGCAACGTCGTGAAGAAGTTCGTGCCGGGAAAGCGAATGATCAGCACACCGCCCTCGGCGCGCCGAACGCTCAGTATCTCACCCGGCGCAAAGGTCGTCCCCACCTGGCCGTCGATCGTCACCAAAAGCTCGTCCGACGCATCATCTGCACGCAGGGTGACCTCAACAGTGGGAGGCAGCACCACGGAACGAATCGCCAGCGTGTGCGCCGACACCGGCGTGACGAGTATCGTCTCGAGCGTGGGGAAGACCACAGGTCCACCGGCGCTGAGACTGTACGCCGTGGATCCCGTGGGCGTGGACAACACCACGCCGTCCGCCGCGTACGTGGCAATGTCCTCGCCGTTCGCCGTGACCCGCAAGCCGACGACCCGGGCGAAGCCGCCCTTGTGCAACACCACGTCGTTCAGCGCGATCCACTGCTTCCGTTCCACACCGCGTACGTCGAGCACCCGCGCTTCGAGCGCCATGCGCGACTCGGCCAGGTAGTCGCGCCGCGCGAAGCGCATCAACGCATGCGACAGCTGATCGGCCGGGCAGCAGGTGAGGAATCCCAGATGCCCCAGGTTGATCCCCAGAATGGGCACGGCGTGCGGCGAGATGATGCGCGCGCCCCTCAGCAACGTGCCGTCGCCGCCAAGGGTCAGCAGCGCGTCGAGACTGCCCGGCTCCTCGAGCAGATGGCCAGCCCCGAACGCGTCGTACAACTCGCGTTCGTAGTGCAGCTCGAGGTCGAGCGCAGGTGCAAGCTCATTGAGCGTCCGCAGCACCGTCGGAAGCCCTTCATACCCGGGGTGCCCCACGACGCCGAGGCGAATCACCCAGCCATCGCCTCGGTCTCGAGCAGCGCGCGCACGCGCGTCGCAATGCCGGCCGCGTCAAGTCCGCATTCGGCGAGCTGCCGTGCCCGGGGGGCGGCGTGAATGATCCGGTCGGGAATGCCAAGGACCGCCACTCGCACCGCGGAGTCGTAACGACCGATGACCGTCGACATGAACGCGCCGAACCCATTCACCACCGTCCCTTCTTCGACGACGAGAATATGCTTATGGTCGGCGAGAATGGCCGCGAGCGTAACCTCATCGTAGGGCTTGAGGTACCGGCAATTAACGACGCTCACGTTGAGTCCCTCGGCGGCCAGTGCGTCGGCGGCGGCCAGCGACTGCTCTACCATGGCGCCAACGGCCAAAATCGCCACCGCTTGCCCTGAGCGTGCCGAAGGGTCGGCCCCGTGGCGCGGCACTTCCCAGGTGGCGTACGGCACCGGCTCGATCTGCGCTATGGGCGGTGCCTTATCCGGCGCGGAAGCGCGCGGGTAACGAATGGAGAACGGTCCGCCTTCGTGCATCGCGGCCGACCGCAGCAAGCCGAGCATCTCGCTGGCGTTCTTTGGCGCGGTCACGGTCATGTTCGGCACGGCAAGCATGTAGGCGATGTCGTACGCGCCCATGTGAGTTTCGCCGTCCTCGCCCACGAGGCCCGCCCGGTCCATGCAGAAGATCACGGGCAGCGACTGGATCGCAACGTCGTGAATGACGTTATCGTAGCCGCGCTGCAGGAACGTGGAATAGATCGCCACCACCGGACGCACGCCGCGCGTGGCCATGCCGGCAGCAAACGTCACGGCGTGCCCTTCCGCGATGCCAACGTCGAAGAACCGGTCGGGATGCGCTTTGGCAAACACGTCGGTGCCCGTGCCGCTCGGCATGGCGGCGGTGATCACGACGAGATCGCTGAGTTCATTTGCCAGAGCCACGAGTCCGGCGCCGAAGACCTTGGTATATTGCGGATTCGCCGTTGACTGGTGGCGCAGTTTGCCGGTGGTCGGATCGTGGTCCGGGGGGAGCGCGTGCCATTTCTCGCCACTGATCTCGCCGGCGGGAAAGCCTTTGCCTTTTTGCGTGATGACGTGCACGAGCCTCGGACCCTTCAGCTCGCGCACCGCGGCGAAGGTCTCGATCAATCCGTCGATGTCATGGCCGTCGATGGGTCCGAAATACCGGAAGCCCAGTTCCTCGAACAGCACCCCGGGCGTGAGGAACGTCTTGACACTCTCCTCCCACTTGCGAACGAGACCGCCCATGGACTGCAGCGGCGCAGGCGCATTGTCCATGAAATCGCCGATTGCCGACCGCACACGATTGTACAGCGAGTTGCGCTGAATCGAGTTGAGATACTTCGACATTGCGCCCACGTTGGGGGCAATGGACATCTCGTTGTCGTTCAGCACTACCACCACGTCACGGTCGGTGTGTCCGGCGTTATTCAGACCTTCGTACGCCAGTCCGGACGTGAGCGCGCCATCGCCGAGAATCGCGACCACCTCAAAGTGCTCGCCTTTCACGTCGCGTCCGGCGGCGATACCCACCGCCGCCGAGATCGAAGTGGCGGCGTGGCCGGCCCCGAACGCGTCGTACGGGCTCTCCGAGCGCTTCAGAAATCCGGAGACGCCATCTTCCTGGCGCAGCGTCTCCATCTGATGGTTACGGCCGGTGAGCAGCTTGTGAGGATATCCCTGATGGCCAACGTCCCACACCAGCTGATCGGTGGGCGTGTCGAACGCATAGTGCAGCGCAATGGTGAGCTCCACGACGCCAAGTCCGGCGCCGATGTGCCCGCCCGTGCGCGAACAAACATCGATGAGACGCGCGCGCACGTCGGCGGCGAGCTGTCGCAGCTCGTCGCGCGTCATCGTTCGCAAGTCAGTTGGAGATTGAACGCGATCTAGGATGCTCATGCTTGGACTGAGTGGGACCCGCTGGGAAAGCTAGCGACTGCCTAGGACTCCCGCTCGACTGCAAACCGGGCGAGGACATCCAATTCGGTAGACAGCAAGCCGGCGGCGCGCAGCGCTGCACAGCCGTCGGCCACCAGCGCGCTCGCGCGTTCCGTGGCTCCGGTCACGCCGAGCAGCGATGGGTAGGTGCCCTTCTGCAGCGCAAGGTCACGCCCCGCAGTCTTGCCAAGTCGGTCCGTGGTCGCCGTGACGTCGAGCACGTCGTCAGCAATCTGGAAGGCCAGGCCGATCGCTTCGCCAAAGGCGTGTAGCGCCTGGAGCTGCGCCGGCGACGCGTGCGCCGCGACCCCGCCGAGCACCACCGACGCGCGAATGAGCGCGCCAGTTTTCGCCCGATGGATGCGCTCGAGATCACTCACGCCGAGTGTCTGACCTTCGCCCTCGAGGTCCAGCAGCTGGCCGCCGATCATGCCCGACGCGCCGGCCGCCTGCATGAGAGCTTCGACAATTCGCGCCGCCACGTCGAGCGGCAGTCCGAGATCGCGCGCCGCCACGAGGGCCGAGCGCGCCGCCATCGGCACCATTGCCACGCCAGCCGCCGTGGCGACGGCGACGCCAAATACGCGATGGACGGTGGCCCGCCCGCGCCGCACGTCGTCGTCGTCCATGCAAGGCAGGTCGTCGTGCACCAAAGAATACGCGTGCACCACTTCCACTGCGGCCGCGAGACTGCTGGCATCGCCCGCACCGCGTGCGGTTCGGTACGCGGCGAGCAGCAGCAGGCCGCGCAATCGCTTTCCCCCGCCGGACAGACCGTAGCGAACGGCGTCGCCAACGGTGCCGGTCAGCGAGTCGCTGCAGTCGTCGCACAACTTCTTGAGCGCGCCGTCGATCGCCGCGCGATCGAGCGCCGCGCGGTCCATCCGCGTTTCAGTCACGCGACTCGACCTCGAACGTGCCGTCGGCTCGTTCGATCAGCTTCTGCACACGTAACTCGGCAGCGTCCAGCTCGGCCGCCGCGGTACGCAGCATCTCAATCCCCTCCTCGAACAGCGCGAGCGCCCGCGCAAGATCAACGTCGCCCTCCAGATTGGAGGCGATCTCCTCGAGGCGAGTAAGCCGTTCCTCGAACGTCATGGCTGGGACTCCCGGGGTGAACCATCGACGCGCGCCGGTATCGTGCCGTCGCGCACGATGAGCTCGAAGCGCATGCCATCGCGAAATGCCGACATCGACCCCAGCGTGGCGCCGCCCTCGCCGCGCGCCACGGCGTAGCCGCGCGACAGCGTGGCCAACGGGCTGAGCGTGTGCAGCCGGCCGGCAATCGACTCGAGCCGATTCTGCCGCCCCGACAACTGTGCGCCGGCCGCGCCGGACAGATCGCGGCCCGCATGCCGCAGCCGGTCGGCCTGGACACGAAGCGTGGACCGCGTGGCGCTCGACATGCGTAATGACACTTCTCTCAATTCTCCCAGCAATTCGTCGGCCGACGGCGTGGCCGCTTCGGCGGCGGCAGATGGCGTGGGCGCGCGATGGTCGGCCACCAGATCGCAGATCGAAATGTCGATCTCGTGTCCCACGGCCGAGATGATCGGCACGTGGCAGGCCGCCACGGCGCGCGCAACGCGTTCGTGGTTGAACGCCCAGAGGTCCTCGCGCGATCCGCCGCCGCGCCCGATAATGACGACGTCCGCGCCGCCCCAACGATTCACCCGATCGAGCGCCGCGCAGAGTTCGTCAGGCGCATTCTCGCCCTGCACCGCCGCCGGCACCACCACCACGCGTACGCTCGACCGCCGGCGTCGAAACACCGCCACGATGTCGTGCAGCGCCGCGCCATCGGGGCTCGTGACCACAGCGACGACACGCGGAAACCGCGGCAGCGCACGCTTGCGCTCGAGCGCCAGCAATCCGTCCGCCTCCAGTCGCGCACGCGTGATGTCCAGCGCCTTGCGGCGTAGTCCATCGCCTTCGGCTTCCATTTTCGTGACGGCGTACTGCATCTCGCCGCGCGCTGCATACACGGTGAGGCGGCCAAATGCGGCCACCTGCATGCCGTCGTCCGGCGCCGCGGGAATGCCCCGCTGGTCACGCTTCCACACCACGCAGCGAATCTGCGCCGTGCTGTCGCGCAGACAGAAGTACCAGTGCCCGTTGCGATGCGATTTGAAATCGCTGATCTCGCCGCGCACCCACAACGGAATGAACGCGCCCTCGATGACGTCGCGCGCCGTTTGGGTGAGCAGCGACACCGCGACCGCCGACTGCGCGGTCTCGCCGGGATACGCATCCGGGCCGGTGTCGCGAGCAATTTCGACGCTCGCCTCAACAGATGCGCCGCGTGCAACAGGCGCCGCCTCGGCAAACAGATCGAAATCGTCGGCGCCGCTCTCCGCGCCGCGCGGCGCGCGGCGACCGGTCACGAGCCGATCTGCGCCGCGGCGCGCGCCGTGTTCGCCATGAGCATTGCAATGGTCATCTTGCCAACCCCTCCCGGCACCGGCGTGATTCGCGACGCCACAGCGCGTACCTCGTCGAACGCAACGTCGCCCACCAATCGCGTGCCACTCTTCTTCGTCGCATCGGCAATGCGATTCATGCCCACGTCGATCACCACCGCGTTCGGCTTCACCATGTCTGCGGTTATCATGCGCGCGCGGCCAGCGGCGACAATGAGAATGTCGGCGCGCCGCGTGTGCGCCGCGAGATCGCGCGTGCGACTGTGGCACACCGTCACCGTCGCATCGATGCCGCTCTGCACCATCAACGCCGCCATCGGCTTGCCGACAATGTTGCTGCGACCCACGATCACGCAGTCCGCGCCCGCCGTCTGCACGCCGTACGCCTGGAGCATGTACAGCACGCCCGCCGGCGTACAGGGCGCGAAGCCGTCCTTTTCGCCGATCGAGAGCTTGCCCACGTTCACGGGATGGAATCCGTCAACGTCCTTGTCGGGCCGAATGCGGCGCAACACGGCCTCGGAGTCTATGTGTTTCGGCAACGGCATCTGCACGAGAATGCCGTGCACTGCCGGATCGGCGTTCAACCGATCGACAATCGCCAGCAACTCGGCTTGCTCGATCGTGTCCGGGCGGCGAATGGTCTCGCCGCGCATGCCGAGTTTTTTGCACGTCCGCTCCTTGGAGCCGACATAGACAGCACTCGCCGGATCGTCGCCCACGAGCACCACCGTGAGTCCCGGTGTGATGCCGCGCGCTTCGAGCGCCGCCACCTGCACAGCAACCTCTGATTGCACCTGGGCGGCGAGCCGCGTTCCGTCGATCAGCTTCTCGTCAACCGGCGTGTTGCTGCCAGTCGCGTTAGCGGGCAAAGTCCACCGCCCGCGTCTCGCGGATCAGTACCACTTTAATCTGTCCGGGATACTGCAGCTCCGCTTCGATGCGGCGCGCAATCTCTTCCGACATCGTCGTCATCCGCATGTCGTCAACGTCTTCCGGCAACACGATGACGCGCACTTCGCGGCCCGCCTGAATGGCGAACACCTTTTCCACGCCCTTATAGCTGGACGCAATCTTCTCGAGGCCTTCCAACCGCTTGACGTACGTTTCGAACGCCTCGCGACGCGCGCCAGGGCGCGATCCGGAGATCGCATCGGCCGCCTGCACCAGCACCGACACTTCGCTCTCGTGCGGCACGTCGTCGTGGTGCGCGGCAATGCAATTCACCACCAACGGATGCTCGCCGTACTTCGTAGCGACTTCCACGCCGAGCTGCACGTGCGTGCCCTCGTGCTCGTGCGTCAGGACTTTGCCAACGTCGTGCAACAGCGCGCCGCGGCGCGCCATGGCCACGTCGAGCCCGAGTTCGGTGGCCATGATCGCGGCCAGCCACGCGGTCTCCTTGGAATGCTGCAGAATGTTCTGGCCGTAGCTCGTGCGCCACCGCATGCGGCCCACGAGCTTGATCAGTTCGGGATGCAAACCATGCACGCCGGCCTCGTAGGCGGCCTGTTCGCCGGTCTCCGTGATCTGGACGTCCACTTCCTTGCGCGATTTGTTGACGACCTCTTCGATGCGCCCAGGATGGATGCGTCCGTCGGACACGAGCTTCTCGAGTGCCAACCGGGCGATTTCGCGCCGCACCGGGTCGAAGCAGGACACCACCACGGTGTCCGGCGTGTCGTCGATGATCACGTCCACGCCGGTGGCCAGCTCGAACGCGCGAATGTTGCGCCCCTCGCGTCCAATGATCCGGCCCTTCATCTCATCGTTCGGCAGCGCGACTGCGGAAACGGTTGTTTCCGCCGTGTGCTCGGCAGCGATTCGCTGAATGGCCAGCGCCACGATCTTCTTGGCTTCCCTATCGGCATTCTTCTTTGCCGACTCGCGAATCTCGCGAATTCTGTTCGCCCCGTCCGCCTGCGCCTCTTCTTCCATGCGCCGAATCAGCTCGGCTTTCGCGTCCTGCGCGGACATGCCGGCCATCTGCTCGAGACGGCGGCGTTCCTCGCCCACCATCCTCTCGAGCTCCTGCTCGCGGTCAACAATGGTCTTTTCGCGACGCCCGAATTCGCTGGCGCGGCGGCCAAGTTCCTTGTCGCGCTGCTCGATCAACTCGTACTTCCGATCGAGCACTGTTTCGCGATCGCTCAACCGGCGCTCCTCGCGCTCCGTTTCCTCGCGACGTCCGCGGATCTCCGATTCGAATCGCTCGCGGAGTTTAATGAGCTCTTCTTTGCCGGTGACAACGGCGGTCTTCCGGATGTTCTCGGATTCACGCTCGGCCTCGGCAACCATCCGCTTCGTGGTCTCTTCAGCGGTGGACTTGGCGGCGGCCTGTCGATCGTGCTCGGCGCGCGTTCCGTTCTTCTTTCCTAAAATGAAAAAAGCCGGCGCGGCAACAACAAAAACGCCAAGCGCGGCAATAATCGCGATCACGTTCATATGGATCTATGCTCCACTACGGCGCAGGCCGCAGGATAAGGAGTACGACGGCGGCCCGACGCGCAGCACTTCGTTGACGCCCCGGCATCTCGCCGGCGAAGGGCGTGATGCGGGTAGCGCTAACTACAGAGCGCGCATAAACCTACGGGTCGCTTGACTACCGCCGCTAAGGTACGCCGCCGGAACCCAAAAGGCAATAAAGCGCCGGCCTTCGCACCAGCCTTACCGCCCGTCCGCTCAAGCTATTTGACGGCCGCGCCCGGCTGGCGCTTGGATGGCGGAAGAAGCGGCCGAACGTAATCGCTCAGTCCGCCAATCGCCGAGTTCGTCGCCTCCAACGCGGCCTTCGCCTCGAACAGCTCGGCGGTCACTCCAAGCGCCGCAAGCACCACCGCGCGGCTCGACTCCAGCACGGCGCCGTTCGCCATCACCTGCTTGATCGCCTGATCGAGATACTGCGCCACGGCCCGCGCATGCTCCGGCGGGGTGTCGCTCCGAATCGCGTACTCTTCGTTGAGTATCATCACGCGGAGGGTGTGCTTTTTCGCCGTCATCGCTCTGCCCCCTGGGCCTGCTGCCGGAGAAAACGCACGCGGTCGAGCATTTGCTTGGCGCGCGCGCCGGCCGACTCGAGCTTGTCCTGTAGGCGCTTGTTTTCGTTTTCCAGATTCGACACCCGAGCCGCCAGATCCAGGTTCACGGCGCCGTGCTCGTGGCCTTCGACTTCCTTCAACCGCGCTTCGGCAACCAGGGCACGCCGACGAAACGCGGCCAGCTCGTCCGCCAAATGGTGGACGAGCGTGTCCAGTTCGTGCACGGCGCGCTGATCAGTTGGTTCGTTGTCTGACATTGAGCTCGTCGGCGAGGGCCCGAAGAATGTCGCTGCGGCGAGCATCCATTTCCCGATCACGTAGAGTGCGCTCGGGATGGCGGAAGGTCAACCGCCACGCCAGGCTCCGATGGCCGGCGTCAACGCCGCGGCCACTGTACAGGTCGAACAACTCCACGCGCTCGAGCAGTTTTCCCGAGACGCGCCGAATGATGCTTTCCACCTGCTCGCCGAGCACGGCGTCGGGAACGAGCAGCGCCAGATCGAACTCCGACGCCGGCGTACTCGGCACCGGCACGTAGCGCGAAACAGCAGCCGCCGGACGCGAGAATGGCCGGTGAGCCGACGCGCCCTGCGGCGCAACGGACGACGAGTCCATGTCGCCCAACGATAGTTCGACACCAAACGCCGGCGCCGCCCACACGGGGGCGTCGAGCGGAACGCGACGTACCGAGCCGACCACCGCGTCGTTCACCACCACGTCCCACAACGCGTCGGGACTACCGGCGTCGCGCAATGCCACGGGTTGCGCGGGATACGCTGCCGTCGCCACGGTCTGGGCGAGCGCCTTGGCATCCCACTGATCAAATCGCACCCACGCCTCGAACTCGGGGGTTTTGAGATCGCTAAAGTGGGGCGGTTGCCGCCGGCCCATTACCAGTGCCGCGACACGTAGTTGCTCGGCCGGCAGCGCGCCGTGGCGCGGGGTGAACACCGACCCGATCTCGAACAGCCGGACGTTGCCTTCCATTCGCGCCAAATTGTATTCGGCGCGGCGCGCGAGCGTGTCGAGAATGTCGCGCCGAAGGTAGCCTTCGTTCTCCGACATCGGGTTGGTGAGCTTTACGAACCCCTCGCCGCCCGACACGAACGGCATGGCGCGCGCTTCGAGCAAACCGGCGCCAACAAGTATTTCGCGCACACGCTTCGCCGTGATCCATTGCGGGTCGTCGCCCACCGTTCCGGGCCGGAACGGGCGAATCTCCACCGGAAAACTGTCATAGCCGCGAAGGCGTGCCACTTCCTCGATGAGGTTCACTTCCGCCACGACGTCGCCGCGCCATGATGGAACTGTAATGAGCAAATCTGAAGCGGTGCGGTCCGCGTCGAACCCCACGCTCTGCAACAGGGCGGCAATCTCATCGGCGCCAACGGGCTCGCCGAGCAGCTTGGCAACGCGCGACGCGCGCAGCGTGATCGACGGCCCGGCAGCTCGCGCGTAGCCAAGGTCCACCGGCGCGCCGTCGATCTGCCCGCCGGCGATGAGCACGATCAGTTGTGCGAGGCGCTCGAGCGCCCGCGGCGCGATGTCCAGATCCACGCCGCGCTCAAAGCGATACGCGGCGTCGCTGGACAGACCCAATCCGCGCCGCGCAGCGCGGATCCGCGTCGGATTGAAGTTCGCGACTTCGAGAAAGAGGTCCGTCGTGGACTCAGTGACTTCGCTGTCTCGGCCGCCCATCACGCCGGCCACCGCCTGCGCGCGCTCGGCGTCGGCGATCACGATCATCCCGGCGCCGAGCATGCGCTCGGTGCCGTCGAGCGTCGTGAGCTTTTCGCCGGCTCGCGCGCGGCGCACCACAATGGCCGAACCGTGAAGTTTGCCGAGATCGAACGCGTGCGTCGGCTGGCCGAGCTCGTGGAGCACATAATTGCTGGCGTCCACCACGTTGTTGATCGACCGCGATCCGATCGACGCCAGCCGTGTCACGAGCCATTCCGGGCTCGGTCCAATGGTTACGCCACGCACCACGACACCCATGAACCGGTTCACGAGTCCCGGTTCGTCGATGCGTACGTCTACAGACGCAGCGCGTCCCGACGAAGCATGCGTCACTGCGCCCGGCATCGTTGTGCCGAGTCCATCGATCGCCGGCAGGGCGAACGGTTTCTTGGTGAGCGCCGCCACTTCGCGAGCCATGCCCAGGTGCGACAGCAGATCGGGGCGATTGGCCAGCACGTCCACCACGAGCCGCATGTCGCCCAGCGGCAGAGCGCTCAGCAGCGGCGTGCCGGGCGGCACGTCGAGATCGAGCTCCATGATTCCTTCGTGGTCCTGGCCCAGCGCCAGTTCGCGCGCCGAGCAGAGCATGCCGTCGGAGGTGGCGCCGCGGATTTTGCGTTTCTGAATCTTCAAGCCGTCTGGCAACACGGTGCCGGTCATGGCGAATGGGTACATCTTGCCCGCCGTCACGTTGGCCGCACCACACACCACGTCGAGCAACGTGCCGGTGCCGGCGTCCACCTTGGTGACGTGCAGGTGATCGGAGTCCGGATGCGCCGCTTCTTCCACGACGCGGGCAATGACGATGGCGGCCAGATCCTGGCGCAACGCCACGAGCTCCTCTACCGTCGCCGTATGCGCCGTGATCAGCTCGCGCAGCTCAGCCGCGGACTGATCGAACGGAACGAAGGCGCGCAACCACTCGTACGAAACGTTCATCCCTCGCCTCCAGACATCGCACCGCGTCGTCCGGCGCCTTGCCGCAGGCTCGGGACAGGTTCGGCGATCTGCTCCAGGAATCTCACGTCCGAGTCGTAGAGGATTCTGATATCAGGAATCCCATATCGGCTCACGGCAATGCGGGCCGGGCCCATGCCGAACGCCCAGCCGGTGTAGCGCTCACTATCGATGCCGGCCGCCTCGAGGACGTTCGGGTGGACCATGCCGGACCCCAGAATTTCAATCCAGCCGGTGCCCTTGCACGTTGGGCAACCACTGCCGCCACAGACGCCGCACTGCACGTCCATTTCGGCCGACGGTTCGGTGAATGGAAAGAACGATGGCCGGAAGCGTGTCTTTGACGCGCCAAAGAATCGCTCGGCGAACCGATTGAGCGTGGACTTGAGGTCGACGAAGCTGATGTTCTCGTCCACGCACAGCCCTTCGATCTGGGCGAATGCCGGCGCATGCGATGCGTCGAAGAAGTCGCGCCGATACACCGTGCCTGGAATGATCACGCGAATAGGCGGCTCGTACTTCTGCAGCGTGCGCACTTGCACCGGCGACGTGTGCGTGCGCAGCAGGCCTTCGCCTTCAAGATAGAGCGTATCGTGCGCGTCGAGCGCCGGATGGTTGGGCGGAAAGTTGAGCGCGCCAAAGTTGTACCATTCCGTCTCGGCTTCGGGGCCCTGCGCCACGGTGAAACCGAGCTCGCGGAAAATGCCCTCGATCTCCTCGATCACGAGCGTGACCGGATGCTTGGCGCCGCGCCACTGGCGTCGCGCCGGTAGCGATAGATCGCCGCGATCCGCCAATGGCGTCGATTGCTGGAGCGAGGACTTTCGGTCGGCGTGCAACGCCTCGAGTCGGGTGCGCGCTTCGTTGAAGCGTTTGCCCGCCGCCGGCTTGTCGTCTTTCGAGATGCCGCGCAGCGCTTCCTGCAACCCTTTCACGCGGCCCTGGCGATCGCCGAGGAAGGCGACGCGGACGGCCTCGAGCGCGTTGGCGTCGGCCGCCGCCTGCAGCGCTGCTGCACCCTCGCGTTCGATCGCCTCCGCCTGCGCGATGTAGTCCTGAAGATCCATGATTGGTCGTCGGGCAAAAGACAACGGCGGCAGAACGACGAATGTCGCGCTGCCGCCGTGTATGTGTAGCGAGAATTTACGCTGCGTTCAACGCGGTGCGCGCGGCTTCAACGAGCGCGGTAAACGCGGCCGGGTCGTGGACGGCGAGATCGGCGAGGATCTTTCGGTTCACTTCGATGCCGGCAACCTTGAGCCCGTTCATGAACGTGTTGTAGTTCATGTCGTGCTGATGCGCGCCCGCATTGATACGCATGATCCACAGCTTGCGGAAATCACGCTTTTTGTTCTTGCGGTCGCGGTACGCGTACTTCCAGCCACGCTCGACGGTTTCCTTCGCCGGACGCCACAGCTTGCTGCGGGCGCCAAAGGCACCGCGCGCAGCCTTCATGATCTGTTTTTTCCGCTTCAGGCGCGGAACGTTCGATACGGCACGAGGCATGGGAGTCTCCTTAAGCCTGGAGCAAGCGCTTCATGCGCTTGGTGTCACCGGTCGTCGCGATGATGCCGGCCTGACGGAGGCGGCGCTTCCGCTTCGAGGTCTTCTTGGTCAGGATGTGGCTCTTGTACGCCTTGTAACGGCGGACCTTGCCCGTCCCGGTCAGCTTGAAGCGCTTTTTCGCGCCCTTGTGGGTCTTCATCTTCGGCATGCGACAATCCTCTTTTGGAGGTCTCTGGTTCCTGGTCTCCGGTCTGAGGGCAGTGCACTTCCTCAGAACACAGCCCTGGACTCAGCGACCAGAAAAAAAACTACCTCGGCGCGAGAATCATGGTGATGGACTTTCCTTCCAATCTTCCCGAGCTCTCGATTTTACCTACATCCGTCAGCGCGCTCGCGACCCGGTCCAGCACGAGTTGACCTAACTCCGGGTGGGCGACTTGGCGGCCACGAAACATCATCGTCACTTTCACCTTGTTCTTCTCTTCCAGAAACCGGCGCGCGTGCCGTGTCTTGGTGTCGAAGTCGTGATCGTCGATCCCAGGTCGGTATTTGACTTCCTTGAGTTCGATCACGTGCTGCTTCTTCTTCGCCTGCCGCGCCTGCTTCGCCATTTCGAACTTGTACTTGCCGTAGTCCATGATACGGACCACCGGCGGGCGCGCGGTCGCGGCCACCTCGACCAAATCCAACCCCAGCTCTTCCGCCATCCGCAACGCGACATCCACTTCGAGAATGCCAAGCTGCGAACCGTCGGCACCGATCACGCGGACCGGACTAATGCGAATCTGACGGTTGACCCGCACGCGCTTTGTAGTGTCCTGGATACCGAATTCCTCGCAGAGAGAAAACAAAAACGCGGACCCCATGACGGAATCCGCGCATACGACCGCCCCTTCGCACCTGGCGAAAAGTCGGCTGCTGTGTGGACTCCTGTAGCACACCTTCCGCTGCACGAGCTGCAGTGCGGGAGGGCCAGAGGGTGGGACCAGCGACGGTCCGCTTACGAATTGTTGCCTAAACCTAGGCGGATGCGATGGTTAGGTCAAGACTGC
>JBEPWA010000071.1:0-19068 GCA_041690755.1 Gemmatimonadaceae bacterium | reverse complement strand
GTCACACGGTGCCGTCACACGGTGCCGTCACACGCTGCTGCGATCCTCGCACGTCCGCGCCCATGGAATGATGTCGAGTCGCGCGAACGGGATGTCGCGCCCGCTCTCCTCACAAATTCCAAAGCGCTCCGGATTCTTCACCAGGCGTTCCAGCGCATCGTCAATCTCTCCGAGCTCTGCCGACTGTCGGGTCGCATTTGACGCGTCGAGTTCGGTGTCCATGGTATCGGTTCCCTGATCGGCGGGATGAAGCGGCACCTTCGAGAGATCGCCCGCGCGATCCTGCTCGTCGTCGCTCGCCTCTTCTTTGGTGAACCTGCGAAGATCCTGGGTGATGCGGGCGCGTTCTTCGTGCAGGCGGCGCTCGATCTGCTGGCGTTGGGCGGCGGTCAAAGGCATCTGCGCTCGGGCGGTTGAAGGTGATGAACGACGTCCGCCGGAGCGGCAAGAAATCGGCCGACATTGTGTGGCCAACGGTCCGCCGCGCCCCGGGAAATTTTCCCGGTTCCCTGCTTTCCGCGCCAGACCGCGGGTTTATGAGAACCCGTAAGACTATGACACATAACGGGTTGCGGATATCGCAGCGCGGGCACTCCGGTTGCCTTTAGGAAGGGCGCGCGGCCGACGCGGTCTGGGTCGCGGCACTGCAGGGTGAGCTCGCGTTCTCTGGCTCAGCCGTCCACTTCGACCGACCAAGGTGACACTGTGAGATTCTCCCGAACCGCTCCGTTTCTCTTGCTGTCGGCTGCCGTTCTCGCCGGCTGCGGCAAGGAAACGCAACAGAAGCTCGAAACGCTTGCGCACGTCGATTCGGTGCGCGTCGATTCGCTGGCCAATGTCCGCAAGGACCTGCTGGATGAAGTCATGTCGTCCACCCAATTCGTCAGCGACATCAACACCGAACTCGCCAAAGCGCGCGCGTTGGCCAGCAAGCCGGCGCCGCAGTTGGAGAACGTCGCCGAGTCGGAGAAGGTGAACGATCAGCGCAAGGCGATCGTGTCGCGCATTTCGCACCTCGTGGCGCGGCTCGATTCCGTGCAGGCTCGCCTCGCCAGCACTCGGGCGCGGGCGCAGAAGCTGTCGCAGCAGGACTCCGGCCTGGTCGCCCAGGTAGCCGCGTACGAAAAGAGCATCGCGGACCTCCAAGCGTCTGCGGAACGCCAGCGCAGCGAGTTCCAGGCAACTATCGACCGGCAGACGACGCAGATCGCGTCGCTCAACAGCACGGTTGACACGCTGAACACCGTTCGCGTCGCGCTCGTTGACAGTGTCGGCCAGCTCACCGCCCAGAAGAACACGGCCTACTATGTGGTGGGCACGAAGGACGAATTGATCAAGAAGGGAATTCTCGTGGCCGAAGGTCAGAAGCGCTTCCTGATCGCCGGCTCGCGCAATGTGGAGCCGGCCCGCGAGCTGGATCCGAGCAACTTCACTAAGATCGACCGTCTTGCCGATCGCACCATTCAGCTGCCGGCGGGCGAGTACAAGATCCTGTCACGACAGAATCCGGTGTACACGGCTACGAAAGACACGAAAGACGGCAAGATCGCCGGCGCGCTGACGATCAGCCAGCCGGAACAGTTCTGGCAACCGTCACGCTTCTTGATCATCGTTCGCTCCTGACCGAATCCCGAGTCGAGCACGACTGCCCCGGGGCGCCCACGGCGCTTCGGGGTTTTGTGCTTTCGAGCGACCGGCGCTTTCACGAACCGCGCTACCGCAACCAGATTACGCGCATGGAGCTGCCGCCCCTTTCCATTCTGGTGATCGATGACGAGCCGGCGTTGCGCGAGGTGCTCTCACTCCGCATTGCCGGGTGGGGACACGACGTGCGCGCCGTTGGCGACGCGGCGGAGGCAGAGCGCGAGATCGAGCGGCGGCGTCCCGATCTCGTACTCTGTGACCTCGTGCTTCCGGGCAGCTCGGGAATGGAACTGCTCAAGCGCATCAAGCGTCAGGACGATCGCCTTCCGGTGGTGATGATCACGGCGCACGGGAACGTGGACGGCGCCGTGGAGGCGATGAAGGCGGGCGCTACCGACTTCCTTACCAAGCCGCTCGACTATCCATCGCTGTTCGCGCTGCTCGCCGCCACCGCGGGCGACGTGCGGCGCGGCCAGGAGGGCCGCTCGCTCGACGCGCAACTCGATGCGCAGCTCAGCCGCCAGAGCGGCGCCGGCGGAATGCTCGGTCAGAGTCGCGCCATGCGGCAGGTGCATCGCACCATCGAGTCGCTGGCGTCTAGCGATGCGTCGGCAATTCTCACCGGTGAGAGCGGCACGGGCAAGGAAGTGGCCGCGCGTGCGATTCACATGGCGAGCGCGCGCCGCGACAAGCCGTTCATCGCCATCAACACGGCGGCGATTCCGGAGGGCTTGGTCGAGAGCGAGGTCTTTGGCCACGAGCAGGGCGCGTTCACTGGCGCCACGCGCGCTCGCCCCGGCGTGTTCGAGATGGCAGACGGCGGCACGCTGTTTCTCGACGAGATCGCGGAAATGCCGATCGCCTTGCAACCAAAATTGCTGCGCGTGCTCGAAGAGGGCAGTGCACGGCGACTCGGTGGAAGCCGCGATATCTCGTTCGACGTGCGCGTGCTCGCCGCCACCAATCGTCCCCCGGCGCAGGCGATTCGCGAAGGTAAGCTGCGCGAAGATCTGTATTACCGGCTCACGGTGTTCGAGCTCACGCTGCCGCCACTGCGCGACCGGATCGAGGACGTGGCGCTGCTGTCGCAACACTTCGTTCGTGAATTCGGACGCAAGCATGGCATGGATGTGGACGGCGTTGGCGATGCGGCGCGCGAGATGCTCGAGCGGCACCCATGGCCCGGCAACGTGCGCGAGCTGCGGAACGTCATTGAACGCGCCACGATCGTGGCGCGCACCGGATGGATTGAGCCGCGGCATCTGCCGCCCTATCTCCAGATGTTGCGGCAGGGCACGGGGCAATCCACCCTCACCGTTCCCGCGGGTACCACGCTCGCCGAAGCGGAGCGCATGCTCATTCTGCAAACGTTGGAGCGGGTGGGAAACAACAAGGCCGAAGCGGCGCGACAGCTGGGTCTGGACGTGAAAACGATTCGCAACAAGCTGCGGACCTACGGCCGCGACGAATGACCGTCGCCACACGCCTGCGCGGCGCGTTCGCGATCTATATCGCGCTGCTCGCCGCAGTGGTGGTCTACCATGTGCGCACCATCCAGCGGACCGTGGAGAGCGGCCATACTCTGGCGGAGATATCGGTCCGGTTGCGCCTGAGCTCCACGGCGCAACTCACGCGCTTGGCGCAGATGAGCAGTGACGCCGAAAAATTTCTCGTCACGCGCGATCGCGGCTACGTAGACAAATATCTGGAAACGTCGCGCGCGTATGCGGGCACGCTGCAAATGCTCGACTCGGTTCCGTTGACGGCAGCGGAACGCGTGGCATTCGTTGCGCTGGCCGCGGATTGGCGAGGCATCGAGCCGCGTGGCGCAGAGTTGGCGCAATTCGAAGCCGCTCCGGAGAACGAAGCGCGGACAGCAGTCACGCGATTGCAGCAAGCACTCGACCAGGTGCGCGAGGACACACGGCAGCTTGCGGCGGCGTCGCAGGACGCCATGACCCGCGAGTTGGCCAACTCCGAGCAGGCAGCGCGGACGGCCGAGCACTTGTCCTGGCTGGCGGCGCTCGGCGCGCTGCTCCTCAGTCTCCTGCTGTCAGCGTTGCTCGTGCGGTCCATCGTCGGCCCGCTCGGCCGGCTCGCGGAAGGAACGCGCGAAGTGTCTGCGGGGCGGTTCGGCTACCGCCTCGATACGAGCGGCAGCGGCGAATTTGCGCAGGTGGCGCGCGACTTCAACTCGATGACCGAACGGCTCGACGAGCTCGATCGCATGAAGCGCGACTTCGTGGCCAAAGTGTCTCACGATCTAAAAACGCCGCTCTCATCGATGCAGGAAACAATCAGCGTGCTCCTCGACGAGCTCACCGGGCCGTTGTCGCCGAAACAGCGGCAGCTGTTGGAGCTCAATCTCGACGGTGGGAGGCGGCTGTCGAGTATGCTCAGCAAGCTGCTCGACCTGTCGCGCATCGAGGCCGGGCTGGAGCCGGACTTTCAAATGCTCGACGTGATGCAGCTCGTCAAACGGTCGATCGAGCGCGCCGATGCGGCGAAAACCGAGCGCGCCTTCCGCCTCACGCTCGGCGAGCCGGAGCATCGATTGCTGGTGCGCGGCGACGCCGAGGGACTAGGGCAGGTGCTGGATAATTTCCTGGAGAACGCGATCAAATTTTCGCCGCCAGGCGGCGAGGTACGCGTGCGCGTCGCGGAATGGCCATCCGGCGGTGACCGTGTTCCACCAGAGCGCGCCGCGCTGGTGGGCCGGTTGGGACTGCGGGGAGGGGCCGTACTGCTGACCGTTGCCGACGAAGGACCGGGAATCCCCGACGATGAAAAGGAGCGCGTGTTCACGCGGTTCTATCAGGCCGACGCCGGGCGCGCGGCGCGCGGACGCGGGGTTGGCCTCGGCCTCGCAATCTGCCTCGAGATTGTCACGGCCCACGGCGGCGCTATCTGGGTAGCCGACAATAGTCCGCGCGGCAGTATTTTCTGCGTGTTGCTTCCCGGTGCGGTGTGCGCTCCGGATACGCTACCGGCACCAGCGATCTCCGCAGCAGGCGAATCTCTGTGATGACAAAACGCTCACGCCTGCGCCGTAGTACCGGCGCACTCCTGGCAATGATGATTCTCGAAACAGCCGCCTGCGCGCCACGCGCGTTCGATCGCTATCTGCGCGATCAACAATGGGCGGATGCCTCGCGCGCCTTCGCGGCCGACTCGGCGCTGATGAACGACGAACGTGCGCTGTACGACGCAGGAGTGCTTTACAGCTCGCCGGCCCGGCCAACGTATGATCCGGATCGGGCGGGGCTACTGCTTCGGCGGTTGTTGAACACATTTCCAAATACGAAGTACCGCGGCGCCGCCACCGATCGCCTGGCGCTGGTTGATGCCGTGTTGCGCGGACGCGATAGCGCGACCATGCGCCAGCGGGCGATCGAAGCGCGCGTCGCCGAACTCACGGCGGACGCCCGCCGCCTGCGCGCCGCACTGGACTCCGCGCAAGCGCAGAATGACCTGCTGCGCCGAAACTCCGCCAAATTGGAATCCGACCTTCGCGACCGCGACGATCAATTGCGGGCGTTGCGGCTCGAGCTCCGGCAGCTCAAGGACATCGATCTCAAACCGCGGCCGTCGTCGTCGCGGCCACCCTGAGTGCGCGCGCAGCAGCCTTCCGCCGCGACCGAAGCCGGCTCAGGGCGAGCAAAAATCCGGTGACGCCGAGCACCACCGCAGCCGCCGACGCCAGGGCGGCGATTGTCTCGCCGAGCAGACCGCCCGCCTCGCCGGTATGAATCGGACGCATCCACGCCCGAATTTTTCGCGCCGCGTCATACTGCTTGTACCCCTGCGCCGACACTACGGCGGCGGTGAACGCATCGAGGGTGAGCTGATCGCGCCGATCGGGGCGGGACGTTGAACCGTACGCCACCGTCGCGGTCGCGGTACGGGCGGTGCCTTGGGGCAACCGTAACTGGATCGTCTGCCATGCCGAGTTGGCGGCAGCGTGGGCGATGAGAGAATCCAAACTCGCGCGATGCGGCGCAGTATGCGCACTCGATCCCTGAGCGGCCGTCCGCCCAGCCGCGCGATCGCCGCCAGTGGCAGGCGCCGTGGACACGCCGAGTCCGCGCGCGACGAGCTTCTGCGGCCACGCGTACGACATGAATGTGCCGCTGGCGACGATCAGGAAGAGTGCCGGCGCCGACCAAAAGCCCAGCACATGGTGCCAGTTCCAGTCGCGCTTGCGGCCCTGCGCGTCGCGCCGGAAGAGCAACACCGCGGCAAAGGCCTTACGCGACCAGCGGCGCGGCCACCATAAGTAAAATCCTGACAGTACGAGGAAGAGAAACGCGAGATTGCACGCGCCGGTAATTGCCGTTCCGGCTTTCGAGCGGGTGCCGGCGCCCACGGCCAACGATCGATGCCAACGCTCGACGCCCTGAAAAAAGCCCCGCACCGTTGCGTCGGTACCGAGCACACGCGCGGTGTACGGATCGACGAAGAGCGATCGGCGATTGCCCATGCCAACGGTTAACGGCAGCGTGGCGTCACTGTTCACGGTGATCGCTGTGACGTGCGCTGTATCAGGCCCGACCTGTGTCCGTGCCACCACCGAGTCGAGTGGCAAACGCACCGCGCCAGGTGCCGGAGCGACGCGATGCCGCGCGGCGACCATTGTCATCACGGGTTTCTGATAGGCCAGGGCGACGCCCGTCGCCGACATGATGATGATCACCGTGCCCGCGGCGACGGCGATCCACAGGTGCGTCCAGAAGATAACGCTTCGAAGTGTCCGCGCGAGCGTCATGTGCCAAGCGTCCCGCGCCCGCTGCTAACTGTTGTCCCGTCATTTCTACGGTGTTTCTCCATATTCGATGACATCCCGACTCCAAGGTTTTGCCAGCTCGGCCCACCGTTCGGTGAGCCTCCGGACCAACCTACTTTTTAATCCCGACTATTTCTATCGGGATTGATACCAATGTGGCACCGACGCCTTCGATCGGGACCTGCGGCGCCCATTACATGTATCTCGTTACGTAGAAACGAGTTGCCTCTCGGTAACGAGCGCGTGGTCCTCCGTTCTGCCCCGAATATCGGTCGCGGCGACGGCGCATTTCCCCAACGTCCGCGATGGCGTGGTATTCCCGCCGATTTTGTCTCTTAAAACTGCAATTGTATAAAGTATTGACGGATTGGATAAAATCGCGCACGTTGTGATGCCGCCGTAGTTTGCGACGGATTGGATAAACTCTGAACACCGTGATCGCGTGACTGTCTCGCCGTTCATTTCCGACGCCCCGCACGCGCAGGGGCTCTACGACCCCGCCAACGAGCATGATGCCTGTGGAATTGGCTTTGTCGCGCACCTGCGCGGCGAGCGGTCCTACGGCGTCATCCATAGCGGGCTCGAGATGCTGCTCAACCTCACCCACCGGGCCGCCACCGGTCCGGACGGTGAAGTGGGCGACGGAGCGGGCATTCTCATTCAGCTTCCGCACGCCCTGCTACGCACGGCCTGCCGCAGCCTGGAGATTCCGTTGCCCGAGCTGGGCGGCTACGGCGTGGGCATGCTGTTTCTGCCGCGCGACGACACGGCGCGCAGTAACGCCGCGGCGCGCGTTGAAGCCGCCGTTGCGGCACACGGTTGCCGCGTGCTCGGTTGGCGCCTCGTTCCCGTGGACGACAGCCAAGTAGCCGAGCGTGTGCGAGACACTCGGCCCGCCATCTGGCAGGTGTTTGTCGCGCCCAGTACGCTCGACCGCGCCGACGACGACGGTTCGGCGTTCGAACGCACGTTGTACGTCATTCGCCGCGCGATCGAGCGCAGCGCGGTGGCCGTCGTTGCGGCGGGTGGCGAGTCGATGTTCGTCGTGAGTTTTTCGTCGCGCACGATCGTCTACAAGGGTTTGCTTCGCCCGGATCAACTGCCGGCGTTCTATCGCGATCTGTCCAACCCCGAAGCGGCCAGCGGGTTGGCGCTCGTGCACTCGCGCTTCTCTACGAACACGTTTCCGTCGTGGCCGTTAGCACATCCGTATCGCTTCCTCTGTCATAACGGCGAGATCAACACGATTCGCGGTAACCTCGCGTGGATGCGGGCTCGCGAGCAGACCATGGTGTCGCCGCGGCTCACCGACACCATGCAGGACGTGCTTCCGGTCATCCAGGCCGGCAATAACGATTCGGCGTCGCTGGACAATGTCGTGGAACTGCTGGTGCACGCCGGCCGCCCGCTGGCGCACGCCATGATGATGCTTGTGCCAGAAGCGTGGGAGCGCGACGCGGCCATGTCGCCGGAGCGCCGCGCGTTCTACGACTATCACTCGTCGATCATGGAGCCGTGGGACGGGCCGGCCGCGCTGGCGTTCACCGACGGACGGCAGATCGGTTGCGTTCAGGATCGCAACGGACTGCGTCCGGCGCGCTGGATCGTGACCGATGATGATATTGTCATTCTGTCGTCGGAAGCCGGCGCGCTGCCGGTGGACGCCGAGACCATTCGCGAAAAGGGGCGCCTGAAGCCAGGGCAGTTGCTGGTCGTAAACACGACCCAAGGTCGCCTGCTGCACGACGACGAGATCAAGAGCGAGCTGGCGTCGCTCCGTCCGTATCGCCGCTGGGTGAGCGAACAGCGCGTGGACCTCTCGGCGCTGATCGCCGAGCAGGCCTCCGAGCACCGCGCGCCGGCGATGCTCGACGACGCCGCATTGCTCGGCGCACAGCGCCGCTTCGGCTACACGCGCGAGGAGCTGAGCATGATCCTGGCGCCAATGGCCACGGCCGGCGAAGAAGCGCTTGGATCCATGGGCAGCGACACACCGCTCGCCGTGCTGTCCGAGCGCCCGCAGCTGCTGTTCTCGTATTTCCGCCAGTTGTTTGCCCAGGTCACCAATCCGCCGATCGATCCGATTCGCGAAGCGCTGGTCATGTCGGTGCGCATGCGCCTTGGCGCGCAGGGCAACCTGCTCGACGAAACGCCGGAGCACGCCAGGCAGATCGACGTCGAGCATCCGGTGCTCACGCCCGCCGCCGTCGCGGCGCTGCGCTCGATTGAAGAACCCTCATTGCGCCCGGTGACGTTGTGCGCGTCGTTTTCGCCGACTACGGCGAACGGGCTGGACGACGCGATCTCCGCGCTGTGCGCCGCGGCACTCGAGACCGTTCGCGCGGGCTGCGGAACGATCATTCTCAGCGATCGTGACACTGCCGCAGACCGCGAGCCCATGCCGTCGCTGCTCGCGGTGTCGGCGGTCCATCACCACTTGATTCGCGCCGGCTGTCGGTCCGCGGTGAGCCTTGTTGTCGAGGCGGCCGACGCGCGCGAGGTGTCGCATGTCGCGTTGCTGTTCGGCTACGGCGCAGCTGCCGTGAGTCCGTACCTCGCCATGGAGACCTGCGCGGGCATGGCACGCCAGGGCACGCTCGGCGACACGATCGATGAAGCCGCAGCGCAGTCGAATTACGTGTACGCGCTGGAAAAGGGGCTGCTCAAGATCCTCTCGAAAATGGGCGTGTCTACGCTCCAGAGCTATTGCGGGGCCCAATTGTGGGAGGCGGTGGGACTATCTCGCACGCTGATCGACAAGCACTTCACGGGCACGTCGTCAAAGCTCGGGGGCATCGATCTATCGATCGTCGCCGAGGAAGTGGTGCGACGTTCGGCGCGCGTCGAAGGCGAGGACGCGCTGCTCGACGTGGGCGGTGAGTATCACTATCGCGCCAAGGGAGAGCGGCACAGCTGGAATCCCGGCACCATCGCCACGCTGCAGCGCGCGACGCGCGAGGGCAACTTCTCCACGTTCCGCGAGTTCACCCGGCTGGCGAACGAAGAGCAACGCAGCGCGGCGACACTGCGCGCGCTGCTCGACTTCACGACCGGCGATTCCGTACCGCTGGGCGAAGTGGAGCCGGCCACGAGTATCGTCCGCCGGTTCGTGTCCGGCGCCATGTCCTTTGGGTCGATCAGCGCCGAGGCGCACGAGACGCTCGCCGAGGCGATGAACGAGATTGGCGGCCGGAGCAACACCGGCGAGGGCGGCGAGGATCCGACGCGATTCGGCACGTCGCGCAACAGTGCGATCAAGCAGGTAGCGTCGGCGCGGTTCGGTGTGACGACCGAATACCTGGTGAGTGCGACGGAGCTGCAGATCAAGGTGGCCCAGGGGGCCAAACCGGGCGAGGGCGGACAGCTGCCGGGTCACAAGATCGACGAGTTCATTGGCAAGACGCGGCATGCCACGCCCGGCGTGACGCTGATCTCGCCGCCGCCGCACCATGATATTTATTCAATTGAAGATCTAAAACAACTGATTTTTGACTTGCGCAACGTCAATCCGGCGGCGAGCATTTCGGTAAAGCTCGTGGCGGAAGCGGGCGTGGGTACGGTGGCAGCCGGTGTGTCCAAGGCCGGCGCCGACCTGATCACGATCTCCGGCGACTCGGGCGGCACAGGTGCGTCGCCGTTGTCGTCGATCAAACGTGCCGGCGTAGCCTGGGAACTCGGCCTGGCCGAGACGCAGCAGACACTCGTGTTGAACGGCCTGCGCGGGCATGTTCGCCTGCAGGTGGACGGCCAGCTCAAGACCGGCCGCGACGTGGTGTTGGCCGCGCTGCTCGGCGCCGAGGAATTCGGGTTCGCCACGGCGCCGCTGATCGTCGAAGGGTGCATCATGATGCGGAAGTGCCATTTGAACACGTGTCCCGTGGGTATTGCGACGCAGGACCCCGTGCTGCGCGCAAAGTTCGCCGGCCGGCCCGAGCATTTGGTCAACTATTTCTTCTTCGTGGCCGAAGAGGTGCGCGAGCTCATGGCGCAGCTTGGCTATCGCACCATGGACGAGATGGTGGGTCGCACGGACCGGCTGTGTGCGGCGCCGTCGCGATCGCACTGGAAGGCGGACATGCTCGACCTCGCGCCGCTGTTGCATGCGTCGGCACTCCTTGGCGAACACACTGCGCGCTATGGCGAGCACGTCGCGAAGTACGATCTCTCTAAGACAGTGGACGGCCAGTTGCTGTCGGTCGTTGGGCCGGCGATCGAGCGTGGAGAAGCGGTGACGGTGTCGCGCGAAGTGCGCAACGTTGACCGGGCGGTGGGCGCCCTGATCTCGGGCGAGATCGCTCGGCGGTACGGCAGCGCAGGACTTCCGCACGACACGGTGACGGTGCGCTGCAAGGGCTCGGCCGGTCAGAGCTTTGGGGCGTTTGCCGTACAGGGCCTGACGCTCGACCTCGAGGGCGAATCGAACGATTATGTCGGCAAGGGACTGTCGGGCGGCCGGCTGATCGTGCATCCGCCAAAGACCACGCGCCTGCTGCAGGAAGGCACAGTGATTGTGGGCAACACCGTGTTGTACGGCGCCACGTCCGGCGAGGCGTTCATTGCCGGCGCGGCGGGTGAGCGCTTTGCGGTGCGCAACAGCGGCGCGCTGGCGGTGGTGGAAGGCGTTGGCGATCACGGTTGCGAGTACATGACCGGCGGCACCGTAGTGGTGCTCGGCAACACCGGCCGAAACTTTGCCGCGGGCATGAGCGGCGGTGTGGCGTTCGTGCTCGACGCGAACGGATCGTTTCGCGGCCGTGTGACGTCGCCGCTCGTGGAGCTGACGTCGGTTACCGACGCGGCGGATCAGAGCGCGCTGCGCCGCTGGATCGAGCGTCATCTCGCGTACACTGGCAGTCGGCGGGCGCGGCATGCGCTCGCACACTGGAATGAAACGCTCCGTCATTTTGTGCGCGTGATGCCCATCGAGTACAAGCGCGCACTGGAGCGCGGTACCCGTTCAACACCGGCGAGCGTGGAGGTGCGTCATGGCTGATCCCCGCGGATTTCTCAAGCTGCGGCGCGCGACGCCCAAGCGCCAAGCCGTGGACGAACGCGTGCAGCACTGGGGCGAGTTCTACCACCCCCAACCGGAAGAAGAGCTCGTGGCGCAGGGCGCGCGGTGCATGGACTGCGGCGTGCCGTTTTGCCAGAGCGACACCGGCTGTCCGGTGCAGAACGACATTCCGGAATGGAACGCGATGGTGCATGCCGGAAAATGGCGCGAGGCTTCGGACCTGTTGCACGCAACCAACAACTTTCCCGAGCTCACTGGACGACTCTGTCCGGCGCCGTGTGAGTCGGCGTGCGTGCTGGGGATCATCGACCAGCCGGTCGCCATTCGGACCATCGAGCAGGCCATTGCTGATCGCGCGTTCAGCGAAGGCTGGACCACGCCGCGTACACCCGTGCGCGACACGGGAAAGCGCGTGGCGGTCGTCGGGTCCGGACCGGCCGGTTTGGCGGCGGCTCAGCAGCTGCGTCGCGCTGGGCATGCAGTGGTCGTGTTCGAGCGCGATGATCGAATTGGCGGCTTGCTGCGGTACGGGATTCCCGACTTCAAGCTCGAGAAGAGTGTGATCGACCTTCGGCTCGATCAACTCGAGGCAGAGGGCGTGCAATTCCGCACGCGCGTGAATATCGGATCGGACATCACGCTGGACGATCTGCGCGGCGAGTACGACGCGGTCTGCCTCGCCATTGGTGCACCGAAGGGGCGCGACCTCGGTGTCCCCGGTCGTGAGCTTGGCGGCGTCCACCTGGCGATGGACTTCCTGGTGCAACAGAACCGTCGGGTAATGGGCGAGCGAATCGATCCGCAGACGGAGATTACCGCGCAGGGCAAGCGCGTAATCATCATTGGGGGTGGCGACACCGGTTCGGATTGCGCGGGCACCTGCGTGCGCCAAGGCGCAACGAGCGTTCAGCAATTCGAGCTCATGCCGCAGCCGCCGGACAGCCGGCATACGTCCACGCCATGGCCCCTGTGGCCCATGCAACTGCGGACCAGCCACGCGCACGAGGAAGGCTGCGAGCGCGATTGGAACATGGCGACGACCAGCTTCACGGGTGAGAACGGAACGGTGCGCGCGCTGCACGGTGTGCAGGTTGAAGCCCGCACGCTCGAGGACGGACGCGTTGTTACGCAGCCGATCGCGGGAACGGAGTTCTCCACCGACGTGGATCTGGTGTTGCTGGCGATGGGCTTTAGTGGTGTGGAGGAAAGCCGGCTGACGCGCGGGCTGGCGTCGGCGGAGAGCCGCGGTCGTGTGGCGATCGATGAGCGTTTTGCTACGCCGATCGACGGGGTGTTCGCGGCGGGCGATGCCACCCGCGGCGCGTCGCTGATTGTGTGGGCCATTCGCGAAGGGCGCGACGCCGCGGCGTCGATCGATCGATACCTCGCGCTGCGCAGCTTCTAACGTTGCGCAGCGCGTGAGGGAGCTACGCCGCAGCTTCTGACGTGATCTTGGGCTGGCCGGTTGACAACACGACCGGCTCGCTGATCCGCCGGCCACCGCCGGCGACCGACAACATTTCGCCGTCGTCGTACGCGTGCTCGCCGTGCTCGCTGAGATCGATGCCCAGCAGTTCGTTGCCCAACGGCACGCGTATCGTACCGAACAGTCTGAGTCCGCCGAGCACCAGGGCGGTCATCGGCGCGGCAAAGAGAACAGTGCAGGCGACGGCGATCGCTTGCACGCCGAGCAGGCGCGGATGGCCGTAGAGCAGTCCGTTGGCGCCGGCCTTGTTCACGGCCGTCGTGGCAAACACACCGGTGAGGAGCGCGCCGGCGATGCCCGCCACGCCGTGACAGGCGAACACGTCGAGCGCGTCGTCGATCGTCGTGCGGCTGCGCAGCTGCATGGCGGTATAGCTCGCGCCGGCACCGATCACGCCAATGGCCAGTGCGGCAAGCGGGGTGACGTATCCCGCAGCCGGAGTGATCGCGACGAGACCCACCACCGCGCCTGTTGCGCCGCCAACCGCGGTGGCTTCGCCGGCGCGATAGTAGTCCATTGCCAACCAGGCGAGCATGGCGGAGGCGGCAGCCGCGTGGGTGTTGACGAGCGCAATCGCTGCCACGCCGTCGGCCGCAAGTGCGGAGCCGGCATTGAAGCCAAGCCACCCCACCCAAAGCAAGCCGGCGCCGATGAGCGTGTACACCACGTTATGCGGACGCAGGCCCACACGTCCATAATCTCGGCGTGGTCCCAGCATCATGGCGGCAACGAGTGCGGCCGTGCCGGCGCTTATGTGCACCACCGTGCCGCCGGCGAAGTCGAGCGCGCCGAGGGTGTGCAGCCAACCATCGGTGGCCCACACCCAGTGCGCCAGCGGATCATACACCAAGGTGGTCCACACGAGCGCAAAGATCGCGAAGACGTGAAACTTGATGCGCTCCACCATGGCGCCGCTGATCAGTGCCACGGTGATGCCGGCGAACATCGCCTGGAAGCCAACGAACGCGATGTGCGGAATCGTGGCGCTGTACGGGCCCGCGGCGGCGCCGATGCCGGACAGACCTGCCCAGGCCAGAGAGCCGATGCGTGTACCGGGCCCGAACGCAAGCGAGTAGCCGCCGATTACCCACTGCACTCCCACCACGGCGAGCGCGACGAAGCTCATCATCACTGTGTTGAGCACAGCGCGGGAGCGCACCAGCCCTCCATAGAACAGCGCGAGGCCGGGCACCATTAGCAGCACGAGCGCGGTGGAAATCATCACCCACGCCGTGTCGCCGGCCGAGATTGCCGTGACCGGATTCATACGGCATCCTGCAACAGCTGCGCGCGACTCTGGACTTCGTCTGCGGTGATGGGCGTGAGGGCGTCGCGATCTTCTTCGCCGCTGCGAATGCGAATTACACGCTCCAGCGGCTGCACGAAGATCTTGCCGTCGCCCACCGCCCCGGTGCGTGCCGACGCGAGAATCGCGTCGATCGTGGGCTGGACGTAGGCGTCCGACACGGCCATTTCAATGCGCACCTTGTCACGGAATTCGAGCACGACGGACGATCCGCGGTAGTGCTCGACGATCTCGCGCTCGCCACCATGGCCGCTGGCGCGCGCGAGGGTCATGCCGGTGACGCCCACCCGAAACAACGCTTCCTTCACCGCAGTGAGCTGTTCAGGCCGGACGACGGTCACGATGAATTTCACGAACCCTCCTTCGCAGGGTGTACGTTCAACGCAGAGTACGAAGGAAAAGTTGTAGTGTCAACGAAACAATGCAAAACATGCACAATTTACGGTACATTATGCATTTGACAGCTAAAAATACAATAGAATGTCCTTGGTTTAGTGCTGACTATGCTGCATCCTGGCTGCGACCGATTCAACGAAACCCACTCCAATAGGCGGCGCAGGACGCCTAGCCTCGAGTTCTCCAGCGATCAGTCTGTCCGTGGCCCGGGTTCTACCGCCACGTTGACTTCAGAGAAATCGGTGCGTCGCGCGGCGCGTTCGACGGCGCCCATCCAGCGCAGGAACAGCGCGGCCGCCGCCGCGATGTACACGACGCCCGCCGGAATCCACATGATCAAGCCGGCGAGCTGCTGATCTTCCAGCGGCGTCATCGACCACAGGGCGTCGCCGGCCGCATGCAATGGATACCACGGGCGGGCCGAGAACATGAGCAGTGCGCCGAGCGCACCGCTCTGGCCCAGCGTGATGCCGATGTACAGGATTGCCGCGCCGTAGCCGAGCCGGCGGCGGCCCGTGGGGTGCAGCGTGACCCACCAGAACAGCACGGCGGTGCCGAAAAACGACGCGTGTTCCAGAACATGAATTACAGGATTCTCGAGTGCGGCCTGATACGGTCTGGGGAAGTGCCAGAACCAGAGGGCCGCCACATGCGCGGCGAGTACCAGCGGCGGATTCGTGATTGTCGCCTGCAGCGCTCGCACGGCGCGCGACGTCGTTGGCCAATGCGCCACGGCATGCCGCATCCGAGTCGGCAATGCCCAGAGCCACAGCGCGGGAGGCGCGCCGAGCACGATCAGCGGCGCGGCCACTACGATGAGCATGAGGTGCTGCGCCATGTGTGCCGCGAACAACGTCTCGCCCAGGCGATCGAGCGGGGACAGGAGGGCGATCGCCAGGCCAAGCCACCCCGCAGCGAACGACGCGATCGTGCCCCACGACGGAGCGCTGCCGTGACTTCGCCGACGAACCACGTGCGTGGCGCGTCCATAAACCATTGCGGCAACCGCGAGTCCGACGATGACCCCAGGCTCGGCGCTCCAGGCGCTCCAGACGTGACCGGGCGCGACGAGCGAGGTGGCTGCGTCGGTCAGCATGCGGCCATCTCCGTCAGCCGGGAAAATCGCTGCCGAGTATCGTCACGGTTGTCCACGAGCAAATTGTCGCACTCGGCCATGAGCTCAGCCAATTCACGCTTCACATTTTGTGTATGTCAGCGCCGTTGCTTGCAAGCGTTGCGCCGAGGCGGTTGACGAACGGACGCTACGACGCTAACATCGAAAACATGACGGCCACCCGCGCACGCGCGAGCTACTCGTACGCCTATCGCTACTACTACGCCACCAACACGGGGCGTGGGAGCGGTCGTTTGCGCGCGTAGTTAGCCAAACAGCCTGTCATCCTGCGGTCCGTGGAAATTCCACGGGCCGCTTTTTTGTGTTCTCCCACCAAAAATTCTCCGGAACCGATCCATGCACGATCATGCGCACGACGCGGCTGTTGCCGAAATCCCGACGAATGAGGACGACACCCTCCCCGAGTTTCTCGTCCAGGACTACTCGCGGTACACCGACGAGTCGCACGACGTGTGGCGCATTCTGTACGAGCGCCGCATGGCGACGCTGCTGGACACCGGTAGTTCGGTGTTCTTCGACGGCATCGAACGCATTGGTCTTGCGCCCAACCGCGTGCCGGATCTCCGCGACGTGAACCAGCGGCTCGGAGCGCGCACGGGGTGGAATGCAGTAGGCGTGGGCGGTTTCATTCCGGCCAACCAGTTCTTTCGGTGTCTGGCGCATCGGCGTTTTCCCACCACCATGTTCGTGCGTCCGCGCGCCCAGCTCGATTACCTGCCGGAGCCGGACATTTTTCACGACGTGTTCGGCCACGTGCCGCTGCACTCGGATCTCGTGTTCGCCGACTTCCTGCAGCAATTCGGCGCGTTGTCGGCGACGGCAGACACCGAGGATGACACCGCCGCGCTGGCCCGGCTGTTCTGGTTCACGGTGGAATTCGGTTTGATCCGTGAACATGGAACGGTTCGCATCTATGGCAGCGGACTGATCTCATCACAGGGCGACGCGGCGAACGCGCTGGGCGGCCGGTGCGACCGGCGTCCGTTCGATCTCGATGCCGTGCTGGGTCAGCCGTTCGAGATCGATCGATTCCAGGAAGTGCTGTTCGTGCTGGAATCGTTCGATCAGCTGTTCGACGCGGTGGAGACAATTCGCCGGCGCAAGGCCGCGGGGCGGTGATGGTGCGTTGCCCGGAGCGCGCGAGGGCCTAGCCAGGACTTGCTAGTGCGTGAGCGCGTACATGATGTAGTCAACGCCCAGCTCGTACGCCTCGTTGGCATCGCCAACGGGGCGAAAGCCGCTGGCGGAAAATTCCCAGAAGTTCGAGATGTCGGTATTGAAGTTCACCAATACCATAATACGCTTTGTCGGATCGTTGTTTTGGAAGAGGGCGCGAAAGATCGGGCGTCCGCGATCGTAGTCCTGCTTCACGACATCGAACGAGTTGATGTCGAAAAACGAATGGAACACCACGTTCTCGGCGGTCAGATCAGCGAATTTGACCCCCGGCAACACGCGCTCGAAGTTTGCCTGAATGTTCGCCCAGCCCAGATTGCCGCGAAAGCGTCCGTCGCGCGAATCGTCCAGAATGAGAAAGCCGCCCTTGAGCAGGTACCGCCGCAGTGCCACGACCTCGGTGTCGGTGATCTGCCAATAGCCCGCTTCCGTCATGTACGAAATGGGAAAACGGAACAGCGCGGGATCGTCGATCGCAATCACGTTCGATCCGTCGAGGTGCGGCTTGAACACGCTGACGTTGGCGAGAATGCGCGTCAGGTTCTGCTCGGCGGTGGGGTAACCGTGTGCCCACGACGGTTCGCCGCGGTAATAGAATCCGCCGGGCAGTACCGTATACTTGAGCCGCGTGAACGTGAACCGCCCGTCGTAGGGAAGGTTGTGGATCGCCGGCGCGTCGCCCAACTCGGGCTCGAACCGGCGTTGCGCCGTCGTGCCGGTATACAGCATGGCGATGACGGTGAGTCCGAGCGCGCCGCGCAACCGCATGCGTCCACCACTTCCGCCCACGAACATCACTCCTCTCCGCGTCAGCGATCAGCGCAATGGCAGGGCTGCTATTGGTAGCTACGCCGCGGTCCACCGCACGGCAAGCCGACCGGGAAAGTCGCCGGCCGTATTTGTGTCTTCTTTGCGGCGCTCAATGGTCTTCGGATCTGCCGAACAGTAACTCGATGAACGGCTGGTCTGCCGGCCCGGCGAGAATGAACACGTGGTCGCCGGCGCCGATTCTCGTGTCACCGCGCGGTGCCATGAGCTTGCCGTCGCGTTCGATCACGCTCACGGCGCTTCCCTCGGGGAACGGAATATCCCGCACTTCGACGCCGGCCACCGCCAGATGCGGTTGGATATAGTAGGACTTGAGCTCGACGCCACCAGCTTCGCGCGTGTCGATCTCGATGGTATTCGCCGGTCGGGGCGCCGATGTGGATTCGAGACCCAAGGTGCGCGTGATCCAGGGAACGACGGCTCCAGGCACGATGGCGCCGACCACGGTCACGAAAAAGACAACGTCGAACAGCTGGCGCGCACCGGGTAGCCCGGTCATCACCGGAATGGTTGCCAGCACGATTGGCACTGCACCACGCAAACCAACAAGCCCCACGTAGAGAATCTCGCGCGGCGGAAAGCGAAACGGTGCCAGGCAGAGCGCGACGACGACCGGCCGCGCCACCAGCACGATGACCAACGCCAATCCGAGACCGACCGGCGCAACGGTGGCGACGCGCGACGGAAACACGAGCAAGCCAAGCATGAGGAACATCCCCACCTGGGCCAGCCACGCCATGGCATCGTGCACGCGCCGCAAGTTGGCGCCGTGCGCCAGCGGCTCGCGGCCAAAGGCGAGTCCAGCAACGTATACGCCAAGGAAACCGCTGCCGTGCAGCAGCGTCGGCAGGCCGAAGGACAACAGCGCGAGCGCGAGGCTGAACGCCGGATACAGTCCGGTGGCGGGCAACTCGAGTCGTTGCACCAACCATCGACCCGCCGCGCCTACGGCGAAACCCACGGCGGCGCCGACACACATCTCGATAGCCACGTTGCCAATCAGGGACCACGCCGAGAGTGATCCGGGCGCGAGCGCGCTCGCCGCCAGCGTGGTGGTGAGCATGACCGCCATGGGATCGTTGAAGCCCGATTCCACCTCGAGCAGCAGACCCACTCGGCGCTTTAGCTGGGTGCCGGTTGCCGAGAGCACCGAGAACACCGACGCCGCGTCGGTTGACGACACGATGGCGCCCACGAGCAGCGCAAACGGCCAGGGAAATCCAAACAGGTGTGCCGCCACGGCGGTGAGCGCGGCGGTGGCCGCGACGCCAACGGTCGCGAGCCCCGCCGCGGGGTGGGC
>JBEPWA010000070.1:0-19851 GCA_041690755.1 Gemmatimonadaceae bacterium | reverse complement strand
GACGGCGACCGGCTCGAGATGGTGTCCAAGCCGGAGATGGTGAACGTCGGCGACGCCGCGCTGGTGTCGGTGCTCACGCTCACGTCCGCCGACGGAGCCACGGCGCGCGCGTTGATCGCCGAGCAGGAGCGGGCGGCCATCGCGCGACTCGACACGGAGATTGGATTGAGCCGGGCCGCGGTGGCCGCGGGCGGCGATCGCGTCAAGGAGCGCGACATCATCGAGACGTGGACCGACTATTACGTCGCCTCGATTCATACCATGACGGACATCGAAGTCGGCGGCTCATCGGCCGAAACGTTGGCTGCGATCGATTCGGCGGCGGCGCGCGTGAAGGCGGCCGGAGAGAAGCGTTTGGCCATGCTCGCGGAGTAGCGTGACCGCACTCTGCGCGTGGCTGCTCGCCCACGGCACGAGCTGTTTCGAGCTCGTTGCCGTGGCGTTCGGCATTTGGGGAGTATATCTGAGTATCAGGGAGAGCATCTGGAATTGGCCGATCGGCATGATCAATGTCGCGCTCTATTCCGTGCTGTTCGTCCGCCAGAAACTCCCCGCCAATGCCGCGCTGCAGGTGGTCTACTTTGGCCTGTCAGCGTATGGCTGGTGGAAATGGCTGTACGGCGGCAAGGAGCACACGCCGTTGAAAGTGTCGCGCGCCACGGGGCGAACGTGGGCGTTGGCCGGCGTGGCCGGCGGCGCCATTTGGATCGTGCTCATTGTTGCAACGCGCGCCACCGGCGGAGCAATGCCGGTGCTCGACGCGGGCACCGCCGCCGCCAGCCTGGTGGCCGAGTGGATGCTCGCCCGCAAGCTGCTCGACAATTGGGCGCTCTGGATTGTTGTTGACACCATCTATGTGGGAATGCTCATCAGCGACCATCTCTACCTGACGGCGTTCAACTACGCCATCTACGTCGCACTCGCCATACTCGGTTTCACGGCGTGGAAGCGTGTACTGGCGGAGAGCGCGGCGTGATACGTGTCGTCCTTACGGGATCCGAGTCCACCGGAAAGACCACCCTCGCCGCCAAGCTGGCCGACTACTACCGCGCGGCGCTCGTGCCGGAGTTCGTTCGCCAATATGCGGAGGCACGGGGTGGCGTGCTGGGCGCGGGCGACAACGAGCCGATCGCTCGCGGCCAGATGGCACTGGAAGATGCACACACCGCCGGCACGCCCGCGCTTGTGGTGCAGGACACCGATTTGCTCAGCACAGCGGTCTACTGCAACCATTACTTCGGCGCCTGTCCCGAGTGGATCGCGGATGCGGCGATCGAACGCCGCCCTGATCTCTATCTACTCTGCGAGATCGATGTGCCGTGGGTGGCGGACGATGTCCGCGACCGCGGCCGCATGCGCGAAGAGGTCCAGTCGCTGTTCCGCGCGGCCGTGGCCGCCGCCGGCGCGCCAGTCGCCACGATCACCGGCGGCTGGGCCGAACGCTTTCAGCGCGCCGTGGATGCGATCGACGCGCTGCAGCTCACGCGCCGCGACGGCTGACGCAGCGGCCGTCAGCCGTCATCACCAGGGGCGTCCACATGGAGCCGGCGAAGCTCCCGGCCAAACACGACGCGGATGCGCAGTAGCAAAACGATCGCCACGGACGCGAGCGAAACAACGAAGCCCCACCACAGTCCGGCCGCCCCATATCGCGTGTGGAAGCCCATGTGCGCACTCACCGGCACGCCCACTATCCAGTACGCGCCGAGCATGACGTAGAGCGGAGCGGTAGTGTCACCCGCTCCGCGCAGCACGCCGGCGCCCACTGCCTGGGCGCCATCAAAGATCTGAAATACGCCGGCGATCGGAATGAGCGTGGCCGCGAATCCCACCACGCGAACGTCGCCGGAAAACGCCTCGGCGAACAGATGTGGTACGGTGAGAAACGCCACGGCAGGCAGGATCATGAAACCCACGCCGCAGAGATATGCGGCGCGTACAGCCGAGCGGGCGCGCGCGTCGTCACCCGCGCCAATGGCATGGCCCACGCGAACTGACGCTGCCGAGGCAACGCCCAGCGGCACCATGAACGTGAGTGAGGCCAGCGTGATCGCGATTTGATGCGCCGCCATCTGGATGGTTCCCATCACGCCCATCAGCAGGCCGATGGCGCCAAACGCCCCGGCCTCCAGCGACTGTTGCGCACCAATCGGCGCTCCGATCCGCAGCATCCTGAGAATTGGCTCGAGCCGAAAGCTGTCGGCGCGCAACGGCCGAAGGCTTGGCGCCAGTTCCCGCCAGCCGAGCACGAGGAGCAGCAGCATCATGAGCCATCGGCTGATCGCTGTCGCAATGGCGCTACCGGCCACGCCGAGCGCAGGGCTACCCAGGTGGCCATACACGAACACCCAGTTGAGCGTAGCGTTCGATACGTTGGCTGCGACCACGGTCCAGACGATCGGCGCCATGCGATGCATGGCCTGCAAGCTCTGGCGCAGCACGACGAACGCCAGAAAGGGCAGGGCGCCGATAATGGAGATTCGAACGTACCTCGCTGCGTCGGGAATGATCTCCGGCTGTTGGTGCGCTGCGCGCAACACCCAGGTGGCCGGCGCCAGCAACAGCGCCGTCAGAACGCTGAGCAGCACGGCGAGTACCAGCCCGCGCTGTACGGCGCGTGCAACGGCGTCGGTTTCGCCGGCGCCGAGCGCCTGTGCAACGAGCGGATCGAGCGCCATGAGCGTGCCTGCGCCAAAGATCGACACGTTGAAGAAGTAGAGATTGCCCAAGGCCACCGCGGCGAGCGCCATGGCCGACAGGCGTCCTACCATGAGCGTGTCTACGGTGCCCATCGCCATGAACCCCACCTGGACGAACGCCACGGGGACGGCAAGGGCCACGGTCGCACGCAACTCGCTGTGCGGCTGGCTAGGTTTGGTGGTGATGCGCATATGTGTTCTCGTGACGCTAGCGGCACTTCTCTCGGCGCGCGACTCCTTGCGGGCGCAAGAAGTCGCGCTCATGGCGCAGGCCATCCCGGTGGTCACGCGCGCCGACCCCACTGCTACGCGATCGGCGCTCACCGAGGGCTACGTGTCGCAGCCTATGATCATGGCGCATGGGTCATGGAATTGGCTGCAGGCCATCGGCACGCTGGACTTGGAGGGACTCACGCTCCGGCGCGGTGAGCTCAACACCGGTGGATACGGCGAGGGCTATGTAGACCGCCGGCACCCGCACTCGTACGTGCATCAAGCCATGCTCGGCGCCGCAAAGAACGTTGGCGGGTTTTCCACGTCGGCGTTCGTGGGGCGCGGCTTTGCGCCATTCGGCAGCGACGATCCCATGGTGCGGCCGTTCGAGAAGTTTCCGGTGAACCATCACCTGTCGCAGATTCTCGAACGCGTGGTGGCAATCGCGGCGGTGCGTCGCGGTCCGTGGATCGGCGAACTGGCCACCTTCAATGGCGACGAGCCGTTGGGCCCGGGCTCGTGGCCGCGATTCTCGCGGTTCGGCGATTCCTGGTCGGCGCGGCTCACCGTGCTTCCAATGGATGGCTTGGAGTTGAGCGGAAGCGTCGCCAGCGTGAAGTCGCCGGAAGTGGCGAGCGGACACGGACTCGATCAGCAAAAGTCGAGTGTCGTCGCGCGCTTCAACAGGCAGACGAGCGATACCTGGCGGTATGCGTTCGCCGAGTGGGCGCACACGAACGAATCGAATCGTGGCGTGCGAGCGAACTCACTTTCGAGTTTGCTCGGCGAGGCAGGGCTCTGCCGGAGTGGGATGATTGGAGCGCTTCGCCTCGAGCGCAGCGATCGCGGCGAGGAAGATCAATTGCAGGATCCGTTTCGCACGCCGCGTCCCTCGTCCGACCTCTCGAGCCTCGGCGTATCGAGATGGACAATTCTTTCAGCGACATTGTCTGCCCCGGTTGCGCGTGCCGGCTTCGTCACGGGCCGTCCATTCGTTGAAGTCGAGCGACTGGCGGTGGCTCCGGGAAATCCGCCCGGTGTGTTCAACGCGAACGTGCGCTATGGCGCCGATCGGATGTGGATGTTGTCCGCCGGCGTACGGCTGCACGTCGGCGGATCGATGAACGATCGCATGGGTCGTTACGGCGTGGCGGTTCCGGCAAGCGGCATGGCCAACATGACGGGCCTGGCTAACAACAGTGGAATGAGTGATATGGCAATGGACCACGCTTCGACGTCCGACCGATGCAGCTTGTGACGCAATACTGCAGGGTGACTCGGACGCTGCTGTCGCTCATCACGCTGGCAACAGTCGCTGCGTGCGGCGGCGCCGACGCCCCCACTGCAACCGATACCGGAACGGTCTCGGCGAACTGTCCCGGCATCAACCTCGCCCCTAGGCCTGCGCAACTCACACTGTCCCAGCAGACGCCGCTGGCGCTCAAGGTGCTCGGCAATGGATGCGACACGGCGCGCTATCAAGCCGAAATCGCCGTGCGCGGAACCATTGCGTACACGAGCACGTGGGCGGGTGCCTACCGACAGCCCAACGTGCCGGGGAACAAGGTCAACGTCTGGGACGTGAGCGGCAACACACCTGTGCTACTCGACTCCGTGATCGTTGCTGGAGCGATCACCACCGGCGACGTGGAGGTGAGCGACGACGGCCAACTTCTCGTGGTGGCGACGGAATATTATACCGGATCAATCGCCGTCTACAGCCTGGCGGATCCGCGGCATCCGCGCTTGATCAGCCGATACTCGAGCGACCAGACCGCACCGGGCGTGCACACGGCGAAGTTGGGCCGAGTGAACGGCAAACTCTACGCATTTCTCTCGGTCGATCCGACCGGCGACAGCAACCCGGCGCGCCTGGTGATCGTGGACTTGAGCATTCCTGAATCGCCGGTGCCGGTGTTCACGAAGATCACCGGTACACCGTACGTCCACGACACGTACCAACGCGACGGATTGTTGTTCGTGGCGCTCTGGAATGCTGGCGTCGACATATGGGACATTGGCGGAGGCGTCACCGGGGCGTCGCCCGATCATCCGGTCGTCCTCGGCAACGTGAAGACGCTCAATGGGGCGGCGCACAATATCTGGTGGTATCACGATGCCGGCGGATCCAAGCGGTTTGCCTTCGTTGGCGAGGAGGAGCCGGGTACCGTGCCGAGCAGCTCGCGCGGCGACATTCACGTGATCGACGTGAGCGATCTCTCGGCGCCCAAGGAGGTGGCGTTCTACTCAGTGCCCGGCGCCGGAACGCACAATTTCTCGGTGGACGAAGTGAACGGGGTGCTGTACGCCGCTTACTACAACGCCGGCATTCGCGCCCTAGACATCCGCGGCGACTTGGGTACGTGCCCGCGAAGCCAGCAGGACTTTAACGCAGCGGCGAATCTTTACCGTTGTGATTTGCGTTTAATGGGACGTGAACTCGCCACGGGACTCACGGATGTGAACAAGCCCGTGTACGTGTGGGGCGTGAAGTACCTGAATGGCAGCCTCTACGCGTCAGATATGATGAACGGCATCTGGAAACTGGGCGTCGCGAAATAAGCAGCCGCCTTCGTTCCACCGCTCCACCGTGCCACCGTCAGTCACCAGTTGTCAGCAATTCGTAAACTCCGCTGCGACATAGCGTTACGGCGAGGTCTTTCCGCCCGACGAACCGATTTTTTCGTTGACATTGGTTTGACGCAGTCGTAGTCTGCATCAGCGTGGCACCTCTCTCGGGAGTATTGCTCATGTCCGGCTTCATCGAACGCCTCTGGCGAATGATCCCACGGCACCAGGCAGTGCCGGTGGCGATGCTCGTTTTCGGTGTTTACGCCCCTTCCGATCCCACGCGCCGGCCCACTGGCTACGGTGGCGTGCTGCCGGTGCCCACCGCTGCCACGGTTACCAATACGCCGCGCCCCGATCCACTCCTCGAGCAGCAACGCCGCGACATTCGCGCCTCGCGCGGCCGCGTGTTGTACGCACCGGGTCATGGCCCAGCGGCCGTGGCCAACGCTTCAGCGGTAAGTCCCGCCAAGGCCGCGCCCAAGCCGCCGTGTCAAATCCAGCGGGTCGGAGCGCAGCACATGGCGCGGACTTCGCCTAGCTTCTAAGCGTGTAGTTTTTTCCGGACTCTTTCGGACTTTCGATGCCACGATTCCGTACCGCGGCGGTTGCTACGCTGCTCGTCGTTCCGATTGTCGCGGGCGGCTTCCTTCTTCAGGAACCGCCCGCGCGCGCCAGCACGCTGCTCTTCGACCAGGTGATGTCGCTGGTCAGGAATCAGTACGTTGACTCGCTCCCCGCAGGAGCGGCGTATGAAAAGGCGGCCCGCGGTTTGGTCGAGGAGCTGAACGATCCGTACAGCGAACTGCTGTCACCCGTAGAGTCGCAGGACTTCAATCGGAACACCGGCGGTCGGTACGGCGGCACGGGCATGGCGATCGCCCAACCCACGAAGGGCATTGTCGTGGTAGACCGCGTGTTCCCCAACACGCCAGCCGAAGACGCCGGCGTGCGTGAGGGTGACCGCATTCTTGCCGTCGATACCGCTTCCACGGCGACGCTCGATCTCAACAAGGTTTCCGATCTACTGCGCGGCGATCCGGGCTCCAACGTCACCGTGACGTATGGACGGCCCGGCGTTGTGGAACCCATCAAGCTGCACCTGACGCGGCGCATCGTCCACGTGCCGGCGGTTGCCTACGCTGGCATCCTTGGCGATCACATTGGCTACATCCCGCTGCAGACGTTCAACGAGAACACCGCCGAGGAAGTGCAGGCTGCGGTGGACAGTTTGGTGAAGGTCGGCGCCAAGGGACTCGTGCTCGACATGCGCGACAACGGCGGTGGCATTGTCGATCAGGCGCTGGAAACCTCGAGCCTGTTCCTGCCAGAAGGTGACGAGATCGTGAGCGTACGCTCACGCAATGAGCCTACGGAGACCATCAAATCGTCGGGCCGCCATCTGGCGCTCGACATTCCGCTCGTTGTGATGGTGGACGGCGGGTCCGCGTCCGCCACCGAGATCGTGGCTGGTGCGCTGCAGGATCACGACCGCGCGCTTGTCGTGGGCACCACCTCGTTCGGCAAGGGACTCGTGCAGTCCGTCTATCAGCTGAATGGCGGCTACCACCTCAAGATCACCACCGGCAAGTGGTTCACGCCGAGTGGCCGCTCCATCCATCGCGAACGCGTGCTGCTTCCCAACGGACAGTTAGTCGTGGTCCACCCCGACTCGCTCGGCACGGACACCATGCCCAAGCCCAAGTTCAAGTCGGACGCTGGACGCATCGTGTATGGCGGCGGCGGAATCCATCCCGACGTGATCGTGCCGGACGACACCCTGTCCAAGCTCGAGCGCGATTTCCTGTCGGCAATCGCTCCCAAGCTGCAGGCGGTCAACACTGTGATGCAGGATTACGCGCTGCAGCTCAAGGGCACGGTGCCGCGCGACTTCAAGGTGCCGGCAACGTGGACACCGGAAGTGATGCGTCGCATAGCCGTCGCCGGTGTGAAGATCGATCCCAAGTTCGACGCCACGGCGCGGGAGTTCCTCAGCAACGATCTCGAGCGCCGCGTGGCGCGTCTGAGCTTTGGCGATGCCGCCGCCAAGGCGCGGGAAGTTCCCGAAGATCATCAGCTCGTCGAGGCACTCGATCTGCTGCAGCACAGCACCACCCAGGCGCAGCTGCTGGCGGCGGGCGCCGTGGTCAGCGCGCAGGCGAAGCACAAGCCGTAGTCCCAGCAGCAGGTGGCAGTGGAAATACGGGGCGCCGATCGAATTCGGCGCCCCGTATTGCATGGGGCGAGTAAGTTCAGACGTGCCCGACGAACGCGCTCCGGCGCCACACACCCATCATCTCCGCGTGCAGCGCACGGCGCGTTACTACACCCTCGGCGGTGCCGGCGGTGCGCCGTCGGCGATTTGGTTCGTGTTGCACGGCTATGCGCAGCTCGCTGGGCAGTTCGTGCGCTACTTCACGGCGCTGGCGTCGGACCACGATCTGATCGTTGCACCCGAAGCGCTCAACCGATTCTATCTGCTGGGCGTAGATAAGCCGGCGAGCGAACGGCCGGTGGGCGCCACGTGGATGACGCGCGAAGATCGCGCTTCGGAGATCGCTGATTACGTCGAGTATCTCGACGCGCTGTACGACGAGGTCGCGGGCAGTGCCGTTGCCGCCGGGGCCACCGTCAACCTGATCGGATTCTCGCAGGGCGCTGCAACGGCCACGCGTTGGGTGACGCATGGCGCATCACACATTCATCGACTCATTCTGTGGGGCGGACTGCTGCCACCCGATACCGACCTGTCGCGCGGCGCCGTGGCGCTGCGTCACGCGCGACTGACGCTGGTACTCGGCCGGCGCGACCAATATGTGGATGCTGGAATGCTATCCGCGGAGCGGGCCCGCCTCGATGCCACGGGAATTCCCCATGACGTCATCGAGTTTGACGGCGGCCACGCCGTGAGCCGGAGCGTATTTCCGCGGTTACTGGCTCGCGCGGGCGACGCGCCGGTCACCGACTCTCCGGTCAGCGACGCTTTCGATCGATGAACCGCGACAGCTCGCGCCGGTCTCTTTTGGTCGGCCGGCCTTTTTCTTCGAACACGAACGCGGCAGGGGCCAGCTTGAGCTGCGCCGACAGCTTCTCGCGCGCCTCGCGGCTTGCGTCGGACTCCTCGTAGAGCGCTTGCGCCATGGCGGCCGAGCCGCGCCGCTCGGCGAGCGTGCGAACTATTAGAATATGCTCATATGGGCCGAGGCGGACGCGAACTTCGTCGCCCGGCTTGATGGCCTTGGCCGGTTTGGCCCGCTCCCCGTTGACCTCGACCTTTCCGCCGGTCACCGCTTCCGTGGCCAGCGAGCGCGTCTTGAAGAAGCGCGCCGCCCACAACCACTTGTCCAGCCGCACCCGGTCGGATTCTTCGGAGTTGCTCATTCGGATCTCGACTACATTAAGTGCGTGAACACTAACGTCGGGGCGGCGGGTGCCCAACCATGACTGACGCACTCTCCACGTATACCCATCGATTTCTTCCGCCACAGGGCGACGACGCGCGCACGCTGCTGCTGCTGCACGGCACCGGTGGCGACGAGAACGACCTGATCCAGCTGGGCCAGATGCTGGCGCCCGATGCGGCGCTGCTCAGCCCGCGCGGTACGGTGCTCGAGCACGGTGCCGCGCGCTTCTTCAAGCGGCTGTCGGAGGGGGTGTTCGACCTCGACGACCTGCGGGCTCGAACAAAGGACCTGGTCAACTTCGTGGGCGCCGCCGCCGAGAAGTATGGGTTCGACGCGACCAAGATTGTTGCCGTCGGCTTTTCCAACGGGGCAAACATTGCCACGAGCATCTTGCTGACAGCCCCGGACATCCTCGCCGCTGCGGTGCTGTTCCGCCCTATGGTGCCTTTCGTCCCCGAAGAGCGCGTGCCGCTGGCCGGCAAGCGAATTTTCATTGGAGCCGGGGAAGACGATCCGATTGTGCCCAGAGATCACCCGTATCGGCTTGCCGAGCTGCTGCAGCTGTGCGGCGCGGAGGTGAAGACCGTCTGGCAGCCGGGTGGCCATTCGCTGACCAGGGCGGACGTGTCCGAGGCGTACGATTGGATGGAGGAAGGCCGACAACCCACCTCTTGAATCGCGTGGCTTGCGAGTCGAGGTCTGGATTTTTATATTACTGACGCGTCAGTTATTTGTATTCACTTTCCGTCAGTAGTAGTCAATGTCGTCTGAGCTGTCAGCCCAAGAGCCCCGCTGGCGCCGTCTCCCTGAGGAGCGGCCCGGCCAGATCCTGAGTGCCGCCCTCGCCGTTTTTGGCGAACGCGGTCTCGCGGCGGCACGACTCGACGACATCGCCAAGCGGGCTGGGCTTTCAAAAGGCACCATCTATCTCTACTTCCCGAACAAGGAAGAGCTCTTTCGTGAGGTTGTGCGCCACACCGTGATCTCGCAGCTCGAAGAAGGAGAGCGGATGGTCAGCGAGAAGACGACGTCCGCCACCGCCACGCTCACCGAGTTCATGCAGCGGTATTGGGCGTTCATCCGGTCGTCACAGTTCGCCCCGATCTTCCGTCTCATCCATGCCGAGATTCACAACTTCCCGGACCTCGCACGTTTCTACGGCGAAGAAGTGGTGGCCCGCGGCCACCGCTTGGTGTCGGGAATCATCGCGCGGGGCATCGCGTCGGGCGAATTCCGGCAGATGGACCCCGCGGTGGCAGCGCGCATGCTCTCGGCTCCGTTCGTGATGCACGGGCTGTGGTGTACGCACCGCGAATGCTTCACTTCCGTTGCCAAGAAGAGCGACGAACAAGTGCTCGATGAGTTGATGCAGTTTTACCTCTACGCTATTCGGCCGTGCGACGCCAATCAGCGGGCGTGCGGTACAGTCACTCCATGAACATCCAAGCCAAGATCTTTCGCATCGGCGCCGCCCTATCCGTGGTGGCCGCGTTGCTCGCCTTTCTCGTCCGGTCCGCTGAGGCACAGACGCCTGCCGTGCAGCGGTTGTCGCTCGGCGACGCGGCACGCATGGCGGCGGCGCAAACCGCCGGCGTGCAGAGCGCACAAGCGCGCGTTGACGAAGCGCGCGCCCGCGTCCTCCAGTCCCGCTCCAGTTTGTTGCCGCAGGTGGAGGTCGTTCCGAACTGGACGAGCCACACCCTGAACAGCGCCAGCTTCGGATTCAATTTCCCCGCCGAGCCGGGCAAGCCGCCGCTGCTCGCGCCGAACGGCCAGATCATTGGCCCGGTGAACCTGTGGGACTTCCGCGGCCAGGCATCACAGTCTTTGTATGATCCCGCCGCCCGCCAACGTGTGAAGGCGGCACAAGCCAGTGCCACAGCCGCCGGCGCTGACGTGGCCATCGCCGCCGAACAGTCGGCGACGACCGCCGCGTCGATGTATGTGCGCGCACTTCGCGGCGACGCCACGCTGCAGGCGCGCATGGCGGATTCGACAGTCGCCGCCGATCTGCTCGTGATCGCGCGCGACCAGTTGACGGCCGGCGTAGGCGTTGGACTCGACGTGACGCGCGCGCAATCGCAAGTCGCGGCCGCGCGGGCACAGCTCATTGCAGCGCGCAACGATCGCGCGCGCTCGCGGCTCGATCTGCTGCGCGCTCTCAACCTGCCGCTGGAAACGACGCTCGACCTCAGCGACTCGTTGTCGTCGCTCACGCTGCCCGACGCGATCGACGAGGCGGCGGCAGTGGACGTCGCCGTCCGGTCGCGCCCCGACATTCGGGCGGCCGACGCGCAGCTCGCCGCCGCGGAGCAGCAGTTGGCGGCGATTCGCGCCGGTCACAAACCGACCATCGGCCTGTTCGGTAACGACGGTGAAACGGGCCTCGGTCTGAATCATCTGCTCAACACCTACTCATACGGCGTCCAGCTCAACTGGGCGCTGTTCGAAGGCGGCCACAGGGAAGGGCAGACGCAGGAACAGGAAGCCGTGGCTCGCGACATCGAGGTGCGCCGGCGCGACCTTCGGCAGCAGGTGGCCGTGGACGTTCGCGGCGCATTCCTCGACATCGCGTCGGCGCGCGAGCTGGTGGACGCGGCGCGCGAACGCGAGACGCTGGCCGAGCAGGAAGTCTCGCAGGCTCGGGACCGCTTCAGTGCCGGCGTCTCGGGGAATGCCGACGTCGTTACGGCCCTGAGCACATTGAACGCCGCGCGCACGGGATTGATCGACGCGCTGACCGCATATCAGACAGCCCGCGTCTCGCTCGCACGAGCCGAAGGCACGGTCTCGCAGCTTCGCTAACGAACCACTACAGACTCCGGCTCCGATCATGGCAACAGCACTCAAGCAGAACGTTGACGACAACCGCGCCACCCCGGCCGCACCGCCCGAGGCGCCCAAGGGCAGCAAGAAGAAGTTCGTGCTTCCCATTGTCCTCGTTCTCGTCGCGCTCGGCGCGCTCTGGGCATTCAAGCAGTGGAACTACGGTCGGTCGCACGAATCGACTGACGACGCGGCGATCGACGGTCATCTCGTGCCGGTGCTCGCCAAGGTTGGCGGGTACGTGCAGTCGGTGACGGTGAGCGACAACGATCACGTGGCCGCCGATTCGGTGCTCGTGCAGATTGATCCGGCCGAGTACAAGGTGCGCGTGGAGCAGGCTGCGGCGGATCTGGCCGCTGCGAAAGCGACGGCTGGTGGCGCGGGCTCGAATGGCCAGGCGGAAGCCATGGTGCAGCAGGCCACGGGACAGCGCGCGTCAATCGACGCGCAGATCACAGCGGCGCGGGCTAACGAAGTGAAGGCGCGCCAGGATCTCGCGCGCATGGAAGAGCTGGCGGGCAAGCAGATAGTATCGAAGATGCAGCTCGACGGTGCGCGCGCGGCGGCGGAAGCTGCGGCTGCGGACGTCGTGGCGTTGCAGCGGCAGACAGTGGCCGCCGGCGGTACGATCGCCAGTGCGCAAGCCGGCGTTCGTCTGGCGGATGCAAAGCTCCAGGGCGCGCAGGCCGCCGCGGACAATGCTGCGCTGCAGCTCAGCTACGCGCGTGTATCGGCGCCGGCATCGGGCATCGTGTCGCGCAAGCAGGTCGAGCCAGGCCAGCTCATTCAGGCCGGCCAGCCGTTGCTGACGATCGTCACCGACACGGGCATTTTCGTGACGGCGAACATGAAGGAAACGCAGCTGGGCGACATCAAGGTTGGCCAGCCGGCGGAAATTGACGTCGATGCCTACGGCGGTGTCACAGCCGTGGGTTGTGTCGAAAGCCTGAGCGCCGCCACCGGTTCCAAGTTCGCTCTGCTGCCACCGGACAACGCCACTGGCAACTTTACGAAAGTCGTACAGCGCGTTCCGGTGCGCGTTCGCATCACCAAGGACCTCGGCGCCGGTAGTCCGCTGCGACCAGGCATGTCGGTGAACGTGCATATCGACACGAGCAAGCCTGCAGCGAAATGCTAGCAGCGATTGCGAGCCGCCTGCCGTAGCGTGCACTGGCGGTGGTGCGGTGGTGCGGTGGTGCGGTGGTGCGGTGGAACCCGGCTGTCATCCCGAGCGCACGCGAGGGATCTAGCCGGACGATACGAGATTCCTCTGTCGCTTCGCTACCTCGGAATGACAAACCGTTCCACCGTTCCACCGTTCCACCGTTCCACCGTTCCACTACACCACGATTCCGTACCCCCGCCCCCGCGCCTCAACGTTCCACGTCGTTTCCACGACATCGCCCCGCACCCCGGCGATCACGTCGTTGAGATGCACCACAATGCACACATGGTTCGGAATAATCCGAACCTGCTCGCCAATCGCCGGGCGCCATGACGTGTTCGTGAGATCGAGCATCCCGTGCTCCTCCGACATGCTCTTCACAACGACGTCGTTCCGGCCGAGCACGCAGCCGAATCCGTCGGCGTTGTCAACGCCGCGCATTGGCTCGCGGCCGAGTGATTTAGTGCCGGCGTCGATCACAGCTTGTCCCGGCACCGCGGTGCTGATGACCGTCGCCAGCACGGTGAGCGCGCAGTCGTCCCATGCGCAGGCGCCAAGCGCGGCAGTGGTGCGGTCGTTGTAGACGTAGGTGCCGGGTCGGAACTCGGTGACACCGGTGATCTCGTGCGTCTCCCACAGCGTGGGTGTCGAGCCACCGCTGACCACCGGCGGTGTGAGTCCCGCGCGATCGAAACCTTCCAACGCCTTGCCGAGCGCCACAGAAAGGTGTTCCAACTTCGCTCCCTGTTGACCCACTGGTTCTCGTACGTGCCCGGGATAGAACGCAATTCCCTCGAAGACGAGTGGGCGGCGCGCCGCGACCGCCTGCGCGAGCGCAATCGCCTGAGCCGTGCTCGGTACGCCAACCCGGTGCATGCCCAGATCCAGCTCGACATACACGCCAATCGCGCGATCGGCGTCTCGGGCAGCTGCGGCGAGCATGTCGATCGATTCCATGGAATCGAGCGCCACCGTAAGCTTTACCGTCTCCGGGAGTGCGGCGAGCCGATTCGCGCGCGCCAAACCCACGGGCGGGTAGGCGACGAGAATGTCGTCACACACAGCGCTCATCACTTCGGCTTCGAACGGTGTTGCGCAGGTCAATCCCACAGCGCCGCGCCGAAGCTGCTCGCTTGCAATGCGCGGCGACTTGTGCGTCTTGATGTGCGGGCGAAGTGCCAACCCGTGTGCGGTTGCGTAAGTGGCCGCGCGGTCGAGATTACTGGCGAGTCGATCCAGATCGACTACGGGCACCGGCGTTTCGAGTTCTGCGATCGCTAGCGACATCGGGGCATGATCCTCACTCAGTGGAGACGATAAATGACACAGCGCGAGCGGCAGTGGCAACCGGTGGGACTCGGGCCCGACGTTCCAGCGCCCGCTGGCGCGTATTCGCCGGTAGTGCGTGCCGGCGGCCTCGTGTTTATTTCCGGTCAGGTGCCGCGAGATCCGGTATCCGGCAACCTCGTGGGCGATGACATCGAATCGCAGACGGCGCAGGTCATCGCCAACGTCGCCCGCGGGCTGACGGCGGCTGGTGCAACCCTCGCCGACGTTGTATCGGTCACCGTCTACCTCGCCGACATCGACGACTGGGGACGATTCAACGCAGCGTACAAGGAGTTGATGCCGGCGCCATATCCGTCGCGCACCGCACTGGGTGCCAACCTTCGCGGAATATTGGTTGAGATCAGCGCCGTGGCGTACGTCGGCGCCTGACGTTCGAGTCCGCTTTGCCGGCTAACCGGCTTAACGCTCGCGAGCTGGCGACGTCTACCAATTCGAGGCGCAATCACGCGCCCAACTCAGTATTGGTGGAGGAGTATCATGACGAATATTCGGTCAGCGCTCGTCGCGGGCATGCTCGTGTTCGGAGGTGCCCTCGTGGCGGCTGCACAACAGCCCGTGCAGACTTCGGTTCCGCAGGCGCAGGGGCAGCACGTCAAGGGCCAGCGCGGTCACGCCGCCAAGCAGCACCGTGATCGGGCGCTCAAGGGCCTCAAGCTCAGCACGACGGAAAAGGCAAACGTCAAAGCCGTTCGCCAGAAGTACGCCCCGCAACTGAAGGCTCTGCGCGCGCAGGGTAAGACTGACGCATCGCGTCAACAGGCCATGCAGCTCATGCAGTCCGAGCGCGCCGAGCTTCGCGGTTCTCTCTCGGCTGGCAATCAGGCCAAGTTCGATGCAAACGCTGCGAAAATGAAGCAGCGCATGGACAAGCGTGGCCGGAGCGCGACGGCCGCCAAGCCGGTGAAGTAGCTCGGGCGGTTTCGGATGGTGTCCCGCGCCTGAGGGCGAACGCGGGAGTGGGCACGCCCGTTCCGCCACAGTACTGCAACGGTCTGGAGCTTCGGCTTCGGGCCGTTGTTTCGTATATACCTCGGCACGGTACGAAACCTGAAAGCTGCACACCCATGAAACCTCTCGTCCTGCTCTTTTTTTCCGTCTTCGCGGCGTGCAGCCCCGCGCCTCAAGCGAGCGCGGCCGGCGACGTGGCGTCCGAATCGCTCGATCAGGAGATCGCCCAGACCGACGAGTTGAAGAACGCGCAGACGGCGATCGATCAAGGTCATCCGTGGACGGCGACGCAACTCGTCGCGCCCATACTCAAGGATCCGCAGCGACGAACGCCCGCGGCGCTCATCGTTGCCGCGCGGGCTGCCGCGGGTTGGGAGGGCTGGGCCGAAGTGGACAAGCTGTTGTCGCGTGAGTCCTGGCTCGACACCACCTTCGACGGCGAGGGCCGCGAACTCCTCGCCCAGTCGGCGCTCGCGCGCGGGGCCGACACGGCCGCACTGTCGCAATCGAGCGCCGCATTGCGCGACGCGAAGGCAGCCGGTGCGCGTGCGACACGACTCGTATATCTCGCGCGCGCCCTCGAGCGTAACAACATGTTCGACAGCGCTGCGGTACTGTATACGCGCGCCGGCGAGACGTTTCGTCCCATACGCGATTGGTTGACGTTGCGCGCTGCAGGCGTGGAGAGCGATACACTCCGACGCACCGCGTTGCTTGCCGGCGTCACTCGTGCTCCGGCAAAGGCAAGAGTGGGGTGGACCGACGCGCAGGCGCGCGAACGGTTTGGCGACGCCAGCGGCGCCGCGCAGCGCTACGCTGCCCTCGGCGCCACAGTGTCGTCGCTGCGGCTTCGACTGTCTGTTGCGAGCGACTCTGCCAGCCGCGACGCGATCAAGGCGGCGCTGCTCACATACATTCGCGGACACAGCGGCAGTAGCGATGCAAAGCTCGCGGTCGAGGTGCTCGACAAAGGCTTCACGTCGCTGACTCCGGCGCAGGAACTCATCGTCGCGCGGAGCGCTGCCGCCTCTGGGCCGCAGCCACGGGCCATTGCGGCGTTCGAGCGCGCCTTGGCGCAGCCGTCGCTGCTCACGCCGAATGATCAACTGCAGTATGCGCTCGCGCTCGTGCGCGCTGGCCGCACCCAGGACGCCAACGCACATTTCGGCGCCGTGCAAGGGCCCCTGGCCGGCCAAGCCGGGTATCAGCGTGCGCGCATGTTGCTCACGTCGGGCACCGCGGACGCGACGCGCGCCGCGCTCCGCGCCGTGACGACGGATTTTCCGAACGACACGGCGTCGTCCAGCGCCGCGCTCTTTCTACTCGCCGACCTATCGACTGACGATGGGAAGGACGATCAGGCGCGCACGCTGTACCAACAGCTGTATCACGACTATCCCTCGAGTGCTCGTGCGGCCAGCGCGAGGTTCCATGCGGCTATCATCTCTTTGGTCGGCGGCGGCGACAAAGCGGCGGCACTGGAATTCGATTCCCTCGTCACGACGCTCCCGCGCTCCGACGAGGCAAATGCCGCACGGTATTGGAGCGGGCGTGCATGGGCTGCGGCGGGTAACACGACGCTCGCCGAGGCGCGCTGGCGCGATGCGGTGGCGCAACAGCCGACGTCGTATTACGCACTCATGGCGGCCAAGCGCCTGCAGGAAAAGTCATGGACTCCTACGGCCCGTGCCGGCGACTTCCCGCACGTGGCCGCCGTGGATAGCGCCATTTCCCGCGCCGCGCTGCTCGAGCGGCTCGGCATGGATACCGAAGCGCGCTTCGAATACGACGCGCTGGAAAGCGCCGCGCCGGCGTCCGCAGCGCTGCTCGGCGCCACCGCTCAGGCGTTTCTCGAACATGGACAGCCGTCTCGAACCATTCGCCTGGCGCAAAAGCTCCTCGACATGGGCCAGCGCGACGCGCGCACCTACCGATTGCTGTTCCCGCTCGTAGACCGCGATGAGCTCACCCGCACCGCGAAAGCGCGCGGGCTCGATCCGGCACTGGTGGCGGGCCTGATTCGCCAGGAGTCGAACTTCAATCCGCACGCCGTGTCGGTGGCCAACGCGCGCGGCCTCATGCAGGTGCTCCCGTCGGTGGGAGAAGAAGTGGCCAAGAACATCGGCTTCCCCGTATGGTATCCTGCCCTCCTCACAGATGCCGACGCGAACCTGCAACTCGGCACCGCCCACCTTGCCACCTACATGAAGCAATACGGTGCGCTCGCGCGTGTGCTCGCGGCGTACAATGCCGGCGGCTCACGGGTCACGCGGTGGGCGACCAAAGCCGGCATGGATGATCCGGAACTCTTCACCGAACGCGTTCCGTTCGCCGAGACGCGCGATTATGTGCGGATCGTGCAGCGGAATGCGGAGATGTATCGGGCGTTGTATGAGGGTCTCGGGTCTGGGGTCTAGGGTCTAGGGTCTAGCGTGCACACCCGTCGGCCTCATCAAGCAAAGAAAGCCCGCGCAAACGCGCGGGCTTTCTTCTAGACCCTAGACCCCAGACCCTAGACCCTGCCGTTCACCATCCCGGCGCCAACTGGAATCCCCACACCCAGTTCTTCTGTGGACGCTGGAACGGATGCGCGATGTACGCCTCGAGAATCGCGTAGCCCATCAGATTGAACCGCATCGACAATCCGGTGCTGAACACCGGCACGCGATCCGCGCACGGGTAGTACGCCTGCGCGGCCGCCTGGGTGTTGTTCGTGGGGGTGGAGCAATTCGACGGAACGGTGTTGGCCGACCGCGCGAGGCGGAAGTCTGGATTCTGCGCGTTGGTGTACGACACGCCGGCATCGAAGAACGGCGCGATCTCCGTGGGGAGATACGGGAAGTTGAACAACCCAAATCCCTCCGTTCCAAACAACGGAATGCGGAACTCCGTGTTGACCACGGCCACCTTGCTGCCGAACAACCGGTCGAACGCCGGACATCCTGCACTCGCCGACGGGCTGGACGACGAGGTGGATCCGCACTCGTCGCTCGAGAACGACCCGTACCCGTACCCCCGCATGAGCGTTTCCTCACCGAGGAAAATTGGCCACGTCGTATTCGGATCTTCCGCGCCGCTGCCGTACCGGCCGAGGGAAATGCCGCGGAACGCAAGTGAGAACGGCCGCATGAACAGGTACCGGCGGTAGTCCAATGTCGCCGTTTGATACGTTGCGGTACCAAATGTTGGCGTGTACTGAATGCGGAATCGCTCGCCTTGCACCGGCGACGTGAACGCCGAGAACGAGTTGTCTCCCACCAGCGACACCGACGGCTCGGCAAAGAGCGCCGGCTTGTACCCGCTATTGACCTTGGTGTCGGCCTGATCGAAGACCTGATCGTTGACGTAGACGGTCTGCAGCACTTCGGTGTCGAAACTGTAGTGCGTGACGCTCGCCGACAGCTCGAACCGCCGCGTGGCCGAGAAGGGGTACTGCGTGAACAGGCTCGCCTGATCGATGTAGATGCGCTGCAGCAGTTGGTTGACACTGTAGCCCTGAATGGCTTGCCCGCCGCCGAGGTCGATCGTTGTGTCGGCGAGGTACACGCCACCGGTGAGGTACGGGATGTGGCCAATGCCCACGCCGTAATTCCATCGGTTCTTCATGTTGTAATACTGCAGCTGGCCGCCAATGTCCTTTACCGTGCCGTTCGCCTGAATGGCCGCGTACAATTGCCGGTCGCTGAGTTGATCGCCAAAAATCATCGACACCCCGCCGGCCACGCCGGTGCCGAACGGACCGCCGGCTGAGACGCCCAGGCTTGGTTGGCCGATCGCGTCGAGCGAGAGCGTCGAGTGAAACGGAACCACCTGGAACTCCGACGCGGGCGGCAATCCTGTCGCGGCATCCGCCAAGTACCCACTCACTATGCTGCCCGTGACTGTCGGCGGGGGAAGTTGCTCACCCTCGGCTACGAGCGCGGCGGTGACAGGCGTGCCCACCGTCTGCGACGGGTCGAAGCCGCGAATCTCGTTCCCCTGATCGTAGAACGTCGTGAACAACATCCGGCCGGTTTGGCGCGACACCGAGATCGACGGCGATACCGTGGTGATGCCGCTGACACCAGTGGCCGTCTTGGTGAGACGGAACACTTGCCCGCTCGCGAGATCCAGCCGGTAGATGTCGGAAAAGCCGTCCTGATCGGACACGAAGAACAGATCGCGGCCGTCCGGCGAAAATTGCGGATTGAGGTGCTTGCCGTGCGCGAACGGTGAGAAAACGCTGATGCGGCCGGTCGCGATATCGTATGTCGCCAGCTGCAACGGTGAGTATGTGAGCTTGTTGAAATCCGTCTTGGGTCCGCGGTCGGTGGAGAAGGCGAGCGTCTTCCCGTCCGGCGACCACGTGGGCTGAATGTCGGCGTACTTGTCGTTCGTCAGCTGCTTGATGGTTCCTGCCTGCAAGTCGAGCAGATAGAGATCGCTAATGCCGCCGGCCTGGCCGGAAAACGCCAGCGTCCGGCCGTCCGGCGACCACGACACCGAGCTTACCGCCCCGATGCCCGGCAACTTGATCCGGCGCTCGACGTTCGTCGTCTTCGTGTCGAGGATCGCGATCTCGTTGTTGCCATCCGCGTACACCACGAACGCGAACTTGTCGCTGTTCGGCGACCAGTCGCCGGCCGAGTTGATGAAGCTGATCGCGTCGAAATGCGGATCGCTCGACGGGCCGCCGAGC
>JBEPWA010000069.1:0-20858 GCA_041690755.1 Gemmatimonadaceae bacterium | reverse complement strand
CAACAAGGCCAACAAGGCCAACAAGGCCAACAAGGCCAACAAGGCCAACAAGGCCAACAAGGTCAGGGCGGAGGCCGGGGCGGCCAGAACGGCCAACGCATGGGCAACGGCGGCGGGAATCCGAACGCCAGCGGAATGCCTCGCGGTGGCATGACGCAGGGCAATGGCGCGCGCCTGTCACCGGACGACGCCCAGCAGTTCAGTCGCGAAGCCCAGCAAAGGCTTAATGACGCCGAAGCGCTACGTCGCGATCTGGCAAAGCAAGGCCTTCCCACCAAGGAGCTCGATCAGGCGATCGAAGGCCTGCGCCAACTCACCGACCCACGCGCGCTCGAAGACACGCGCACCGCGGCGGCGTTGCGCGCAAAAACCATCGACGGCTTCAAGGACTTCGAGTTCGGGCTCCGGCGCCGGCTCGGCGACGGCGACTCGACGCGCGTGTTGCTCGAGCGGTCGAGTGACGTGCCCGCGGCGTACAAGCAGAATGTCGAGGAGTACTACCGGTCGATCGGGCGAGTGCCGCCCAAAGCGAAACCGTAGGCGAGTGTGGCTCGCGTCTACTCGTTCGCCGATTGATCGCTGACGCTCGGCCGTGACCTCGTCACGGCCGACGCGCGCTCGAGCAGGTTCGCGAGCTCTACGTCGCTATAGCCCCGCCACCGTTCGGGAATTGGCGTGAGGCGGCGCTTGGTGAGATCGGACTCGAAGCACAGCCAGCCGTCACCGAACTCATCAGGAAGATACGACCAGCGCTCGGTGGTGCCGCCTCGTTTCTTCACCTCGTACACCGTCCACTCCGTGCCGGTGGAATCCGAAAAAGTTCGCATCAGCCCGCTCCCATCACCTGATCGCCTGCGCCCCCAAGTCTTCGGACGATCGTTCTTCCGCGCGCTCCGAGCAAAGCAGGTTGGATGCCATGGATCGGGCCGATGGGGTACGGCAAAGCTCGCCACGCAGGCCAGCCCGCGGCGAACTCGACTGCTCACTCGCGCAATAGCTCGATGAGCGTTTTCACATCAATATTTCCACCTGATACTACGCAAACCACCTTGCCGCTGCCCGCGCGACCAGCCAATGCTGCAGCAACCGGTGTTGCACCAGCGCCTTCCGCCACGATGCGCGCACGCTCCACCAACAGCCTCACTGCGCTCGCCACTTCGGCAAGCGAGGCCACGAGCGCGCCGTCGAGCATCCGGACGAACGGCCACATTTCAGGAAGCACGCCACGGCCGCCAATTCCGTCGACAAAACTGGGCTGACGTTCGACAACCACCGACTCGCCGGCGGCAAACGCGGCGGTGAGCGGCGTGGCGGTGTCCACTTCGCAGCCATAAACCTTGGCGTTCGGCGCGAGCGCGCGAATGGCCGTGGCAATGCCGGTGACCAAGCCGCCACCGCCGAACGGTACGAGCACGGCGTTGACGTCGGGAAGATCTTCGACGATCTCCAATCCCACCGTGCCGTTCCCCGCCATCACGGCGCGATCGGCCACGGGATGGATGAACGTTCCGTCGATTCCGGCTCGCCCGTGATCAACCACCGTTTGCCACCATTCGTCGTACGGCACCGCTATGATGCGCGCACCAAGTCGCGACACGGCCTCGAGCTTTGTCTGTGGCGCGCTGTCCGGCACCACTACTGTGCAGGGAATCCCCAATTCACGCGCGCCCCAGGCGACACCCTGCGCCATGTTGCCGGCGCTCGCCGTGTACACGCCGCGCGCGAGCGCATCGGCGGACAACATCCGAATGGCGTTCATCGCGCCGCGCAGCTTGAACGATCCAATGGGCTGGAGCGTCTCCAGCTTGAGATAGATCTCGGCGGGGGCGCTGACGTCGAGCTTTACGAGCGGCGTCCGCAGCACGCTTGGCGCAATGCGATCGCGCGCGGCGCGAATGTCGTGCAGTGTCAGTGGTTCAATGTGCCGCACTGCGTGCTCCGCCGAACGCAACGCCGGTGCCCATGCCGCGGCGAACCGCCTCGGCATACACGTACGACGCCGCGGCAAGGTCCTCCACCGCTAACCCCAGTGACTTGAAGAGCGTGATCTCGATGTCGCTGCCGCGTCGCGGCGCGCGGCCAATGAGCACGTCGCCGATTTCGCCAACGATGTGATCGGGTCCGATGTCGCCGGCACGCAGGGGAGCGAGAATGTCACCGGACTCGTTGAGCGCCGACTCGCGACGATCGACATACAATCGCGATCGCACCACGCCCGCCGAGTCGATCTCGCGCGCGGTCCGTTGGCTGGATCCCACCGCGTTGATGTGCGCGCCCGGCGAGAGCCATTCACCGAACAGCACCGGCTCGCTGGAGGCGGTGGCAGTGCAGATGATGTCGGCGCCGCGTACGGCTGCTTCTCCGCTCGCGGCGACCGATGCGTCGAGCTTGAACTTGTCGCGTGCAACGTCGGCCAGCCGCTGGCAGTTGGCACTGTTGCGGCTGTACACGCGCAGGGTCTTGATCGGCCGCACGGCGCACATCGCCTCGAGGTGCGTGTACGCCTGCACGCCGGAGCCGAGGATGGCGAGCGCCGCCGCGTTCTCGCGCGCCAGCTCGCGTGTTGCGACGGCGGACACCGCGGCAGTGCGAATGGCGGTAATGGGCGATGCATCGACGATGGCGGCAACGCTGCCGTTGACCGCGTCGAACAACACCACCGCGCCCTGGTGCGAGTCGAATTCCGTGCCGTGGTTTCCCGGCACGACGCTAATGACCTTGGCGCCTACGGTTCTCGGTGTGCCGAGGTAGGCCGGCATCACGGCGAAGGCGCCGGTGCCATCGGGGTAGACGAGGACGGTGCGCAGCGGGAGCACCGCGTCGCCGCGAGCGAGCGTGGCCAACGCCGCCGCCATGACGTCGATGCAAGCGGCCATGGGGAGCAATTCAGTGACGTCGTGTTGGTTGATTACGAGCATGCGGAAGAATATCGCGCAACGGGAGCCGATGCGAGTCGGCCGGCCGGTACCTTGATCTTGACCAACCGCAACCCATCTTATCCGCACTGTTCGCAGCACCTCCGGAGATGTCAGATGCTAAAGCGCGTGATGATGGTGATCGTGCCCCTGTGTGGCGCCTGCTACACATACACACCTATTCGGCCGACGGACGCGGTGGTCGGAGCCAGTGTACGCGCGCATGTCACGCAGGAGACGGCCAGTCGCGTGGCGCCGCTCCTCGGCATTCCCGACGTTCGTGATCTCACCGGCACGTTGATCGACAACAGCGCCGGCACAATGATCATCGAAGTGCCAACGGTGGTGCAGGCGGGGGAGAACAATGCGGTGCAGACGCTCTTTCAGCGCGTGACGGTGCGGCCCGGCGACCTGCTTGGTCTCGAGTCGCGCACGCTCGATCGGACGCGTACCACGCTGGTGATCGCCGCTGCGGCGACGGCGCTTGTATCGGTGGCGGTGTCGGCGCTGCATGGCAAACAGGGCATCGACACCCCTCCACCGAACAGCGGTGGCGGCACCGAGACCCGCGTGCCGCTGCTGCATTTTCATTTCTGGTAACGGCGCAAAAAAAGCGGGGCGGACGCAGAAGCGTCCGCCCCGCTTTGGTCGAGCCGTACGGCGATCAGCCGCCGACGTTTGGATTGGTCTGACGTTCTCCGGGCGGAACGGGGAAGCAGAGATCCTGCTTCGTGAGGTGTGATGCAGCGCCCACCTGCTCAAGGGGATCGAGCGCGCCCGGCGTATTGGCCGCCTTCCAGCGGCGGAGATCTCCGAGGCGTCGTGCCTCGAGCCACATTTCGATGCCGCGCTCGCGCTTGAGCAGTGTCCAGGCGTCGGTGGAGTTCGACGCGCTGATGCTCGTGGTGCCGGCGTTGCTGCGAACGAGATTCATCGACGTCACGGCGCCGGCAACATCGTTCGACAGGAGCTTGGCTTCCGCTTCGATGAGCCGCATCTCGCGGCCGCTCGACAGACGGATTGGCGATTCCGACTTCGGGTACTTGGCTTCCGGATAGAACGGCACCTTGCCGCAGCACGCGGTTGCCGCGTCACCCTGCAGCGTGGTAATCGTGATCGGAACGCGCGGATCGTTGGTCGCCTGGCTGTACGTGTAGTACCAGGTGTTCCACTCGGTGTGCGCGCGATACGGCGCGTTGCCGACTGCCCAGGCGATACGGTTGCGCTGGTTGTCGTCACCGACGCTGTAGTACGGCAGGTTGTAGACGAACCCGATTGGAACCTGTGCCGCGTCCTGCGTCGCCTCGGTCCACTTGCTCAGGTAGACGCGGGCTTGGGCGCGGCCGGCGTACGCGGCGGTCTTGATGATTGCCACGGTGGCCGGCGTGCCGCCGGTGATCGCGATCGCCTTGGTGAACAGGCTTTCGGCGCGGGTGAAGTACGTGGCGTTCGGCAGTTTTGCGCTGCCGTCGATCACGGCGTCGCACATGTTCTCGCCGAGCAGACGGTTGGCATAGCCGGCACGGAGATACGCGAGCTGCAGGAGATCGTAGTACTGCACGGTCGTCTGCGCGTCGCCCGCTACTGGCGGTTTCACTGCCTCGAGCCGGCGAATCCCTTCCTCGGCGACCCAGCGCGCTTGCTGCGCATTGTTCCAATGCGTGTCCAGATCGCTGTCGTCGGAGCCGAGCTCTCCGTACTGCCAGCGTTGCGAAATGCCAAAGCTGCCGGTGGAACCGGCGGGGTGGACTTCGCGGGCGATGGCGGCGCCGGTGTAGCCCACCCAGTTGACTGCCTCCGAGAGCGTTCGGCCGCCGCCGTTGACCAGCGCGGCGGCAGCGTCTCGACTGTTGAGGAACTTGTCCTGGACCGGTCCCGGGTTGGTGACCTTTGTGTCGCAGCCGAGCGGAGCCGCAAGGAGCGCGAGGGCCAGTCCGATGTTGCGCACGCGATGGGCCGACGGCTTCGCGACGAGGGAAATCTTATGAGATATCATAATGATGGTCCTCAGAACACGAGGCGGAAGGACGCGGTGAACTGCGCCGGCGGTGGAACCTGCTCGAGGATTGAGCGAACCGGAGAGTCGTAGCCTCCGTTGTTGCCTGTTTCCGGGTCGAAGGTGGGGAAGTCCTTGTTGACCCACTTCCACACGTTGTGGCCCGAAATCGTGAGGTGCGCGGATGAGGCGCCGAGGAAGAAACGCGCGGGAATCGGAACACTCACAGCGACATCGCGCAGCTTGAAGTAGTCGCTGGGATAGATCCAGTAGTCGCTGCGTGTGAGCGACGGCGTGCAGCGAACGAGTTGCAGCGCGGAGATCTGATCGAGCTGACCGCGGTCCTGCTTGGAGTAGGTGTCGTAGCATCCCGGCCACCGCACGGAGCGCGATACAGCCGCGTCGCCGGCGCCATCATACATGTAGCCGCCGCCTTCGTACTCGCCACGGAGGTCGATACGAATGCCCTTGGGCATCTGAAGCGACGTGTTGAATCCGAAGGTGTGCGTCGGAAGGTTGGCGCCGTAGAGACAATCGTGGGCGGGGTCGGTGCTGTACACCGGCACCACCAATTTTCCGCCGGTGCCGGTCGCATCGGGGTTCTTGAGACAGCCGTTGTCGGAGCGGATCTCAGGTACTGCTTGACCGACCATGACCCAGGCGTTGGTGCCGATAGCGAAGTCCGGGGCGCCGCCGAGTGAGGTGACTGTGGCATTGTTCGTGGCGACAGATCCGCCGACCGTCCAATCCCACTCGCGGTGTCTCCACACGGAGAGATCAGCGGTGAGCTCCATACCGCCGCTCTTCATCGTGCCTACATTGGCGAGTTGCGAGGTTTGGAAACCGAGCGAGGGAATCTGACGCACATTGAACAGGGCGTCGGTGATGTCGCGGCGGAACCAGGTGTATCCCAAGTTGAGCCGATCGCCGAAGGCGGTGGCATCAACGCCCAATTCCAGCTCGCCCGTACGCTCTGGTCCGAGATTGGGATTGCCGACGTTTAGGGGAACGAACGCCGGGTTTCCACCCCAACCAGAACCCGAGGCGTTTTGCCATGTGCGAACCGCGTCGAAGGCGCCAGGTGCGCGTCCGGACTGACCGTAGGCGGCGCGGAACTTCGTGGTGGGCAAAAACTTGGTGGGCCAGAACGATTCGTCCGATGCAACCCAACTGAACGCTGCCTTCGGATAGGTCTGCAGTCCGAGATTTGAACCGAACGCGCTATTGCCGTCCACGCGCATGCCGAGCGTGAGGAAATACCGGTCCTTGAGGCCCAACAACGTCTGCCCGAAGAAGCCGGCATTCACTACGCGCTGCCGTGCCTCGTAACCCAGGGAGAGGCCGCCACCCTGGATGACCGGATCGCCCGGACCCGGAAAGTTCTCTCCATAGCCCGACGTTTCGCGCTGGTCGGTCGTGACGCTCTGGCCGCCCCATGACAGCGTGGTGCGGAGCTGCTTGGGCAAGTTCAACACGTAATTGCCCGCGTAATCCAGCGTCAGCGTTTCATAACCATTGTAGCGGTCCGACAGAATGCCCTGCGGCGCCGCGACGAAGCCGAACGGACGCAAGTTGCGATTCTCGATCTCGGCTCGGTCAAAGCCGAACGTGAGCCGGTTCATGAAGTTGAGCGTGGGGCTGTACGTCATCGTGCCGCCGGTCACCAGATGGTTGATATAACTCGTGAGACTCTGGTTGAGCAGCAGATTGATTGCCTCCGGCCGATCGTTCGCCGCGTAATTGCGGTCGCGGCGGAAGGCGTTGAGCGTAAGGCCTTGCGCGTTGTTGCCGGCCGGCGTGTTCGTGATGTTGTCCTGCGTGATCGACGTGTTCCAGTTGAACAGCAGGTTGGGAATTGGCGTGAACGAAAAATTGCCGCGCGCTATCCGTTTCTGCTCGTTGTCGAGCGGCAGCACGCCGTCTTCGTTCGTGGCGAGACCGGAGGCGAAATACTTGAGGGCCTCACCGCCGCCGCCCACGGAGAGCGAGTAGCGCCGCTGCAGGCCGTTGCGCAGCCACGGATCAATAAAGAGGTACGTAGACGTTCCGCCGGCGCGCGACACGCCCGCGGCCGGCAAGCCGGCAAAGCGCGACGGAAAGCTGTCGCGGTAAACTTGCGGAATGGTGTCGTCGGGGGGCGCCGTGCTCGGGTCGGGGCCAAACGGCAGCTCGTGCACGTAACCCTGATCTGTCTGGAACGACCACTGCGGCTTGCCGGCGTGTCCGCTCTTGGTGAAGATCTGGATGACGCCCGCAGCTGCCTCCGTACCGTAGAGCGTTGCAGCGGCCGCACCCTTGATCACTTCGATGCGCTCGATGTCGTTGGGGTCGATGTCGTTCATCGGGCTCGCGACATCGTTGCCGCTCCGCAGCGTGGAGCCGTTGAACGGAACGTTCTTGGCGTAACCGTCGCTCCGAATGCGCACGCCATCGACATAGACGAGCGGCTGGTTGCTCATCGCCACGCTGACGTTGCCGCGAAGTCGGATCATCGATCCGCTGCCCGCCGCCGCCGAACTCTGAGTGACGGTCATGCCGGCCGTGCGGCCTTGCAGCAGGTTGCCGATGTCCGAGGGCGGCTCATCGACGTGCGTCATGTCAATCTGCGCAATGCTGTTGCCCACTTCGCGCTGGCGCGCCGCGCCCGCCGTTCCGGTGATCACGACCTGATCGAGTGACAGCACCTGCGTCTTCAGTATGAAGTCGTGCGTCACTGTGGCACCGGCGCCTACCGAGATCGGATCTTCGAGCAGCTTGTAGCCGATCATCTGCGCCCGCAGCCGGTAATCCTTGGCCGGCACGTTGACGATTGTGTAACGGCCGTTGCCGGCTGTGACGCTGCCGAGGGTGGTACCGGGCAGGCTCACTTGCGCGCCGACAATGGGCTGGCCCTGCTCGCCCTTCACGGTTCCGCTGACAGTACCGGTGGGACCTTGCGCACCGACAAGTCGTGCGCTCAACAACGTTGCTGCAGTAACGCCTGCCACCCATCGGATAAGCCGATGGGTGTCTCGCGGGACAGGAACTCCTGACATGTTCTGCTCCATGGGTGGGGAGAAGAATGACGGCCTTGTTCGGGCCAGCCACTCCACCCATATGCGTGCGCCGAAGGGGTACGTCAAGACATGGGGCAATGCGAGTTTTTCGCATTGCCCCATGAATTGTGTACGGATGTTGTCAATGCCAGCACTGTAATCTGCCCGACAGCTGGCGTCATTCAGGCCGGTTCTACTCCTCCGCCATGAACGGATACTTGTAGTCGAGGGGCGGCGAGAAAGTCTCCTTCAGCGATCGTGCGCTCACCCAGCGCACGAGATTAAGCTTGGAGCCGGCCTTGTCGTTCGTGCCCGACGCGCGCGCCCCGCCGAACGGCTGCTGGCCCACCACCGCGCCCGTGGGCTTGTCATTCACATAGAAATTGCCGGCTGCGTTACGCAGAGCCATGGCCGCTTCGCGAACCGCGGCGCGATCATTGGCGAACACGGCGCCGGTAAGCGCATACGGCGACGTCTTGTCGATGATCTCCAACATTTCCGGCCACTTGTCGTCGTCGTAGACGTACGCCGTGACGACCGGTCCAAACATCTCCTCGCGCATCAGACGATAGGTGGGCTCCTTCGCCTGCACGAGCGTGGGCTTGATGAAATACCCCGTGTCGCGCTTCTCGGCGCCGCCGCTGATGATCGTGGCGTTTTGCTTGGCGTCGTCGAGATAGCCGCTCAGCTTCGTATGCGATTTCTCATCGATCACCGCGCCCATGAAATTGCGGAAATCGGTAGGGTCGCCCATGCGCATGTCTTCCATCATGGCCACCACACGATCGCGCACGTCGTTCCACATCGAGCGCGGAATGTAGACGCGGCTCGCCGCCGAACACTTCTGCCCCTGGTACTCGAATCCGCCGCGAGCAATTGCGACGGCGAGCGCCTGCCGGTCGGCCGACGGATGCGCGACGATGAAATCCTTACCGCCCGTTTCGCCGACGATGCGCGGGTACGAGGCGTACTGCGACATGTTCGAGCCGATGGTCTTCCACATGTTGTTGAACACGCCGGTGCTGCCGGTAAAATGCACGCCGGCCAGCTCGCGGTGCGACAGCAAAATGTTCGAGATCTCCACCGGATCGCCCGGCACCATGTTGATGACGCCCGGAGGAAGGCCCGCTTCCTCGAGCAGCCGCATGACGTAGTACGACGACAGCATTGCCGTGGCCGACGGCTTCCAGATGACCGTGTTGCCCATCAGCGCCGGCGCGGTGGGCAGATTGCCGGCGATCGACGTGAAGTTGAACGGCGTCACCGCGTACACGAAGCCTTCCAGCGGACGATAGTCGAGCTGATTCCACATCACGTTGCTCGACAGCGGCTGCTCGTCGTACAACCCCTGCGCAAAGGACGCATTGAAGCGCCAGAAGTCGATCAGCTCGCACGCGGCGTCGATCTCGGCCTGGAACGCCGTCTTGGACTGGCCGAGCATCGTGGACGCATTCAGCGTCTGGCGCCACGTCGTCGTGAGCAGCTCGGCGGCGCGCAGGAACACAGCGGCCCGATCTTCCCACGCCCAGTTGCCCCAGTCGGCCCGCGCCTTGCGCGCCGCAACGATCGCGTCCTGCACGTGGCTGGCCGACGCCTTGTGCCAGTCGGCGAGTACGTGCTTGTGATTGTGCGGCATGACCGACTGTCCCGTCGTGCCCGTACGAATGTCCTTGCCACCGATGATGATCGGAATGTCGATGCGCTCGCCGGCGATCTCCTTGAGCCGGGTCTTGAGCTCGGCGCGCTCTGGCGACTTTGGCGCGTAGCTCTTGATCGGCTCGTTGACCGGCGGCGGCACACGGCGCGTGCCGCTAAAGCCGGCGAGCGGCGCAGAGTCCGGGTGAATGGTGCGCTCGGCCTGCTCGGATTGAGCGGCGGCTTTCTCGGGGGCGGAACGGACGGCCATGACAGATATCCGGAGTTGAGGTATCGAGGCCATTCCGAGCGAAGCGAGGGATCTACTCGAGGAGGATGCTGGCAGGCCACGAGCACCTGACACAAGATTCCTCGTCGCTGCGCTTCTCGGAATGACTGCTGAAAGATAATTCGACTATTCTCCGTCCATGCGTTATCGCTTTGCCGTTGGCCTATTGGTCCTCCTCGCGGGCTGTGACCAGCCGCCCATTGAATGGCGCGACCCCGCCGCAATCTCCGCTCCGCCGCCTGCCTCGCACCTTGTGGTCGATAGCGCGGGCCACGCCGAGTTCGTTCCGGACTCCATTCGCGCGGTGGCGTTGCCAAGCGACCCCAGGCTGTGCGCAGCCAGCGTACAGACCGTGTTGGCAACGTCCCACGCGTATGCCATCTGGTGGTCCGTGCGCCCCGATAGCAGCGCCATTCTGTACTCGGCGGCGTCATCCGATTCAGGCCGCACTTGGGGAAAACCGGCTGCGGTCGATACTACTGACGTAAGCTCTCGCGGCTGCAATCGCCCCCCGCCGTCGTTGACGTCGGTTGGGGACGACATGTACTCCGCATACTCGATGATCGCTCCCGAGGGTACCGGGGTGTTTTTTGCGCACACCATGCAATCGATGCTGCATTCGCCGGTCGCGGTGATCTACGGCGACCGTCTCGTCGCGGCAGCGATTGCCGCCGAGGGCGATCGTGTGGTGGTGGCGTATGAAGAGCCCAACGGCCGGCGCGAACAGATCGACCTGGCGCTGTCCACCACGCAGGGACACATCTTTGAACGACACACCACCGCCACGCGCGCCGTGGATGTGGCGACGTCGCCGGCGGTGGCAATGGCCGGCCAGCAAATCGCGGTGTCCTGGGTGGAGCGTCGGCTGGACGCCAGCGCGTCATCACGGATTGTGCGGGTAGGCCGGGTTACGTGGTAACGGCCGACGCGCGCCCCGCGCCGCTTCGCGTGCTGGTTGCCGACGACGATCCCCTCGTGCGGCTGCTCGTGGTTGCCGTACTTGCCGAGTTGGGTCATGAAACCGAAGTGGCGAGCGACGGCCGCGATGCCTGGCGCCTGTTCGAGGAATGGCAGCCCGATCTCGTTGTGCTCGACGTGGACATGCCGTACGTGGATGGCCTCGAGGTATGCCGCCGGATTCGCGAGATCGACGACAAGCGCGAGGTGTTCGTACTGTTTCTCACGGGCCGCGATCATCCCGAGCGACTCGAGGAAGTGCTCGATGCCGGCGGGGACGAGTTCATTGCCAAGCCGACCACGCCGGAGGATTTGCGGGCTCGTCTGATCGTGGCGCGCCGGCGAATTGCGCAAGACATTGCGCGGCGTCGCGCCGAAGACGAGTTGTCCAAGGCGCGTTGGCTCACGGGAATTGGCGAAGCGACCCTGGCGCTGCAGCACGAAATCAACAATCCGCTCTCCGCCCTGCTCGGTAACGCCGAGCTCATGATCATGGAGCTGGAGGATCGCGGCGAGCGGAACGAGCTGCTGGACGTCATCCATGAACAGGCGCTACGGATTGCCGAAGTCGTCCGCCGCTTGCGACGATTGAAGAATCCGGAGAGTGTTGATTACGTTGGCGGCTCGCGCATGATCAACCTCTGGAAGGAACCCGTGGCGTGACTCATTACTTCGGCGCTCACACGATCGACACCGGCGGCATTCAGATGGCTGCCCGTCGGGCGGGAGCGTCGGGGATGCGGGCACTGCAGATCTTCACGACGATCCCGAAATTTTACGGCGACAAGAGCTCGATCAAGCCGGAGCGCGTGGAGCGATTCAAGGCCGCGCTTGCCGAAACGAAGATCGATCCGCGGTTCGTCATGGCGCACGGCGCCTACGTATTGAACACGGCCACACCCGACGAGTTGAAGTCGAGTCGCGCGCGCGCCGGTCTCGCCAAGGAGCTGGAACGTTCCACGGCGCTGGGCATTGGGCAGCTCTGTTTTCATCCTGGCGCAGCGACGGACGACGATCGCGACGCCGCCGCAGCGAGAGTGGCGGGAGCCATTGTCCATGCGTTGGAGACCGTGCCGCACGGCGACACACGCGTGCTCGTGGAAAACACGGCGGGTGCCGGTCGCACCTTTGCCAAGACCGCGGCCGAAGTGGCGGCGATTCTCAGCCACGTTCCCAAGAAGCTGCGTGCGCGCACCGGCTACGGGCTCGACACCTGCCACCTGTTTGCATCCGGCTACGACCTCAACGCGTCGGAGCACGCGGTGACGCGCATCCTCGACGACTTCGAAGAAGCCACCGGCGAACCGCCGAGCTTTTTCCATCTGAACGACAGCGAAGGCGCCATGGGGTCGAACAAGGATCGCCACATGCTGATCGGCGACGGATTGATTGGTGTGGAACCGTTTCGACGGCTGATCGCTGACCGGCGTTCGCAGAACGTGCCGTTGATTCTCGAGACGCCGCAGTTGAACTATGAGGTGGCGGACGACGATGCGACGCCGGATCCGTACGACGTACAGATGATGGTGTTGCTCGAGTCGTTGGTGGCGTAACTGCATTCCTGGCGGTAATTGCGATCAGTGGGCGGGGGCGGGCACTCGTGGTCTCTGCTCTCTGGTCGGAGGATGCAGGGGGGCTCGAGACTCGAGTCCAGAGACCTCAGACAGGGGACCAGAGACCGACCAAAGCGTTGCGCGAATACTTGCATTATTAGCTAAATACACAATTATGTCCCGCGATGGACTCGACCTTTAAAGCCCTATCCGATCCCACGCGCCGCGAAATTCTCCGCCTGTTGAGGGACGGGCCGCGGACGTCCGGCGAGATCGCCGCGCACTTTCCCACGGCGTGGGCCACGATCTCGCGCCATCTCGGCCAGCTTCGCGACGCCGACCTCATTTTGTCGGAGCGACACGGCCAGCAGATCGTGTACGAGCTCAACACCACTGTGTTCGCCGATCTCGCCGAGCACATTCTCGAGTGGGTGAAGCCCCGCGGAAAATCCGGAGGAAAACGCAATGCGTAAGTGGTATCCGCTGCTGCTCGTCGGGCTCACGCTCGTCATTTCGTTTATCGCTTACCCGAAGCTGCCGGATCGCGTGCCGACGCATTGGGGGCTTCACAACGAGGTCAACGGCTACAGCCCAAGGTGGCTGGCGAGCGTACTCATGCCGGGCATGATCATCCTGTTCTGGGCGCGGTTTCGATTGGCGCCGCGGGTTGACCCGCGTGGCTCCAACTACGAGAAGTTCGGCGGTGCGTACGACCTGATCATCGCGTCCGTGCTCGCACTGCTCGCCGCAATTCACGTGTTCATTATGGCGTCGGCCGTCGGGTACCGCGTTGACATCGGGCGCGCCGCGCTCGTAATGGTGGGTTTGCTGCTGATCGCAGTGGGCAACGTCTTGCCCCGCGCCAGGCCCAACTGGTTCGTCGGCGTGAGGACGCCGTGGACGTTGAGCAACGACCGTGTGTGGGAGCGAACGCATCGCGTATCCGGTTATCTGATGGTGATTGCCGGCTTGTTCACGATTGCGCTCGCGTGGGCGCGACCGGAGATCGCCGGTCCTGGTGTTGGAATTCTGGTCGTCGGCGCGTCGCTCGCGTCGGTGGCTTACTCGTACGTGGCATGGAGACAGGAGACATCCCGATGATTGGCATTCGCTCGATCTGCCTGACGCTCGCGTTGCCGGCAACGCTCGCAGCGCAACAGGCGCCTGCGACCGGTTTCTATCTGCTGTCGGGCAATGACACGCTGTTCGCTGAGCGAAGCGTGCGGGCTCCTGGGCAATTGAGCGGCGACTTCACGGACCGGACGCGCGGGTCGCGGATTGCGTACGTCGCCACGCTCGCGCCAAACGGACTCGTGACGCGCCTTGAGACTCGGCTATTTGCAACGAGCGCGGACACACTGGGGCGACGGGCCACCTTCGACTTTGCGGGAGACAGCGCCGTGGTAGACGTAGGCACCGGCGGTGTGGCCGTGAAGAGCGGCGCCGGCGCGCTGGCGATTCTCAACGCGTCGCCGGCCTTCCTGGAGCAAACTGTGGCGCATGCGCGCGCCATTGGCGGCGGCAAACCGACCGTGACGTTCCCGGTGTTCATTGTGCAGATGAATCAGCCGACGCCGATCACCGTGACGTTCGGCGGCGGCGACTCGGCGACGGTTCAGTTCGCGAATGTCGCGATCAACCTGCGCGTCACGCCGGCCGGCCAGCTGATTGGCGGCGACGTGCCGGCGCAGCATCTGACGATCGCGCGTGGCGCGCCGCCTCGGGCCGCGGCGTTGGTGAATCACTACGCGGCTCCACCAGACGCGCCCTACACGGCGGAAGACGTGGAGGTTCACACTCCGGCGGGTTTGCGTCTCACCGGCACACTGACCGTTCCCAAGAACCGCGCAGTCGGGGGCGTGCCGGCTATCGTGACGATCACCGGTTCCGGCACTGAGGATCGCGATGAGGAGTCGCCGTTGCTACGCGGCTTTCGCCCGTACGCGGAGCTGGCGGACACGCTGGGTCGGCCGGGCATTGCCGTGTTGCGTCTCGACGACCGCGGAATGAATGGATCCGACCTCGGTCCGGCGACCGCTACCTCGGCCGACTTCGCGAATGACATTCGTGCCGGGGTCGCGTACCTGCGAACGCGGCGCGAGATCGACGGCGCGCGGATCGGGCTGGTTGGACACAGCGAAGGCGCTGACATCGCGCCAATGATTGCGGCAACTGATTCGACGATCCGTGCGATTGTGCTGTTGGCCGGCGCAGCCTCAGCTGGGCGGGAGATTTCTGCGATGCAAGGTCTGTATGTCATCGACAGCATCCAGCATCTCACGGGGGCAGCGCGTGATTCGGCGATTGTGCGCAGCCGCCGCGCCGCTGATTCCCTGGCGCGCACGCAGCCGTGGATGGAATTTTTCTTCGACTACGATCCGTCGGCAACGGCCCGCCGGGTAACGACTCCGGTGCTGATTCTGCAGGGAGAAACGGACACGCAGGTGCCGCCGAGCGAGGCGGCGAAGTTGGCGGCAGCGTTTCGCGCTGGGGGGAACAGCCGCGTGACCGTGCGCATGTTTCCCGAGACGGATCACCTTTTTCTCGCCGATCCGAACGGCGCGTTTTACGACGCAGCGGGGCGTTTGCGCTATGGAACGTTGCCGTCGTTGCACGTGCGGCGCGAAGTGCTGGGAGCGATTGCCGACTGGCTGGCGGCGCAATTTCAGTGAGGTGCGCGGTATGAAAACCGCGATTCTCATAGGGGAAAGTGTGCGTCACGGCACCGTGTAACGATCGATTCTCCTATGAACGCGGCGTGCATCGTGGTCGTTCTCAGAGGGAGAAATCGTGTTTCTCATAGGGGAATTGTGTGTTTTCCCTATTGCGTCCTACGCCGATGATTATACCTTTCGCCCTCGAAGGTGGCCGGTTTTCATAGGGAGAATCGGCGATCTTCAAGATTTCAAACCCACACCATTCCATCTACCGGGAGAGAGAATGGCTGCAAAGAAGGGTGCAAAGAAAGCCGCGAAGAAGAGCGTGGCGAAGAAGACTGGCGGCGCCAAGAAGGCCGCCAAGGGTGCAGCGAAGAAGAGCGCACCGAAGAAGGCTGTGAAGAAGGCCGCCAAGCGCGTGCCGAACGCAGCATTCATGAAGGCGATGCAGCCGTCCGCGGCTCTCGGAGCAGTTGTCGGGAACAATCCGATGCCGCGCACCGAGATCACGAAGAAGCTCTGGGGCTACATCAAGAAGAACAACCTGCAGGATCCGAAAGAGCGTCGCATGATCGTGGCCGACGACAAGATGAAGCCGGTGTTTGGTGGCAAGGCACGCGTCTCGATGTTCGAGATGACCAAGCTCGTCAACAAGCACCTCAAGTAGTCGCAGTCGTCAGTCTGCATTCGGGGGGGCGTGCTCAATAGCACGTCCCCCCGCTGCATTTTCGGGATCTTGATTCCCGGAACCTGCTCCACGCATTGCTCGTACGATCAGCATGCCCGATCTTCCCCCCATGGCCAAGCGCACTCAAAACTCCGCCTCGTCCTCCGCCGCGCCCAAGTCCGGCAACGTCGTTTCCCAGGCGCGCGGCGGCGGCAAGCGAAAGCCGCCGCAGCAAAAGAGCAGTTGGCTGTGGGAGAATTTCAAGTCGCTGGCTGGCGCGGTGATCATCTATCTGTTCGTGAAGACGTTGTTCGTCGAGGCGTATCGCATTCCGTCCGGCAGCATGATCCCCACGTTGCTCGTGGGCGACTGGCTGTTCGTCAACAAGCTCGCGTACGGTCCGACGATTCCGTTCACCAACTCGCACCTACCGGGCTACACCGATCCCAAGCACGGTGACGTGGTGGTGTTTGAATCACCATACCAGGCAGACAACGCGCCGGACTTCACGCCCACACTCGTGAAGCGGCTCATCGGTATGCCGGGCGACACGCTGTACATGCGCGATGGACAGCTGTACCTGAACGGCATTCCGCAGCATCAGGGATTTGCGGCCACGAACTTCAAAGGCAGCGACACCGCGACGTCCGACGACTTCGCCTGGCAACACGCAATTGAGCTCAAAGCGTCTCGCTTCGGCGCCGCGCCCGCGCAGCCCAACCTCGGCAACTGGGGCCCGCTGCTCATACCGGCCAATCACTATTTCATGATGGGCGACAACCGGTACTGCTCAAAGGACAGCCGCTACTGGGGCATTGTGCCGAGGGCAAACGTGCGCGGCACGCCGTTGTTCGTGTACTACTCATACGTGCCGGGTCCCGACGCTACTGCCGGTGACCCATGTAGCGGCACGGTGAGCGACCGAGCGCTGCCGGCGATCTCGGACATTCGCTGGAGCAGACTCGGGCACGTCATCCGGTAGCGCGGCAGACGCGCCAACATGCCAATCACATGTCGCTGATCTTTCCGTTCGATCCGGATATCCGTCGGGCCTCCACGCTTCCGGCGCGGTTATACACCGATCCGGTCTACCTCGAGCTGGAGCGGGACCGAGTTTTTGCACACAGCTGGCAGCTCGTGGGCCGGACGGAGCAGGTAGCCGAATCGGGTATGTTCTTTACCGCCGTCATTGGCAACGATCCAATCGTCGTGCTGCGCGACGGCGATACCCTGCGCGGCTTCTACAATGTTTGCCTCCATCGCGCCGGACCGGTGGCCCACGGCTGCGGCAAGCGCCAGACGCTTCAGTGCAAGTATCACGGATGGACCTACACGCTCAGCGGCGCGCTGTTGCGGGCGCCGGAAATGGAGGGCGTCGAACGGTTCACGCCGGAGGACATGCATCTCCGCACGGTGGCTGTGGAGCAGTGGGGGCCGCTGGTGTTCGCGAACCTCGACGGCAAGGCACCACCGCTCCGCGACATGCTCGGCCCCATTCCCGATCGCGTGGCGCACTTTGGCTGTGAGTCGATGCGCTACGTGGTGCGCAAGGAGTACGAGCTCGCTTGCAACTGGAAGGTGTACGTAGACAACTATCTCGAGGGCTACCACATTCCGCTCGTGCATCCGGATTTGCACAAGGAGATCGAGTACGACAGCTATCGAGTGGAGCCCCATCGATACTCGTCGATCCAGCACGCGCCCTTGCGACCCGTACCTGCTACCGCCGCTGCCGCCGCCGGCCGCAAGTACGATCCGGCCAAGTCGGAAGCGGGGGAGGCGGTGTACGGTTGGGTTTTTCCCAACGTGATGCTCAACGTCTACATGGGCCAGATGCAAACGAATGTCGTCGTGCCGCTGGCGCACGATCGCACGCGGGTGGTGTTCGAGTGGTTCGCGTCGTCGCCCCCTGCGGACCCCGCCGCGGATCCTGTCTGGTCGGCCCTCGTGGCGTTCAGCGACGAGATTCAGCACGAGGACATTGAAATTTGCGAGACGGTGCAACGGAATCTCCGCTCACGCGTCTATGATCGAGGCCGGTACTCGGCGAAACGGGAGAACGGCGTACACCACTTCCATTCGCTTCTGCACGAGTTTCTGACATAGCGGTCAGAGCCTTCGGATCGATTGGTTGACTTCTATAATACCGATTCTCTGATGATCCGGCCACGGACGAGCGCGTCCCAGATTGCTCGATTGATCGTACTGCTGCAGCTGGCCAGCCTCGTTGCCGGCACCGTGCTGCTGTTCGAGCTCTGGGAACAGAATCGCGGACGGGTAGTCGTTGAGCTGTTTATTCTCGCGGCGTTCGCCGGCATCATCACGTTAATCGGCTGGAGCGTGCTGTCGCACGAGCGGCGCGCCACCATGGATCTGGCGCGCCGCATGAGGGCCGAACGCGAGCTCACGTCCACGCTCGAACAAGCTGTGGTGAGCCGCACCGGCGAGCTCGAAGACGCTCAGCGCGTGCTCCAGCGCATGTGGTGGCTCGGCCAGCAAATCACGCTCGAACTGAATCCGCAGCGCGTGCTCGAGCGTTTTCTCGAGGCGGTAACCGACATCGCGCAGGCTGACGGCGGCATCGTTGGCCTGATCGGCGACGACGGTAAGATCCGCGTCGTCGTGGGCACAGGCCTCGGCACGGCCCTGGCCGGCAGCGTGGTACCGATCACCGGCTCGGCGATGGGCGGAGTCATTCGGTCCGGCAAGGCATGGACGACATCCGACCTGCAGTCGCGCAGCGACGAGGTGGATCCCGGACTGTACGAGCGCATCAAGGATTCGATCCGCGGCGTTGCTATCGTACCGATCTCGCGGCGCGGAGAACGCATTGGTGCAGTGACCGTTGGCACCACCGAGTCGCACACGTTTACCGCCGCAGACCTTGAGCGCATCGAGGCCATGGGCGACCTGCTCTCCGTGTCGCTCGAGAACGCCGAGCTGGTGGAAACGCTGCGCCAGGCAGAGTGGCGCTTCAGAACGCTGTTTCGCGCCGCGCCGGACGCGGTGTTCACCGTTTTGCAAAGCGGTCGCATTCGCGAGGCGAATGACGCCGTGCGCGACGTTACCGGGGCCGATCCACTGCAGGCGGTGGGACTGCCTGTTGCCGACCTCGTGGTGAGCGCCGATCGCGACAAGCTCAAGACGGCGCTTGACGCAACTTTCGCCGGAACGCCCACGCGCCTCGAGGTGTGCTTTCAGCACATTGGGCGGGGCTCGCCGGTGCGCCGCGTGGTGGCGCTGGCCATGAGCCGCTTGCCAGAGGCGGATCCGCCGAGCGTGCTCTTGGTTGGCCGCGACATGACGAGCGAGCGCGAGATGCGCGCGCGTCTCATGGAGTCCGACCGGCTTGCCGCCGTGGGCGAACTCGTGGCCGGTGTGGCGCATGAAGTCAACAATCCGTTGAGCAGCATCAGCGCGTTCGCCCAGCTCTTATTGCGCGACGGCGCACTCACTGCGGCGCAGCGCGACTCGATCGAGGTCATCAAATCGGAAACGCTGCGCGCCAGCCAGGTGGTGAAGGACTTGCTGGCGTTTGCACGGCGTAGCGAGCCGCAGCGCGAGCCACTCGACCTGAACGGCGTGATCTCTCGCACGCTGCGTCTGCGCGGCTATGAGCTCGTCTCGAACAAAATCACGGTCGAGACCGATCTCGCTGCCGACTTGCCGGCCGTGGTGGGCGACGGACGCCAACTGCAGCAGGTCTGTCTCAATCTCGTGACCAACGCCATCCAGGCGATGTCAACGCTGGGCGGGGGCACTTTGTTCGTATCGACGCGGTTCGCGGAGCCGCACGTGGTGCTCGACATGCGCGACACCGGGCCGGGAATTCCCGACGCCGCCAAGGCGCACATCTTCGAGCCGTTTTTCACGACCAAGGATGAAGGCGAGGGCACGGGGCTGGGCCTGAGCGTGAGTTACGGCATCGTGACGGCGCACGGCGGCAAGATCGAGGTCGCCGCGTCGTCGCAGGCGGGAACCACACTTCGCGTCACGCTGCCGGCAGGTTCCGAAATGCCGCAGCACGAAACCGCGCGAACGTCGGGCGGACTGCTGCTGCGATCACCGCTGAGCGGCATTCGCCTGCTCTTTATCGACGACGAAGCCACTCTGCGGACGGGCATGCAAGCGTTCGGTGAATTGCGCGGCTTCACGGTGCTCACCGCGGTAGATGGCATCGATGGCCTCGAAATGGTTCGCACATCGTCAATCGACGCAATCGTTTGCGACCTGCGCATGCCGGGAATGGATGGTCCGGCGTTTTACGAACGTCTGCACGGCGAACGCCCTGGACTCGCGGCGAGAACGGTGTTCATTACAGGAGACGTCGTGACGACCAGCAGACGGACCGCCATGACACGCCAACCAATTTTGAACAAGCCGTTCGCGTTCGAGAAGCTCGAGGAAACGCTTGTTGCGTTGATGCGCGGGTCGCCGGCCGCCTCGGCGACCGGTTGGCCGTGATGTGGGCACGTTGCCACCCTTCCGCTGGTTCGTGTGTCTAATAGGGTGAGCTATGCCGACCTTCTTTCCTAGACAGACCATAGAGTGGCGGTTGGAAGAGCCGAGAGCGTTTCGGCGCTTCTCGCGCTCGCTCGTTGAAATGGCGATCGTCACCGGCGTGCTCGTGCGGGTGTACCGGTTGCTCGTTCTCACCCACGGCTCCAACAACTGGCTGTACCTGGGCGGCACGTTCGCGCTGGGGCTGATTTTTCTCATCGGGATGGTTACGGCGCACATGGCCAACTATCCGCTGCGGCAATACCTGTGGCGCGCGCCATACTTTGCGCTCATTGAAGTTGCGTCGGAGATGGCGACGAGTGCGCTGCTCATTGCGCTGCACCTCGAGCCCAACGGCACCGTGCGTGCGCACTGGGACGATTGGGTCGGCATGGGACTCAACGCGCTGCTCGTGCGCGGGCTGGCCATTGTGCTGTGGACGCTGCTGCTGGCCGGCGTCGTGGAGCTCGTGCGCCGCACGCTCGTGCGGGACGACGAGAGTGCTCCATCTGCGCCTGCGTCCTCCTGAACGACCCGACTGTCATCCCGAGCGCGCGCGACGGGTCTGCGCTCGTGCCAATTATCGCGCGCGGTTCGAGCAGATGGTGGTATCAACCGGTCGACGCACCAACCTGTGCCGCAAGATATGCGTCG
>JBEPWA010000068.1:0-21858 GCA_041690755.1 Gemmatimonadaceae bacterium | reverse complement strand
GTGCTGATGCGCACGAACTCCGTGTCGGATCGCAGGGCGTCTATCGAGCCGCAACCCACGTAGCCCATGCCGCTCCGCAGTCCGCCCACCATCTGGAACAGCACGTCGGACACCGGGCCGCGGTACGGCACTCGGCCCTCAATGCCTTCGGGAACGAGCTTCTTGGGCGAGAGTTCGCCGTCCTGGAAATAGCGATCGGCGCTGCCGTCCTGCATGGCCGAGAGACTGCCCATGCCGCGAATCATCTTGAAGCGGCGGCCCTCGAGCAGGAACGTCTCGCCTGGCGATTCCTCGGTGCCGGCAAGCATCGATCCCATCATGACGCTGCACGCACCGGCTGCCAGCGCTTTCACCGCGTCGCCGGAATACTTGATGCCGCCATCGGCAATCACCGGGACGTCGCCCGCGCCTTCCACCGCGTCGAACACGGCGGTGAGCTGCGGAACGCCCACGCCGGTGACGACGCGCGTGGTGCAAATGGACCCGGGGCCCACACCCACCTTCACCGCGTCAACGCCGCGTTCCACGAGCGCCGCGGCGCCCTCGCGCGTTGCAATGTTGCCGGCAATGAGCTGAATGTCCGGAAAGGCTTCGCGCACGAGCGCCGTGGAGTGGAGCACCGCGTCGGCGTGACCATGCGCGGTATCGATGATGACTGCATCCACACCGGCGTCAACCAGCGCGCGGGCGCGGCTCATGAAGTCACCGCCGGCGCCAATGGCCGCCGCAACGCGAAGCCGGCCAAAGCTGTCCTTGTTCGCGTCGGGGTACTGACGGCGCTTGTGGATGTCCTTGACCGTGATAAGTCCCTTGAGCACGCCGTCGCCGTTCACCACCGGCAGCTTCTCGATACGATGCTCGGCCAAAATCTGCTCGGCTTCATCGAGCGTAGTGCCTTCACGAGCGGTGATGAGGCCCTTTTTTGTCATCGCGTCGCGCAGCGGACGATCGAGGTTGCGTTCGAACTGGAGATCGCGGTTGGTAATGATGCCAACGAGCATCTCGTTCTCATCGACGATCGGCACGCCGGAGATGTGAAAACGCTGCATGAGCGCCGTGGCTTCACGCACCGTGTCGGATGGCCGCAGCGTGATCGGCTTGAGAATCATGCCGCTCTCCGAGCGCTTCACGCGATCCACTTCGGCCGCCTGCCGGTCGATGGACATGTTCTTGTGCAGCACGCCAATGCCGCCCGCGCGGGCCATGGCAATGGCCATCTCCGACTCGGTGACGGTGTCCATGGCTGCCGCCACGAGCGGAATGCGCAGCTCAATGCCCCGCGAGAAGCGGGTGACGACGCTCACGTCCTTGGGGTGCGTCAGCGAATGCCGCGGCACCAGAAGCACGTCGTCGAAGGTCAGGCCAAATTCTTCGCGAACGCGGGCGCTGGCGCGCGACGTTCGGTCCTGTAGACGCAAAAGCCCGCTGCCCTCTTCCGAGGTCGCGGGCCGCGATGTGTGTCGAGATGTGGTCGCCATAGCCAAATGTAGGCGCGGAGCCAAGCCAAGTCCAGACGACTACCGGCCCGCGCGCGGCAAACCGAACACCAGCTCCGCTACCGACCGATCACCCGTAACCGGCGGCGAATGCGCTTGGGAAGAAAAAACGCCGCGGCAGACAGCGCGCCGCGCAGATTGAGATCCGCCAGGTCCGCCGGGTCCCCGGTCCAATGCTCGAGCAGCACCCCGCGGCCTGTGTGCTCGATCATGCGCTGCAGCGCCAGCACGAGCACGAACAAGTCGTCGATCTCTCCGAAGAACGGAATGAAATCCGGAATGAGATCAAGGGGCATGACGATATACGCCAGCGCGCCGGCCACGAGCAGTTTGTCCACCATCGACACCCGGCGGTCGGTGATCAATCCGGCGAGCAGCCGCATGTACTGCGGAAGCTGCTTGATGTAATAGATCACCGTGCGCTTGGCCCCGGTGCGCGGCGAGCCGGCAGCGGCGGAATCCGGCGACGGTCTCCGTCGTGCCGCGCCCGGACGTGAACCGGTCGCCGAGCCTGCACCTGCACTTGCTCCTGCGCGTGAACGCGTTGCCATTAAAGCTTCTCCCCTGGTCCGCCAGGATCCTTGGTATCGTGCGCCGGTGATGACGCCGAAGTTGGCGTAGACGGCGGTGGTTGCGGTGACGGCGGCTGAGCGGGCGGCGAACCGGGGCGCGACGTGTTCACCAGGTCGCTCGCCATATTCTTTCCGGTTTCCACGGCGTTGTTCAGCACGCTCGCCGCGCGGTTCATGAACCCCACCGTTTCCGCGATCGCGCTCGCCGACACCTTGCCGGCGCGCAGCTTGTCCTCAATCGCTTCGGTGAACCGCGTAAACGTGTTGGCGTTGGGCGCCTGCCGCTCGGCGTAGCGGGACTCGAGAAATTCAACGAAGTCGAGCACCTGATATCCGCGCTCGTCCGACAGGGTCTCCAGCTTTCTGAGAATGCGGTCGCGCAGATGCTCGTTCATCGTCGATCTCTCTCCGGTATCAGCTATCAGCCCGTCCAGCGCGAGCGTTTGCCTCGCGTGTCGATATGCACGTACGGCGTACGGTAGTGACGGCTGGTATAGAGCCCAAGCCCTCCCACGAGATCGGGATGCTCGGTTTCCACCTGCTCCACGGCTCGCGCAACGAGAATCTCGTCCTTGAGCGTTACGCGTCCGTCGCCGTCGGCATCGATCGCCAGGTCGGCGGCGTCGCCGTACTGGTGCCGGCTGTCGCCGGCTGCCCGCCACACGCCGCGATTGTGTGCCGGCGTACGGAAGCCGCTGTGCACGTCAAATGCCACGTCCTGCGGAGTCACATCAGGACGGGCGAGCCTCGCCCGCGAACCGACCGATGCGAGAACGAGCTCGAGCTTGTCGAGCAGTCGCGGATTCAGCGCCACGTACTTGGGCCACACGTCCTTCTGCGAATCGTGGGTGATGAAGTCGCCCAGGCGCAGGTGGGTGCTCACTTTCAGGTTCAGATCGGCCTGCCGAACCTCGAGAAAACCCGCTGGATGATCGCTGTGGCGCGACAGGCGTTCGGCCAGATACGTCCCAATGCGATAGCCGTTCAGTGTCGAACCCACTTTCTGTGCGAACGGCACCATCACGGCCAGCACCGGCTCGGCGATGATCTGCCGTTCCGCGCCGCGCACGATTGCCAGGCGGTAGAAGCCGGGCGCGTCGGGAGCGACGAACGTCACGCCGTTCAGTGGCCGCGCCATGCTCACGTTCGCGGAGTCGCGCCCGGAGACCCATTCGTACGTGAGTGACGCCGGGTCGCCGCTCACTTCGAGCGGGAACTCAACGTCGCTGCCGGGCAGGGAGAATCGCAGCCGAACTTCGCGGCTCGTGCCGAATGCGTTGAGCGATGCGTCAGCCGTGAGCCGGTTGGCGGCCAGTGCCGAAAACGGCTCTGTGGGCGCCGGTGCGGCGGGATGCGCGAACTGAATGACCGCGAGCGCGGCGGCGGCGAACGCCACCAACGTGCCCCACGCTGCCCGGCCGTTGGCTCGTGTCACTTCGTGAGGCCCCAGCGCGAGCGGGTGCCGCGTACGTCGATGTGAGCGAACGGGCCGTGCGTGCGCGTGCCTTTGTAGACACCACCGCCGCCCACGAGCTCAGGGTGCGCGCGCTCGACTCGCTCCGCCGCGGCCAACACCACCTGCGCGTCGCGATAGTCCACGCGTCCGTCGTGATTCAGATCGTCCATCTTGCCGTCGGCATTGTTGTCAACGAACACGTCGGACGCGTCGCCGTACATGTGGCGGCTCATCTCCACCCGGCCCGACGGATCGCCGCCGTTCGCGTTGTACTGCGGCGTGCGAAATCCGCTCATTACCGTCATGTGCTTTACCGGCACACCGCTGCGCTGCAACTCCTCGATCACCAGCTCCAGCTTGTCCACGAGATCCTCGCGCAGCACCAGGTACTTGGGCCACACGTTCGTCTGATCGTGCGTAAGAAAATCGCGCAGGCGGAAATGCTCGGACACGTGCAGGTTTTCGTTTTCGCGCGTGACTTCGATGAATCCGGTCGGGTTGGCGTACTCGCGGCTCACGGCGCGGCGCTCACCGGGCCAATAGCCGATGTGGTATGAACCAAGTTCGGCGCCCTGCTTTTCCGAGAACGCATGCAGCGCCACAAACGCGAACGGTTTGGCCATCGAGTCGCCGGTCACCGGATAGACGCCCGGTTGCGCGAGCGCGGAATCGCCGAACAGCTCGGCGAACGCCGGTCCGGCTGGCGTTTGCACGCCCACGGCCAGGAAGCGGGTAAAGAGCTTTCCACTGCGGCCGCGGAGCGAGTCGTCCACGAAGCGAACGAGCTCCGTGCTGCTGGTAAAGCGCAACGTGCGCGCGGCGATGGTGGTGTCGGGACCTGCTGGACGCGTGGCAGCCTCGCTGCGTCTCGTGGCGCCAACGACGGCGACGAGGGACAGGACCATCGCTGACGCGTAGCCGAGTGTGCGGCGGCGGGAGATGACCGGCATGGAGGGGGGCGGCGAGCGGAGGTGGGATGCGCCGGGCGAGGCGCGGCAGAACGGAGGGATGATACGCGTAGGGTGACGAATCGTAAACCTCGGAGGCAACAGAATTTACCTTAGCTTCTGCCCAGCCCGCCACGCACCGCCTATCGTCCCCTTAGATTCCCGCTCTCACTCACACCGCTTACACGTGCCGAAAAGTCCCATCGTGCTGGTGGTCCTCGATGGCTGGGGATACCGGCCGGAGCGCGAAGGAAACGCGATCGCACTCGCCAACGTGCCCACCTGGGACGCGCTGGTGAAGCGCTATCCGCGAACGCTGCTTCACGCATCGGGACTCGCGGTTGGGCTGCCCGCCGGCCAGATGGGCAACAGCGAGGTGGGCCATCTCAACCTCGGCGCCGGACGCGTGGTGGTGCAGGATCTCGTGCGCATCGACACCTCGATTCGCGACGGATCGTTCTTTGAGAACGCCCAGTTCGTTGCCGCCTGCGACGCGGCAACGCAGAGTGGCGGCACTGTGCACCTCGTGGGGCTCATTGGTGACGGCGGCGTGCACGCAATCGACAAGCATCTGTTCGCGCTCATCGATCTGTGCGCAAAGCGGGGAGTACCCCGCATTGCCGTCCACACAATGCTCGACGGCCGCGACACCATGCCGCGCTCCGGCCTGGGCTACATGCAAGAGTTGCTCGACCACGCAAAGGGCCGAGCGGTGGTGGCAAGCTTGGGCGGTCGCTACTTCGGTATGGATCGCGACAAGCGCTGGGACCGCACTGAGAAGTGGTATCGCGCCGCCGTAGACGGCACCGGTCCGTCAGACACCGATCCGCTCGCGGTCATTCGCGCCGCGTACGAGCACAACATCACCGACGAGTTCATTGAGCCCACCGTCATCGTAAAGGACGGCAAGCCCGTAGCGCCCATGCGCGATGGCGACTCGGTGATCTGCTTTAATTTCCGGTCGGACCGCATGCGGCAGATCATCGCCACGTTGACGCAAGCCGACTTCAGCGGATTCGATGTGGGCAGCCGCCCCAAGTTGCACGTGGCGACGATGACAAACTATGACCGCCGGATCCGGCTGTCCGTCGCCTTCCCCGCCCAGTCCATGGCGAACATCGTGGGCGAAGTGGTGTCCAAGGCTGGTATGTCCAACCTCCGGACGGCCGAGACAGAGAAATACGCCCACGTCACCTACTTCTTCAACGGCGGCGTCGAGACGCCTTTCGCCTGCGAAGACCGGCACCTGGTGCCAAGCCAAAAGGTGGCGACCTACGACCTGATGCCGGAGATGAGCGCGCCCGGCGTGACGGACGTGCTCTGCGATGCGATAACGAAGCGCGAACACGATTTCATTCTCTGCAACTTCGCCAACGCCGACATGGTGGGCCACACGGGATCGATCCCGGCCACGATCAAGGCCGTGGAAACCGTAGATCAATGTCTCGCGCGCGTCATGCAGTCGGCGGAAAAAGTCGGCGCCCGGTTATTGATCACCGCAGATCACGGTAACTGCGAGATGATGATCGACCCCAAAACCGGCGGCCCGCACACCGCACATACCACCAACCCTGTGCCGTTCATCATTGTCGATCCAACCGGCGATACGCCTGACAAGCCGCTACGTTCCGGCGGCGCGCTCTGCGACGTCGGCCCCACACTGTTGAAGATGCTCGGACTCGAGCAGCCCTCGGAAATGACCGGGGTAGACCTACGATCCCCAGGAGAACGCGCGTGAAGAATCGGATCGCGCCGATTGCTTTTTTCGGTTTGCTGTTGCTGGCCTCCGTGGTGAGCGGCGCGCAGGTGGGCTACCCGCCCAACGGCAGCCCGTATCTCGACCTCGAGCACTCGCAGGAGTGGACGTTCATTGCGGGCCAGTATCACGCGCATCGCGATCCAGCGAACGCCGGCCCGCAGAGCGGTCCGTTGCTGGGCGTGCACTACGAGTGGCGAGCCGGCGGACCGGCGCACATCATCGGCGAGTTCACGCGCATGTCGTCGGACCGTCGCTTGATCGACCCGTTCAAGGCGGAGCCGGCGCGAGAGCTGGGCACGGTGAGTCGGCCGCTCTATTCGGCCGACGTCGGACTGGGGCTCAGCCTCACAGGCGCCAAGAGCTGGCACCACCTCGTGCCCGAGATTTCCGGCGGCGCCGGTCTCATTTCGGATCTCAAATCGAAGCCGGATTCCGGCGGGTTCAAGTTCGGCACCCGCTTTGCAATTACGACCGGGGTCGGCATTCGTTGGGTACCAGGTGGACGCTGGCAGATTCGCGGCGACATCAAGGATCGGCTATACACAATGGGCTATCCGGAGGCGTATTACATCGCGCCCACGGGCGGCGGTGTTCCGGTCGTTTCGTCGTCGCAGTCAAAGTCGTTCTGGTCAAACAATCCGGCTTTTACCCTCGGCATTTCTCGTCTGTTCTGACGTCGGGCCTTTGAGCCCGCGGCGCCGAGGGCCACCGCCAACACGGGTGCACCCATGGCGCGCGATTTTGAGGACGTCAACGACATCGATGATCTGAACGGCGAGGAACTGCGCGGCTTGGTGCGCGAGCGCCTCGCCGCCAACGACGATATCGATGTGAACGAGATCACGGTCTCCGTCGATCACGGCACGGTGATTCTCGGCGGACGCGTGGGCACCGACGGCGAGCGGTTGATCGCCGAGCACATAGTCACCGACACGCTCGGCATTGAGAACGTCCGCAACGATATTCTCGTGGACCAGATGCGGCGAGCGCTGAACCCCGAAGCGGCCGACGAACAAGTTGCCAGCGAGAATCGCGGCGAAGGCATGCTGCTGGGCGACCGTGAAGTGCCGCGCGAGGCCGAGGACGACGAGGTGGCCGACGACCTCGACTCCGAACTCTATGGCACCACGGACGTCCGCAAGGCGATCGAGGAAGGCACCTCGTGGAATCCGCCCGACGGGCCCACCCAGGAAGGCTAGTTTGTTCTGGTATGCCCACCTATCTCACGCGCCGCGTCACCTTTGCCGCGGCGCATCGCTACCGGCGCCCCAACTGGTCGCCGGAACGCAACGCCGAAGTGTTCGGCCTCTGCGCGCGCGAGAATTTTCACGGCCATAGTTACGTGTGCGACGTGTGCGTCACCGGCACAGTTGACCGCGACACAGGCATGCTCGTGGATCTTGGCCTGCTCGACCGCGTACTCGACGCCGAAGTCCGCCAGCGCTTCGATCATCACAACATCAATCTCGACGTGCCGGAGTTCGCCGACGGCGGGCTCATTCCCACCGGCGAGGAATTGGCGCGCTTTATTTGCGAGCACGTGCAGCGCGGGCTCGGCACGGCGGCGCGCGTAGTGAGCGTGACGGTGGCCGAAGATTCGACGTTAAGCGCCTGTTTTCGGCCTGAATAGCCGTTCGCTCGAGGTCGTTAGTGACCTTAGCGTGCCCTCGTTCTTCTACTCCTAGAATCGCGGAGTGAAGGACGAGCCGGTGGAGCCCGTCGTGATGCCGCCCAGAGAGATGAATCCGTTGTCGCCGTCGGCATCGACCCGTCGTCCCAGCTCAGCGAGCCGCACGCTCGCCGAGCAGCTCCAACCGCTGGTGCAGGTGCATGAAGTCGTGCGCGGCAAGGCTGGCCCGCACGTTGACACGGCGAAAGCACGGGCGCGAATCACCGCAGGCCGACCCGGCTTCGACATAGCTCCAGTGCTCCGCGCCGCCAATGATCTGCGTGGCGCCTTCGAGCGCACAGCTGCCGCATTCGAGAGCACGGGCTTCGCGTCCACGGACCGCGTTGGCGCCCTGCAACAGCACGCCTCCAAGGCGCCCGAGCTGGTACTTGCCTGGGCGAACTCCGAATCGACGCCGCGCGACGAAGTGCGGCGACTGGCGCGGCGGGTGGCGTCGATCGTCGGCAATGCGGTGCTGGCCCGGGCGTCGGCCGAAACCATCGCCGGATTCTCGCTCGCGGGGTGGTCACGCAAGGACTGTCCGTGCTGCGGCGCCTCCCCCGACCTCGCACTCACCACCAGCACCCGGCGCACGCTCGTCTGCTGGCGGTGCGACACGCAATGGCGCACGAACCATCGCGGGTGCCTGGGCTGCGGCGCGAACGGTCCGCCCGACCTGGCACGCGTGCCGTCCCCATACCTTGGCTACGAGTTGGCGATCTGCAATTCCTGCGGGCGCTATCTCAAGGAGCGGCGCGGCGCGCTGACCCACGAGCTGCTTGTTGAGCGAACGCTCATAGCCGGGCTGGACGAGGCGGCACAGCAGCGGGGACTGCGCGCCTGATTGGCGCGATAATCGCCGGCGGCGCGAACACCCGATTTCACGGCGAGCCCAAAGGGTTACAGCTCGTGGGCGGCCGGCGCATTCTCGATCGCGTGGCAAGCGCGCTATTGGGAGTCACGCCGGAGTTGCTCCTCGTGAGCAACGCCGCTGGCGCGGAGCATTGGCTGCCGGGCGTCCGGACCGTGCGCGACGCGCGCCCGGAGCGCGCCAGCGTTGTGGGTTTGCACACGGCGTTGACCTACGCCGGCGCGAGCGTGCTCGCCGTTGCGTGGGACATGCCATTTGTGACAGCGGACGTGCTGCGTGTCATCGCCGGCACACCGGCGGAATTCGCCGCTGTGCCGCTGGGTCCGCACGGCGCCGAGCCATTTTGTGCGTTGTACATGCCGGCCTGTCTGCCCTATATCACCGCCGCGCTGGACGCCGGCGACCTGCGCTTGTCGTCGCTGCTCGCGCGGTTGCCGCATGTGGACTATGTGGGCCACGACCGGCTCGCGCAGGCCGGGGATGTGACGCGGCTGTTCTTCAACGTCAACGACGCCGCCGGCGTGGCCGAGGCAAATCTGCTGGACACCGCAGGCTGACGTCCTCCCGGCCCCGTGGCGGCGGCTGTATTCTTCCCACCGCACGACCACGTCTTGGGGGGGAGGAGATGAGACCGATGCAATCGAATCGTTCACGCACGCACGCGGCCGCGGCGCTGCTGGGAACGGTGGCCACGCTGGCCGCCTGCCGGCCGGCGCCGGCGGCCCCGTCGCCGAGCCCGGGCGTGCCGTCGTTCGGCTCCAACGCTTCGCTGCGCGCCACCATCGACTCATTGGTGAACGTTCCGCAATTCGCGAACGCTCATTGGGGTATACTCATCGTGGATCCGGCCACCGGCGATACGCTGTACTCGCGCAGCGCCGGCAAGCTGTTCATGCCCGCGTCGAACATGAAGCTGCTCACCGCATCCACGGCAATGGCGCAGCTCGGACCGGACTACCGATATCGCACCACCTTTGCGGCGCGCGGCACCGTGGCGAACGGCACGCTGGCCGGCGATCTCGTGGTCACCGGGCGCGGCGATCCGTCGGTGAGCGACCACATGTTCGGCGACGCCATGCTGCCGTTGCGCGCCATCGCTGACTCGCTCGCCGCGCGCGGCATCACGCGCGTGAGCGGAAACGTGGTGCCGGGCGGAAACGCGTTCCCGGGCGAAGTCATGGGCTACGGTTGGACCTACGATGACTTTGAAGACTCCTACTCGGCGCCGGTGGACGAACTGCTGTTCAACGAAGGATTCAGCGAGATCCACGTGCGCGGGGGCGAGCGGGCCGGCGACCCGGTGCAGGTGGCTGTGCGTCCCGCGCACAGCTTTCCCGTTGTGCGCATTGCGGCGACCACTGGGCCCGCGGCCGCTGGTGACCGTGGTGCCGGCAACACACTCACGGCGCGCAAGGACAGCGTGACGTGGGACATTGTGCTCGGTGGTTCTATTGCCCCCCGTGACACGGCCACCCTGGAGGTGACGCACCACGATCCCGACAAGGCGTACATCGCCGCGGTGCGCGAGGCGCTTCGCGACAAAGGCATTGCCGTGGACGGCGCGGCCACGGACACACTCGTGGGCGTGCAGACCCTCGCCACGCTCACTTCGCCGCCGCTGCGCGACATTCTGAAGGCGCTGCTCAAGCCATCGCAGAACCAGATTGCCGAAATGCTCTACCGCACCCTGGCCCTCGAAGCCACCGGCACCGGCCGCGCCGATAGCGCGCGCGCCGTGGTGGAACGGCAGATCGCTGCGTGGGGCGTTTCGCCATCCGAAGCCGTGGTGCGTGACGGCAGCGGGCTGGCGCGGTACGACTACGTAACGCCGCGCGCCCTGGTGCGAGTTCTCGACGTCATGCGAAAGTCCCCCAACTTCACGCCATTCTACGACGCCCTGCCCATTGCCGGCCTGGACGGAACGCTTCGCACACGCATGAAGGGGACGCCGGCCGAAAACAACGTGCACGCCAAGACCGGCACCCTGGCGCAGGCCCGCTCGCTGTCCGGCTACGTCACGACGGCCGATCAGCATATGCTCATTTTCAGCGTGCTCGCCAACAACTGGACAACGAGCACGCGGGCCGTGGAGCAGGTGCAGGACGCCATTGCCGTGCGGCTGGCAACCATGCGCCTGCACTGAGGCGATAAATGGCAGTTACAGTTACGGAAGCGAGCGAGCGAATTCTCGCCGCGGCGCGGGCGCTCGGCGTGGAGCACGTATCGCTGCGCGACGCGCTCGGTCGTGTGCTCGGGCAGGACGTGAAGTCGCCGATCGACCACCCGCCGTGGGACAACTCGTCCATGGACGGCTACGCCGTACGCGCCGCGGACGTTACCGGAGCGACGGAAAGCTCCGCGGTATCGCTACGCGTGCTCGAGACGGTGCGCGCCGGACAACGGCCTTCACAGGCGCTCACCCCGGGCACAGCGATTCGCGTCATGACCGGCGCGCCCGTGCCTGCCGGTGCGGACAGTGTGATTCGCGTGGAAGACACAGACGGCGGCGTGGAGGCGGTGGTGATCCGCGACGCCCGCGACCGCCTGCACAACGTGCGGCCGCGCGGCGAGGATCTCAAAGTGGGCGAGCTTGCCGTGGCGCGCGGCACCACGCTGGGTCCGGCGCACATAGGCGTACTGGCGTCGGTGGGCTGCGGCAGCGTGCCTGTGCACCGGAAGCCGCGCGTCGCCGTGTTGTCATCTGGGGACGAGCTGGTGGACATCGACCAGTTCGCCCTGGTGCAGCGCGGCGATCGCATAGTGTCGTCCAACTCCTACACCATCGCGGCGGCGGCGCGCGCGGCCGGCGCAGACGTGCTGGAGCTGGGCATCGTAGCGGACGATCCCGCCGCGTACGAGCAGCGCCTGGCGCAGGCCGCCGGGTGCGACCTGCTGATCACGTCAGGTGGCGTATCAGTTGGTGCATTCGACTTTACTAAAGACGTGTTGCGCGCGCTCGGCGCGGACCTCCAGCTCTGGCGGGTTCGCATGCGCCCAGGCGCTCCACTGGGGTTCGGAATGCTCGGCGACATGCCCTGGCTGGGCCTGCCCGGCAATCCCGTGTCGGCCATGGTGACGTTTGAACTGTTCGCCCGGCCGCTGATCCGCAAACAGCTCGGCGCCACATCCATTTTCCGGCGCGCGATCAGCGTGCGCGTCCGCGAGGACATCACGCTTGCCGCGCCGCTCACCCACTTCATGCGCGGCATTGTGGAGTGGGACGACGTGGGCGCATGGGCGCGACTCACCGGACCGCAGGGTTCGGGCCTGCTGACGTCCATGGCGCGGGCGAACGCGCTGCTGGTGATTCCGCCCGAGCGTGCGCTGGTTCGCGCCGGGGGCACCGTGCGCGCCCTGTTGCTCGGCGAAGAGAGCCTGTCGTCGCCCACCTTGGACCTGTGATCAACACCACCTCTGTGGCAGCGACGGAGACGTCGCTGCGCCGGCGCTTTCGCGTGGTAAACACCACAATCACTATCGGTGACAAGGAACTGGAAATCCTGCATCCCGCGAGCGCCGAAGATCTGATAAACGAGGTCGATTTCGAACGCGACGAGCGCCTTCCCTACTGGGCCGAGTTGTGGCCGTCGGCCCGAACCCTGGGTGAAGTGATGCTCGGTATGGCGTCGGACGGGCGCACGCTACTCGAGCTGGGCTGCGGATCTGGACTCGTCGCCACGTGCGCCGCCATGGCCGGCTTTGACGTGGTGGCGTCCGACTACTACGAAGACGCCTGCCGGTTCGCGCGGGTGAACGCGGCGCGCAACGGCACCGCCGGCGCCCGGGGGCTCCTGCTGGACTGGCGCGCGCTGCCGCACGACCTCCAGCGGTTCGACGTGGTGATCGCCTCCGACGTGCTCTACGAGCGCCCGTACGGCGCCTTGGTGGCCGGCACGATCGACGCGACAATTGCCGATGACGGTGTGGCCTACCTCGCGGACCCCGGGCGAGTGGGCCGCGAAGACTTCCTTGAGCATTTGGGCCCGCTCGGACTCCAGGTTCGGAAGGCAACCGACCATCCGTTTTCGGACGGTGCCGTGAAACAAACGATTACCGTGTTTGAGATACGCCGGCACATTTGAGGGCCAAGGCCCGCCGCGTATTGCCGATGGGTGCGCCTAACACTAGGGTATGGCGTCTGACATCCGTCGCAAAACCGCCCGGGGGCGTCCCTGAGTTTCCGTCGTAACACAGCATGCTAAAAGGGTTCGCCGAGAGCCGCACCCTGGGACGGGTACGCCACGCAGCCGTGTTGCTCGGGGCCGCCGTCGTGGGCCTGGTTGCCGTTGCGTGCAGCGACCAGCCCACCGCCGCGGTGGCGAAGCATTTCGGTCCCGGTCACGCCTCCCTGTCCGTCGCTCCCACGTTTGCGGCGCTGCCCGCTGGATCGCCAAGCATTGTGCTGTCCAAGATCGTGGGCGTGCTCGTGGGCCCCAGCGGTGACAGCATATTTGCGACATCGACGTTCGACGGCGACAGCGCCATTCTCGTGTTCGACGTGCAAATCACGGGAAGCTCGGCCGATTTCAAGTTGAATCTCACGGCGTTCGACAAGCAGGGCGTGGTGGCGTTTACCTCGAGCCAGAGCGTGACCATCAAGCCCGGCAACAACCCCGGTGTGGCTGCGCCGCAGCTCGTGTACGCTGCGCCGGACGCCGGGATTCAGGCACTGCACGTGACGCCACCAAGTGCGGTGCTCAACGCCGGCGGCAGCGCGTCGTTCAGTGTGACTGGCACTGGTGCGAACGGCCAATCCATACCGCCGCTGCGCATCAACTGGACAACGAGCGACCCGTCGGTGGCCACTGTGGACGACGACGGCGCACTGCGCGCCGGCCAGTTTGAAGGATCCACCTGGGTGGTGGCCCGCGCCGCGAATGGCGTGGCCGATTCGGCGGTTGTGAGCGTCCACGCCGCGGTGGACCACATCGTGTTGTCGCCACCGAGCCTGCAACTCATTCGCGGCACGTCGAGCCCCGTGGCAGCCCAGCTGCTGGATGCCGGGAACCACGTGATAAACGATCGTCAGGCGGTATTGAGCTCGTCGGATCCGTCTGTTGCAACCGTGTCCGCAACGGGCGCGGTGCAGGGCCTCAAGGTGGGCACGACGACGATCACCGCCACGGCCGAAGGAAAGTCGGCAACGGCGTCCGTGAGCGTGGTGTCGCCAATTGACCACATCGAGCTGACGCCACCGTCGCTGACCTTTGCGGCAGTTGGCGGCAAGAGCCAGGCGGTAGTGACGCGCGTGGTGGCGCGGGCCGGCGCATCCGTGGACGGCCTCGTGCCGACGTTGGCCAGTTCCAACCCGTTCGTTGCCACGGTTGATGCCGCCGGCAACGTGACCGCCCTATCGGACGGCAGCACGACGATTACTGCGTCGGTGGATGGCGTGAGCGCCTCGATGACAGTTACCGTGAAGCAGGTGGTCGCCGCGGTCACGGTGACGCCGGCATCGGCGACCGCCACGTCGCTCGGCGATGCGGTGATTTTCAAGGCGACGGCGTACGACGCGGCGGGCAACGCAATTCCAACGGCGATCGTGACGTGGACGTCGGGCGATCCGCGTATAGGCGCCGTGGATTCGGATGGGCGGGTGATTGCGGGCCAGGTCGGCACGGCGACGATCACCGCGACATCGGGGACTGTAGCGGGGAGTGCGAGCTTCACTGTGTCACAAACGCCGCGGACGATCAAGCTGACGTCGGACAAGTCGAGCTTCATGGTGACGCAGAGCGCGACGCTCGCCGTGCGTGTTGCTGACGCGAACGATAACGTCATCAGCGGCGTTCAACCGCAGTGGTCAACGACCACGCCAACGATTGCCAGCGTGAGCGTGGCCGGTGTGGTGACCGGACTCGCCGTTGGCACAGCACATGTGGCTGTAGCGGCGAGTGGTCTCACGTCCGCGATCGATCTCCAGGTGACGTCGCTGCCGGCGGTGACGCTCACGCTGAACACCGCGACCGGGAACGTGCTTGCGCTGGGCACGGCGCAATTCACGGTTGTGTCGGGCGGCGCTGGGCCCTTCGCGTGGACTGTCAACGGCATTACGGGCGGCAATGCGAGTGTGGGAACGGTGAGCGTCGCAGGTCTGTACACGGCGCCTAGCGCGATTCCGAGTCCCGCATCGGTGAGCGTATGCGCCACTCAGGTGAGCCCGCCCGGGCAGGCGTGCGCCCAGGTGAACGTGACAGGGCCGCCAGTGCTCGATGTCGCAACCGCGGATGTCGAAATTGGTGCCACGCATCAGTTCTCGGTCGCGTCGGGTGGCACCGCACCGTTCACGTGGCTGGTGAACAATGCGGTGAGCGGAAATGCGACGGTTGGAACGGTCACGTCGGCGGGGTTGTACACGGCGCCGTCGAGCGTGCCGAGCCCTGCGACATTCGACGTGTGTGCTACGCAGGCGGCACCGGCGGCGGTTGTGTGCGCGCATGTAACCGTGAAGCCGTTGTCAACCACCACGCTGGTGCTCAACGCGTCTACGTCGGCGCTGCGGAAGGGTGCATCTACGACGTTCGGCGTGGTGTCCGGCGGAAATGGCAGTGGCCAGTACACGTGGACGGTGAGCGGCGGGACACCCACGGGGACAGTGACGTCGGCGGGATACTACACGGCGCCGGACACGGTGCCGTCGGCGCCGGTGAATGTGTGTGCATCGCAGACTTATCCGGTGGGAAAAGCGTGCGTGGTGGTGACAGTGAGTGCGCCGCCGACGTTGTCGCCGGCGTCGGTGTCCGTGCTGACGCTAGCGACACAGCAGTTCACCGCCGTAGGCGGAACCGGCCCGTTCACGTGGAGCGTCTCGCCGGCCGGCGCGGCAAGTGGCACCGTCAGCGCCAGCGGCTTGTACACGGCCCCGCTAAACGTGCCAACGTCGACTGTTTCAGTGTGCGTATCCCAGACGACTCCACTCGCCATAACATGCGCGCCGGTAACGATTAAATCGCTCACGATTGCTCCCCCAGGCACCACCAAAGTTGTCGTGAATCGCCAGCAGGCATTCACTGTAACTGGCGGCACCAATCCATATACGTGGACGGTTGGCGACGCGTCGAATGGAGTGATCGCGGTGGGCACGTCAGCAGCGACGTACAATGCGCCGGCGTCGGTTCCGACTCAGCCGACCGTGCAGTTGTGTGTGTCTGAAGCGAGCCAAGTGGGTCAGGTATGCGCATACGTTAAGATTATGCCTGGCGTGACCGGTCGCGTGGTCGATGCGAGTACTGGTAACGGTATCTCTGGTGCGAAAGTGAGATCGACAACCGACTCGACGACCACAAGCTCGGACGGAAGTTTCGCAATCACTGATGTTACCAATGGAACTGACTTGACGATCGATGCGACGGGCTTCATCTCGACGCAGTACGTCAACGTCCAAGCGGGTTCAACCTCGACGCCGCTTGGCAATCTGCCGTTGGCACCGACATCCGGATCACGAGGCATCATCACCGGAACGTTGACCGACGCGGTAAATGGACACGGGATCCCGAGTGCGACGCTCACCTTTTATCCGGGCATCAACGCCAGTTCCGGTTTTCCGAGTCACGTGACGTCAGACCAGAATGGCGTTTTCACCGACACACTCGACGCGGGGACGTACACGCTCGTCGCGTCGGGCCTCACGGGCTATTCGTCATCGAGCCTCACGGTATGGTCCATCGGCGGCCAGACGCCTAATAGCCAAAACTTCATTCTCAGCCCGGGAGGGTTGACGAGTGCATCCTATCGAATCGTGCTGCAATGGAATGAATACCCGCGGGACCTCGATGGGCATCTCGTTGGTCCAACTGGTAACGGCACAAATTTCGAGATCTATTACCACACCAAGACCTATGCCGTCGGAACCGACACCATCGCAAAGCAGGATATGGACGACACCACCGGCTATGGCCCGGAAACGATAACGCTCAATCACACAATCGCGGGGAAGTACCGGTACTATGTCGACAACTACTCCCACGATAGCAGCTACGCGGTTTCCGGTGCACACGTCACGGTCTATCGCGGCGATTCTCTTGCTGCCCAGTTCAGCGTACCGGCCGGCGGCGCCCGGGTATGGACCGTGTTCGAGCTGAACGGCGCGACGGGCGGGATCACGAGCATCAACACGCTCTCCACCGGACCGATCCCGGTCGGAGGTTCCGCCAGCTTCAACATCATCCCGCTCCGCGGCACGCAGACGGATGTGCAGGCGCTACTGGAGCGCGTGCGGGCCAATCCCAAACCAATAAAGCCCGGCCCCTAGTTCTCGCGACGGACTGCTTCGAACAGAGAAAAGGCCGCGGCTCCATTGAGCCGCGGCCTTCAATTGTTACGGAGGCGAGCTATCTGGCTCAGCTCAACAACTGCCCCGCCACCACCTCCGCAATATCCACCACCGGTACGTCAGACTGCACGGCCTTCACGCCGTCGCTGATCATCGTCATGCAGAACGGGCACGCCACGGCGATCGTTTGCGCACCGGTCGCCAGCAGCTCTTCCGTCCGCTCGACGTTGATGCGCTTGCCCACGTTCTCTTCCATGAACATCCGCCCGCCGCCGGCGCCGCAGCACAACCCGCGATCCTTCGTTCGCGCCGGCTCCACGAGGGTGATCACCGGCAACGCGCGCTTGAGCGTCTCGCGCGGCGCGTCGTACACGTCGTTGTAGCGGCCCAAATAGCACGAGTCGTGGTAGGCCACCGTGAGCCGCTCACCCTCGGCGGTCTTCAGCGGCACCAGATTCTCCTGCAACAACCGTTCGATGTACGTCGAATGATGGATGACTTCATAGTTGCCGCCCAGCTGCGGGAACTCGTTGCCCATCTGATGGAAGCAGTGCGGGCAGCTGGTGACTATCGTCTTCACTTCGTACTTGTCGAGCGTTTCGATAGTGCCCTTGGCGAGCACCTGATAGAGATACTCGTTGCCCATGCGCCGCGCCGGATCGCCGTGGCAGTGCTCTTCCTGCCCAAGAATGGCAAAGTTGATCCCGGCGGCCTTGAGGATTCTCGCAAACGCCACGGTGATCTTTTTGGCGCGGTCGTCGAACGAGCCCATACAGCCGACCCAGAACAAAATGTCGGGTCGCTCACCGCGCTCCATCAACTCCGCCATCGTGTTGATCTGCATGCCCGCGGCCCACAGCCCACGGTCGCCGGGGTTGAACGCCCACGGCGAACCGTTGCGCTCCATCGACTCGAACGCCGGCTGGATCTCCTCGGGAAAGCGCGACTCTGTGAGCACCAGGTTGCGCCGCAGTTCATTGATGATGTCGAGCTGATCGATCGACACCGGACACTCCTGCACGCACGCCCGGCAGCTGGTGCACGCCCAGAGTTCTTCTTCCGTGATGTACGTGTCGAGCAGCCGCTCATCGAGCACGGCGGTCACGGTGCCCGCGCCGGCGTCGCCGCCCTCGCCGTGAATGAGCGCGGGGTGCGTGAATTCCATGTGATCGCCGAGCAGGACTGGCGCCTTTTCCATGAGGCGCTGCCGAGTGTTGATGACGATCTTGCGCGGGCTGAGGAGCTTGCCGGTGAGATTCGCCGGACAGGCCGCGGTACAGCGGCCGCACTCAGTGCACGAATAGCCGTCGAGGAGATTCTTCCACGACAGGTCCTCGACGTCCGACGCGCCGAACTTCTCGACGTCGGCCTCAAGGTCCATAGCCCGCATTGCGCCCTTCACTCCCGGCCCGCTGGTGTTGGACAGGAAGACATTCATGAGCGACGTGACGACGTGCAGGTGCTTGGAGTACGGCAGGTAGTTGAGGAACGTGAGCACGAGCAGCACGTGCGACCACCAAAAAACAGTGGCCAGCTGTCGGGGATCAGGATCGACCGGACGGATGACCATTGCCACGGCGCGAGAGACGAACTTCTCGGGGCCGATGGAGTCCGGGTTGAGCAGGTACTGGCAGGCGTTGGTCAGCAGCAGCGTGACCATCAGGCCACCGATCATGCTGAGAATTATCAGCGCGTCGGTGTGCTCGAGGTTGTCGCCGTCGAGTCGCTTGGGCTTGAGCACCTCGCGGCGGAAGAACGCGAAGGCAATCGCCGCAATGACCAGTGCGGCGAACGCGTCCTGCGACGCCGCGTAGAGCTGAAACACCGGCTTGGGCAGGAAGAGCGCAAATGAGAATTTGCTAAATACGCCCTGAATGAGGATCTCGATGGTGCCGGCCGTCAGCACCATGAAGCCCCAGAAAATCGTCGCGTGCATGGGACCGGCTACCGAATCGCGGAAAATCTTTTTCTGCGCGATGCCGATCTCGAGAAAATTCTTCAGTCGAACCAACGGGTGATCGCCCCGATTTTCATCGTGGCCGATCCGCATGTACCCATACAGCCGCTGGACGTTGAGCGAGAAGAAGCCAACGCCGGCGATGAGAATGAACAGGAACAGCACGTTGGAGGACGCCATTAGTGGCCGGCCTTGGCCTCTTGCACGGCCTTGGTCAGCACGGGCACGATCTCCAGGGCATCACCGACGATTCCATAGTCGGCCACCTTGAAGATTGGCGCGTCCTTGTCCTTGTTGATTGCCACGATCGTCTTTGACGTACGCATGCCGGCAAGATGCTGAATGGCGCCGGAAATGCCGACCGCGATGTACAACTGCGGGCTCACCTGGCGGCCGGTCTGGCCGATCTGATCGCTATGCGGACGCCAGCCGTCGTCGGTCACGGCGCGCGTGGCGCCGACCGCCGCATTGCCAAACGCCGCGGCGAGATCTTCGACGAGCTTGAAGTTCTCCGGCGCCTTGAGACCGCGTCCGCCGGACACGATCACCGGCGCGTCGCCGAGGTCGATTGTCCCCTTGCCGCCTTCGGTGACTTCCTTCACGACGATGCGCGACGCCGCCGGATCGGCGGCCGGTGCCATCGTCTCCACCTTGGCCGTACGAGCCGCCGGCTGCGCCGTGATGGCGCTGGGGCGAATCGACACCACCACAAGTGGGCCCTTGGCCTCGAGCGTGGCGATCACCTTGTTCGCATAGCCCGGATGCGTGACGGTGAGCGAGTCGGCCGTTACCGCGCCAATCTCTGTCACGTCGGTCACGATGGGCGCGTCGAGCTTCACGGCGACGCGCGGGCCAACGTCGCGCCCCTGCGCCGAGAAACCAATGACGACGGCGCGATAGCTGCCGGCCTTGGCGCGAGCGGCAAGCGTGGCGGCAACAACTTCGCGATTAAAGTTTACTAATGCCGCGTCTTCCACCACGACGACGACGTCCGCGCCATACTCCCCAAGCTGCTGGGCGGCGGCGGCCACGCCGGACGGCCCGGCGACCATGGCGTGCACTTCTCCGCCGCCACTGGCGTCAGCGAGTGCGCGGCCGGCCGTCACGGCCTTGAGCGCGATTTTGCGGAGCGAGGCGCCGCGCGTTTCAGCGAATACGAGAATGTTGCTCATGGCTACAGCACCTTCGCTTCAGTTTGCAACAGACGGATGAGTTCCGGCACCGCCGCGGCGCCTTCGCCAATGATCCGACCCGCGGCGCGTTCCGGCGGTAGTTGCATGGACTTGACGGTGACGCGAACCTCGCCGAGCTGCGCGGGCTTCGTCTCCAGTGGCTTCTTTTTCGCCGCCATGATGCCCTTGAGCGACGGATAGCGCGGGCGCGCAATGCCTTCGTCGATCGTGACCACGGCGGGGAGCGCGAACTCCACAGTTTCGGCAGCGCCTTCCAACTCGCGCCGTGCCGTGCCGCGGCCATTGGCGATGTCGAGTTTCGTCGCCGCCGTAACGCATGCGAAGTCGAGTAGCTCGGCGACAGCCGTGCCGACGATGCCGGACGACGTGTCGAACGCGTGCTTGCCGAACAGCACGAGATCGTAACCGCCGGTCTTGAGCTCAGCAGCCAGCGCCTTGGCGACGGCAAGTCCGTCGTGCGGCACGCTGTCTGTCTTGAGTTGCACGCCGCGGTCGGCGCCCATGCTCATGGCCTTACGCAGCGTCTCCTGCACGGAATCGGGCCCCACAGCGTAGATGATCGTCTCGCCGGGTCCCTGCTTCTCATTGATCTGTAACGCGACTTCCACCGCATAGCTGGCAAAGTCGTCGATATCGAATTTGAGGCCGGCCTCGTCGATGGACGTTGAGGACGCGCCAATCTTGAAACGCGACTCCGAATCGGGAGTGCGCTTGATGCAGACGGCAATTTTCACCGCCGTACCTCCGCTAGGTTTTGATTCCCGAAGAAGTTAGCCGAGCGGGGGCAGATTGTCAGCGGGTTGACGCGGTTGACGGGCGCAGTTGTGGGTTCGAGCTCGGAGCTGTGGCTCGCGGCTCAACCTCGAGGCTACAGCTCGGAGCTACAGGCTACAGACTCGGCGCTCGGTGCTTGGTCTCACCATATCGGCCTCGTGGTCCGCACGCCGAGCCCAAGCACCGAGCCGCGAGACTAGAGCCTGTAGCGGCGAGCGCTAGCCTCGAGGTTGAGCTTCGAGCCTGAGCTGCGAATTCAGTTAACGGACCTCGGCCAACTCGGAAAGGACGCGTTTTCGCAACCCGTACACCATGCGGCGGATCTCGACGACCTCGGCGCGCAGGGTTGCCGATTCACCTGAATCAACCGCGCCGCGGTCGGCGGCGGAGATCAGATGGTACTCGGTCTCGTTCGCCGACTTGATCGCGATGTCGAGGTAGCGCGCGAAGTCCCGCTGGCTGGCGGCCCCACAGCCTTCGACGATGTTGGTGGGCACTGAGTCCGCGGCTCGACTGAGCTGCGATTTGAGCGACACGAAGTCGCGCGCCGACACGCCGCGGAGTAACTCGTGAATCGCGATCGCCATGGCGTGCGCGCGCCGCCATACCTGGAGCTGCTTGAAGTCTCGCATGCCGGAACGATGCCACCCCAGCCCACCCGCGCCGACACCGTTTCAGTGCAGCGGCGAGCAAAACACTGCGTGCGCGGTTCCGGCTCGTCGCTCACGCTCGCGGCTCAACCTCGCGGCTAGCGCTCGACGCTACCGACTCTAGTCTCGCAGGTCGGTGCTTGGTCTCACCATCCGAACCACGATGCCTGTATGGTGAGCCCAAGCACCAGTCTCTTTTACACATCTGACGCAGCCGACCAACTGTAGGGGGTAGATGTCGG
>JBEPWA010000067.1:0-22213 GCA_041690755.1 Gemmatimonadaceae bacterium | reverse complement strand
ATAACATCTGTCTCGCCATCGCTCGGTCCTTCCGTGCTTTGTTATTCTGGCCCTCCCTCCCTATTTGTTGGGGGTTCCTCCCGCCCGCGGCCCCCCCACTCCTCGGGATGACAGGTCGGAGTCGTTTCACTCCTCCGGCTGACAATCGGTTACTTGCTGCCCGCCGGAATGAACGTCTGGATCTGCCGCACAGCGTAATCCACCTTCTGGTCGAACGCCTGCTTGCCCAGCGCCTTCGTGGAACGGCGAGCGTCACCGCTGATGCCGTTGCCAACGCGCGGCACACTCGCCGGCTGCTTGAGGGTGTCGCCGAGCGCGGTGGGAATCAACGCCGAGCGCGTCCATGCCTCGCCACCCAGATACCACATCTCTGACGTATCGGGAATGCCGGCGTGCGAGCTCACGGGGTACCCGTTCGCCGCAAGCCACTTGTCGTAATCGCCCTGAGCCTTGGCGTAGACTTCGTCGCAGAAGTACACGTGAATGCCCTTGGGCGCGTACTTGGCGTCGAGCTTCTTGGCCACTTCCCCGTACACGTTCGTGCCGCCGCCGTGGTCCTGCATCAGTACCACGTTCTTGAAGCCGGTCGCGATAGACTGTTCAACGACTCGCTCGAGTACGGAACCGAGCAATTCCGGCGTCAGACCGATAGTGCCCGGCAGCGTAGCGCTGGCGTTGTTCGGGGTGTACGGCAGCACGGGCATGGCAATGGCGTTGCCCAAGCGAAGCGCAATCGCTTTCACCGTGGCGCGCGCCATGAGCGTGTGTCCGCCGTTCACGTTCTGCGGCCCGCGTTGTTCCGTACCGCCGGTGTAGACGAGCGCCGTCGTCTTTCCAGCGGCGAGCGCCGCTTTGACTTCGGGCCACGTCATCATCTCGAACTCCACGAGCGGTTGACCCGGCTGCATGGAGACCGGTTGCGGTACGGTAGTCGCGGGCGTGGACGAACACGCCGCCAGCGCCGGCAACACGGCGACGGACAGTGTCGCAAGAATTCGGTGCATCGAATGGCTCCCTGGGATAACTGTGGGTAGGGTGAGTCAGGCTAAACTACCCCGTGTACACGCCGGTGGGGAGGTCGGCCGTGGCGATGCACCGCAGGACGGCCTGAGGTGGCCTGCCCCGGCGCAGGCAACTAGTATCTCCACTCGTGACTACTCCATCCCGTTCGGCCCCGCCCCCGCCCCCGCCCCCGCCCCCGCCCGTCGCGCCCGCCGCTCCCCTGCTTCCGTTCGAGGAAGCCGCGGCGCTCGTCGCTCGGCTCGACGCCGAGGTGGGACGCGTGATCATTGGCCAGCGCGAGGTGCGACGCGAGATCCTGACCTGCCTGTTCGCCGGCGGCCATTGCCTGCTCCGCGGCGTGCCCGGCCTGGCCAAGACGCTGCTGATCAAGACCCTGGCAGACGCTGTGAACTTGAAGTTCAGCCGCATCCAGTTCACGCCCGACCTCATGCCCTCGGACATCACCGGCACCGAAGTGATCGAGGACGACGTGGCCGCCGGCAAGCGACACGTGCGCTTCATTCCCGGCCCGGTCTTCGCGAACATCATTTTGGCCGACGAGATCAATCGCACGCCGCCGCGCACCCAGGCGGCGTTGCTCGAGGCGATGCAGGAGTATCAAGTCACCGTCGGCGGCGTTCGCTACCCGCTCGAGCGTCCGTTGTTCGTGCTCGCCACGGAAAATCCGATCGAGCAGGAGGGCACATATCCGCTGCCCGAAGCCCAGCTCGACCGGTTCATGTTCAATGTCGTAATCGACTATCCCGACGCGGACGACGAGCGGAGAATTCTCGCCGAAACGACAACCACCGCCAATCAGCAGGCCACCCACGTGACCACGGGCGCCGAGTTGGAAGCGGCGCGTATGCTCGTGCGTCAGCTGCCGGCCGCGGCAAACATCGTGGACTACGCGTTGCGCCTCGTGCGCGCCACACGCCCCACCGGCTCCACCGCCGTGCAACCGGTGCGCGATTGGGTTCGCTGGGGCGTGGGCCCACGCGCCGGTCAGGCGCTCATTCTCGGCGCCAAGGCCGCTGCCCTGCTCGACGGACGCCCCGTGCCGGCGCCGGAAGACGTAACGAGCGTGGCCTTGCCCGTGTTGCGGCATCGGCTGCTCGTCAACTTCCAGGCGGAAGCGGACGGCGTCACGCCGGACGACGTGATCGGCAAGCTGCTCGCGGCCATTCGGCCCTGACGTCCACATGTCCGCGCAGTCGCCCACGACTTCCACGGCGCTCAGCGCAAGCGTCGTCGCGGCGATCGACGACCTCGAGCTCGCGGCGCGGCTCGTGGTGGAAGGACTGCGCACCGGTGGACATCGCAGCCCGTTTCACGGCTACAGCACCGAATTTCGCCAGCACCGCCCATATCGCGCCGGCGACGATCTCAAGTATCTCGACTGGAAACTGTTCGGCCGCAGCGACCGGCTGTATACCCGCCAGTTTCGCGAGACAACGAACCTCTCGGTAATGATCGTGCTCGACGCCAGCGCGTCGATGGCCTTTCCCGAGCAAGGGACGTCCAAGTTCCGATATGCCACGATCGTTGCGGCAGCGCTGTCGTATCTCGTCTCCGAGCAGGGTCACGCGGTAGGCCTGATGACGTCAACCGACGGCAAGCTTACCTACGTGCCGGCGCGTGGCGGACGACCGCATCTCCGGTCGCTACTCGCACGTCTCGACCGTTTGTCCCCAGCAAACGCATGGGATCCGCCGCAAGTCATCTCGCGCGGCGCGCAACTTCTGCAGCGTCGCGGCGTGGTGGTGGTCATCTCCGACTTCTACGATGCGGAAGACGACACACGCCGCGCGCTGCGCCACGTTGCGCAACGCGGCCACGACGTGGCGATGCTGCAACTGCTCTCGCCCGCCGAGTTGCATCTTCAGATCGAAGGCAACGTGGAAGTGGAAGATCTCGAATCGCACCAGCGACGCCTTGTGGACGCCGCGTCCGCCGGTGCGCAATACGGTGAGGCCATGGACGCATTCCTGGAGCGCTGTCGTACCCACGCGCTGCGCGACGGAATCGACTATGCCCTGCTGCGCACGGACATTGCGCCCGAAGTGGCGCTGCGCGATTACCTGTTGCGACGCAGCAGCCGCAATGCGTCGAGCGTGACGCCGCGGGCCGTATCGAAATGACCTGGCTGAACCCGTGGGCCTGGACCGGCCTCATCGCCGTTGCACTGCCGATTCTCATTCATCTGCTCGGCCGCGGCCCAGCACGCATTCAGCGATTTCCAACGCTTCGCTTTCTCAATGCCTCGCGCCTGCTGCCCACCCGCCGCACGCGGTTGCACGACCTCGCGCTGCTTGCCGTGAGAGCGGGAATTCTCGCAGCGGCAGCGGCAGCGCTGGCACAGCCGTTGTTGCTCACCGCAAATCGCCGGCACGCACTGGGCGATCCGTTGGCGCGGGCAATCATCGTGGACACCAGCGCGAGCATGCAGCGCGCAACGCCGCACGGTGAACGCGCCGTCGTGGCCGCACGGCGCGTTGCGGCGCAACTCGCCGACTCCGCGCAATCGAGCGTGGTGCTCGAGTCAGGCGCTCCCGCGCACGCGATTGCCGGCGCTGCCGCGTGGTTGCTCACCCAGCCGTCGCGCGGCGAGGTCGCCGTTGTCTCCGATTTTCAAATTGGCGCAATCGACGCACAGGATCTGAGCGACGTGGCGCCGCGGTTTGGCATCCGGCTCGTTCGTGTGGACGCAGTGCATGACTCGATCGTCGAGACACGGACGCGCGTTGGCACTATGGACATTGTGGCCCGCGCCACTCCGCTGGGTAACCGCACCGACGTGGAATGGACTGCGCATCCTACTGCGGCCGGCACACCGGAAACGTCGGCGGTGCTGCTCGTTGGTGACCGCGAGAAGTCGCGTCTTCAAGCCGCGGTGTTGGCTGCGGCAACGATCGGCGTCGCGGATCGGGGTAACGCGCGCGACACCACGCGCGCCATCGCCATTGTATATCCGGAATTCAGCGGACGCGCGGCGATGTTGCGCGGCGCAACGATACCGGCACTGCCGTGGATGACCACGATCGCCGCACGTTTGATCGAAGATTCGATGCTCGTCAACGCTGCCTCGAACGCTGTGCTCACACGCGGCGCAGACTCTACGTCTGGCATCGTGATTGCGCGCACCCGCAATGGCAACCGAGCCGTGTCAGCGGTGCAGCATGCCGACCAGGGCCGCATCAGCCTGGTGTTGGTGTCGTACGCCGACGCGGGCAGTCTCACGTCCGCGGCGCTCATCGCCGCGGTGGCGCGCGCGCAGGCTCCAAGCACGGAAGCAGCAGAGCTCGAGCCGAGCACGCTGACAAGCGCCACACTCGCGTCGTTGCAGCGCGCCCCGGTGGCGATCGCGGCGTCACAAGCCAACGCGCCAGACGGCCCATCCGACGCGCGTTGGTTGTGGGTCGTTGCGCTGTTGCTGCTCGCCGCCGAATCGTGGATGCGCCGGGTTCCGGTCGCGCATGTCGCCTGACGCGGAGGAGATTCGCCGGTTTCTGGCCCGCGCGGCGCGACGGCTGACATGGATCTCAGCCGCTGAAGGCGCCGCAGCGGGCTTGGCGGTGGCGATGCTGCTCGCGCTTGCAGGCTGGCCGGCGCGCGACGAGCCGCGCATCGCCGTTCTGATGGGAGTCGGCTGTGTCGCGATAGGGGTACTTATACGATTGCTCATCACATCGCGCCGCACCCATTCCATATCGCAGCTCGTAGAGCATCGCGCGCTGCAGTTCCGGAATGTACTGATCACGGCGGACGAGTTGCTGGCGACGCGCTCGTTGGTGTCGGCCGCCCCAGATTATGTTACGTCGCTCGTCTGGCGCACCGCGGCGCGAACGACGCGCGCCGTAGACGTAGCTCACCTTTTCCCGGCGCGCCGGGCGCTTGTACTTTTTTTCGCAAGCGCGGTGCTCTGGCTCGGAGCGCTCACTCGCCTCTCCACGCCGGCCACGGCGTCAGTGTCGCGGTTCGTGCGCGGCGCAACCGGCGGCACGCCAGTGTTCGACGCGATCGACGTCACCATCGAGCCGCCCGCATACGCAAATCGTCCGCCGGAGACGGTGCATGACGCGGCGCGTATCGACGCACTGGCCGGCAGCCGCTTGCACCTTTCGGTGCGAACTGGCGCACCGTCGGTATCCATGGAAACGTTGCGCGGCGCTCTCCCCCTGTCGCCCTCCACCGGCGGCCGGTTCGTCGCTGACCTCGTCGCCGACGCGGACGGATACATCGCACTGCAACTCGCACCGGCCAACGGACACGCCGGCGCGCGAAAGCTCATCGGTCTCACCGTCACGCCGGACAACGCGCCGCGCGTGCGCATCACCGCGCCGGCGAAAGACCTGCATCTCGCCACTGGGCAGTACACCATCGACCTCGCGGCCCAGGCGAGCGACGACATTGGGCTGGCGTCGCTGCGCCTGCGCTACACCAAGGTGTCCGGATCGGGCGAACGTTTCACGTTCGTTGAAGGGGACGTGCCGCTGAGTATTACGCGGCGCGATGCTCGTTCGTGGACCGCGCACGTCCGCTGGTCGCTCGACAGCCTGGCGCTCGCGCCGGGGGACATGGTGGTCTATCGCGCCGTTGCCACGGACCACCGGCCCGGTGCGCCCGCATCGGAATCCGATTCGTACATCGCTGACGTGGCGGCGCCCGGCGGGAACGCCGCGGCCGGGTTCGCGCTCGACCCAAACGAAGATCGATATGCGGTAAGCCAGCAGATGGTGATCCTGAAAACGGAACGTCTCTTGGCGAACAAGTCGGCGATGACCGCCGACGCATACACCGCCGCGGCGCAAGACATTGCCGCCGAGCAGCGAAAGGTACGCGCCGAATTCGTGTTCATGATGGGCGGCGAAGTGGCCGATGCGCCCGATCCCGCCGCGAGCATGACGGAGTTGAACGAGCAGGCCGAAGCGGAAGGCGAATCCGACCTTGCCGCCGGCCGCATGCTCAACCGCGGTCGCGTCGCCCTGCTGAACGCCATTCGATCGATGAGCCGGGCGTCGGCGTCGCTCACCACCGCCAGTGTGGCGCCGGCGCTGCCGCACGAGCGCGACGCGCTGGCGCAGCTCGAGCTGGCATTTTCGAGAACTCGCATTCTGTTGCGCGCGCTCACTGAACACGAGCGCCTCGATTTGACGCGCCGATTGAGCGGTTCGCTCGCCGATGTCACGCGGGACGAACGCCCCAGCGCCGATCCGGCAGCCGATCCGCGGGTGACGGCGCTGCGCGGCGCGCTGGCGGGCATCGCGTCGCTCGCGGGCACGGCGCGCCTAGACGGCTCGGCGTCCGCCGGTGCGTCGTCGCTGGCCGAACGCGTGTTGCAAGTCGATCCCTCTGACCGCGCGCTGCAGGCGGTAGCGATGGTGCTCGATACCGCCGCCGCGGCACTCACACGCGGCACCGCGTCTGACGCGCGCGCCAGGCTCGATCGCGCCGCAACGGACCTCGCCGCCGCGCTGCGACGGGATCTGTTGAACGCGCCGGCCCAGCCCGCGAACATCACGACGAACCGATTGAACGGCGCGCTCACCGACGCGCTGCGCGCGCCGCGCGGCTCGCCGTGAACCGGGATGCGGCGGTGCGCGTCGCGCTTCGATCCGTGTCCGTGGTGATCGCAGTCGCCGCGGCGATCGACCCGGCAGTCACGTCCCGCCGCGCGGCGAAACCGATGATCTCGGTGGTGCTCTCGGACGTCGCACAGGACTCCACGCTTGCTGTTGCGGTACGACGGACGCTGCAGAACAATTTCACCGTAGTACCCGGCGGGTTCGGCGCGGCGAATGCGACCGTACTGGTGGGTGACGAGTTGCCCCCACCTGCCAGTGACGAGCCCGCGCGGCCGGTGTTCGCAATTGCGGGGGGTACCCCCTATACGGCAATTGCCATCGAGGCGGTGAGCGCGCCAAGCCTGCCGCCGCTCGATGCGCGAGTGCCAGTAGCGGTGGTGGTGCGAGCGCATGCGGCGCGCGGGAAGACCGTTGAGGTATCGTTGAAATCCGGGCAGCTCGTGGTCGATCGGATCTCGCGCAACGTGACCGCCAACGAACAAGACATTTCGGCGTCGCTGTCGTACTTGCCCACGGCGCCCGGTGCCACGCCGCTGCGCGTGGTGGCTCGCGTCGCCGGCGCACGCGATTCATCACAGGCGGATCTGCTGGTAGACGTCCGCGACACGCGCTGGCCCGTGCTCTTCTACGACCCGCGGCCATCGTGGATGTCCACCTTCGTGCGGCGCGCCGTGGAACGCGACCGGCGCTTCATCGTCACGAGTCGCGTCGTCACGTCACGCAACATCAGCACCGACGCCGGCGCGCCACCCAGTCGTCTCGACGATCTCGCGGGGCTGTCGCGCTTTGCGGCCATCATCGTTGGCGCGCCGGACGGACTTACGGCGAGCGAGGTGAATGGTCTCGACACCTTTCTTCGCCGCCGCGGCGGCAGCGTCATTCTGCTGCTCGATGCGCCGTCGCCCGGACCGTACGCGCGGCTCACCGGGGTCACCACGTGGGTGGCAAAAGCCGAGAACCCGAGCGTGGCCGTGGTTCCGGCGAATGGCGACAGCGTGGGATTGCGCGCCGGAGAGTTGGCGTGGCCGGCCCCGCTGCCAGCCGGCGCGCAACCATTGGCGTGGGTGCACGATTCCGCGAGCGGGCGAGCGATCATCTGGCATTCGGCCGTTGGCGCGGGCGACGTTGTGGTGAGCGGCGCACTCGACGCGTGGCACTATCGCGATGTGTCCGCGTCCGGCTTCGAGAGTTTCTGGCAAACGCTCATCGCCGCCGAGGCGAGCGCGGCACCGCCGGCACTAGCGCTCGGCGTTGCCGCGTCGATGGTGTCGCCCGGCGAACTGACGCACGTCGCAATCACGCTGCGCGACGCCGCACTCCGTGCACCGTCGGCCGCGCAAATCCGTTCGAGCGCATCCGCCACGCTGGTGTCGGACAGCGCGCGCCGCAACATTCGTTTGTGGCCGGGGAGTGGCATCGGGGAGTTTCGCGGCGCATTTCGAGCGCCGCTCGCGCCTGGCACGTATCGAATCGAGGCCGCCGGAGACGGCGTGAGCGAAGATGCGCCGTTGGTCGTGGAGCGCACCGCGTTCCGCGCGTCGCCCAACCACGATGACCTGCTGCGCGCCTGGGTCGCGGCACGCGGAGGCGCCGTGTTGTCGGCGTCGGAGTTGGCAACTCTGCCGGAGGCCTTGATGCGGACGATCCAACCCGCCGGGCGCTTGGAGATCTGGCATCCCATGCGCTCCGTGTGGTGGTTGCTGCCATTCGCGCTGGCATTGAGCGCCGAGTGGTTCATGCGCCGGCGGCGCAGTCTGGCATGAGCACCTTCAAAGCTCGTAAATGACACCCTAAGATGCGTCGTTAGTTCTTGACACGTCCCGGCCCAATCCCTAGGCTCTGCCGCCTCATGTATACCCGCGAAGAAGTCAAAGCAGTCGTCGACAAGGTCATCAACATGGCCAAGGCCGACGGCGTTGAAGTCAACCTCACTGGCTCCGAGCGCTCCGGCACCCGCTGGGCCAACTCCTCCATCACGACGAACCTCGTCCAGTACGACCGCGACGTGAGCGCCACGGTGCGCGTGGGCCAGAAGGTTGGCTACGCAACGACCCGCGATTTTTCCGACGCCGGTCTGCGCAAGATGGTGGACGAAGCGATGGCCGACGCGCAGAAGGCGAATGATTCGCCGAATCTGCCGGCACTGCTCGGCGCACAGCAATACATCGCCGTTGACGCCGCGCTGCCGGACATGGTCAACTTCGGCCCGGCGGAACGAGGTCGCATGGTGCGCGACAGCATTGATCTCTCCCAGAAAATGGGCGTGCTCGGCGCCGGCTACATCCCCAAGGGCGACACGACCACCTGCAACGCGAACTCGAACGGTCTGTTCGCCTATTATCGCGTTGCCGAGGCGGGCATGGCACTGACCTGCCGCATGCCGGACGGCAGCGGCTCGGGATGGTCAGGTACGGCGGGCATCAAGGACGTGCGGATGATCGACGCCAAGGCGCTTACGGAAGTGGCGGGGCAGAAGGCGCTCAAGAGCCGAAACGCCAAGGCGATCGAACCGGGTCGGTACACCGTGATTCTGGAGCCGCGCGCCAACGCGCGATTCATTTCGCTACTCACCGGCATCTTCAACGCGGGCGGCGGACCCGGTGGTCCTCCGGGCGGTGCCGGCGGTGATGCGCCCCCTCCGGGCACCGATGGTCCACCACCGGGCGGTGCAGGTGGCGGTGGACGTGGCGGCGGCGGCGGTGGCGGCGGTTTTGGCGGTGGAATTGGCGGACCGCAGCAGTACATGGCCGGCAAAAAAATTGGCGACAAGCTGTTCAGCGATCTCTTCTCGCTCAAGAGCGACATCGGCAATCCGCTACTGCGCCAGACCACCATTCTCAACGACAACAAGCCCGCTGCGCCCGTGACATGGGTGGACAAGGGTGTGCTGGCGAACCTCGCGCCCGGCCGTCCAGCAACGCTCAACATGAGCATGGTGCAGGGCGGCTCAGAGTTGTCGATCGACGACATGATCAAGCAGACGCGCCGCGGGCTGCTCGTGTCATCGTTCTGGTACATTCGCGGCGTGCCGTCGGAGGAGCAACCGCTGCTCAACACCGGCATGACCCGCGACGGCCTGTTCCTCATCGAGAACGGCGAGATCGTTGGCCCGGTGCAGAACTTCCGCTGGAACATGTCGCCCATTGTTGGCTACAGCAATTTGTCGCTCGTGGGAAAGCCTGTGCCGATGAACCTCGGCGAGGCGTTCGATCAGGGAAATGCCGCGCTCATTCCGCCGGTGCGGATTGAGGAATTTTATATGACATCGGCCTCTCCGGCCGTCTAAGCCCAGCCATCGACATGAGCCCGAATCGTCGAAACTTCATCAAGGGTGCAGCCGCAACCGGCGCGCTCGCTCTGTTTTCGCATGACCTGGTCGCCGAGTTGATCGCGAGCGGGCCGAACGGCCGCGTGCTCGAATCAAAGTTCAAGGGATTCGCGGACATCGTCCTTGCCGAGGCCAAACGCGGCGGCTGCAGCTATGCCGACGTACGGTTCACGCTCACGGCGAGCCCGCCGGGCGCTACGGCGAATTTCCGCGTGGCAGCCACGGGCGCGGCAGCAGGCGGGCGCGGTGGACGCGGCGGCGCCGGCGCCGGTGGCGGAGCGGGTGGTGGTGGTGGCGGCGCAGGTGGCGGCGGACGTGGTGGGCGCGGCGGCGGTCGCGGTGGCGGACTGCGCGAAATCGCTACCGAGGCAGCGCGGGAGGCGGCAGGGTTCGGCGTGCGCGTCATTCACAGCGGCGTGTGGGGATTTGCCAGCAGCCCAATCGTCACGGAAGACGAGATCAAGCGCATCACGGGTATCGCCACCGAAGTGGCCAAGGCTAGCGCCATCGCCAAAAAAGCCGATCTCAAGCTGACGCCTGTTCAGGCGTACGTGGACAACTTCATCACGCCCATGCAGAAGCACCCCACCTCGGTGTCGCAGGTGGACAAGCAGAAGTGGGCCCAGGCCATTGTTGACAAGGCGAGCGCGGTGCAGGGTGTGACGGCCGTGGCGGTGTCGGCGACGCATGGCTACGAGTGGCGGTACTTTGCCTCGAGCGAAGGCTCGTACATCGAGCAGGAGCTGTTCACCACCACGCCAACGCTCAGCGTTACGGCCAAGGTGGGCGACGTCACCCGCACGCGTCAGTATCCGGGCGTGCCCGCGTGCGGCGGTTGGGAAGTGGCCGAGCGGTCGGACCTGATGGACTCTGCGGAGCGCGTCGCCCATGAGGCCGTGGAGTTCTGTACCGCCAAGCCCCTCGGCGGCAGCGGGCTGCGGGACCTGATCCTGTCGCCGTCGCACGCCATGCTTACGATCCACGAGATCGTGGCCCACGCCACGGAGCTCGATCGCATCGTTGGCTACGAGGCGAACTATGCCGGCACGAGCTTCGTTAAGATTTCTGATGTTGGAAAACTGAAATACGGCTCCAAGCACATGAATATCACGGCCGACAAGACGGACGACGGCCTGGGCTCGGTGGGCTACGACGACGACGGCGTGAAATCGCAGAAGTGGCCGATCATACGCGACGGCATTCTGGTGGGGCTGCAGACCAATCGTGAAACGGCGCACCTGATCGGTGAGAACTTCAGCCGCGGCTGCACCTTTGCCAACTCGTGGCGCGACTATCCGTTCCTCCGCATGCCCAACGTGCACATGGAGCCCGGGCCCGTCGGCTCGCCCACGCGCGCCGAGTTGATCGCCGACGTGAAGGACGGCGTGATGATCGACGGGCGCGGCAGCTACTCCATCGACCAGCAGCGGTACAACGGCCAGTTCGGCGGCCACATGTTCTGGGAGATCAAGAACGGCAAGATCACGCGGCAGGTGACGGACGTGACCTACAACGCCATCACCACGGACTTCTGGGGCAACCTCGACGGATTGACCGGCGCGGACGATTACAAGAAATACGGCACGGGCGGCGACGCCAAGGGCCAGCCGGTGCAGACGAACTCCATCTCCCACGGCTCGCCGTGGCTGTTGATCCGCAAGATGATGGTAGGCGCGGCGTTCGACTGATCACATCAGAACCAGCACGCGCGCTGGAAAGTTGGAACCAAACTGGAACTGCAATTGACTGCCATGAACTGTCATTGCCCCCGCGCACTGCGAAAGCTCCGTGCGCACCGGCTCGATGGCAGTTCATTGCTTTTCAAATTGTTGTTCAAACCGGTTCCAACCGTCCACGCTTGTCATTCCGAGCGAGCGAAGCGAGAGAGGAATCTTCCGTAAGGCCAATTACAAGACGGCGGGCGGAAGATCCCTCGACTTCGCTCGGGATGACACCGCAGTTCGCCCGGCCGACAACTGCTCACGCCATGGCGTAGACGACCAGGTTCACCGAGAACCGCGTGTTGTCCTTGGTTCGAAAGCGCTTGTTCTTCCAGTCGTAGTCCCACTCGCAGCCGAAATCCTGGTTGGCGTACACCACGCCCAGGCGCCCGCGGTGCTCCACCCCGCGCAGGTAACCGTGCACCACGTTGTCGCCCCAGCCATTCAACTCGTGGCTCGTTTGCGGCGGACCGTCGAATCGAAAAAAGGCGCGATACAGCGGGTGAGAGTTCGGAATTTTGTCGAGCACGCCGGGTCCCGGAAACGCGCGATGCATTTCGGCTTCGAACGACTTGGCGTACAGCCCGTTCACGTCGTGATTGCAGTCGTCAGAGAACAGCAAGCCGCCGTTATCGACGTACCGCACGAGCCCCTGGCGTTCCTTTTCGCTGAACCGCACAAGCTTGTGCCCGGTCATGAACAGGAACGGATACGCCTCGAGCTCCGCCGAGTCGAGCGTGATCACAACTTCGTTCTGCTGCACCGGGATCTCGGTGTACTGCAGCAACGCATCGAGCACGTTGGCGCAGACCTTGGGGTTGTAATCCCAATCACCCGAGTCGTAGCGCAGGCGCGCGAACACGAAGTCGCCCGCCGACGTTCGCTCCATGGCGCGCCCAAGCAGGCCGTTACGGCCCGACCACGGCCGAACGGCTACGCCCCCGGCGAGCACCCCCAAACGCTCAACGAACGCACGACGATCCATCATTGGAGTATGCGCGCGGGGCCGCGGTTGAGCAACGTCAGCCGGCAGCGGCCTTTACGAATTTCACCGTGGTCGCCAACTGGCCGGCATGCCGCTGGGTGTGTTCGGCGGTATGAAACAGCAGGCCCAACACGTTCGACGGATAGCGCATGCGGCCCACCTCGCGCGGCTCGAGCAAGGTCGATTCAGGCGTGGCGCGCAATTGCGCCAGCGCGCGCTCAACGCCGGCGTCGAATGCGGCGACGATCGCGTCTCCGGTGAGCTCGTCCATGTGCTTCTCCGCTTCGAGCGCGGCGCGTTGCGTGTCCGACAGTTGCTCGCCGCGTGCGTAGGTGAACAGACGGTCCAGCGCGCCCGTGGCATGCCGCACGTGAAACCCGGCGGACCCACCGCCACCCGGACGCGTCCACAGTTGCTCGTGTGTCAGCGTCGGGATTTTAGCGCGAATTTCCTCCTGGCACTGCAACAGACTGTGCGCCGCGGGCTGGAGCAGCGCGGGAACATCCGCCACCGGTCCACGCATCCAGACTTCCGGTTCAGCCATTGGTGCCTCCGGATTGTTTGGGTTGCTCGCGCTGACGTTCGGGCGTGCCGGAGTGTAGCGGATCCCAACTCGGCGGATCGCTGGCGGGAAAGCTTTCCTGCGACGCCTCATCTACTTCATCGCGCTCGGGCGCTGAAGCGGGCGGAGATTTCCTGGGAGTAGATTCGTCTTGACGTGACATATTCGGATTATGAAAGTGTGAACTCGGCGCGGTCATTGGCTCTTCGTGGCCGGCAAGGCCAGTGCGCCTTCGACACCGGGTGACAGACCGTCTGTGGTGAACAGCGCAATGCGCAGCTTGCCGTCTGACAGCGCTTTGCGGTCGAGCGGCGTGAGGATGAACCGCCCCTGACCACGGTCGGCGCCTGGTCCAGCCAAACGATGCACAACTCGCTCCGCTCCGGTGGAATCCACACGGCGGAGCACCACTGCGTCGATTTGCGACGCGGGGATTCCCGTGACGCGAACGTCGTACGTGATCTCGCGCGACGGCTCGTCGAATGTGAACGACGCTTTCGCTATGCCATGGGTGCCGTGCGCCGATGCCGCGAACGGTTCCCGCGCAGCCAAAACGCGCGGGGCGACCAGCGACGGCGTCACGGTGGGCGCACGGCGTCGCGGTCCTCCTTGCTCGAACGCGTAGGCCATCGCGACGAGATGCGCGTCGGCAAACGGCCGGCCGAGCATCTCCACGCCAACGGGCAGTCCGTCCGTGGTGAACCCGGCCGGCGACGTGATCGCCGGCAGACCGCTCTGCGCCGAGAGCCCGCATGTCGAGCCGGCCTGTGCGTCGCCGATCATGGCGGGGCGTTGGCGCATGGTGGGATAGGCGATCGCGTCGAGATGCAGACTGTCGAGCAAGCCCACCAATGCCACACGCAACGCGGCGCGCTTGGCGAGCGCCGCGCGATACGGCGCGCTGTCGGCCGCCCGCACGGTGTCGGCCAGCTCGAGGCGCGCCTCGAGCTGTTCGTCGATCAACCCGCTGGCAAGGATGTCGTGCAGCGAATGGACCGGCGCGTTCGGCACGGTTTTGAAATAGTCGATCAGGTCGAACTTCGTCTCCATGTTGATGACGCTCGTGCCATCGACCATGCTGTCGAGGTCGGGCACGCTCACGTTGATCACCGTGGCACCAAGGGCGTGCATGGCGCGCCCGGCGGCGCGCACGGTATCCGCGATCCCCGATTCGGCGCTGGCGAGATAGTTCGTGAGGATTCCGATATGCGCACCGCGCAATGCGTCTTTCGATAATGAGTCAACGAAGTGCGGCAGCGCGCGTCCGTTGAGCACGCGCGTGTCTGGGTCGGACGGGTCGGGTCCGATCGTCGCGTCGAGCGCGATCGCCAAATCGGTCACCGTTCGGGCGAGCGGACCCGGCACGTCCTGCGTATGCGACAACGGCACAATGCCAGTGCGGCTCGCCAGCCCCTGCGTCATTCGCAACCCGAACAGGCTACCGAACGCCGACGGAATGCGGATCGAGCCGCAGCTGTCCGAGCCCCAACCCACCGCGGCAAAGCTCGACGCCACCGCGACGCCGGTGCCCCCGCTCGAACCACCGGGGCAGCGCGCCTGATCGTATGCGTTCCGAGTCTGGCCCCCCAACGAGCTGATCGTCGTGATGCCTGCCGCCAACTCGTGCATGTTCGTCTTGCCGAGGATGATCGCGCCGGCGTCGCGCAGCCGCTTTACGACGAAGGCATCGCGCCCTGGCTTGGAGTTGGCCATCGCCAGCGATCCGGCGCTCGTCACGCCATCCTCGGTGCCGTAGTTGGCCTTCACCACGATGGGTATGCCGTGCAGCGGGCCGCGCACCTTGCCGCTCTTCCGCTCGGCGTCTAGCGCGGCGGCCTCGGCGCGGGCGTTGGGATTCAGCGTGAGCATGGCGTTCAGCTGAGGCCCGTGGGCGTCGTAGGCCGCAATGCGCGCGAGGTAGGCGTTCACCAAGGCAACGGACGTCGTGCGGCCGCTCGCCAAGGCCGCCTGGATCTGTGGAATCGTTGCCTCAGTGACGTCGAACGCCGGGTGTTTGACAGCCTGCGCACCGGCGATTTGCCCACCAAAAAGGAGGCTGGCGAGCAGAGCGGCGGCAACGGGCCCAAATCGAAAAGGTGTCATGACGCATCATGGAGGGCCGCACCCCGCGCGGCAAGCCGACGAGTTCCGCCACTGCAGCGTGGACAACCGGCTGCGCGACAGACAAATTGCCGGGCGATTGTTCCGCCCGTCTCCCGCTCCAGGAATCACACCATGTTCCGTAAGACCGCTTCCCTCGCCCTCCTGCTCAGCGCTGGGGCTACGGCGTCTGCGCTCGCCCAGGCCAAGACTGTCTGGCCGGATGAAGGCCCGTTCAAGTGGGCGCCGCGCCCCACCACACCGGCGATCACGGCGAACGATCTCCGTACGCGACTCTATCAGTTCGCTGACGATTCCATGCAGGGCCGCAAGATTGGCGAGCCCGGTAACTACAAAGGCACGGCCTATATCGGCCGCGAGTTCAAACGCCTCGGGCTCAAGCCGGGCGGCGAAAACGGCACGTACTTTCAGAACATGCCGTACGGACCGTCCGGCTTCGACAGCGCGTCGGTGAAGCTGCTCGCCGGTGGATCCCCGCTCATGACCAAGACCGAATGGCTGCCGATCGCGCCGAGTGCGGCGAACGGCTTTGGCGCCAAGGGAGAGCTGAACAACGTGCCCACCGTGTTCGCCGGCACGTGGGGTGACACGGCTGCTGCACTCGATCCGGCGTTGGTCCGTGGCAAAGTCGCCGTTTTCCTCGCCACCCCGGCCGAAGCGGGTCTCGCCGCCGGTCGTGGTGCGGCGGCCGTACTTAGTTGCGCAGACGTGCCGGACAAGTTCGGCGCTGCCGCAGCGGCCAAGGTAGAGGCCGAGCTGGCCGCGACGTCAGGAGGACGCGGTGGACGCGGTGGCGGACGTGGCGCCGCAGGCGCTCGCGACACGCGCGCTGAACGCGGCGGCGCAGCGGGCATTCTGCTCGTGGGCCTCGACGGCGCGCCGGTCGCGGCGGTCCGCGGCGCATTCAACGGACGCGAAGGGATGGAGGCAGCCCCGGCCCCCGCCAACGCACCCGGCGCGGCGGTGATCTCCAGCGCGGCAGCGGCCAAGTTGTTCGGTAAGTCCGTGAACGGATTGGCGGTTGGCACCACCGGCGAGCCGGTCACGACGCACTGGAGCTACGAGTTCCACATGTCGCCCACGCCGGCGCGCAATGTAATTGCCATTCTGCCGGGTTCCGACCCGGCCCGTGCGGGCGAGTATGTGCTCGTGAGCGCGCACAACGATCACGTTGGCGTGAGTCCTACGGCGGTGGACCACGATTCGCTTCGCGCCGTGAACATGGTGACGCGTCCCCAAGGCGCCAACGATCCAGCGTGCCGTCCCACGGCGGCGCAGCAACACAAGATTGATTCACTCATCGCGCGGGCTCGCAGCATTCGCAAGCCGCGCCGCGACTCCATCTTCAACGGCGCCGACGACGATGGCTCCGGCACGGTCATTTTGCTGGAGATCGCCGAGCGCTTCGCGACGGAGCATCCGGCGCGCTCGATCATCTTCGTGTCGCACGAAGGCGAAGAGGCCGGACTGCTCGGCTCCAAGTGGTTCACCGACCACCCGACCATTCCGCTCGCGTCGATTGTGGCCGCGCACAACATGGACATGGAAGCCAAGGGCCGCACCGATCAGGTGAAGTTCGGCGGACCGTCGTCTATTCAGACGCTCGGCGCGCGCCGGTTGTCCCGCGAATTCGGCGACATCATCGATTCGGTGAACGCCATCCGCACAACCGATGTCATGGCGATCGACAAATCGTGGGACGTGACCGCGAACCCCATGAACCGGTTTTGCCGCAGCGACCAGGTGAATTACGTGCACCATGACATTCCTGTGACGTACTTCTCCACGGGCTACGCCGAGGACTATCACCAGTTGACCGACGAGCCACAGTACGCGGACTACGATCACATGGCGCGCATTGGGCGATTCATCCATGACATCATGACGGCGGTGGCAGATCGCAAGTACAAACCGGCGATCGCCGGGGCGGATCCGAGCTACCCGAGTTGCGGTCGGTAGCAGATGTCATCCCGAGCGAAGTCGAGGGATCTTCCGTCTGCCGTCTTATAATTGGCGATCCAGGAGATTCCTCGCTCCGCTCGGAATGACAACAAAAAGGCCCGCACGAGAAAATTTCGTGCGGGCCTTTTTATTGAATTTCGTTGAACTATTCCACGCAGGCTGGTCCGCCGCGCCCACCGCCCTGCGCCGGTGCCGGCGCGGGCGCCGCTAACGGCTTCCTCGGCCAGACATTGTCGCTCGGGTCCTTATCGGGGAAGCGACACCCGGGATCGAGCACGATTTTGGTGATCTTGCGACCGCCGAAGTCGAGATTGGCCGTGAAGGTACGGCTGCCGGCAAACCAGACATCCACCGGCCACGTCACAATCGCGGTGTTGCCTTCCATTTTCGCGTTGCCCATGGGCTTGAGCGCCGGACCGGTTGGCGCGAACTCCACCTTGAGCACCACAGGCGACGGCATCTGTCCGTCCTGCCGAACGACGACGGCAGTCTTGTTGCCGGTGGTCGTCACCTTCTGGATGGAGCCGTCTACGCTCTCGGTGCTGAACAGCCAGTAATACCAGAACCAGCTCAGATCCCGATTGAGCGCGTGGTTCATGAAGAACATGTAGTCCCACGGCGACGGATGCTTGAACATCCATGCCTTGGCCCATTCACTCTGCGCGTGCCACACCGCTGAATCGCCCACGACACCACCGAGCGCCGACAGCATGAGCGGCGTCTTGCTGTACGTGACGAACGAATAGCGTGACGGCCCGTCATAGTTGGCGTTCCACATCATCGGCGGTTCGGCTTCGTCGCCGCTCACCGCACCGTACGATTGTCCACGACCGTCGAGGTTTGGCTGCACATTTTGCCGGTCCGCAGCAGACAGGATATTGGCGTATTGGTTGAAGCCTTCATCCATCCAGCCGTACCAAGTTTCGTTGTTGCTTACCGTCATCGGCGCCCACTGATGGAACGTCTCGTGGTCCGCCGCGCCCTGGTTGGAGTTGATGACCATGGGGTATTCCATTCCTGCACTCGGCCCGTCCTGCATGGTGAACTGAGGGAACGAATACGGGAAGTACAGCTTGGAGTAAAACTCCAGCGCGTGGCGCGCAACGGGACCGGCGTTCTCATACAACGCCGAATCTCCGGGCAGGAAGTACATGTTGATCGGGATGCGGCTTTTGCCCGGAATGGATGCGCGTGTCGCGTTCCATACGAGCTTCTTGGCGGTAACCCAGGCAAAATCATTCACGGTATCGGCGACGAAATGCCAGACGAGGCGATCGCCGCCGGCGGTCGCCTGCCCCGGACCAACTTCCGACGCCGGTACAATGGACCGCGTGTCGTCCGACTCGAGCACATGCGTGAGCCGTTCGCGAGCCACCGCCGTGAGCACCTGCTGCGGATTCTGCAGCACACCGGTACCGCCGACGATCCAGCCGGCCGGCACGTCGATGCTGACGTCAAACTTTCCGAAGTTGTTATAGAACTCTGACGGCCCGAGGTAGAGTTCCGGGTCCCAGCCGCGCAGGTCGTCGTAGACCGCGACACGCGGATACCACTGGGTTGGTTGGTACAGCGTGTCGGCCCAGCGCTGGGTCATGCGATGGTTTGCGCCGTTCGGCCCGCCCGGCACCTTGTGGCTCCAGTCCACTTCCAGCGTCGCGCTCCCGCGCGCCGGTATTGCATTGACCAGCTGGATGGTGCCGCGCGTGGTGTTGAGCCCCGTCGCCAAATTCTCCGTGGGGCGCACCGGCGGTCCCCCGCGCCCGCGGCCACCACCGCGCCCGCCCGGCGGTGCGAGGTCCACCGGCTGACCGTTCACCGCCATGCGCGTGATGACGAAACCGTCAGTGAGTTCGGACGGAATCCACGGCGCGGCGCGCGGCACATTGAACAGGAACATGTTCTGGTCGAGCCGCATCACGATGGAGGTGAGCGAGTCGGCAGTGTTGTTATGAATGACTATCGATTCGCGGCCGGCAATGCGCGACGTCGCCGGATCGAGCCGGGCGTTGATCGTGTAGTCGGTGCGAAGTTGGGCGTAGTTGCGCCCCGGCCGCCCCGATGAGTCACGCGTGCCGGCCGCGAATGCGCGCCGAATGGCGTTCGTCATCGGGATGTCGCGGCGCACCGCGCGTTCAGGAAGCTTGACGGACGGCGACTGCGCCGGCAGCGAGACGGCGGCGGCCAGCAGGGCGAGGGCGAGTGTCGAGCGCACGATAGTCAGAACTCCGGACAGGGTGCGCAAAACCTATCCGCCAGAGGCGATCTTGGCGACTCCCACCGCGTCTGTCATTCCGAGCGAGGCGAGGAATCTTCTGTCCTCGAAGAGGGACGAAAGATCCCGCATCGCCTCGCCCCCGCGGATTACCCGGGGTTTGCGGCGCGGGCTAGGTTCGAGCCGTCTGCGCCGGCTGCTGTCCGCTTTGCGGAAGCCACCAGACGCACGCGCAAATGAGCGCGGAAGCGATTACCGACAGCCACGGCACGGGCGTGTGTTTTGCGACAGCAAAGCATAACCGGCCGAGCGAAACGACAAGGGCCAAAGTACCAGCAACGCGTGAGATCATCCGCAGCTTCGACGGCGAGTCCATGTGCTGTCTCCGGAAATGTGGGCTGTCAATCGATCGGGTTGCGTTACGCGCCGGAGTACCGCCGCCCAATTGTAAGGCGCGCGGACCGGCTCACTCGGCTGAAAGATCCACGAGCTGTCCAACCTCAAGACGAACGATCTCCCGCCGCGTCTCAGCCCAGCCGCGGATCGCCTGGCGATCGGAGTCGGTGGCCTGACTGGCCTCGCTCTGCAGCATGACAGGCCAACCGGCAACCGAGGGGCCCACCAGCACCAACCCGCGCGCGTCGGCGACATCACAGAATGCTTGCCAGAGTTCTTGCCGAGTGGTGTCGGTCACGTCCGGCGCAAGCCGGACGTCAACGAGAAACCCGTAGGTGGGGCATGGGGCAGACATCGGCCTCGCCGCCTATCGCCGGAGCGGAATGAGCGCCCGAACGCGTGCATCACGAAGGTACAGCCCGCCCCAGGTCAGCACGGCCACGTAGATCGGAAAAAGCACGTGCGAAAAGAGTGGCGCGCTCACCCGTACTTGGGAGGCCACCGCGCCGCCGAGATAGCCGGTGAGCAGAACGGCCCCGAACACCGCCGTGCGCGGCACAACGTACAGCAGCGTACATACGAGCAAGACGGTGCCGATCCCGAACGCCGAGCTGGCCGGATAACCGAGCTGCTTCATTCCCGTGACTACCGGCGGCACGAGCATCAGCTTCGTGACGCCATCAAAGGCGAGAAACAGCACGGCAATCGCCGACATGGCCAGCGATGTCCACTTGCGTACCTTCGACCGCGGCGACGCGTCGATCTGTTCGCCATTCGTCATGTCAATTCTCTGTACCCAGGGTGGCTAGGCCATCTCGAACGTCGAGATGAAGTACGTCGTCTTACGGCTGCGAAAGCATTCGTACCGGCTCGACCCTTCCACGCCCAGCATGGGCCGCAGCGACGACCGGACAAAGAACGGAACACGTTTGAGCAGTCGTTCGCGGCGCGGCGTGTCAGCAACGCACGAGTCAACGACATTCTGGGTGATGTCGCGAAAGCTCTTCAGCCGCATGCCCACGCGACGGAGATGCGTCTCGAGATACAGTTCCGCCTCGGCGGGTGTCAGGTCGCGCGAATCGATCAGCACGAACGTACCATTGGGCTTGAGCACCCGAGCGACTTCCGACAAAAACGCATCTTCGAAGTAGACGTGCGACGCTTCGACGTTGATCACGACATCCACGGCGGCCGTGGCGAGCGGCAGCGACATGGCGTCGGCCTTGACCGTGGGTAATCCAAACCGCTGGCGCGCCGAACGAACGCCGCCCCCGGCGCGGTCCAGCGCCACGGGAACGGCAATGCTCATTGCGCGGCTCAGGTGCGACAGGCCTCCGCCCAACCCGCACGAGATCTCGAGCACGGTTGCGCCGGCGAACTTCTCGCGGCCCACCGCTTCGGCCGCCTGACGATACATCTCGATTTGAAACGGCTCGCCGATCGAGGCATCGGCAGCAACCTCGGGCGACAGCGGCGAGTAGCCATAGTTGAAGCAACTCACGCCCCATTTCGCCGCAACACGAAATACGACGTCGTAGTAGAACGGCGCCGCGTTGTACGAACCGATGAGCCGATCGGCGCGTTCGATCAGACTGCTGAATTTTCCGAGCTGACTCATCGCCTGTTTAGAGAATCCGTATTGCTGGCAGGATGGGGCCCCACGAACAGCACGACCACGCGAATGTGTCGCGAGCTGGGTGCGAGGAGGATACGCAATCAGACGCGTTTGACAAGACGCGCCGCCCGCCGGCCGCGAAACGCCTCGACGCTGGGGCGGCTATCTTCCACCATGCCCCTGACACTCTGGATAGACGCCGACGCCGCTCCCCGCGACGTCAAGGAGATTTGCTTCCGTGTCTCGGAGCGGCTCGAGCTCGCCACCGTGTTGGTTGCCAACCAGCGCATTCAGCTTCCGATAGGGTACGCATTCCTCTCGGCAGTGCGGGTTGACGGCGGGCCAGATGTCGCCGACGATTACATCGCCGACCACGCGGAATCCGGCGACGTGGCGATCACGGCCGACATCCCGCTCGCCGCGCGGCTTGTGCCCAAGGGCGTCGTCGTACTCGATCCGCGTGGCGAGGAGTATACGGAGGAGAGTATTGGCGAACGCCTGTCGGTGCGGAATTTCATGGAAGGGCTGCGCGGAGCCGGCGTGGAGACGGGCGGACACGGTGCATACGGCGCGCGCGAAAAGCAGGCGTTCGCCAACGCGTTAGATCGCGCCTTGACGAGGGCGGTGAGAAAGCAGCTGTGATGTTGTCATCCCGAGCGTAAGCGAGGGATCTGTCGTCGTCCGTCTTATAGTTGATGTGAGAGAAGATCCCTCATTCGCTACG
>JBEPWA010000066.1:0-22942 GCA_041690755.1 Gemmatimonadaceae bacterium | reverse complement strand
CCTCCACCATGGGCGCGCTCGCAAAGCCGCGGTCGAACAGATCGCCCTGCGCGCCTTCGTTGCCCGTCACCGACTCCACGCGCAGCGTCACACCCATCACGGCATCCGGCAGCGTGAGCGTGTCGAGCGCCTCGCGCACCAGCCGCATCCACCGCTTTTGCTCGGCGCTCGGACGCGACGAGCGGATCACGTGCGTGCGCTGGGTGCGGTTGCCGAGCGCGAAGACGAGTCCCATCTCGCGCGCCCGCTCGCCGCGCGCCACGAGCGCCGTGCACACCGTGGCGGCCAAGGAGTTGATGACGAACTGCAGCCGCTCCGGATCCTTGAGCCCGTACTCCACCCACTCGATCGACGCGCTGGGCAGGCTTCGTAAGGGAATTTTAAACAACCAACGCTCATCCTCGGCGCGGGCGCGCTGCCAGAGGCGCACGCCGTCCAGCCCGAGCCGGATCTCGATGGCCTCGGCGTCCAGCTCGGAGAACGCGCCCACCGTCTCGATACCCAGGCCCTGGATGAGCGACGCCAGGTGCTCCGGCGGCGACAGCACGGCGAGCGGGTGCCGAGCGATGAACGCGCGGTCCTGGCCTGCCTTGACGATGACGAGCGGCGTCTCGCTCTGCCTCGCCGCGACTTCTGCGGCGACCGGCGTCATGGCCACGCCAGCGTGTACGTCGTCGAAACCGTAGTCGCCGGCGACGCGCTGCATGGCGCCGGCGAGCTGGCCGCCGTGCAAACCGCGCGCGTCGCCCCACACGAGCCCCCGCTCGCCGATCGCGACGCGCGGCGCTTCGCCCAACAGACTGGCCACCAGATCAGCGGGGAAGCCCGCGCCGGTCGGCCAGCTCGGACTCCAGAGACAGACGTAACTCATGGTGCATGACCGGAAGAGGAAATTCTACATGGGCATTCCAACCCACGGACCGCGCCGCAACGCGCACCGTGGCATTCTGTGCTTCCGCCGGATCGCCGAACGGCGTGCGACGCCACTGGTAGCTGAGCAGTCGCGACGTGAGCCGCAGACTCGCCATGGCCACCGACGAGCCGAGGGCGATGAGCGCCGTGCCCCCTTCGCGCGCGGCCCGCGTGAGACGAACCATCTCCGTGCCCTGCGGCTCGACGCCGGCAATCACCAGCAGCGAAAAACCACCGGAGCGCAGCAACTCGTCCGCGGCGCGCAACGCGTGGAGCCGCGACTTGGGCCGCACGAGATAGGGACCGTCACCCCAGAACGCGCCGGCCACGGTATTGTCGCCGTCGATCCACGCCGAGCGTTCGCCGGCGGCGACCACGGCATGACAGGAAGCGCGGAGGATTGCCGTTGCTCCACCCTGCGGCGCCCAGACTGAAAGCCGTCCCCGAGGCAGCCCGCCGTTTGGCAGCACTTCGTCGAGCACACCCAGTCCCGTGGCCACATGCTCCGTGGTCTGCGCGCCGCCGGTGAGCGGCGTCGCGTCTGGAAAGCGCTGCTCAATGAGCGCGCGAAGGGCGGCAACAGAGGTTGACATCGAAAACGAAAACGGCTCGGGTCCAGTCCAGTCGGGGGAGTGAAGCTATCCCGAACATATACCGAAAGCAAGAAAAACGCCTTGCCGTTCTCATAGGAGAAATGACGCCTATACTCACAAATGTGATATATGCGAAATTTCCCACACGAGCTAAAACGATGCCCTGAAACGGCTTATCGGTCCAGCTCCAACGTCAGCTGCGACTCCCCCAGAAACCGTTGAGCGACGGCCTCGGCCTGCGCCGCGCCATCCGTGCCCGCGCCATTCCGGCCGTTGTGGCCGAACGGGACGCCGTACTGGGCGCACAGTTCGCGCACCCGCACCATGAGCTGCTCGCTGTAGGCGGCGCTCGTTTTGTCGCTGCGGCCGTATGTGGCCCAGTACCGCTTGGCGAGGTGCGGAAATTCCTGCTCGATGAACGGCAGGTAGCGTTCGCGCGCCGTCGTCTTCAACCGCAGCGAACAGGTGTTGAGGTACGAAGCGTCACGCTCGGCTACCGCCTTCACCAACGCCTCGAGCGATTCCTGCGAATCGGTGATGGCCGGGAGTACGGGCATCACATTGATGCCCGTTTCCAAGCCGGCGTCGCGCAGCCGAGCGAGTGCGCGCAGGCGAGCCTCGGGCGTTGGCGCGCGCGGTTCGAGGCGACGCGCCAGTTCGCGGTCGAGCGAGATCAATGAAAGATGAATCGTGAGCTTGGAGTTCCGGGCGATGCGCTTCAGCACGTCGATGTCGCGCGTCACCAACGGGCTCTTGGTAATGATGCATACCGACAGCCCGGCATGCTCGGCCAGCACCTCGAGAATGGAGCGCGTGATGCGAAAGCGTCGCTCGCCTGGCTGGAACGGATCCGTGGCCGTGCCGATGACGATCGTGTCGCCGTGCAGCAGCGATTGATGTCGCTCCGACCCATGACGCAGCACTTTGCGCAGCACGTCGGCAGCGTTCTGCTTGACGAAAATGCGCCGCTCGAACGCGAGCCAGAAAGGCATGGTGTCGCGCGCCGACTGCATCTCTTCGTGTTCAGGATTCGCCGTGGCGACGCGATCGAGCGAATACCGGTGGGCGTAGCGCGCATAGCAATACGCGCATCCGAACGCACAGCCCACATACGGATTGATCGACCAGAAGCCCATGCCCGTAGTCTCCGGGCCGTTCAATACGTTACGGGCGATGGTGCCGAAGTAGCGGATGTCCTTCTGTTCGCCGACGGTGGGTACCGGGCGCCCGAGCACGCTCTCGTCGAACAGCACGCCTTGCTGGAGCTTGGTCACCATTCATCGGAGTATACCGAAGAAACACCGAAATGCAAATGTCATCCCGAGGGAGCGCAGCGACCGAGGGATCTTCTCTCGTGCCGATTATAGACCGGACGAACGAAGATCTCTCACTCCGTTCGGGATGACATCAGAACGGCCCAACGCTCATCCCCATCTGCAACCCGGCGTTCGGCTGCGGCCGCACAAAGAAATTGGCGTAATGCCCATCGCGCGAAATGCGGTACGTATGCATGGCCGCGATGGCTCCGTACAGCAGCGTGACCTGCGTGATGGTCATGACGTGCGTGCGCGCCATGAAGTCCACGTCGCTCACCGACCCGCGGCGCCCAATCGTGAGATAGAAGAGCGTTGTGCCAATGCCGCCGCCGAGTACGCCACGCTCGAACGCGCTGCCGCGGGAGTGCGGAATGTCGAGGATGGCCTCATCGATCACCGACTGCACGGTGAGTCCCGCCGCCGAGAAATAGAACTGATCGCGCGGATAGAGGCGGGAGTTGATCCCCGAATACACAGTGGGCCGGAACTCGTTGAAGCCGAACCAGGGGTGCTTGCCAAGCGCCAGGCTCGTGCCCACGTGCCCCGCTTCGTGGGCGAGAATGCTCGAGACCGCGCCGAGTGCGACACGCGACCAGTAGCTCCGATCCATCCGAACATTGGCGGCGGCGGCTGCAACGGAGTCGGTAGACTGGGCGAAGACAGCGGCCGGACAGGCGGCGATCAGAAACAAAGAAATTCGAAGCAAACGCACAATGGCTCGCAATGGCTGGTCGTGGTAGAATGTCCGCATGCCACAAAAACTGTCGGACCTGGAAATTCAGCGCGCCCTGGGCACGCTTGCCGGCTGGTCGCGCCGTGGGGAAACGTTAGTCAAGACGTACGCATTCGAACACTTCGCGGCCGGCATTGCCTTTGTCGATCGCGTAGCCGTGCAGGCCGATGCCATGGATCATCATCCGGATATCGACATCCGGTATACGAAGGTGACGATGACGCTCTCCTCGCACGATGCTGGCGGCATCACCCAATCGGACCTCACGCTGGCAGAGAAGATCGAGGCCGCGGCGCAGATGTAGGTGTCATCCCGAGCGAATGCGAGGGATCTTCGGTCTGATAATCATAGCGGGCGATAATCACGAGACAGAAGATCCCTCATCGCTTCGCTCTTCGGGATGACAAATTCGCGCACGAAAAAACGGGGACGACGGCATTTTTGCCGGCGTCCCCGTTCGTTGCACGTGAGCCGATTGACTTACCGGCGTCGGTTCCCGCCGCTCAACAGGCTGAGAATGAAGATGAACATGTTGATGAGGTCGAGGTAGATCGACACGGCCGCCAACACGTAGTCATCCGGGCCAAAGGTACCGGAGCGCGTAATGCGCCAGGTGTCGAACACCAGCAGGCCGGACATCACGAGCACGCCGATCGCCGAGATTACGAGGCCGCCCGACGCGCTGCCAACGAACATGTTGATCAGCATGGCGGCGAAGAGCACCACCAGGCCGATCATGAAGAAGCTGCCCCAGGCGCTGAAATCGCGGCGGCTGAAGATGGCGAACAGCGACAAGGCACCGAACGCGGCAAAGGTCAGCACCGCAGCCTCGCTCACCGACCCAGGCGCGGACTGCTCGGCCATGAGCAGGAACGGCGCGAGCCAGATGCCTTCCACGAAGGTGAACAGGCCGGTGAAAACGATGTTGCGCGGGAAGTCATGCGCGGAACGCTGCGCCATCAACAGCGGCGCAACGGCGCACAGCATGGTGATGAACGGGTGCTGCGCCACCGCGGCGAGCAATCCCTGCTGGGTGAACGCGAATGCCACGCCGAGCATCGTGATGATGACGCTGGCGAACACCAAGCCGTAGGTGCGACGAACGAGCGTCGCGCGCTCGGCGCCGGTTCGTACCTGAACCGCAGGTGCGTATGAATAGCCCATGGTGCGCAAAAACTCCGTTGGGGAACGTTACCTGAAGTATACCCCGAGCAGCCGGTAGGGTGCCAGCCGTTCCCCAGTGGAGCTTCCTTAGCGCTTGCGCAATTCAATGCTCCCGTTGACGGTCGAGAGCCGAATGCGCGGCCCGCCGGCACGCCCCACATGGGCCTGAAGGTGGCGGGGATTCATCCGGCCGCTGAGCGTCATGGGAAAGTCGGTGTTCAGCGACCCATTCACTGTCTGCATTTCCACGTCGGCGCCGAAGTCCTCGGCGACGTCCAGCTCCACGCGGCCGTTCACGGTACTGAATGTCATGTTGCCGTCGTTGTCCACCCGTCCGAGCCGGGCGCGCACGCCGCCGTTGACGTTGGTGGCGTTGACGCGGCCGCCCGAGGTTTCGATATCGAGTTCGCCGTTCACCGTGGCGGCGTCCACGTCAGAGGTAGCGCCGTCCACTGTGATTGCGCCGTTCACCGTGTTGACACCCACGCGCACGCCCTTGGGAACGAGCACGCGGAATTCGACGCTGACGTCGTTGTTTCGCATGTTGCGATCACCGTGCGACTCATAGCCGTGTTCGTCGCACGACGAGTTGTCACCCCACAGCGCGCAGATGAGCATACTCTGATCGCCCGAGCCGAACTTGCGCGTCTCGATGCGGACGTCCGCCGGATTGCCGCGGCGCCATTGCTTGGTGGCGGTGACTTCCACGTTGTCGCCGCTGGCCTGGCCCACCGTGATGCCGCCGTTGAGATTGCGAATCCTGATCCACTGGCCGTCGGGAATGCGTCCCGACCACTTGAATGTTGCGTCGGTCTGACGTTGCTGGGCGGCAGCCGGCAGGGCGACGGTGGCGGCGAACGCGGTGGCCGTAAGGGCGCGAAGTATGTAGCTCATGTCGGTGTCGGCTCGAGGGAGATCCGTTCTAGTTGGACTTCTTGATGCGCACGTCGCCACTCACCGTGCTCAGCTCGAGGCGGCGTCCACCCTTACCAATTCGCGCTTCGATGCGCCGGCGATTCATGCGGCCGTTGCCGAGCGTGATTGGAAAGTCGCTGTTCAAATCGCCGCTCACCGTTGACATCGACAGGTCGGCGTCGAGCTGGGACGGCAACGACAGCACAACGTCGCCGCTCACGGTGTGGAACTCGAGATCGCCGCGACCGCTCAGTTGGTCAACGCGCACTTCGATGTCGCCGCTCACGGTGTGCGCCACCACCGAACTGGCGCGCAGTCCGTCGAGGTGGATGTCGCCGCTCACGCTGGTGGCGCTCACGTCGCCCTGCGCGCCGGACACGGACACGTCGCCGCTCACGGATGTGGTGGTGACGGTGAGATTGGCCGGCACCGAGACCTCGAAGTCCATGCTGGCGTCTCGCCAGTCGCGGTTGTTGCGCGAGCGATTGCGACCGTTGTCGTTGCACGAGCCGTTCGGATCGTCATACAGCACGCAGACAACGATGCCGTGCGACGTTTGCTCGACGTCTGCCTTGAGCAGGTCAACGTCGCCGCGACCCTTCTTGATGCCAACGACTTCGACCTTGCCGCTCTTGGACGGCACCACCTTGATGTCGCCGCTGATGTTGCGGATCTGCACTTCGTTTCCGGCCGGGAGGGCTTTTTCCCAACGGAAATCACTGCGGCTCTGCGCCAAGGCTGGTGCGGCGAGCAGTGGGGCGACAATCGCCGCGACGAGCGCGAACGGAATCAACCGACGAGTCATGGGTGGGTCCTGGTGATGCGTGGGTGGTGTGGAATACCGCGTGAGCATCTGCTACCGGCGCTCGCTGGCGCCGCGACCGTTCGATGAAATGGTGATGTCGCCGCTGAACGTCTCCGCGGTAATGCGTGCTGCCGCGCCGCCGAGCTCGAAGGTGAACGCCTTGGAGTTCGTCCGGCCAATGCCGTGTTCGCCCGGTTTGAGCGTGAGCGGGAAGTCGCTGTCGATGGCGCCGCTCCAGGTGGAGATGTTGAGCTGCGCGCTGGCATTGCGCGGGATATGCAGGCGGATGTCGCCGGAGTGCGTCGTCATCTCGTAGCGGCCCGCCGGATCGATGATGCCATCGTAGCTGACATCGCCGCTCGTCGTCTTGGCGCGAGCGACTTTGGTCGTCATGCCGCGCAGTTCGATGTCGCCGCTCACGGTGCTGACGTCAACGTTGCCGCGCACATCGCTGAGCTTGACGCTGCCGTTGACCGACTGGACCTCGGCGTCGCCGCTGATGTTCGACGCGGTGAGATCGCCGGACAGCGTGACCACATCCAGGCGCGACGTCACGTTCTCTACTTCGACGTCGCCATTCTGGGTGCGCGTCTCTACCTGGCCGCGCGTGCCGCGCACGGAGATGTCGCCGGAGCGCGTCGTGGCCAGCACCCGTACGCCGTACGGCACCGAGATCTCGAAGCGCGCGTCGCCGCCGCGATTGGTCGAGCTCACCACCAGCGAGGTGCGGCTCGGCGAGCCATTGAAGCGCACGTTGTCGCCGTCGCTCTCGACGTGGACGTGCACCTCGTCCCGCGACCAACCGGTGACGACGATGTCGCCGTTGCCGCCGTTGACCGTGATCGAGCCGGACTTGTCGAACGCGAACGTGGTGTCCAGCGGCGCGCCGCTGTCGCTGTCGCGCGACGACCGGCGCTGGGCGCCCGCGTCGGCCGCCGGCAGCGCAACCAGCAGGCCGGCCGAAAGTGTAGAGAAAAGGAAAGACTGAAACAGTTTCATATGAGTTTGCTTACGACTTGGACGGCAACGCTGCCGCCGTTCTGAGGAGCTGTACCTTGTTGTCCATGGCATCGTTGAGCGACTCCATGAGGAACCGGCTCGCGGGGTCTTTCCGAAGCGCTTGCTTGCACTGCGCAATCGCGTCGTCGATGACGTGGAGATTGTGATCGACAATGGCGATGGTGGACGAATCCAGCTCTGGGCGCCGGCGCTGCAGGACAACGCGGAGGTTGGCGATTTCGGATTCGTAGGTTTGTTGCGCGGTGGGGCGGGTGGCGACGAGGACCGGTGGTACGGTGGTACGGTGGTACGGTGGTACGGTCAACCGCCGAGTCTTGGGTTCGGAAGTTGTGAGTGCGGCGGGCTTCGCCGCATTGCTGTCAGGTGACGGCTGGATGGTTACGGGAAGAGCGGCATCAATAGTGGCAACCCGAATCGGCGTAGCGGGTTGTAGCCCACGCTTCGTCATTTCGTGCGTCACGGTTGCCGTGATTGCGACAAGTCCAGCCGCCGCCAGTCCCAGCCACAGCGGCGAGAGGTGCCGTTTCGTTCCACCGTTCCACCGTTCCACCGTTCCACCGGCGCTCTCCACGAGCGCTACCACCGGCGTCTGAATCCGCTCCGAGATTCCCGCCCACAGATTTACCGACGGGGTCAGTTCGGGGAGGTTAGCCGCTTCGATTCGCAGGCGGCGGAGATCGGCGAGCAGGGAGCCGCAATCGGCACAGGCGAGCGCGTGCGCTTCCATGCTTGCGCGCGTCGTCTCGCTGGTGTCGTGCTCGAGCAGATCCGCCAATTGGTCGGCGAACAGATCGCAGCTGAGGATTGGAATCGTCATCGGTTCAGTGCCTCTCGCAACAGGAGCCTGGCGCGATGCAGCTGCGCCTTAGTGGCTCCGGATGTCACGCCGAGCATTTCGGCGATCTCTTGGTGCTTGTAGCCCTCGACGTCATGCAGCACGAACACGCGGCGGGCGCCGGGAGGAAGACGGGTCACCGCCTCCTCGAGATCGAGCATGTCGCCGGGCGCCAGCGGCATGCCGACCACGCCAGGCAACGCGTCCATGCCACCTGCTTCATCGTCTGGTTCCTCGAATCGCGCCCGCTGTTTCCCGTCGCTCTTTCGCGCGTTCAGCACAACGTTCACAGCGAGCCGGTGCAACCAGGTGGAGAACGAGCTCTCGCCGCGAAACAGGTGCAGTTTTTCCCACGCACGAACGAAGACGTCTTGCGTCAACTCTTCGGCGCGGGCGCGGTCGTTGACCATGCGAGCGCAGAGCGTGAGCACGCGATTGACGTGTTGCTGGTAGAGCCGTTCGAACGCACCCCGGTCCCCGGCCGCGGCACGCGCCACGTCCGAATCGGTCAGCCCGATGTTGGGGAATGCTTCGAAAACAGCCACAGCAGCCATAGGTCCCAGGGTCTCCATCCGCACACTGACTTGGATGGTCCCACGGGTCAGAAGGTTTGAACCAGTGTGTCATTCCGACGGAGCGAAGCGACCAAGAAGCGACGAGGAATCTCGTGTCGTCCGGCTAGATCGCTCGCGTCCGCTCGGGATGACAGTTTTCCACCAACGGCAGAATTCCGGCAACGCTGTCCATCCAGAAATCCGGATGTCCCGCCTCCATCTCCTCGCGCCGGCCGGCGCCCCAGAGTGCGGCAACCGTTCGGACGCCCGCCGCGTTGCCGGCGAGGATGTCGTGGACCGAGTCGCCAACGAACAGTGCGTCTTCGGGGCGGCAGCCGAGGCGCTGCAGTGCTATCCGTACGGGCTCGGGGTCCGGCTTGTGTCGCGACGACGCATCGCAGCCGACGATGGTGTCCATGGAACTGGCGAGCCCCACGTGGGCGAGGCCGCGTATGGCGAGCGATTCGGACTTGCTGGTGACGATGGCGAGCTCGTGTCCGCGCGCGCGCAACGTTTGAACGGTGTCAACGACCGAGTCGTAGCAGCGGATGAGCCGGTCGTGGTTGGCGAGTTGGTACTCGCGGTACGCGGCGATGAACGCGGTCTGATCGGCGGCGTCGTGCGCGTACTTTTGGAACATGAGGGGCAGGGGAATGCCGATGCCGGCGGCCCAAACGGCGTCAGAGGGCCATTCGCGTTCGAGCTTGTCGAACGAATAGCGTGCCGAGCGGAGGATCAGTTCGATGGAGTCGAGGAGGGTTCCGTCGAGATCGAACAGGATGGCGGGCGGCCGAGTGGACGGGCGGTCGTGGGAGGGCATGGCCATCCGGGAACATAGCGGCTAGCATGCACGGCATGCCCGCACAACGTCCTGTAGGACAGCCGCAGCCCGCGACGAGCGAGATGAAGAAGTCCCTGCTGATCATGGTCGGCGGGGTCGTCGTGCTCGACGTAATCGCGATAGGGATCTATCAATTTGCCCACATTTCCGAACGCCTGGCTACGACACAGGAGACGTTCGTTGCGGTGTGGGTGGTCGCCACGCTGGTGGTGGTGACGACGATGATGCGGCGAATCCGTCAGGCGCGCAGGCGTCGCTAAGGCGAGCCTGCGGCGGCCTGATGATTAATCGCGCTTGCTGCCGCGCGGAGACGTGACGCGACGGCGAGCCGCCGCAGCCTTGCGCTGGCGCACTTCGCTCGGCTTCTCGTAATGACGCTTCTTGCGAAGGTCCTTGAGCACACCGGCCTTCTGGACTTTGCGCTTGAACTGCTTGAGCGCCCAATCGAGGCGGTCGGCTTCGTCGAGAATGACTTCGATCATCGAATACTCTTTAAAGATGAGTGATGTGGTGCTGGAGCGGAACGAAAGAGCCGGGCCGAAGTATCGGCCCGGCTCCTCGACTTACGGGCAGTGAACCGCTAGAAACCGAGCTTAGCGCCCGAGCTTCGTGACGTTCTCAGCCGCCGGACCCTTCTGGCCCTGGACGATGTCGAACTCAACGCGCTCACCTTCGGCCAGCGTCTTGAAGCCGCTGCCCTGGATGGCCGAGTGATGAACGAAGCAGTCCTTCTGACCGCCTTCGGGGGTGATGAAACCAAAGCCCTTGGCGTCGTTGAACCACTTCACAGTGCCGGTCGTACGCATGATGGAACTCCTAATTGTTTGTTGTGTCGTCGGAGTACCGGAACATGCCGTACGCACCGACCCACAGTCACTCGTGATCACCCTCACGATGGGAACGTTCACTTGATGACCGGAATGATCACCAGCGACGCGGTATAAAAAAAAGGCCCTGCGATTGCGAAGGCCCCTAGGTTTACACCGGAACGTGTTCGCGCGATGGTACGTGCGTCGCTGACACAATATATGACCGGCTTAGTTTTTTTGCAATGCAAAATATTCCGATAGCCGCGAACGCCCCAAACGGGCCCCGCCTTGGCCACCGAATCACTCTACATCCTCACCTTGATCATTTATGCATTGGTCCCAATGATAACGCAATTTGCGCGTGATGCACACGGAAAGGCAAGGGGCGGCGGCGGGGGTGATGAACACCTACACCGCCGGCGGGGTGACAGCCGCTCGGGACGCCATAACGATTGGAAACCGAACTGAACGGATTGAACGGACAACAAAACGGAACGGGCAACCGCGACGGGCACACGCGAGGCGCATACGCGACGGGCACACGCGACGGGCACACGCGACGGGCACACGCAATGGCATTAACCTCGGCAACAACGCTGATGGTATTGCTCGCCCCCCCGCCCCAACGCGCGTAGCTCGTTCTATCCGTGCCGTTTTCCGTTCAGTCCGTGCTGTTGTCCGCGTCCCCATCGTTATGGCGTCCCGAGCGGCTGTCATTTTCACTCATGCGGCCGTTGAGTCCACTCATATAGAAGCAATCCCTGGCATGGCCATCGCATGTCACGCGAACTCGACAGGCCCCCCCACACTCACCGCGGTTCAACGAGCGAGCGAACCTTGTCCAGGGCATTCGTCAACGAAGACGCCGGCGATGGCGCGCCGCAGACGCGGTTCGTGCTCCCAGACCGCGGCGATCCGGCCTTCAACGCCGTGGCCGCCGAGGTGTTGCTGGAGGCCGCGCGCGATGGCGACACGTCGAGCGCCGAACGTGCAACGGGCTACTATTGGGGTGAGCCGAAGTTGCGCGACCACGTGCAGCGCATTCTGTTGCGCGCGGAGCAGGCGGGCGACGACCGGCTCGAACAGCTCGCTCGGCGATTTCTCCGCTGATGGTTCCGGCGCGCGACCGCGCCACCGCGCCACTTCCAACGTGCTGCAATGATTCCTTCAATCGCCGTGATCACCGAATCCGCCCAGGTACGCGAAGACGGCAAGCTCGATGTCTCGGGCGTGTACAACTGCCGCTTTGCCCCGGAACTGCCCGCCAAGCTCGGCGTGACGCTCGCCATGCGCTTCGACGTAGAGCCGCTCGACTACGGCGTGCACCAGAACATCTCGGTGCACATCATGGATGAAGACGGCAGCGAGATGGTGAATCTCAAGGCGAGCCCGGTGAGCTTCGATTCGCCGCACGCGCCGGGGCTGCCACTCGCCTATGATCTGATCCTGCCACTCACCGTGGGGTTTCCCCGCGAGGGCACGTGGACGTTCGACGTGCGAGTGAACCAGCGGACTGTGGCGCGGGTGCCGTTACGGGTCGAGGCGCGGAAGGGCTGAAGGACGGTGGAACGGTGGAACGGTGGAACGGTGGTGCGGTGGTGCGGTGGTGCGGGAACCGCCCCAAGGTTGTCATCCCGAGCGAAGTCGAGGGATCTAGCCGGACGATACGAGATTCCTCGATCGCTTCGCTCACTCGGAATGACAATGCGGTTCGCTCGGTCGGAATGACAACGAGCTCCACTCTCCCCTAGACATCCTAACCCTTGGCGAGTAACATCTCCCCTAGTCGCACTAAGGGAGACACGCATGCCGAACGCGCCGGTCGAACTGCTCCAGGGCACGCTGGACCTCATCGTCCTCAAGACACTGTCGTGGGGACCGCTGCACGGGTTCGGCATTGCTCGCTGGATTCAGCACACCACCGAAGACGTCCTGCAGGTGGAAGAGGGCTCGCTCTACCCGGCCCTCTACCGCATGGAGAACCGCGCCTGGATCAAGGCGCACTGGGCCCTCACCGAAAACGGACGCCGCGCGAAGTACTACCGCCTCACGGCGCTCGGCAAGCGGCAACTCGCCGCCGAATCGAAAACGTGGGATCAGTTGAGCGGCGCGATCGGCAAGATCATGGTCGCCAAACGCCAACCGGCATGAGGCACTCATGAGCCCCCGCGACGATGAGCGGCTGCCGGCCTGGCGTCGCTATCTCCGCTTTTGGCGCAGCGATGCGCCGGCTGATGTGAGCGACGAACTGGCGTTCCACCTCGAGTCCACCGTAGACGAATTCGTTGCCGCCGGCATGTCGCGCAACGACGCTCGCGACGCGGCGCGGAAAAAGTTCGGCGACGTGAACCGCATCACCGCTACGCTCAATACCCTGAGCGAACAACGGGAGCGCCACATGGAGCGCGCTGAGCGTTTTCAAAACTTCAGGCAGGATGTGGTGTTTGCGCTGCGCCAACTGCGTAAGAGTCCAGGCTTCACCATTGTCGCCGTGTTGACGCTGGCGCTGGGCATTGGTGCAACGAGCGCGATCTTTAGCGTGGTGGACAGCGTGCTCCTGCAGCCGTTGCCGTACGCGCACGCCAATCGGGTGCTGTCGCTCTGCCAACGCAATGGCAGTGATCCGGTGTGCTGGCTGCCGTTCGGCAATTACAACAGTTGGAAGCAACGGGCCACGGGCTTCGAGGCGATCGGCGCCACGTGGGGACCGTCGTCGCTCACGCTCACGGGCCAGGGGGATCCAACGCCCGTGCAGGCGACGCAAGCATCGGCGTCGTACTGGAAGGCGATGTGGATTCCGCCGGTGATCGGCCGCTATTTCACCGAGGCGGAGGACCGCGACGGCGCATCGCGCGTGGCGGTGTTGTCCACGGCGCTCTGGCGCAATCGGTTTGGCGGCGACCGCAACGTGGTAGGCCGCACGATCACGTTGAACGGGCGGCCGTATACGGTGGTAGGCGTGGCGCCGCCCGACTACATCCTCACGCCGCCCACGGAAATGGTGTGGGTGCCGCTGGCGCCGCCGGCGTCGCGGTTGGCCGATTTCGGCGATCATGAATTGCTCATATACGGACTCGTAAAGCCCGGCGTTGCGCCGGCGGCCGCGGTGCGCCAACTCGCGCAGATCGAAGCGGGCTTGGCCAAGGAGAATCCGCACGCCGGATACGATGGCGGCGTGATCGCCTCGCCGCTGATCGACGCCGTTACGGGTGACCATCGCCTGGTGCTCTATCTCCTGCTCGGCGCCGTCGCGCTCGTGCTGCTCATTGCCTGCGGCAACATCGCGAACCTGTTGCTGGCCCGGGCGAACGTGCGCCGCGGCGAAATCGCCATTCGCGGTGCGCTCGGGGCCACGACGCGTCGGCTCGTCATGCAATTGCTCACGGAGAGTTTGCTGCTCGCGGTGGGTGGCGCGGTGGTCGGACTGGGGCTCGCGCTGGCGGCGGTGCGGTTTCTCGTTCGGAGTCCGGTGCCGCTGCCGCGGTTGCAACACGCGGCACTCAATGGGCCGGTGCTCGCGTTCACGCTACTGTTGGCAGTGGCGTGCTCGGTAATCTTTGGGCTGGTGCCGGCACTGCGCGCCACGCGCATCGACCTGCAACTCACGTTGCGGGACGGCGGCCGAGAGTCGCGTGGTGGCGCACGCCATGCGCTGCGGCGGGCGTTGGTGGTGGGTGAGTTGTGCATGGCGCAGGTGCTGCTGGTTGGCGCCGGGCTATTGATCCACAGTTCAATACGCGTGCAATCGGTTTCGGCGGGGTTCGACACACACAACCTGTTGGCGTTCAGCCTGTCGTTGCCCGGCGCGCGGTATCCCGACGAAGCCCGAGTGGAAGCGACGTTTCAGCAGATCGACGCGTCGATCGCGGCTATTCCTGGAGTTGCCGCCGAGGGACGCACGCTCGTGGCTCCTATCTACGGGAACGGCTGGAGTTGGGGCGCGTTCCGCGAGGGAAGTGACGGCCACGACGCCGGGTCCGTTGGCGCGAACATGCGCATGGCGAGCGCCGGATATTTCTCCGCGCTTGGCGTGCGCCTGTTGCGAGGGCGCGACTTCCGAACGGCGGACGGAGTCGATGCGCCGTCCGTGGCGATAGTGTCTCGCGGCCTGGCGAAGCGGTTGTACGGCCGTGCGGATCCGATTGGGCGCAGGATCTCGAACGGCAATGTCGAGAATCCGAAGTGGAAGGAGATCGTGGGCGTTGTGGACGACATGCACGCCAACGGGCTCACCGACGATCCGCCGCTGGAGCTGTACATGCCGAGCACGCAGTGGAGCAATCCGCAACAGACGCTCGTGATTCGCGGCAGCGTGGATGTCACGACGCTCGTGCCGGCCATTCGCCGCGCGGTGGCGAGCGTTGATCCGCTATTGGCGCTAGTGCGTGTGGCGACCATGCAGCAAGCGATCGACGATCAACGGGCACTGCCACGCTTCACGACGTGGTTGCTCTCGTTGTTGGGCGCAACGGGGTTGATTCTGGCGGCCATTGGCGTGTACGGCGTGGTGGCCTACTCCGTGTCACAGCGGTCGCACGAATTCGGTGTGCGTATGGCGCTCGGCGCAACTGCCGGAACGGTGCAGGGAATGGTGTTGCGGCAGGGCGTTGCGCTCGCCGCGGCCGGAGTGGGCGTGGGACTCGTGGTGGCGCTCGCGGCGGGGCGGATCTTGCGCGGGTTGACGTTTGGCGTGACGTCGTACGATCCGGTCACGTTCATTGCGGTGGCCGTCGTGCTGGTGGTCGTGACGCTGCTGGCCAGCGTCATCCCCGCGCGCCGCGCAACGCGCATCGATCCGCTCGAGGCATTGCGAGGATCCTGAGGCTAAATTGAGCGGCGTCACTGCGAACGCTCGACACACGAGTGGCGTCGAGCGTTCCATTTCGTTCTGTCTCTATCCCCCGTGCCGTGCTCCGCGGTCGATTGCTGTATAGGGCCGTCGTTGGCGTCATCCTGTTCTGCCTGGGATTTTTCATCGCCGTACGGCCGCTCTTCACGCACAACGCCGTGCTCACCTCGGCGCGCTGGCTGGATTTCACGTTTGCCGCGGTGTTCATGCTGCGGGGCGTCATCAACGTGAAGACGGTCATGCGGCAACGCAGTCAGGATTAGCCCGTGGGGTTCTTCAAGCGAAAGGCCAAGGCGCCTGCGGAGGTCGAGCGGCTGGACTGGAAGCTGCTCGAACGCGGCGCGATTGCGTTGTACCACAAGGGTTCGGTGCTGTCGCAGGACGTCGCGTGGTTTCGGCAGAATCGCTACACCGTGCACGAGCTCGACGGCGCGGGCTGGACCACGTCATCGCACTTTCACGCCGACGCGCAGCGCGCGCTGGGCTTTCCGGACTATTACGGAAAGAATCTCGCGTCGTGGATCGACTGCATCGCGGAACTCGACGTGCCGGACGACGGCGGCACGCTACTCGTGCTCCGGCGGTATGATGCGTTCGCGAGCGCGGAGCCGCGACTGGCGCAGACGATTCTCGACAGCATCGAATCGGCGTCGCGGCATTTTCTACTGACGGGCCGGCGGTTGATGGCGCTCGTGCAGTCCGACGATGCGCGCATTCGGTTCGACCGCGTTGGGGCAATGCCTGTGACGTGGAACCCCCGCGAATGGACGGATGCCGATCGCGGCGTGGGCCGGGGAGAATAGTGTGCGTCCCAGCCTGTCGCTCGACCGTGGACTTTCGCATCTTTCCCTCCGTACCGAAGACCGGCCACCGCGGCTGTCGTCGTGACCCAATGCGCGGCGGCACATCACACAATCGCTAGAGGATCAATGCGTCACGCCTACATGTACAACGGCGCGTTCGAGAAGAACTATCCCGCCCTGCGCCCCGGCAGCGCGTCGTACGTGGCCACCGACGGCGCAACGCATCCGCTGCCGGCGTGGCCAGATAAGATCGACGGCGTGCGCGTGGGCTACATGGAAAAGGCCGGCAAGAAGTTCTTTGCGGTGCGCGTGCAGCATGACAACGCCGACATCGTGCTCGAGAACCCGGTGTCCATGGACCCGCTCAAGCACATGGGCAACAGGCGCTTTTCGGCCGATCCTGTCGAGGTGACCGACGAGGAAGCCTCGGCGTTGCTCGACGATATCATACGCGACAACCCGGACCGACAGCCTGAACTGGCGATGATGATCAACCGGATCAACCAGGTTCGACGCTCCGCGCGACCGGCAACCGAGTAGGTAGCGCGTTGGTGTTCCGTTACCGGCGCTGAAGAGTACGTCGCTTCCTGAAGTCCTCGCCGCAAAGTTCGGCGTCCCGGAATGATTAGACGGGTCGCGAGTAACCGTTCTTTGCGGTACATTGTAGGGGTTCTGAGGAGTGACTCGTTCTTACTTTGGTCCGGTGACGCATGGACGGCTCGACAGCCCTGTCGATCTATCGTGAGGAAAAGGCGCGTGCGATGCAGGAACGCCGCATTTCCCACGCACAATTGATGGCCGAAGCGAAGGAAGCGTTCGCTAAGATGTTGGCGGACGCTCAGTTAGCTCGCAAGGGCGGACGTCCCAAGAACAATCCGAACGCGCCGGGCGCGGCCGCCGCAGCTGCCGCGAAAGCCAAGCTTGCGCCGCCGCCGGCACCCGTGCCCGCGCCGGTCGCTGCCAAAAAGGCTGAGCCGGTGCAGGAAGAAGTCGTCAAGGCGCTACCGGTTAAGGCTGCCGCGAAACAGGTGTCGGTCAAAAAGACCGCACCAATTTCTGCTAAGCCTGCGCCAGCCAAGCCCGCTGCCGTCAAGAAATCGCCGGTCGTCACGAAGCCCGCTGCCACCGTGGCCGCTGCTCCGAAAAAGGCGGTAGTGGCGAAAAAGAAGCCGGTAGCCAAGGCGGCCAAGTCTGTGAAGGCGAAGCCCGCTGTGAGTGCGTCGAAGAAGCCGGCGGCGAAGAAAGCAGCCCCCGCTCGCGCTGCAAAATCATCTGCACATAGCAAGACGGCCAAGAAGCGGTAGTTTAGCGTCACACTTCTTGAGCTGGAGGCTGTCGTGCCGGTAACCCGCCGTTCCTTCGTGAAGGTCGTTGGCGCCGGCGGTCTCGGCGCGTTTGCAGCACCGTTTCTTTCCGCGCGTGGCGCCGAAGCAGCGTCCGCCGCGTCGCTCGACGCAATGTTGCAGGCGCCGCCGGCTGGTACGCCGGTTGGCATCCGCCTCGACAGCAATGAGAATCCGAACGGCCCGGGCCGCGCGGTCCTCGACGCCGTGCACGAGGCGTTCGGCGTCTCGAATCGATATCCGGCCGGACCGACGACCGAATTGGTCAAGGCGCTCGCCAAGGCGCGTGGCGTGACCATAGAGAATATCCTCATGGGATGCGGCTCCACGGAGATTCTCAGCATTGCGGTGCGAAAGTTCACGTCGCCCACCAAGGCGCTCGTCATGGCGTCGCCGACGTACGAGGATCCGGCCGCGGTCGCCAAGGTATTTGGCACACCCGTAACAGCGGTGCCGGTTACCGGAGATCTCAAGCTCGATCTCGATGCCATGGCCGAGGCGGCGCGCGGGGCAGGGTTGGTCTATTTGTGCAACCCGAACAATCCCACGGGCACGGTACACGGCGCAGCCGAAGTGAACGACTTCATCGCGAAGCTGGGGCAGACGTCGCCGGACACGACGATCCTCGTGGACGAGGCGTACCACGAGTTCGTGGAAGATCCATCGTACGCCACGGCGATTCCTGTGGCCATGCAGAACCCCCGCGTGTTCGTGGCGCGCACGTTCTCCAAGATCTACGGCATGGCGGGAATGCGGCTCGGTTACGCTATCGGCATGCCGGAGACGATCAAGGCCATGACTCCGCTCAAACTCGGCCACTCGACGAACATGCTGGCGGTGGCGGCTGCGCTGGCGGCGCTGAAGGATCCGGCACACGTAGAACGCGAGCAGCGTCTCAATCACGACAGCAAGGCGTTCACGCAGAAGTTCTTTGAGAAATCCGGATACACGGTGATTCCGTCGGCGGCGAATTTCATGATGGTGGACATTCGCCGCGACTCGAAGCAATTCCAGGCGGACTGCAAGGCGCACGGTGTGCTGGTCGGACGACCGTTTCCGCCGCTCACGACGCATGCGCGCATCTCGATTGGCACATTGGCGGAGATGCGTCGCGCAGCCGAGGTCTTCAAGCGCGTGTTGGTGACGGCCTGACCGGGTGAAGGTACGGCGCGTCGTACTCAGTCTGATTGCGGGACTGATCGTTGGTAGCGTGATCGGAGCGTCGCACAACGAGGCGGCGCTCCGTGTTGCGTCGTGGCTCGCGCCGCTCGGACAGCTCTGGATTAACGCGATTCGAATGACGGTGGTGCCGCTGGTGGTGTCGCTGCTGTTCGTGAGCGTGGCGACGCGGCCTGAAGGCGAAGGCGTTGGACGGCTGACGGCGGCAACTGTCGCGACGTTTGTTGCGCTGCTGATTTTCGCAGCGGTGGTGGCCGTGCTTCTGGGGCCGCCGCTCATCTCCGATATGAAGCTGGGTGCCGGCGCGGCTGCGGCGCTGCGGTCCACCGCCACCGCCGGTGCGGCCGGGACATCGGCTCTCGTACTGGCGATGCCTGGGTTCGGCGCGTGGCTCACGTCGCTCGTGCCGGCAAATGTCGTGAAGTCCGCGGCGGACGGCGCAATGTTGCCGCTGATTGTTTTCACATTGCTCATGGCGTTGGCGGCGCGGCAGATCGAGCCGGGCTTGCGCCAGGCGCTCGTGGATTTTTTTGCTGCTATCTCGGCGGCAATGACGCGGATCGTTGACTGGATCATTGGGGTGGCGCCGATCGGCATCTTTGCGCTCGTGGTGGGCGCGGCGAGCCGAGTGGGCGTGTCGTTGGCCGGGGCGATGGTGTATTACGTCGCGGCGATATCGGCGGCGTTGGTGTTGTTCGCGCTGCTGCTCTACCCGCTCGCCTCGATGATCGGCGGCATTCCTCTCGGTTGGTTCACGCGCGCGGCCGTGGCGCCGCAGGCGGTGGCGTTGAGCACCAGCTCGTCGCTGGCATCGTTGCCCGCGTTGATCGAGGCCGGCACTGCGCTTCGTCTGTCGGCGCCGGTGACGGGCTTCGTGCTGCCGCTGTCCGTGTCCACGTTCAAGGTGGCGACGCCGATCAGCTGGATGATCGGTACGCTGTTCCTGGCGAAGTTGTATGGAGTGACGTTAGGCACCGGGTCGCTCGTGACGCTCGCGATCACGGCCGTGGCGCTGAGCATGACGATTCCGGGCGTACCGCAGGGCGCGCAACTGTTGCTGGCGCCGCTGCTCGTGTCGTACGGGATTCCACCCGAAGGCATTGCTTTGTTGATCGCAGCGGACACCATTCCCGATCTGGTGGGAACGATGACCAACGTGACAGGCGACCTCGTGGTGGCGGCGATCGTGGGGCGTCAGGGCGTTGCGGAGCCGGTGTACGATCCTGCATTGTCCACGGATGCGTAACGGCATCGCATTCAACGCTGTCCACGAGGTATTTGCGGTATGAGAACGATCGGGTTCCTGTTCGGCGCTCTGTGTGTCGCGGCCTGCTCCAAATCCGACGTGCCGCCGCCACCGGTGGCGAACGTCGCAGCGGATTTGCCGGCGGCGGCGGCGGCATCGGGTTGCCCGGCGACGGGACAATGGGCCGAGTGCTCGCTGCTCGATCACATCAACCGTGCCGGCCTCGCCGCGCGGACGGACTCCGGCGCCGAGCCGCAGGAGAAAGCGCTGGGCGGTACGCCGGTGATGCTCAAGATCGGGCAGATCGCCACGCTCGAGCTGCACATCTATGCCGATTCCGCGGCGCGCATTGCCGCTGCCGCCAAGCTCAATCGCGCAGATTTTGTGAACGCCACTGCGCCGCAGACGATGAAGCGTGAACGGACGCTCATTCAATCCGTGAACGTCATCGGCCTGTTGACGAGCATTAACGACCACCAGCGCGAGCGTGTTTCGGACGCCATCACCGCGGGCCCGCCGCAACCGGCAAAAGCGGTTCGCATCGGCAATCCTTCCAAGCCTTAGCCGGTGCGACGATCCGTGACGTTTAAGCTTCGCCAAAATATTCTCCTGTTGCTGGCTGCAATCACGACCACGTCGTGCATGCCGCAGCTGTTCGGTTGCAGGGAAGAACATCCCGATCCCAACGTGGCGGTGCCGGACAGCTTTGTGGTGGCGTTCGAAACGAGCCGCGGGCGCTTCGACGTCATGGCGCGAAAGCAGTGGGCGCCGATTGGCGTCGATCGGTTCTACCAGCTCGTCAACGCCAAGCACTATGACGGCGATCGCTTTTTCCGAGTCGTGAAAGGATTTGTCGCGCAGTTCGGGCTCACGGGCGACCCCAAGGTCAACGCGGCGTGGAAGATTCGCTGCATTGCGGACGAGCCGGTGCGTCACGGGAACGTGCGTGGCACGATTGCCTATGCGCGAGGCGGGCCTGGCACGCGATCGGTGCAACTGTTCGTGAACCTGGCCAACAACCCCAAGCTTGATACGCTGGCCACGGGTGGGTTTCCGCCCATCGCCGAGGTCATTGCCGGAATGGCGGTGGTGGATTCGCTGTATTCGGGCTACGGCGATTCCGCGCCACGCAGCGGTTCGCAGTTCGGACGCGAGGGTCCGTCCCAGGACTCGATCATGACCAAGGGCAACGTCTATCTCACGGCCGGCTGGCCAAAGCTCGATTACATCAAGAGCGCGCGGATTGTGCAGGAGTGGCGGCGGTAATCAGCTGGCGTCGGCGGGGATTCAGGTTCGAGAGGTATTGGCATGTGGCATTTCAAACGACACCGTCGTGAGTCGCTGCGCGCACAGCCGTTCCCCGACGCATGGCGAGCGGTAATCGAACGGAACGTGGACCTGTTCCACAGGCTGTCAGCCGACGATCAGCGGGAACTGCTCGGGCACACGTCGGTGCTTCTCGCCGAGAAACACTTCGAGGGCTGCGGCGGACTCGAGCTCACTGATGAAATACGGGTCACTATCGCTGTGCAGGCCGCCGTGCTGCTGCTGCATCGCGAAACGGACTACTACCCGCGCCTCACTTCCATCCTGATCTATCCCACGACCTACGTCCTGCCGGGCGGTGGGCAGATTGGCGAGGGAGGTTTTGAGGAACAGGATTCCGTGGTGCTCGGCCACACCGCGCCGCGGCTTGGCGCGCTCGTGTTGGCGTGGGACGCGGCGCTGCACGGCGCGCGACATTTCCACGACGGGGTCAACGTGGTGTTTCACGAGTTCGCGCATCAGTTGGACTTCGAGGACTTCGTGGTGGACGGAACACCCGTGCTCGATTCGCCCGCGCAATACTCCTCGTGGACGAGTGTGCTCGGCGCTGCGTACGACCAGCTGCGTCTCGAGCGCGACCAAGGCCAGCCGTCATTCCTGAACCAGTACGGAGCGACGAACCCAACGGAGTTCTTCGCGGTGGCGACGGAGTCGTTTTTCGAACGACCCGGCGAACTGCTGGCCAGGCACGCGCTGCTCTACGGGGAGTTGCGTTCGTTCTATCGGCAGGATCCGGCGCAGTGGAACGCCGGCCCGCTGGAACGTCCAGCGCATACCCGTGAGGGGCCCGATTAGCGACGTAACCGGCCTGTGTGCGACGTTCCGGTTTGCTGTGCGACCGTTCAGCTCGTGGGCCGCGCGGGCATTCTTGCCAGCCGCGGCATTGACGCGGCCGCTCATTGGGAGTCCATTATCCGCGCCAACCGGAGTACCGATTCAGGCCCTTCAGCCCCTGATCCTATGGCTCATGCACCGCTCCCCCTCCTTCATCGGGGCTTTGGTGGAACGATGCGGCGCGACGCGTGGTGGCTTCAGCCCCTTGTCGTTTTCGTCATCCTTGGCAGTTTCGTGGTCTACGCCACCTGGGCGGCATTCCAGAATGCTCATTACAGGTTTGGCCCGTACCTGTCGCCCTTCTATTCGCCGGAACTGTTCGGCGACGCGCAAACGGCCTGGTTTGGCGCCAAGCCGGGATGGTGGCCTGGCCTCCTTCCGTTCTCGCCGGCGCTGATCATCCTGCCCTTTCCGGGCCTGTTCCGCTTCACCTGCTACTACTACCGTGGCGCGTACTACAAGGCGTTCTGGGCGGACCCCATGAACTGCGCGGTGGGCGAGGCACGCTCCAGCTACTTGGGCGAACGGTCGTTTCCGCTGATCATGCAGAACATCCACCGCTACTTCATGTACATCGCGGTGTTGTTCCTGTTTTTCCTGGCGCACGACGCCTGGGATGCGCTGTGGTTCACGGACGCCACCGGCGTAAAGCACTTCGGCATTGGAGTGGGCACACTCGTGCTCACGCTCAACGTGGTGCTGCTGACCTTCTACACGCTTGGTTGCCACTCCATGCGACACGCCGTGGGTGGATTTCTCGACCAGCTGTCGCGCCATCCGGTGCGAAAAAAGGCCTATGACTGCTCGAGCTGTCTCAATCGCTGGCACATGAAGTGGGCGTGGATGAGTCTCATCGGCGTCGCGT
>JBEPWA010000065.1:0-23300 GCA_041690755.1 Gemmatimonadaceae bacterium | reverse complement strand
TGTCCTCCGTGCACAATTCTACAAGGGGGACACTCCAGTTCCAGCTGAGGCATTACACAACAACGTGAGCTCCGTTGAGTCGCTAAGTATTAGTGATTGTTGCAAATTACGCATGCTGCGGCACTGGAGTGCTCGTTCTGCCGCGCGGAACCGATGGCATCGCCCGCGCCAAGCGTGCGGCGGAACCGGCATCGCCGTCCGGAATACCGCGGACGCTCGCACCCAGTCATGGACGCGTAAGTTGTGGGCGATCAGCGCAATGATGCGCGTCGTGGCATGAACCGAAGGACGCAGGTGAGATCGGCAAACGCGCCGATTAGACTCTGCCGATCGCAGGATTGCGCGCGTGATCGCCGCGCTAGTCGCGAGATCCATCTCGCGGGCTGTGCCCAGCAGTGCCGGCGGCCCGCTCAATATGCCGAGCGGGGAGATACGACGCTATTCGACGCACCCCGAGCCGTGAGTTGCCCGGCTGCGGGTGAAAGCGGTCGAACAAATCTGGGCTTACTCCTCGTGGACAGAATTGAAATCCTACGCGACTCTTGCAGTTGTTCTCCGTACCGCGCCCGACTGACGTACCCGACCGTTGAATTCCGACTCCGGCGACCTGTCACGCGGCGTGATCCTGCTCGGCGCCTATTCCCTTGGCCTGGCGGTTCCGTTCGTGCTCGCCGCGTTGGCGATGGAGCGTTTTCTGTCGGCGTTCCAGATCCTGCGCAGCAAGATGGTGTGGGTGAACCGCATCTCCGGCGCCGTGCTCGTGGTGGTCGCCGTGCTAATGATGACGAACTATCTCGTCGGAGAGTGTCCCGCGTCTAGTTGAAAATCAGGTGCTGCCGCTGGAAATGCGGCTCACGCCGCAGCGGATTTGGTGGTGGTCAGTTCGCCGTACAGCGCCTGCTTCAGCAAGGGGAGATGGCGATAGCCTTTCACGCGGCGAAACTGTCGTTCCATCGCGGTCAGTGCGGCCGCGCACCACCGGAGCTTCTGATAGCTCGTCCGCCAGCGCGTGACGCGGTGCGTCTTCGCTTCGAGGCGCGCCATCACACTCTCGGCCAGGTTCGTCGTCTTGAGGCTCACGCCGAGTTCCGGAAACACGTTCAGGCGGTGAAGCGTGAGCGTTTCCTCAAAGCCTTCGGCGAGGCTCGCTGCCGCGGATTCGTTGACGAGCCGCAACTCGCGATGCAGCCGCTCGAGCGCACGCTTCGCGTCGGCATAGGTGGGATGCGCATAGGCGGCCTGCAGTTTTCGACGCCACGTCGGTTGATCGTGCTTGGCGAGGTAACTCACGACGTTCTCGCGCTTGTGCCATTGGCAGCGCTGCACGGGGACTTCGCCGAACACCTCGCGCACCGCCGCGCGGAGTCCCTTCGCGCCGTCGAGCACCGCCAACAACGGCCGATCGAGCGGAAACCCGCGCTCGCCGAGCTCGCGCAGGAAACTCGCGAGCACGCGCTTGTTCTCGCTCGCCGTTTGCACGAGGCCCAACACCCGCTTCTCGCCGGTCGCCGTCACGCCCAGGGCAATGACGAGTTGATCGCCAGCGAACGTCTTGCCGTCGAGCACCAAGACGAGCCACTCCGCATCATCCAAGCGCCGCTCCTGCAGCCGGCGCAACTCGGTCGCACTCGCGCGCACAAACCGCCGCGACACACTGGAGCGCGCCAAGCCGAACGCTTCAGGGACCGCCTCCGCCGCGGCCTCGTAGTCACGGCACGAGAGCCCGCCCAGTACGCGCCGAAAGAGCCCGACATCGTACGCGCGTGGCTGTTGGAGCTGGGCATAGGTGGCCAGCCGAATCTTGCATCCCGCGCGCCGGTCGCGGACGCGCGGCACGCTGATCGGCAGCTTCTGATCGGCGAGATAGATCGACCCTGCCTGCTTGCCCCAGCGCGCGATGTCGGGATGCGCATCGTCGTGGGCGTACCGCGGGCCCGCCAACGCCGTCACTTCGGCGAGCAACGGGTCCTCGACCGCGCGCAGGCCCAGCGGAATCAGCGCTTGAATCATCGCCACGGCCGTCGGCGTGGTCAGTGTGCCGTCATCGATCGGCATGGCCTGTTGCGCCGCCGGTGCGAGTGTCTGGTCCTTCGTCGCCTTCTGTCGTACTCTTGTCATGGGTGGTGTCCTCGGGAACGAGTGGAGATCCTTGGCCGGATTCACACTCTTGTACCGCGGCATCACCTTTTTTTCAACTAGCCCTGGGACTCACCCATCTCGTCGCCATTACAAATGCCTTGCAGGGGTGGACGCCGGATGTGCTACGGAAGTTTCTGTAGTTCGGTTCGGAAGCCGCTCGGGAAGCCGTAACGTTTGGACTACGGAAAAAAGCACGGATTGAACGGACAACAAAACGGAAACGGCCTCGATCCGACCACGCTGAAACGATCGTGCCCCGGAGCCATTCAGCCTTCGCTTTTGCTTTTTCCGTTCAGCTGTCCGTCAGATCCGTGCAGTCTTCCGTTTCATAATCGTTATGACGTCCCGAGCGGCGGTTCAGCGGCCGCGGTCACAAGACGGGCGACGGTAGATCCCTCGCGTGCGCTCGGGATGACACTAGCGGTCGAGCCACTCGGCACTTTTTCGCAACAGCTCTCGCGCCGGCACGGGCTTCACAAACACGTCGGCGCAACCCGCCGCCAGGCAACGCGCGCGGGTCTCAGGGTCGTCGTGGCCGGTGAGGGCGATCACGGTTTCGCATCCGGCGGCGAGAAGTGGCTCCACGAGCGTGAGCCCGTCGCCGTCCGGCAATGAGAGATCTAGAAGCACAAGCTTCGCCGGGTCGGACTTGGCGACGCCCAGCGTTTCGGCGATCGTGGCGGCCGTCGACACGCGGCGATCGGCGCTCTCGAAGAGAATGCTCATCGCCGACGTCACCAGCTCGTTGTCTTCGACAATGAGAACGTGCGCCTGATCGCTCACGACCGCGGCTCGCTACTCGGGCTGCTCGAACGGCACGGTGAAGAAGAACCGGCTGCCCTCGCCAAGGTTGCTCTCCACCCAGATACGGCCCCCGTGCAGCTCCACGAGCTTCCGGGCGATAGTCAAGCCGAGTCCAGTGCCGTGATGCGACCGCGAGGGCGTGGAGTCTACCTGCGCGAACTCGCGGAAGATCAGATCGTGATGCTCCGCTGCAATGCCAACGCCCGAGTCGCCGACTTCCACCACGATGCACGAGGCGTTGGCGCCGGTTCCGCACTTCGCCCGCAACCACACGTGGCCGTCGGTGGGTGTGAACTCGATGGCGTTTCCGAACAGATTGCCAACCACGTGCCGGATCTTCTCGCGGTCGGCCATGATCGGCGGCACGTCACTGGACACGTCGATCGTGAGATTGATCTGCTTCTTTTCGAGCAGCGACTCGCTCAACCCGCTCACCTGTTCGAGCACGTCGCGAATTGCAAAGCGGCTGTTGACCAGCGTGAGCTGATTGGCCGCGCCGCGTGCGTATGTCAGGATTTCGCCTACCTGGTTGAGCAGTTGCCGTCCGCCGGCAATGATGCCCCGCACGCTGTCCATCTGCCGCGCCGACATGTCGCCGAGGATTCCGTCGCGCAGGATTTCGGCGTGCGTGATCACCGCGGTGAGCGGCGTCCGCAGGTCGTGCGAAATGTTGGCGAGGAATTGCGTCTTGAGCGCATCGCGGGCGCGCAGTTCGGCAATCTCGACCATCGCCTCTTTGAGCTGTGCTTCGAGGCCTGAGGACCGATCCACGCTGGTGGGCGGCGTCGGCGATTTTGCGTCTACAGCGATCTCAACACGGGTCATGCCGGTATTGTACCCTCTGTTGCTGATTCTGCCAACTCGCTGACATCGTCCGACTCGATCGAATCCTCCAACTGCTGGCGATTGAGCAGCGCCCAGTAGCGCCCACCCCGCTCCAGCAACTCGGTATGCCGGCCCTGCTCCACTATGTGCCCTTCGTCGAGCACAATGATCCAGCTGGCGTCCCGAATGGCGCTCACGCGGTGCGACGCAATGAGCGCCGTGCGCCCGGCAAGTGCCGTGTGTAGCGACCGGAGGATTTCGGCTTCGGTATGGGTGTCCACGGCCGAAAGGGCGTCGTCCAGGAGCACGACGCTCGGCTTTCGTGCAAGTGCGCGGGCCAACGACGCCCGCTGCTTCTGCCCACCAGACAAGTTGATGCCGCGTTCGCCGAGGACGGTGTCGTACCCGCCGGGAAAGTTTTCGATCGTCTCTGATAACTGCGCAATGTCCGCCGCCCACGCGCCCGCCTCGTCGTTGTGCGCGCCGTACACCAGATTGCTCCCAATCGTATCGCTGAACAAAAAGCTCTCCTGAGGCACGTAGCCAATCTCCCGGCGCAGCGTGGCGAGACTCAGCTCGCGAATCGGGACGCCGTCGAGCAGGATCTCACCTTCCTGCGGATCGAACAGCCGCGGCACCAAATCCATTAACGCACTCTTGCCGCTCGCCGTTGCGCCCACCACGCCAATCGTCGCGCCCGCCGTAGCCGTGAAGTTGATGTTCCGTAGCACCCAGCGCGTGTGATCGCCGCTCTCAACAGGATAATGGAATCCAACATTTCTAAACTCGAGCGAGCGGCCGCTCGCGGCGGGCGGGAGCGTGCGCGGCCGCGCGGGCTCGGCCAGGCGCGACTGCGCGTCGAGGATGTCGAGCAGGCGCGTCATTGACGCGGCGCCGCGCTGGAACAGGTTGATCACCCAGCCGAGCGCAATCAGCGGCCACGTGAGCATACCCAGATACATGCCGAACGCCACGAAACTGCCAACGCTGATCGTTCCGTTCACCACGAACCGGCCACCCAGCCAGAGGACGACAACCATGCCCAGTCCACCAAAGATCGAGAAGCCCGGCTGCATGATGCCGTACAGCTGCGCGAGCCGCATGTTCTTTTCCAGGTAGCCCTCGTTGAGGGCGGCAAAGCGCTCGATCTCGGCGTGTTCCTGGCGAAAGGCGCGCACGATGCGCACGCCGGCGAGATTTTCCTGCGCCAGCGTGGTGAGATCGCTAAAGTGTGACTGAACGGCCTCGAAGCGCTTGTGAATCTGGCGGCCCAGCACGAGGCCGAGCGCCGGCAGCAACGCCAACGGCAAGGCGGCAATGAGCGTGAGGCGCGGTGAGATGGCGATCATGAACGCCAGGGCAAATGCCCCGCCGGCGATTGTGTTCGTGAGGTACATGATGGCCGGGCCGGCGGCCATGCGCACGGCGCTCAGGTCGTTCGTGAGCCGCGCCATGATGTCGCCTGTACGCATGCTGGCGTAGTAAGTTGGATCGGCGATCTCGAGGCGCGCGAAGAGGTCGCGTCGTAAATCGTATTCGATCCACCGGCTCACGCCGTTCAGGAGGCTGCGCATCCAGAACCGACCCACGCCGCCGATCAGCGACACACCGATCATGGCGGCGGCGAGAATCCACACCGCGCGCACCGGCGCGCCAGCGCGAATGCCGTCCAGCGCGCGGCGCAGAAACCAGGGCACCAAGCTCGAGAACGCCGCCGACGCGATCACGAGCACGAGCCCAATTGCAACATCCCGCCTGTACGGGCGGTAATACGGTATCAACCGTCGAAGGGAGCTCATCGTTGGCATATGGCTTGCGACCTGCTCAGCAATACTCCAGGAGGACTTCCCATGTCGAAATATACCCGCCGTCTTGGAGCGCCCGCTTTCCTCGCATTGGTCACCTTGTTTGCCGCTTGTAGCAGCGCCGACAAAAAGGGACCGGACAGTTTGGCGCTCGGAGCAGATTCAACGCTCAATCGTGATCTCGCGATGGCGAATCGCGATTCCACCTCGCAGCCGCAGTTGAAAGACGTTCCGGCTACCACGCCGGCCCCCGCGGCTGTCACACGGGAGCCGACACGGAGCACTCCGGCACGGACTACGCCGCGCAGAACCACGCCTGAGCCCAAGCCTGAGCCGCGTGCGCCGGCGCCTGCGCCCAAGCCGGTGACGACGTCGAACGGTAACACGCGCACCACCAACCCCGGCGGCGCGGCGAATGCCGGAGCCAATGGTGGCGGATCGGTGGGCACCATCGCGGCAGGCTCCACGCTGAACACCACCGCCGGCTCCAAGATCTGCACCAACACCAACGCGATCGGTGATCACGTCACGGCCACGGTGGAGAACTCGGTGCAGGGTTCGAACGGCGCAGTGATTCCTGCCGGCGCCACGGTGAACATGACTGTGACGCAGCTCACGCGCAGCGAAAACGCCAATGGCAAGATCATCATGGAGTTCGCGGTGAACTCGGTGTCGTTCGGCGGGCGCACTTACCCGGTGGATGCGAGCGTGCAGTCGGCGTCAGTGTCGCGGGTGCGTGACGAGCCCCAGTCCAAGGACATCCAGAAGGTGGCTACTGGTGCCATTATTGGCGCCATTGCCGGCCGGATCCTTGGCAAGAGCACCAAGGGCACGATCATTGGCGGCGCGGTGGGTGCAGCCGGTGGTGCCGCGGCGGCGTCGGCCACGGCGAACTATCAGGGATGCATCGATCAGGGCTCGAGCATCGTCATTCGTCTTAACTCGGCGACAACCGTTCGGGCCTAACTGCTCCGCTGTCATCCCGAACGTAGTGAGGGATCTTCCATCCTTGCTCTATAGCCATCTATAGGGCAGGGACAGAAGATCCCTCTTTCGCTTCGCTCGCTTGGGATGACAATAGTATTATCGTCAACTCATGCAGGGCGACACGAGGAGGATGGCCGCAATCTGCGCCGCGGTCGCCGCAACGAACGTCACGCTCGCCAACACTCCCGCAAACGCCATGAACCGCGTGCGACCCTCGCCCGTCTCGGCCAGTGCCGCACTGGGCGCGTGCTTGCGCCCGCGGCCGGTATGCTCCTGGTGCTCGCCCCGCGTCCGGCGCCAATTGCGCAGCGCCACGCTCATTGCCGCCACGCCCACGGCAAGCGCGCCAAGGCTGATCGCGAACACGATGCCGCGCAGTCCGGGAGTAGTCGGCGCGGACAGCGGGACCATGCGCGGAAAGCAACCGTGCGACGCAAGCGCCAGATTGGCGATCGTCTGAATCGCCCAGGCGGCCGGCGCGCCGAACAGACCGAACCACAGACCGGCCAGCGGAACCCAAGTCCGCGACGGCGCTGGATGTGTCATCACGAGCGCAGGTGTGGAGTGACGTACAGCGTCGTGAACACCGCAAGCCATACGGCGTCTACGAAGTGCCAGTACAACGTCGCGTTGCTCACCGCTTCGTGTTGGCCGGCCGTGAAATGTCCGCGCATGGCGCGCACGAGAACCACGGTGAGCATCACGAGCCCAATGAACACGTGCGCGCCGTGAAAGCCCGTGATCGTATAGAACAGCGAACCATACGCGTCGTGCGTCGGCGACAACGGTTCTCGACTGTATTCTACAACTTGCAACGCCAGGAAGAGCACGCCGAGCCCAATCGACATGGCGAGGCCGGCGCGCAGCCGCGTCTGAGCGTTGCGCTGAATACCGCGCTCGGCCCAAATGGCGGTGACGCTGCTCGTGAGCAAAATCCCCGTGTTGACGAGCGGCAGTGCGAGGCTCGGCGTCGAGCTCGGCCACGGGTTGCTCGACATGGATGACAGATAGAAATAGCTGAACAAGAAATAGGCGAAGAACGCCGATTCGGTGGCGACTACGGCGATCATCCCCCAGCGGCCCACACTGCGCGCACCGCTGGTGCCAACGGGCAGGTCGCCGAGTTGCGTGTCCACGAATCCCGCGAACGCGGTGGCCGCGTCGGGCCAGAGCCACGCGATCGTCGTTGCCATGGCGCCAACGAGACCAGCGGCGGCCAGCCAGAGCAGTCCGAACAACAATCCGTAAGCGACAACCGCCAGAAATGCCGCAAGGACGAACGGCAGATAGCTGTCGCCGGGCATGCGCATGATCGCCGACGGCTCGGCGTCGAGCGGCGTAGTGGCGAACGTTTCGCGGCCGTCAAGAAGTTGCGGGCCGCCGGACAGCACCGTGCGACCGGATCCTTCCTGCAGCCAACTCTCCCACAGGGGATGGCGACTCGCGACAATAGGCAGCGTAGCGAAGTTGTACGGCGGCGGCGGCGACGGCACGCTCCATTCGAGCGTCGGCCCATCCCACGGGTTGGGGCCGGCGATGGCGCCACGCGTTCGACTGCGCCACACGTTCACCGCGAACATCAGCACCCCGGCGGCAAAGACGAACGCGCCCACGGTCTCGAGCAAATTATAAACGTCCCAGCCCAGGCCGGCCGGATAGGTATAGATTCGGCGCGGCATGCCGAGCAGTCCCACTATGTGCATGGGAAAGAACAGCAGGTTCGTGCCGATGAACATCGTCCAGAAATTCCAGGTGCCGAGCCGTTCGTTCATCAGCCGGCCGGTGAACTTCGGGAACCAGTAGTACACGCCGGCAATCACGGGAAAGACGTTGATGCCCACCAGCACATAGTGCAGGTGCGCCACCACGAAGTAGGTGTCGGTGAGCTGGAGGTCGAATGGAACGGCGGCCGTCATGACGCCCGACACCCCGCCGATGACGAACAGCAGAATGAATCCGACAATGAACTTCATCGCTGCCGGATACCACGGTCGCCCGTCCCACAAGGTGGCCAACCACGCGAACACCGCCACAGCGCTCGGAATCGTGATGAACACGCTGGCGCCGCCAAAGAATGCGAGCGCGAGCGGTGGAATACCAACGGCGAACATATGATGAAGCCACACGCCGAATCCCAGCAGCGCCGTGGTCACGGTGGCCAACGCAACGAACGTGTAGCCCACCAGCGGCCGTCGGCAAAACGTGGGCAGCGCATCGGACACAATGCCCATGGCCGGCAGCACCACGATGTACACCCACGGATGGCCGAACATCCAGAACAGGTGTTGCCAGAGCAGGGGATGGCCGCCGGCGCTCGCGTCGAAGAAGCGCGTGCCATACCGGCGGTCGAGAAAGAGCATGATCACCGCTGCGCTCAGCGCCGGTAACGCGAACAGATTCGAGATCGACGCCGTGAGTGTGCCCCACACGATGATCGGCAATCGGTTCAGCGACATGCCAGGTGCGCGTGTCTTGAACAGCGTGGTGATGAAGTTCACCGAGCCTACGGTGGTGGACACGGCGAGCAGCAACAACGACAGCGCGTAGAAGTCGATGTTCATGCCCGGGTTGTACTGGCGCGCGGCGTACGGCACGTAGTCGAACCATCCGGCGTTGGGCACCGCCCCCAACGGAATGCTCGTGTACAGAAAAATCCCGGCCACGAGATATGTCCAGTACGACAGCGCATTGAGCCGCGGGTACGCCATGTCGCGCGAGCCGAGCATAAGTGGCCACAGATAATTGCTGAAGCCCGACAGCACCGGCGCGGCGTAGAGAAAGATCATCGTCACGCCGTGCAGGCTGAACAGCTCGTTGTAGGCGTTGGCAGACACGAGATGCTCGCCGCTCACCGCGAGCTGCGTGCGCATTATCAGCGCTTCAATTCCACCGATGACCAGGAACAGGATCGCCGTCACCAGATAGCGGATGCCGATGGTCTTGTGGTCCACGGTGGACAACACGCCGCGCCAACCGGGCGTGGTTTCCCATTCGCGCTGAAGTCGGGCGACGTTCGGCTGTTCGATCGCGGGAGCGGTCACGGGTCAGGTTCTCAATGAAGAGTCTGGAGGTACGTCACCACCGCGCTGAGCTCTCCGGCGGTGAGCTGCGTGGCCGGCATGCGCACGCCCGCTTTGATCCCTGGTGCATTCACGATCCACCGGCGCAGATTGTTCGGCGTGTTCGCGAGCGCACCGGCGCCGATCATTGTCCGCGACGCAACGTGCGTGAGATTTGGTCCCGCAACGCCGAGTGCGTCGGAGCCTTGCACCGTGTGGCACGCCCCGCACGAACGCGTGAATACCACTGCTCCCGCCAGCGCCTGCGGATCCGTGGGTGTTGCCGCTTCCGCGCGCCGCTGTTGCGTCCATGCATTGAACGCGGCCGGCGATTCGGCGGTTACCACCATGCCCATCATCGCGTGCTCCAAGCCGCAATACTCGGCGCACATGCCGCGCGTGATGCCGGGTTGTTGCGCTTCCACCCACATCTCGTTGGTCTGGCCGGGGATCACGTCGGTCTTACCGGCGATCTGCGGCAGCCAGAAGCTGTGAATCACGTCGGCGGAACGAAGTCGTACTCGCACCGGCACACCAATAGGCAGGTGCACTTCGTTGGCGGTGACGAAGCTCAGGTTCGGCTGGCCGACCTGGCTGTAGCGAACCTCCCACCACCATTGATGCGCCGTCACGTCCATAACGAGCGACGGCGTGCGCGGCGGATGACTCGTGTCGTTCAGCACCACGAGGATGCCGGCGAGCGTGATGCAGAGCACGACGAACGTCACGCCGACGCCGACGTAGATCCACCGCAGGCCACCGGGAATGTCGCGCCGCGCCATGTCGGCCGGCGGCGTCGTACCGTGCGTCATCGAGTCGCGCGGATCGTTGACTTCACCGCGATGCCGCGCAATGGCCGCGAGAATCGCCAAGCCCACGATTGCGACGACCGCGCAGGACGCGCCGGTGACCCACCAACCTAACGTTGCTTGTTCAGCCCCTGTGGTGCCCGTGGCGTCGAGATACGACGACGTGCCGTTGCACCCTGCCACCAGCGACATGCACGCGACGCCAAGCGCTGCGATCCGCACGCCGGCGATCTGCCGCTCATGGCGCACTGTTGCGTCCCTTCATTGTGCTGCCCGACGTTGTGTCGTGGTCGCCCACGTCACCCTGGCGCGCCCTATCTGCGAGCGCCGCGGGAAAGGCACCACCTTGCGCTTCGATGTACGCCACGAGCTTCCAGATCAACGTGGGGGTGAGCGTACGCCCCCAGGCGGGCATGCCCTGCGGCCGCCCTTCAAAGATCGTTTTGTAGATGTCGGCCGGTGAGCCGCCGTACCGCCAGTACGTGTCCGTGAGATTAGGCCCCATGCCGCCCTTGAGGTCGTACCCGTGACAGGCGGCGCAATTCATCTTCTCGAATTCCTCCCCGCCCTCGCGGATCGCCGACGCATTGCCGCCGAACGGGCTGCGAATGGTGGCGTCGAGCGTGTTGTTACCCACGCCGGCAATGTCGCCAATGGCCACGTGCGACAGCACGCCCTCGGCAGGCAACCCGGTGGTGTCGGTGACACCGACCATGGAATCCTGCCCCGGTACGGAGATGTCGCCCGCACCTGCGCCGCGGAGTTGCTGCGAGTCACGCTGGCATGCCGTGGCTGCGATCAGGACGGCAACAGCCGCCACTGCTGCGCGCGTCATGGTGCCCCCGGTTTGGTGGACGGCGCCGGCGTGCTCGGAATCGCGTTGCCGAGTGCGAACACGTAGTACGTGTCGCCGCGCGGGGGAAAACCCGGTTGGCTGGACGTCGTCATTGCGCCGCCGCCCACGCCTGCGGCCACCGCGACGTACTGATGGCCGTCCGGCGCTCGGTACGTCATGGGCGCGCTGATGATGCCTGACCCGAGCTTTCGCGACCACAGCACCTTGCCGCTGCGCGCATCAACGGCGCGGAACCAGCCGTCAACGGTGCCGTAGAACGCCACATCGCCGGCGGTGACGAGTGCGCCACTGTAGGTGAGGAATGCTTCGGGAATTCCCCACACCTTGCGTCCTGTCACGGCGTCGAAGGCGATGAATTCACCGTAGTTCCCGCCAGGCCCCACGTGGCGCGTCATCTGGGCGCCCCAGTACGGGGTGCCCGCGATGTAGCTCACCTCGCGGCCCTTGTAGTCCATGCAGATGTTCTGTGCGGTGACGTAGAACAGGCCGGTGCGCGGAGAGAACGCCGATGGCTGGAAGTCTTTGGCGCCGATGTCCGCCGGACAGATGTCGCGCACCCAGCGGCCCACGGGCACCGTTTCCTTTTCGGGCACCAACACCGGCATTGCGGTGGTGGGATCAATGCCCGATGCCCAGTTCTCGTGGGCGAATGGCTTGGCCACGAGCACCTCGCCGGTGGCCCGGTCGATGGTGTAGGCGAAGCCGTTGCGGTTGAACTGCACCATCACTTTTCGGGTCTGCCCGTTGACTGGCAGGTCCACGAGAATATTCTCATTCACACCGTCATAATCCCATTCGTTGTGGGGCGTGAACACGTAAGCCCATTGCGCCATGCCGTCGCTGGCCGACCGGGAAAACACGCCGCTCGTCCAGAGGTTGAGTCCCGGCCGCTGGTCGGCGTTCCACGGTCCGGTGTTGCTTGTGCCGTAGTAGACGGAATGGCGGTCGGGGTCGTACGTCACCCAACCCCACGGCGCACCGGCGCCGTGTTTCCAGGCATTGGCGGGCCAGGTGGTTACGCCCAGGTCCTTGCCGCGCATCCACGAATAGAAGGGATGAAAATCCGATCCGATGCGCGCCATCGAGTCGGGTCCCACGCTGTAGGCACGCCACAACTCTTTACCCGTGTTCACGTCCAGCGCGGCCAGCCACCCCTTCACGCCCATTTCGCCGCCCGAGTTCCCAACATAGACGCGACCGTCGGCCACGAGCGGCGCCATGGTCATGGTGCCGCCGTTCTCGATGTTGTCCATCTTCGTGCGCCAGAGCTCCTTGCCCGTGGCGGCGTCCACCGCAATGGTGTGGTCGTCGAGCAAATTGTAAATGAGCTTTCCGTCATAGAGCGCCGCGCCGCGCACCACGGCGTCGCAACAGGCTTTGCCAATGGCGATCGGTGACGGATTCGGCGAAAAGCTCCACTTGAGCGGGCCGCCGGGCTTGGTGAGGTCAATGGCGAACGCCTTGTCGGGAAACGGCGACACGATGTACATGGTGTTGCCGGCGACGAGCGGCGTCATTTCGTGCCCGTACGTTGACTGGCCATCGGCAAACGTCCAGGCGAGTTGCAACTGGCCGGCGTTGGCGGTGGTGATCTCGGTGAGCGGCGAGTAGCGCGTGCCTGCGTAATCGCGCGATGGCATCATCCAATCGCCGTCGCCCGCGCCCGGCGGCAACCAGGCGGAGCCGCGCGCGGCCATCGCCGGCAGGGCCACTTCACCGGCAACGGAGGTGGTCGCGCCGTTCGTGTCGGTCGATGCGGTGCGCCCCGGGTTGTCCTTGGTGCCGCAGCCGCATACCGCAATAGCTGCGATGGCGACGGACATTCTGGAGGCGGCGAAAACACCAGAAATTCGCATGAGCGCTAGGCAGTGAGACGTCACCAGGAACGGGGCCAACGCCCGGTTCCCCAATTCTTTGTCGGGGCCCCATGCATGACGCGGTCCCCACCGGACACATGGCGCGCGGATCACCGCACAAAGATTCCTTTGTGACAAGCCGTGGTTCGTGTTGCGGCTCGCGCGCGCGCGCGGGTACTTTACCCGCGACATGACGTTCATCGACCCGCGGCTGACCGAGCGCCGAAACCCGCGCACCGCTGAGATCGATCTCGCGTCACCGCTCGAGATCGTGGACTTGATCAACGCCGAAGATCAGACGGTAGCGTTGGCCGTGGCCTCGCAGCGCGAGCCTATAGCGCTTGCCGTGGCCCAGGCCGAGCAGACGTTTCGCGGCGGAGGCCGGTTGTTCTACGTCGGCGCCGGCACGTCTGGCCGGCTCGGTGTGCTCGACGCCTCGGAATGCCCACCCACCTTTGGTACCAATCCGGACATGGTGCAGGGCATCATCGCCGGCGGACACGCGGCGCTCACGCGGTCGCAGGAAGGCGCCGAAGACCGCATCGAGGGCGCGGTGGAAGATCTGACGGCCCATGGCGTACGCGCGGGAGATTTCGTCGTTGGCATCGCCGCCTCGGGCACCACGCCGTACGTGTTGCGAGCCTTGGCGCATGCGCGCAGCATTGGCGCGGCAACGGCGCTCGTGGCGTGCTCGCCGCCGCCGCAACAGGCGCTCGATGTGTCGGACATCGTGATTCTGCCGATCACCGGTCCGGAAGTCGTCACGGGCTCCACGCGCATGAAGGCCGGCACGGCCACCAAGCTCGTGCTCAACATGATCACCACCGGCGCCATGATCCGGTTGGGCAAGACGTTCGGCAACCTCATGGTGGACTTACGGGCGACGAACGACAAGCTGAAGGATCGTAGTGAGAGAATCCTCATGGAAGTGTGCGACGTCGATCGCGACGGGGCCCGCGCGCTACTCAACGCCGGCGGCGGCCTCGTGAAGACGGCTATCGTTATTCACTTCCTTGGCCTGTCGCGGGCCGACGCCGAGCGCGCGCTCACCGACGGCGGCGGCGTGATCCGCCGGGTGCTCAACCGCCCGCCTCCGCCCGTACCACCCGCACCACCCGTGCAAGCGTGAGCGTCTATATCGGTCTCATGTCGGGCACGTCGCTTGACGGCATCTCGGCGGCGGCGGTCCGCTTTGTCCGCACCGACAACGGCCCAATCGAAACCGAATTGCTGGCGTTCATCGGCACTGAGTACAGCGCCGAACAGCGAAGCCGTCTGCACGCCGCGCTCACCGCCGGTTCGGCCCAGGAGTACTGCCGGCTGGGATTCGATTTGGGCAGCTGGTTGGCCGACGCCGCCGTTGCGGTGCTCGCCGAGAGCGGTGTGTCACGCGCCGACGTTCGCGCCATCGGCTCGCACGGGCAAACCATTTGGCACGACGCGCCGCACTCCACCTGGCAACTGGGCGAAGCCGCGGTGATCGCCGAGCGCACCGGCATAAGCGTGGTGAGCGACTTCCGCGTGCGCGACGTGGCGGCGGGCGGGCAGGGCGCCCCGCTGGTGCCGATTGCCGACGCAATGCTCTTTGCCGGCAACGGCTGGCGCGCATTGCAGAACATTGGCGGCATCGGCAACGTGTCCGTGGTGCCGCCGCACGGCCAGCTGGACGGCGTGCGGGCGTTCGATACAGGTCCCGGCGTGATGGTGATCGACGCCGTTACTAAAACACTCTTTCCAGATCGCTCATACGATATGGACGGCGCACTGGCCGCCGTCGGCCGGCCGCTGACGACGGTGATCGACGAACTTCTGCAACACCCGTATTTCGCCAGCCCGCCGCCCAAGTCCACCGGTCGCGAGTTGTTCGACGCCGCCTACGTGCGCGCCCTGATCGACCGCTGCCGCGTCGCCATGCCCGCCTGCACGAACGAAGACGTGGTGCGCACAGCCACCGAACTCACGGCGCGCAGCATTGCCGACGCCTATCGCCGCTTCATGCCCGAGCCGGTGGAGGAGGTTCTGCTCTCCGGCGGCGGCGCGAAAAATCCCACGCTCGTGGCGGCGATTGCCAAAGCCATTGCACCCATTCGCGTGCGCGCGTTCGACGAGTGCTTCTTCGACGGCGAGGCCAAGGAAGCGGTAGCGTTCGCGCTACTGGCGTATCTCCACGTGGAACACGTGCCGGCCAATGTGCCGCGCGCCACTGGGGCTAAGGGCGCGCGAATACTCGGCAAGCTCACGCCCGCCGGCTGACGTCAGGCCGCGGCGGGTGCCTCGGGTGCCTCGGATGCCTCGGCGGCCGCGTAGGGAAGCTGCCCGGTGAGGAGGGCGCGCAGGTTGACGTCCGACCAGTAGCGCCTGCGGTACCACTCCAGCAGCGCCGCGCCGATCAGGAGCAGCAGCGGTCCCATCCACCACTGCGCCTTGAGTGACTCGAGGGTCAGCTGCTCTTCGACATGCGTTGGCTGGAGCACGCTCGCCAACGTGCTCACGGTCACGATGCCGTTGTTCAACGCATGCGTCGCAATTGGCACCCACAGGCTTTTGGTGCGGATGTAGAGCGCGCACATCACCACGCCAAACACGAAGTGTCCCAGCAACTCGACGTGTCCCAGCGCAAACAACGCCGAGCTGGCGATCACCGCGTTTCTCGTCCCCCACTTTTCCGCCCACCGCTGGAGGATGATGCCCCGAAACAGCACCTCCTCCACCACGGGCGCCATCACCACCGCGACGAGAAATTGCGCGGACCACCCGGACAACGTGACGACGGGCCGCATGTTGGCACTCGCTAACCCCCACTGCCGCACGAATCCGGGCGCCACATAAGCGAGCGGCAAAAAGAGCAACCAGAATCCGGCGATCGCCAGCGCCATCATGGGTACCGCAACGATCGTGAGCCGGAACACCGGCCGCGGCGGCACCGGCCCGAAGAGCCGTCGCACATCGATGCCGGACATCCACACGCGCGCCGCCAGTACCAGCCCTCCGCCCAGGTAGAACGCAGCGAACCCCCACCACTCGGCCCCATCCCCGACGGTCCCGAATTTCCTCAATATGAGAAATCCAATGACCCCCGCGGCGATTCCACCGAGGACGCATTGGAGGAGGAGGGCGGTGACGTGGAGGCGGGAGAAGTACTTCATAGGGTCTAGGGTCTTGGGTCTAGGGTCTAGGGTCTAGAACTGCTGTCATTCCGGGCGAACGCGAGGAATCTTTTATAATGACATTAGAACTTCCACGGCGGCGGTCCTCCGCTTCGCCGAGGACGTTGCCGGTCGCGCGCGGGACGACAAGCAGCGAATTCTAGACCCTAGACCCTAAACCCTAGACCCTAGCCCTAGCCCCTTGGTCCAACCAGCTCCCCAATCCGCCCCGCCGGCACCGCATACACAATTCTCCCTGCGGCGCCCGGCGGTCCGCCCCACACTACCCCCACCACATGCCCGTGTCCATCGAACACCGGACTCCCGCTCGATCCATGCGCCGCAAAGGCGTCGATCTGTAGCACGTTCGGCACATTCTTGCTGATCGTTCCAATGGTAAGCGACGTCCGCGCAATCAGCTCGTCGCCCGAACCGTCCATGGCGAGATCGGTGCCCAGCGGAAAGCCGATAGTCGCGATGGTGCCGCCCACCGGCGTGTCTACCGTCGTCGCAATCGCCTTCACCGCGGGATAAGTGCCGGCGTCGTCCACCTGGATCAGCGCCAGATCGACGCTCGCGTCGTCGGCGGTCTTCACCAAATGTGCGCGGAGCCAGCGCGACGTGTTGGCGAACTTCACCTGCAGTCGCGATGAAACGCCGCCGCTGTCGCGCACTACGTGGCGGTTCGTCACAATGAGGCCGGACGCGCTCACGGAAAATCCCGTGGCTTCAAAAGGCTTTCCGTGCTGCTCGAACATGATCAACACCACTGCCGGATCGTTCGCCGCGCGCACGGCGGGCAGGTCCATTTCGTTGAACTTGCTCTGCAGCGCGTGACTCTGCTCGAGTTCCCGCTGCGCGGCGGCCGACTGCACGGCACCGTGGGCGTTGCGCACGGCGGTGGTGAGGCTGTCCGTACGCAATCGGAGATTGCTCGCCAGCGCGGTGTCGTGCATCGCGCTCAGCCGTGTCTGAAATTCCTTTGACGCCTGCTCGTTCGACGCAATCAACTGCTCGATCTCGGCGTCGCGCGCGTGGGTGTCGCGATGACCCATCCAGTAGGCGCCCACGGCAAATCCGCCGAGCACGATCACGGCGGTGATCACGGCGAGTCGCAGCCGGTGCGTCTCCTGCTTCACGGCAATTGCCACGCGCTCCGTGGTGGGCCGCCGCGTGCCGATCTGCACGGATACCGTGGGTCCGTGCGCGCCGAACGCAATCACGTCGCCGTTGGCCAGCTCGCGCGAGCCGGCGCGCGGCACGCGTTCGCCATTTACAAACGTGCCATTCGTGCTCGCGTGATCGTGCACCACGTATCGGTCGCCCTCGGCGCGAATCTCACCGTGGCGCGCCGATACATCGATGTCGCCGGTGGCGTCGAAGCGCAGATCGCTGGCCGGATTGCGGCCCACGGAAATCGCCGACTTGTCGAACGTCTCGCTCTGGCCCGCCCGCGCCCCGCTGAGGATGCGCAGTTCGATTGGCATCAGGGCTTGGACGCGGGGACTGTCGTTGTCGTGGTGCGGGCCGCCGGCATAAGCTGGCTCCACACAAACCAGACACCGGCCACAATGAGCAGCACGAACAATCCAATCGCGATCACCCGGCCCACGCTGCGCCGCGCCGGCGACACCTCGGGCAGCGCGCCGCCGCTCGTCCGCTTCGGCGACGCCGAGCCGTTGGGTGGAATGGGGCGCGTCGTCCGCGGCCGCTCCACCACGGGCATGGGCTCGGTAGGCGAGTTCGGATCAAGCACGCGGTCCACGCCCATGGCGGGCGTTTGGCCAGATTCAGGAAGCGGAAACACGCGATGCCCAACGTGATCCTCAGTGGCCGCCGGTTGCAGCGTGGGGCCTTCGAAGCGCGCGACTATCACCGTGATGTTGTCCGGCCCCCCCACCGCATTCGCCCGGTCGATCAACGCCTTGCACACCGACGTGAGATCCGGCTCGCTCTCCACTATCGACGCGATCTCGTCCTTGGTCACTTGCCCCGACAGGCCGTCGCTGCACAGCACCAGCGTATCGCCGCTGCGCACGCCCTGATGCGTGAGGTCCACCTTGATCGTGGGTTCGGGCCCAAGCGCCTGCAGAATGATGTTGCGCCGCTCGCTCTGCTCGGCTTCCGCTTCGGTGAGCTCGCCCGCTTCTATGAGTTTCTGCATGAGCGATTGATCTTTCGTTATCTGTTGCGCCACGCCGTTCCGCACCATGTAGGCGCGGCTGTCGCCCACCTGTGCGAGATAGAGCGTGTCGCCGAACAGTCCGGCGATCGTGGCCGTGGTGCCCATGCCGCGAAATTCGGGGTGTTTGCCCGCGTAGCTGTTGATCTCTTCGTTCGCCGCTTTGGTCGCCTGCTTGATGGCCCGCACGAACGCGTCAGACGTGACGCCCGGGCTCGGCAGCCAGTTGGCGCGCAGATTCTCGAGCACCACTTCCACAGCCATGGCGCTGGCGATCTCGCCTGCCGCGGCGCCGCCCATGCCGTCGGCCACCATGAACAGCGTGCCCTTGGGGCCTGAGGCGTGGGTGCGGACCTCCGGCTGGAGCGTGGCGTTATCGGTGGACAGGTCCACGACGACGAACGCGTCTTCGTTGTGCTCGCGCGTGCGGCCAACGTCCGTGCGTCCAAAGACGTGAACGATGACGCCGCCGTTTGGCGCGCTCGAATCGGAGCTCACTGTGGATGAGTTGATGGCTGGCACGTGCGAGGGCAGGAGGGGAGGCTCAATCGGTACACAGGTCGGTGAGGTTTCTCGCGATGACGGTGGCTTTGGAGCTCTTGGCCGCGATGCTGCTCACGGCTTTCAACTCATTGCAAGCATCGGCTTGTCCGAGGCTCAGTTTCGCAAGATACCGTACATAGGCCACTCGCACCTTGGTCTCATCAGTAGACACCCGAACTGCCGCAACCAGTGCCAGCGCGTCTGCGGCGGTGGTCGAATCCTTGGCCAACTGTTCGAGCCGGTCGAATGCAGGTGCAACTGCCGCACCGGCGTCCGTTACCGTTGATGCGGGTAGGCCGGTCTTGGACGTGGGTGCTATTCCGGCGGTCGAGTCGCGGGCCGGCACGGCGGCCGGCGATGCCGCTTGCGTCGTGTCGGCCAGCGCGGCCGGTTTCGGCGACATCGTCTTGAATGCCACCAGCCCCCCCAACACTACAGCGACAATACCGGCGACGATCGGAACCATACTCTTCTTTTTGACTCCCGCTGTGCCCTGCGCCACAGTGGGCGGGGGCGGGGGCGCAGTCACAACCGTGCCGCCGGCCCGCGGCAACGCCGACGGTGCGCTGGAGACACGCGTCGGCGGAACCTCGGCCGGCGTCATCACCAGCGTGCTAGCCTGGGCGGCCGACGTCGCCGGCATGCGGTTCACTGCCTGGTATAGCGCGAGCCCGAACTCCGTGGCGTTCTGGTAGCGGAGGGCAGCGTCCCGCTCCAGCGCCTTGTCCATCACGGCCTGCACGTCGGCTGTCCACGCCACGCCGGGGCGCATGTCCGCCAGCGCCTTGGGCTTGTCGGTGAGGCGCATGATCATCGATTCCTGCGCCGAGTCAGACGGAAAGGGCAGCGTGCCGGTGAGCATGTTGAACGCCACGAGGCCCAGCGAATAGATGTCGCTGCGGCCATCGAGCTTGTCGCCGGCCAACTGCTCGGGACTCATGTAGTCTGGCGTGCCCACCACGAGCCCGGTCTTGGTCACCTTCTGCGCGTCGATGCCGGCCGCCTTGGCAATGCCAAAGTCCACCACCTTCACCAGATCGGCGCCGTCGCGGGTGCGGGCGATCATGATGTTGTCCGGCTTTAGGTCGCGGTGCACAATGCCCATGTCGCACGCCACGGCCAGGGCTTCGGCCGTTTGACGCACGATTTCGGCGGCGCGCTGCGGCGGGAGTGCGCCCTGCTGCTCGATAACCTGCGTGAGCGGCGGTCCGTCGACAAACTCCATGGCCAGATAGATGATGCCGTCCGGCGTCTCGCCAAAGTCGTACACCGCGGCCACGTTCGGATGACTTATGCGGCTGGCGTTGGCGGCTTCGCGGTTGAACCGGCTGATAGCGTCAATGTCCGTGACCATGCCGGGATGCATGACCTTGAGCGCGCTCTTGCGGCCCATTTTTACATGCTCCACCAGGTACACCTGGCCCATGCCGCCCTCGCCCAGCTTTTTCAGCACGCAGTAACGTTCGGCGATGATGGACCCAACGAGGTCGCCCGTCTCCACGGCGGCGCGCAGGGCGCTGCCGTCGATCTCGCAGAAGCGCGCGTTGGCCGGATATTCCGCGCCGCACTGCGGGCACACCTTGAGCGCGCCGTTCATACCTGTTCCACGCGTAGAATCTGGTCGCCCACGAGGATTCGCTGTCCGGGTTTCACGCACCGCTCGCCCCGCGCAGCCATGGCCACACCGTTGCGGCTGTTCGCGTCGTGCACAAAGAATTCGCTGTCCTCGGTGCGAATTTCGGCGTGGCTCGCGCTCATGGTGGAGTCGTACGGAAAGGTCCAGTCGCCCGTTTCGCGTCCGATCGAAATCGTGCGTCCGGGCGACAGGTGCAACGTGTCGCGCACACTGCCGTCGGCGCGCATTTGCTCCAGTACGGCGACGTCTACCGTTGGTACCGCTGACCCCATGCGACGCGTGGAGTCGGCCTCCGGTGGATGCGGTCCCGGGTAGCCGAGCCGCCGAAAGCGCAGGAGCTGCGACCCAATGAGCAGGCGATCGCCATCGGTGAGCTTGGTGTCGTGGTCAATGAAGACCCACGTGCCGTTCCGTGAGCCGAGGTCGCGCAGCGCCAGCTCGCCGTTCCGGAGATCGAGCCGCGCGTGCACGGGCGACATGAATTGGTCCGACTCGAACTTCATATCGGCGTCGGCGCGGCCGATCACCGCCTCGCCGCGATCGAGCGTGTACGTCTGCATCACTTCGCCGGCGTCGCCCAAGAGCGAGAGCATGGGAAGCGACGAGGTAGCCGTTGGGCCGACGAAGGATTTCGTGCCGCCCGGTTCGAGCGCGCCTGCCTGGATCGACACGCGCTGCCCCACGCGATGGCCGCATCGGGCGCAGAACAGGTCAAGCCCTTTCGCGAACGCGGCGCCGCACTGCCCGCAGCTTCCCGGCTCGGACTGACCGGCCACCCGCGTGCCGCAATGGCCGCAAAAGGGCAGGCCAATGGTGACGGGTTTGCCGCAGCGGAGGCACGGAGAGCCCGTGGGTTGGGCGCGAGCGCCGGACGGCGACGGAACGTATGCGGGACCGACACGCGCGGCGGACGGGTTCATCGGCTTGCCGCAATCAATACAGAAGCGCGACTCGGTGTCATTCTCCCGTCCGCAGAAGCCGCATGACATCACGCGAGGGCCTTCGGCGGGTAAACGTGCATGGGGCGCGAATATATGGTGGCGGTGGGGGGGCGGGAGCGGTGGGTACCGCAGGGGCCGGGGTGTGTTCGTATATCGGGGGACTGGCGGCCCGCGGAGGTGCGGCCGCGAGTTGCCAGCGGTGGGAGCGGGTGAGGAGGTCGGTGATCGCGTCGGCGGGCATCGGCCTGCCCAGGTAGAAACCCTGCGCACGGTCGCAGCGCATTCCCCTCAGGGTGTCGAGCTGGGACTGGTCCTCGACGCCTTCGGCTGTCACCGTCAGCCCGCGCGCCTCCGCCATCGACACGATGGACGCGACGAGCGCCGTGTCGTGGGGGGTCGCCCCGAGTCCGCGGGTGAAAGCTTGGTCGATCTTGACGGCATCGAAGGGGAACCGGCTCAGATAACTCAGCGAGGAGTAGCCGGTCCCGAAGTCGTCGAGGGACAGTCGGACCCCCAGGTCCTTCAGGTCGGCCAGCGTCGTGTCGAAGTGGGCGATGCCGTGCATGAACAGGCTTTCGGTTAGCTCGAGATACAGGCTCTCGGGGCGGATCTGGGTGCGGGTCAGCACGCCCTTGATCTGTCCGACGATGTCGCCGGCCATGACCTGACGCACCGACAGGTTGACCGCCACCGTCATCGAGGGGTCGATGCGCTGCCAGCGGCTGAGTTGCCGGCAGGCCTGCTCGAGTACCCACGCCCCGATCTTGATGATGAGGCCGCTCTTCTCTGCGACCGGGATGAACTGCTCCGGGCCGATCGGGCCGCGGTCGGGGCTATCCCAGCGCAGCAGCGCCTCGGCGCTGACCATCGCACCGGTCGTGAGGTCGATGACCGGTTGATAGGCGACGCTGAACTCGCCCAGTTCGAGCGCCCGGCGTAACGCCGCCGTGATGCTCAGGAGCTGCTCGGCGGCGATGCGCAGCGCCTCATCGAACAGTTCGATACGGTCGCGCCCCAACCCCTTCGCGACATGCATGGCATCGTCGGCGTCGCGGAGCAGGCCCTGCGGGGTGGCGTTCACGTCGGCCAGGGCGACACCAGCGCTGACGGTAATGGTGATCTCCCCGTTGCCGACGCGGTAGGGCCGACGCACTGCGGCGAGGACGCGCTGCGCGGTGTGTTCGGCTGCCTGTCCCGAGGAGTCGTCGCAGACGAGGACGAACTCGTCTCCGCCGAGGCGGGCCAGAGTGTCGCTGGCGCGGATCGTTGCGGTCAGGCGGGCGGCGACCTGGCAGAGCAGATCATCACCAGCCACCCGCCCGTAGGAGTCGTTGATCACCTTGAACCGGTCGACGTCAAGGAAGATCACGCCGAGCTGCGCGGAGCGCCGCCGCGCGCTGGCCAGTGCGTGGGTGAGCCTGTCGGCGAGCAAGGTCGCGTTCGGCAGGCCGGTCAAGGTGTCGTGCAACGCGAGATGGGCGAGCTCAGTTGCCATCCGCGTGCGTTCGGTGATGTCCTGCAGGTACGCCAGGTAGTACCCGGGTTCCCCCGCTTCGTCGCGCACACACGCGACGTGCACAGAAGCCCACACCACCGAACCATCCGGACGCAGGTAGCGTCGCTCTTCCTCGTAGCTGTCATGACCGGCTGCCATCCGCGCGCCAAGCTCCTGCCGGGGCGGCACGTCGTCGGGATGGGTGAACTCGGCCCAC
>JBEPWA010000064.1:0-23675 GCA_041690755.1 Gemmatimonadaceae bacterium | reverse complement strand
TCAGCGGAACGTCGCAGCAAGTCAGCGGAACGTCGCAGCAAGTCAGCGGAACGTCGCAGCAAGTCAGCGGAACGTCTCACCACGCCGGCGGCGCGAAAATTCGTGAGGCCGGCGCTCGGCTTCGAGAGCTCGGTTCAACCCGCCGACACTCTCGCCGAACCTCCAAATGTCAGGCGGACGCGGCGTCAGATGATCGGATGATCCCGCCACATCCATTGCTCGCACGCGAAACAGTTCTTGACTGTCGAATCAAGTGCCAGGCGCGGGACGGGCGATCCCGCGACCACGAATTCGTCTTCGCGGCGCTGGACTTCAGTATGACGGAGTGATGCACCTGGTTCTCGGATGGCGCCGCCGAAGCGCCGACTCTAGCCGTCGAGTGCTCCGGCGAAGCCGAGTGAGGCGCGCTGACTGGGAGACGGACGTCGTTCGGGACGGAGCTGCGCCTGTACCCACGGCACTAATAAGCGTTAAACGCTAACGTTGATTAACGCTGTTCGCTAATTAACTGAGCTTATTACCAACCCCTGTCTGTGAAGCGCGGTCCCACCGGACGATAGCTCACGATCCCGACGGCTGGTGGCGAGACGATTAAGGCGTTCCTTCCGAACCCGCTGCCGCCGAAGCCCCCACTCGACGTCCATCCCGCACTTCGTGATCGCCTCGACGCGGCACTGCTCGCGCTCGGGAGATTGGACAGCGTGAGCACGCTCCTGCCCGACACGCGCCTCTTCCTCTATCTGTATGTCCGCAAGGAAGCGGTGTTGTCGTCGCAAATCGAAGGGACTCAGTCGTCGCTCTCCGACCTCCTGCTGTTCGAGTCGGACGAGCTCCCTGGAGTGCCGCTCGACGATGTCACCGAGGTATCGAACTACGTGGCCGCGCTCGGACGGGTGGGCCGCTTGCTCGTCACGCTGCTGCTCTGCGCGGAAGGAGTGCTCTCCGAACCGCTGCTCTACGTCAGTCTATATCTCAAACAGCATCGCGACGAGTACTACGCACTGCTCGACAGCGTGCGACGCGACGGCGACTGGGAAGCGTGGCTCTCCTTTTTCGCCGAGGGCGTTCGCGAGAGCGCCGCCGCAGCGGTACTGACGGCGCAACGATTGGCGAGCCAGGCGCGCGAGGACGCTGACCGGATCAGCGGCATCAAACGACTCGCGGGTTCGGCGCTCAGAATTCACAAAGTGCTGCAACAACGTCCGCTCGTCTCGGCGGCTCAGTTGTCCGCGCACAGCGGTGTCTCGCTTCCGGCGGTGAATTCCGCGTTGGCGGCGCTCGGTGATCTGGGCGTCGTCCGAGAAATCACAGGGAAGCGCCGCGGCCGGCGTTTCAGTTATGTCAACTATTTGAGAATACTCAGCGAAGACACTGAGCCGATCCGCCAGGATCGATGAAACGGCGCCGATGGAAGCACTTCGCGCCCGGCGTTGTCTAACTCCTGCACCGCCCCAATCGCGACTCCCGGTCCACGAATCGGGGTCCCAGCTCCGCCGCGTGTCTTCACAGCACCCCCCAGCCCACGGTCGGACCCATGCTGATCCCCGTTCGCCGCATTTTCCTGATCGCCCTTTCCTCGCTCGCAGCCGCCTGCGCCGCCGACAACAATCAGGCATCGACCACCGCCCCAGCTGTTCCTACCGCTCCTGCCACACCAGTTACCCCGACTCCGCTCGCCCCCACGGTAGTGAATTCCAACAGCCTGCTCCCCATCACCGTTGGCCAATCTGTCTCGTTCGACGCAAGCAAACGTGGAACAGTATTCTCTGATCCGCTGGCGAAGGGGCTGACCTACACCATCACGCTCTCCGGCGCCGCCGCCGGCTTGTCCGTCGCCGGCCCGCTGATCCTCGGAACGCCAACCGCGCCGGGAATCGTCGTCGCGACAGTCACCGCCACCGATGCGCTAGGACGCGCGGCAACCGATCAATTCTCCATCGTCACGTTCAACACCGGTTTAACGAATCCTGTACTCCCGGCCGCGCTCTTTGGCTATACAGACGCAGACTCGCCACTCCCCACATTATTCACGGCAAATATCAACGGAACGAGTGTCGTATCGACCGACAACACGCCGCCGTCAAACCCCACCACCAACGCCGGCGCCACGCTCGGCCGGGTGCTGTTCTACGACCCGCGAGTCTCGGCTAACGACGCTGTGTCATGTGCGTCATGCCACAATCAGGCACTCGGCTTCAGCGACGCGCGGCAGTTCAGTGTCGGCGTTGCCGGCGGTGTCACGACGCGCCACGCGCCGGGGCTCACCAATGCGCGCTTCTACAAGCGCGGCGCATTCTTCTGGGACGAGCGCGCCAAGTCGCTGGAGGCGCAGGTGGTGGGGCCAATCCAGAACCCAATCGAGATGGGAATGACGCTGGACGCATTGATGCTGAAGCTCCAGGCCACGTCGTTCTACGGCCCGCTCTTTCAGGCGGCGTTCGGTTCGTCCGCACCAACGAGTGATCGCGTCGCACAGGCGCTCGCGCAGTATGTTCGGTCGATGGTTTCAACCAACTCTCGCTACGACGTGGCTCACGCCGGTGGCTCGCCCACGCCGTCGCCGGTGTTTAGTCCCGCGGAACAGATGGGCGAGCAGTTGTTTCGGTCAACCGGTTGCGCAGCGTGTCATACCACGGCGGCACAGGTGAGCGACGCGGTTCACAATAGCGGGCTCGATCTGGTGAGCGTTGACACGGGCGCCGGCGGCGGTGCGTTCAAGGCGCCGTCGCTCCGAAACGTCGCGGTGCGGCCGCGATACATGCACGACGGCCGGTTCACCACGCTCGAACAGGTGGTCGACTTCTACGACTCCGGCGTGCAGGCGAACCCCAACCTGGACGCGCGGCTCAAGGCGCCAGGCGGCGCGCCCAGGCGGCTCGGGCTCACCGCCACGCAGAAAGCGGCACTCGTCTCATTTATGAGAACGCTCACCGACTCGACTTTTCTTACAGCGGCGCGCTTCTCTAACCCGTTCGCAGCGAGCCCGCGAGGGCAATGAGCGGCGCTGGACGGGCGTCCGCTACTTCTTGGGCGTGCCGGCCGGAGTCGCTGGGGCAGCGGCTGGTGCGGCCGGCGCAGCGGCGGCCGGCGCAGGGGCGCCGCCGGAACCGCCGGGAGGGTTGCTCATGCCTACGCGCGCATAGTGCGGCTCATTGTAACATGAAAAACCGAACGTGGACATGATCGCGGCGGCAATGACAAATCTGTTAATTTTCATGCGAGATCCCTGCGTGAGTGCCGAACGGGTGCGGTTGCTGGACCCGAATTCCTAATTATAGTCGAACCTATGGGCGACCGAGAGGCATTCGGCGGAAATCCGGCGCCGCGGCCGGTCTGACCGGCGGGAACAAGCGCCGCGCCAGTCGAAAGATTCCGTAGCCCACGCGGCCTACCACGGCGGGACGGAGCGCGAGGAACGCTAAGCCGGTGGCGACGCCTAGACCGCACTGATAGTGACGTAGTACCCGTCGGGGTCCCTGAGCGAGAACTCAGTCGTTTGCGTATTCGGATTCACGTGCGGCTCCTCCTCGAGTTGAGCGGCAAGCTCGCGCGCCCGCGGCAACGCCTGGTCGAAATCATCAACTCGGAAAAACAGGAGGAGACCGTTCCCGGGCGTCGCGTGGTCGGGGCTGGTCAATGAAGGATGCTCATGCGCACCCCACTGGTGTAGACCCAGCAACATCGTGCCATCTGTGTCGTGGATTTGGCCGAAGTAGCTATGCGCGGGCGCCGTCACGGGCAGACCGAGTAGCGACTGGTACCATGTGCAGCTGGCGTGAACATCGGCGACGCCGATGATTGTCCATGTGCGTTTCATGCAGGAGAGGGATGAGGGCAGTGCGCACTCGTCAGCGCTAGGGATTGGGCGAACGACGACGGAGTGTACGCGCTAGCCGGTTCGATCGAGGACGCGAACTTCCTTTTCCAGGCGAGCACCGAGCTTGTCCCGCTCAAGCTCGAGATCGTAGCGTGCCTGCACATTCAGCCAGAAGCGTTCGCTCGTTCCGAAATACCGCGCGAGCCGCAAGGCGGTGTCCGCAGTCACGGCGCGCGTACCATGGACGATCTCGTTGATCCGACGTGCCGGAACCGTGATGTCCTTGGCGAGCCGGTACTGCGACAGGCCCAGGGGCTCCAGGAAGTCATTGGCGAGGATTTCGCCGGGATGGATGGGGGAAAGTTTACGCGCCGCCATGTGAACTCCTAGTGATAGTCGACGATCTCGACATCGAATGCGTCGCCGTCTTTCCAGCGGAAGCAGATCCGCCACTGGTCGTTGATGCGGATGCTATGCTGGCCCGAACGATCGCCTTTGAGCTTTTCGAGCCGGTTCCCTGGCGGCACGCGCAGTTCTTTAAGCGCCTCGGCGGCGTCCACGATCACAAGTTTGCGCAGCATGGTGCGCTGGAGCTCCGCCGGGAAGCAGCGGACGGGCTCTCGCCCGAAGAGACGCTCAGTATCCCGGTCAGCGAAGCTCTTGATCACGGTGGATAGTAACGTAACGCGATAATAACGTCAAGCGTTACGATCGACAACTCTTGTCGGCAGGCGCAGCCAGAGCTGCTAGACCAGTGAACGCCAAAACGCCCGCACGATTGTGCGGGCGTTCCAGTTTCGCGAACCCAACGCTCAGTTACGACTTGAAGTTGGGGTTGTTCCGCGTCTCGACATCCGGCAGCGGCACGCACGTCATACTGCTATACGTGGCGCCCTTGAGCGTCACACCCTGCACGAACGGCAGGTTGTACCGCAGCATGTCCCCATACCGCTGCCCTTCGCTGAACAACTGGCGGCGGCGCTCCTCGAGCACGAGATCAGTGAAGGCCTGTCCGGTCGGCGCCGGACCCGCCAGCGTCGGAACACCGTTGGCCGTGCGCACGCGATTGATAGCGTCGAGTCCCGGCTGCCCGCCCACCGACTCGGCGTAGATCAGCTGCGCCTCGTTCCACGACGCAATCGGAATCGGTGAGCCGCCGAGCCCGGTGACGTACTTTTGCTGCTGCCACATTGGTGTGATGCCGTCGTTCGCCTTCCTGCCCGCGTCCTTGACCTTCACGCGCGGATCGGGAATGTTGCCGGCCACACCGTTCACTGTCATGTTGCGATACGGCGCAGACACCGAGAGATAGTCGTTGCGGATCGTCAGGTTGTAAATGCGATTCTCGCGTGTCGCCGCACCACCCTCGCTGAATTCCGCGTTCCGCACAAAGCCAGCGGGAACGAGGATCGCGTCGGCAGCCGCTCCGGCGAAGTTCTTGAGATCGAGACGCGTGCGCGCTCGACCGTCCAGGGCCATGTTGAGAGTACTCGCATCATTCACCGCCGTGGCGCGGGCAATGGCGTCCGTAAAGCGACCCTCGGCGATCGCAAACACCTGCTGGGGAGTCATCGCGGGGCCGTTGTCCATCGTCATCTGGCACATCCCTTCGCCGAGCAGCAGGTCGGCATACCCGGAATACGCGCGCATTTGGGCCATCAACAATCCGCGGCTCGGCACGTCCGAATCGGCGAACTTATCGAGGCGATTGAACGCGTCGTCGAGCTGGAACCGCGCCTGCTGCAGCGGCGTGTAGAAGCCCATCGCCGTCGTGGTGCGGCCGTAGGTGCAACTGCCGGGCGCGGCCTTGATCTCGACGATGCCGCGCCATTCCCACGGGTGATTGTCAACGAAGCCGTTGGCGTTCAGGTACTCGCCGCTAAGCATGCCCGTTGCGGCGACGTACTGCATGACGCCACACTGCAGCGTCTGCAGCGCCGCGGCGGCGAGTGCCGGCGCAAGCGCCGGATCCGACAGCGATGCCGCCGGCACGCTTCCGGGATTGTCTACCGCGAGCAGGCTGTTGCAGGCACCGAGGCCGACGAGGGCCAACGCGAATGCCGCGCGCCGCGCCGACCGATGAGTAAGTATATATGACATAATCCTATAGTCCTCGGCCGGGGTCAGTAAGTGAGACGGAAGGTGGCGACAAAGCTCTCGGTGGGCGGCATGATCGTCTGATAGCCGTTCGACAGGGAGCCCAACGCGCGGATTTCCGGATCCCACACGTGCTGGTGCGCGATGTCGACGTACACCTCTCCGTCGCGCGACGTGTTCCAGCCCTGTTGCGACGTCCACAACATTGAAAGATTACGACCCGCTATCGTGATCGAACCGGCCGACGCGCCAACCTTGCGCAGCAGCGCCGGCCTCACCGTGTACGACGCCGAAAGCTCGCGCAGCCGCAGGAACCCCGCCCGGTACGTGGCCGGCGCATCGGCTTCGATGGAGCGATAGGTCTGAAGTAGCGGATCGTTCCGTAGGATCACGGCCTGCGTCGAGCCCTGATTGTGCAACGCGCGAATCTCGGTGTCCGACTGCGAATTGCCGCCGCTCCCGTCAACGCGTGCGTAGAGCCGCAGATTCTGCCACAGGGTGACTGTCGTGTTGTAGCCCTGCTGCCATGTGGGCTGCGTGTGGCCCCAGAATACGCGCGGCGCGGCCGTGCCGGTATATGTACCAATCGGACAGGGCGCGTCCGGTCCGCCTTGCTCCAGGCCGGACTTTCCCGTTCCGCCATCACAGATCGCCGACAGCACGGCGCCCGTCGGACTGAGTACTGCCGAACGAACCTTATACATGAAGAAGTCGGCGATGCCGTAGCCGACGCGGGCCTGGGCCTGGCCACCACCGCCGACGGTCAAGAATTGCTGACCGCCAAGGTTGTCAACGCGGTTGCCGTTGTTGGCGAGTTGCGTTCCGATTTCCCACGCAACGCGACGGCCCTGCAGAATGCGGAAGTTTGCGGACAGCTCGTTGCCCCATGTGGACAGGTGGCCGATGTTGACCACCTGATTCCCCGGGAAGCCGACGGACGGCGGCACCGGCACATTGACGATTGCGTCGGTCACCGCTCTGCTGAAGTGGGTATAGCTCACGTCCATTCGCTGCTGCAGGAGCGAGGTCTCGAAGCCAAGCTCGAGCTCCGTGCTGCGCTCCGGCCTGAGCTGCGGGTTTCCAACCGACGCCGGCACGAGGCCGGCCGCGTTTTGATATCCCGTGCTGGCCGTGTACAAACGTGCCGCGTCGAACGTTCCGGGCTGCGTTCCGGCGGCACCGTATGCGCCGCGCAACCGCAGGTCACCGATTGCGCGTCCGATAGCGCCGGTGTGGTTTTGCCAGAAGGGTTCTTCGCCGACCACCCACGAGGCGCTGAGCTTGGGATAGTACGCGGCCTTGTAGTCCTGTCCGAATGCGCTGTTGTCGTCACCGCGAACCGCGCCGGTGAGGAAGAGGCGGTTCCGCCAGGCGACCGCCTGCTGCACGAACAGACCGACTGTGGCATTGGCGACGTAGCCTTCCGTGGCGTTTTTCGTCGTCGTGCCGGACACCGTCGTGATTGGCGCCGCCGGAAAGGTGGTGCCGCTCGCCGAGATGTCACTGAGCTCCGAGCGATAGGCCTGGAACCCGCCGGTGGTCGTGAAGTCGAGCCCCCGGAGCGTGTACTTGAGATTTCCTGAATAATCGAACGTGAAGAAGTTTCGCAACGCGCGATCGACGCTCTTGGCTCCCAGGCCGTTGGATCCATAGAAGCCGGCGTTGGCCGCCGTTTCGCGCGGATACAGCGTCCAGTTGTTCTCCGAGTTCACGTCGAGCCCCACCGTGAGGCGATTCGTAAACCACGTGAGCGGATCGAAGCGGGCCGTCACGCTCGAGGTCATGCGGTCAACATCCGCGTGATCCTCGACGTCACTCCACAACGCCGCCGGAGCAAAGCCGAAGCCGCCTGTCGTCGGGATGAGGCGGGCGCTGCCCCATACGAGATTACTAAATGGATCCGGGTTGATCGAGCCGTTCTGTGCCAGCCGAATGCGGTCACGGATGTAGCCGAGATTTCCCTCGATTCGAAGCTTCTTGTTGGCCTCGATGTCGATGTTGGCGCGCCCGCCGAACTTCTTGTCCCAATTCCAGGCAACGACGCCGCCATCGTTGTCGTATGTGGACGAGAGATAGTAGCGGGTGACGTCGTTGCCGCCGTGCAGGTTGGCCGAGTACCCCTGGTTACGACCGTTGTTGAAGATCGGGCCGGTCCCGTGGTTGATCGAGTACCGATAGAGGTTGAACGGAACCACCGCTCCAGTGGAGTCTGTTGACCACAGCAGACCGGCGCGGCCCTCGGGGTTCGCCAGCCAGTTCGTGCCCTGGCGCGTGGTGAAGTCCCAGTGCGGCGCACTGTTCGATCCGCGTTTGGTGATGATCTGAATGACGCCGTTGGAGGCTTCCGTTCCATAGAGCGTTGCCGCCGCGGGGCCTTTGATTATCTCGATGGACTCGATGTCCTCGGGATTGATGTCGTTCAGCCGGCTCGCACCGGCGCCACCGCGCTGCCCCGGCCCCTGTGAAACATTGGCATCCATACGTACGCCGTCGATGTACACGATCGGGTCGGTGGCGAGCGACAGGCTTCCCACCGAGCGTATGCGGATTTGCGCACCAGTGCCCACCTGCCCGGTCGCCGGGAGGATCATGACGCCAGGCGTGCGCGCGCCGATCAATTGCTCGACGCTGCGCGGTGCGGAGGTCTCGAGAACGTCTTTCGCATTGATGCTCTCGATGACGTTGCCGACCGCTCGTCGTTCGACGGCGCCGCCGGTTCCTGTAACGACGACTTGATCGAGTTGAACGAAGCTGTGTAAGAGCGCGAAATCGGCCGTGGTCGTCTGGCCGGCCGCCACGGAGACCGTGCGATCTTTCGGCGCGTACCCCACAACTCTGGCGCGCAGATGTACGGTACCAGGGGCGACAGCGCCGAGGGTGTATCTGCCCGCAGCATCGGTTCGCGCTTGGGACTGCACGCGGTCTCCTGCACCGATGACGGTGATTTCGACCCCGCCGAGCGGGCGCGCCCCCACGGTGTCGGTGACCTGGCCGGTGACTCTGCCAGTCTGCGCGTGGGCCGCGCGACCAACGAAGAACGCCGCAATCACGAGCGGCATCCAACGGGCTACCTTGCGATGCGACATCGATCCCCCCGAGGTGGAACGAGCATTAGTGGCGCATCGGCGCGCCGCAAGATTTCTTCGCACCCGAGAATACCGTTGAATAGGGGGTCTGGCAATACGTCGGTGACAACAAGGACTAGGCACGACTCCAGGGCCGGCTGCCGCTCGGATGATCGTCGCACTCTCGCTTAGCGCGCGCGGGACGGTTGGAACCGTTGAACGCGAATTTTAAAAGCAATGAACTACCATTGAGCGCTACCCACCTCGCCCGTTGCGCCATGGCCGCACGCCCCCGCAGTTCGAAGGGGGAGCGTATACATTCGTGCGTTGAACGGCAAAGGCCCGGATCCGCGTCGCGGATCCGGGCCTTTCGTCATTCACCAACCATTCACGTCAGGGAATGGACTGCAACCCCAAAATGTTCGACATCAACGACCCGAGTATCGAGTAGTTCCCGTTCGACGCGCTGCCGTACTGGAACCGGCCACCATATCCGTCCTGATAGCCGCGCCGAAAGCCCTGGCGGAAATAGTAGTTGTAATCCGCCTGACTCACGTACAATCCGTCGTACCCGTAGTTGGCATCCTGGTAGGCATATGAGTTCTGGTAACCCTGCGCCCAGCCATCCCCACGGTCGGCCTGGCCGGCTTGCACGCCTTCCTGGTACCCATAGTTGACCGCGCGCTGCAACACGTCGGCGCCGTACTGGTTCGTCTGGTAGTACGTGCCACCGCGGTTGTACCGGTAAATGCTCGGCGACACATAGTACGGATCGCGATCGTAGTTGTTATACGCGCGGGCTTGCGCCTGCTCGGCGCGGAGATTTGCCATATACTGCTGCTGCACGGCGTACTGCCTCATGCGCCGCTGTTGCTGCAGGAGAAGTGACTGAGTTTGAAGTTGGCGCATGTTCTGATTGAGTGCGCTCTGGTAACCCCGGTTCCACTCGCGCTGTTCGGCGATGCGCTGCTGTTGCTGCTGCGGATTGACGGGATGCAGGGGGTTCCCCATGCGCACCATCTGTTGCTGCGCGCCAGCATGCACGGGGTTCACGTTACGCATCTGCTGTTGCGGCGCCACAGCGTGGACGGGATTCACCGTGCGCACCGGCTGTTGCTGCACTTGGACGTGCACCGGGTTCACCGTACGGGCCTGCTGGTTCGGTTCCGGACGCCGCGGTTGAGCTTGACGTTGCTGCGGTTGTTGCTGTCGCTGCGGCTGTTGCGGCTGCTGAGCCTGCGGGTCGTGCTTGTGATCGTCGTGCTTGTCGGCGTGCGCATCCTGCGCGTGCATTGGCGCCGCCGCGGCGAACAGCGCGAGTGCGGCGGTGACTCCAACGGACCATCTCTGTTTCATGCTGCTACCTCCCCCATGCGCGCAGTGCTGCGCGCGGCGCCCGATCGATTCGGCAAGCTCGGGCGAGCTTCGGCGGAATTCGCGTCGCGATATACGAAGCGCTGTCACTCCGGCCACCGTTGATATACACCGGCGCGGCGGCTCTGGTCCGCGAATTAGGTTATGAGTTTACTGCTTTTTCTGTCAGGTGGCTGTCATCTCGGGCGTTCGGGTAGATCCCTCGCGTTCGCTCGGGATGACAACGCGCCTCGACAATTATTTCGGATGTGTGACTGAGGTCACCTTTTTCGTCCAGGCCTTTCCAGCCGCCTTGTACGCACTGGGAATATCCGTGCCGACGAGGCGGTTCAACTCGGCGATCGCCTTGCCGCCATCATCCACGCCGTTCTGTACGGCCCGACGCTGATCCACCGTCGGCAGGCCGCTCCAGCCTTCGATGTTGCCGCGCTGGGCATTCACCGCGGTGAAGGCGCGATCGATGTTCGTCGCCAGCCGCGTGATCCGCGCGGAAATCGAGTCACCGCGCGCACCGCCAACGTCGGCCTTGATCGAATCGTGCTGCGCCCCGAGCGCGCGCGCCGATATCCGTGCCTCGCCAAGGGCTTTGGTCCATTCGTAAATTCTCATGAGCACTGCCTGGCGCGCCGTACGATCAGCGGCGCTCATCTGGGGCAACGGATCGGCATCGACAACAATGCTCCCTGCCAACGGCACCGACACGCCCGGCACTGTCACGCGCACGCGGTACGTACCGGGCATCACGAGCGGCCCCGCCGGCGGACCGCCGCGACCGCCGCCTTGACCAGCGGCCGGATATCCCACCGGCACTGACGCGGGAGCAGCGCCGCGTCCACCGCCCGCGCCACCCCGGCCGCCGGCACCCCCGCGACCACCTGCTGCCTGCGCCGCGGCAACGCTGCCGGCCGAATCGATGGGCTGGTAGCGGAGATCCCACGCCACGCGGTTCAACCCCTGCTGCGCCGGCGCCTTTAGCGTTCTAATAACCTTCCCTGCCGCGTCCGCGATCGTCACCTCGGCCATCTGCCCGTTCGGCGCGGCGGTTCGCAGGTTGTACTCAATGGAGCCGGTCCACTGCGGGTTGGGCGAGAAATGCTCGCCTTCGCCGTACCACGCCTGCGGCTCGTGGGTGCTCATGAGCCGAGCGTGCTGGATAGGCACCAGCGTTGCGTCGGCGGTCATCGCCGAGGTGGTGAGCGCGGTGAGCGGCGCAACGTTATCCAGCACCCAAATGCCGCGGCCGTGGGTGGCGAGTACCAGCGCGTTATCACGCTCCTGGAACACGAGGTCGTTCACCGGCACGGTGGGCAGATTCGTGGTTGGCGCGGAGAGCGACGTCCACGTGGCCCCGCCGTCGTTGGAGAAGTGCGCGCCGCGCGAATGGCCTATTACGAGCACACGCGGATCTGTGGGATGCTCGCGGATGCGATTCACCGAGGTCTCGGGTAGTCCGGCCGCCAGCGACCGCCACGTTTCGCCATAGTCTTCGCTCACGTAGACGTACGGCTTGTAGTCGTCCATGGAGTGTCCGTCGAACGTGGCGTAGACGCGGCCGGCCTTGTACTTGGACGGCAGCACGGCGCTCACGTAGGTCTGGTCCGGCAAGCCCTGCACGTTGTGGGTGATGTTCGTCCACGTCTTGCCGCCGTCGCGCGTGCGCTGCAACTGGCCGTCGTCGCTGCCGGTGTAGACGACCATGGCGTTGAGCGGCGATTCGCCGATCGTCGTCAGCGATCCGTAATTTGTCTGGCCGTCGTGACGCGACAGCGCGTTTGCCGGTACCACGGCGCCCATCATTTTGAGGGTGTCGCGGTTGGCGTTGAGCGTGAGGTCGCCGCTTATTTTTTTCCAGCTCGATCCGCGATCGGTGCTCTTGAACAGGAACTGCGCGCCCATGTACCACACCTTTGCGTCGCGGGGCGACACGATCATTGGCGTGTCCCAGTTCCAACGGTAGCCGTTGCCTGCCGGCGCGGGCGGTAATGGCGCGCGATCGCCGGTGCCGGGACGCACGGGCTGACGCTCGAGCGTGGTGATGTTCACCCACGCGGCGTTGCCGTCCTGACTCGACTGCAGCACAAGATTGGAGTTCGCCGGATCGAATAGGGCATGAAAGCCGTCGCCGCCGCCAATGTTCCAGGCGTCGCGGTCAGCGATGCCGTTGCGATCGCGCACCGCACTTGGCATGCACCACACGCCGTTGTCCTGCAGTCCGCCGCAGATGCGGTACGGCACGCTGTTGTCGGTGCTCAATTCATAGAACTGGCCCACGGGAATGTTGCGGCGGAAATCCCACGTCATGCCGCGATCCCAGCTGATCGACACACCGCCGTCGCCGCCAATGAGCATGTGGTTGCCATCCGCCGGATCGATCCACAGAGCGTGGTCTTCCCCGTGCACGTTGCTGAACTGCTCCGTGAAAGCCTTGCCGCCGTCTTTAGAGATGTAGAAACCACGGTTAGAGCCCAGGCTGTAAACGCGCTGCCCGTCGTTGGGGTCAACGCGGATCTGCGAGAAATAGTTGGGGCGCGTGTTGAGCGACGAGATCTTTTCCCACGTGGTGCCGGCGTCGGAGCTTCTATAGATGCCGGCGTCGGCACCGCGGGCCTCGACCGTTGCGTAGATCATTTTCGGATCGGTCGCCGAGAGCGCCAGCGCGATCCGTCCCTTGTCGGAAGACGGCAGGCCGGTGGTGAGCTTGGTCCAGGTAGTGCCGCCGTTCGTCGTCTTGTAAATGCCCGAGCCGGGCCCGCCACCGTTGAACCCCCAAGCGCGGCGCTGGCGTTGATAGGTGGACGCGTACAACACCTGCGAATTTGTCGGATCGATAATGAGATCGTTGGCGCCGGTGTTCTCGTCAACGTAAAGCACCTTGCTCCAGGTGTGTCCGCCGTTGCTTGTCTTGAACACGCCACGCTCGGCGTTCGGTCCCCAGAGGTGACCTTGGGCGGCGACATACACAACGTCCGCGCTGCCGGGATCGACAACGATGCGCCCAACCGAACGCGTGTCGTCTAGCCCGGCTTTCGTCCACGTCTTGCCGGCATCGGTGCTCTTGTACACACCGTCGCCCCAACTCGAGCTCTGGCGCGTGTTCGCTTCGCCGGTGCCCACCCACACGGTATTGGGTTGCGACGGCGACACAGCCACCGCGCCAATCGACATCATGGAGTTCACGCCGTCGAACACCGGGGCGAACGAGACGCCGTTGTTGGCGCTCTTGAACAGGCCACCGCTCGCCGTGGCGACGTAGATGACGTCCGGCTCGCCGCGCACCCGCGCCACGTCGATGTCGTCGATGCGGCCGCCGGTGTTCACCGGGCCGATCGACCGAAATTCCATGGACGTGAACGGCGATTGGGCGTTGGCAGCCGACGCGATAGTGAGAAGCGCGGCGAAGGCAGCGGTTGCGGCAAGAGGACGACGATGCACGGCAAGCTCCAGGAATCGTGTTGAGAACTGTTGCAAGCTACGACGCACAGGCCGCAACGTCGACAGGTTCGCAATACAACTGTAGGTTGTCGGCATGTCCGTTCTCCTGGCTGTCGTGATCTTTGTGGCGGGCGCGCTCCTCGCCGCCGCCATCTCGGCGATGATGAGCCGCGCCCACAACCGGCTCAAGGAATCGTTTCAGTCGCTGTCGGTGGACGCACTGCGGAGCAACAACGAACAATTCCTCCAACTGGCGCGCACGGAGCTGGAACGCATTCGGCTCACCGCGCAGGCGGAGCTCAATGAGAAGGAGACGGCGATTCAGAGTCTCGTGGCGCCCATCCGCGACGGGCTGGAGAAGTACGACGCCAAGCTGAATGAATCGTTCGCGTCACTCGTGGGGCGGATGGACGTGATGTCCGCCGCCAGCGAGATCTTGCGCGGCGAAACGGCGAATCTGTCGCGTGCCATGCGCAGCTCCAACGTGCGCGGCGCGTGGGGCGAGCTGCAGCTCAAGCGCGCCGTGGAACTGGCGGGCATGCTCGAGCACTGCGACTTCGACACGCAGCACAGCGTGGACGCCGCGGACGGCAAGCTACGGCCGGACATGATCGTGCGTCTGCCGGGCGGCAAGACGATTGTCGTTGACGCCAAGACGCCGGCCACCGCCGTGCTCGAGGCGGTGAATTGCCAGGACGACGCGCTGCGCAAAACGCTCTGCCTGGAGCACGTGGGCAACATCAAGAAGCACATCGACGCGCTGAGCCGAAAGGCGTACTGGGAGCAGTTCGACACCGCGCCGGAGTTTGTCGTGCTGTTCCTGCCCAGCGAGGCATTTTTCAGTGTCGCGCTGGAGTTCGATCCCGCGCTGTTCGAGCACTCGTTCGAGCAGAAGGTGATCATTGCCACGCCCACCACGCTCATTGCGCTACTCAAGGCCGTGGCATTTGGTTGGCGGCAGGAGGCGATCGCCGTGAATGCCCAGGAGATCAGCGACTTGGGGCGCGAGTTGTACGAGCGCATTCGGACGCTAGCCGAGCATTTCGAGAATGTTGGCGATCATCTCGGCAAGTCGGTGCACGCGTACAACAAGGCGGTGGGCTCGTTGGAGACGCGAGTGCTGCCGTCGGCGCGGCGCTTTCAGTCGCTGGGCGTGGGCAGCACGCGCGAGATGACCGAGCTGGCTCCGCTCGAGGTAATTCCGGTGCCGCTGTCGGCGCCGGAGCTGCGGTTGCCGCCAATGGCGGGCGGGGACGCCTAGCGAACTACTGGCGAACTACTAATTCGTACAGAATTAGTAGTTCGCGCTGCGGTTCACTGCGGGCGTCTGAACAATCCGACGTACACCGCTTTGCCGAGCACGTGGCCCTGGATTGCCTTCATGACGGCGGCGCGCGTCTCGAGCGCCGCGGCCATTGGCTGCGCGGCCATCGACGCCGGTACGTCAACCTTGGTGTCGAGCGCGTACACCTCGAAGGTGTAGTGATGCAGGGGCCCGTTCGCGCCAGCACCAGGGCCGCGGTATTGGCGGCCGGACGCGCTTATCTGATGCGAGCCGTCCGGCAGATCCGCGCCGGGCTTTACGCCTTCGGGCATTCCGGTGGCCGAGCCTGGGATGTTCCACACTATCCAGTGCGGCTGTGCCTCCGTTCCGCGCTGCACTGAGACGTCAGGGTCGAGCATGTTGATGACGAAGCTCTGAGTGCCGGCGGGGGCGTTGGTCCATTGGAGTTCGGGGGAGGTTTGGTCGCCGGCCTGGGTGAAGCGGATGGGGATTTGTGCGCCGTCGGGCCAGGCGGGTGTGGTGAGCGCCATGGGTGGAGCGCCGCGGCCGGCTTGGGCGAGGGCGGGGGATCCTGCGAGGGGGGCGGCGGTTAGTACTATAGTCAGAGCTGCGAGCAGTTTCATTGTGCGGGGGGTGAGGGGTGGGTGCCTAATGGTAATTCGGTGATTGGCTGAAGGTGTCGTGGGGGTGAGTTGGTGTGACGGGGTTGGGTTGACTGCGGTTTTGGGTTTGAGGGTTTTGGGGGACTGATGGACGCGACGGGTCGGGGGCGCCTCTTTCGAGCGAGGACACCACCCACAACCCTCACACCCGTGACAGCAGGCAACCCGACCCCGTCATTCCAGCCGTCCCGGAACCAGCCCCAACCACGTCGGCAAACGCATGCGAGCACAGCGGTAACTCATTGCTATTAAACGCTTTGCATTACTGACGACCACCGCTATATTTAATACAGCGGAACGATCAAAACGTTTGATCCGCCAGGCGCCCGTTGGCTCCTGTCCTACAGTAGTGCCCTACCGGAGGCGGCCCCATGCGATACCCAAAACACATGCAGAACCTCTTGATTGGTGCTGCCGCCGCGCTCGTGGCTGGGTCGTTTGTCGTTCCCGGACATGACCAGTCCGGTCCGGTGCTCACCGCGGCCACCGCGTTCGTCACCGGGCAGCCGGCTTCGACAAACTCAACCGGCGCGGCGAGCCCTGCCGCCATGGTTTCCACATCGACCAAATCCGCCCTCACCGCCTTGGCGGCTTCGGTAACGAAGCTCAGTCAGCCGCAGGCGCTCGAGGACGCGTTTCACAGCTATTACGCCTACAAGAGCGAACACCCGTCGGACATCAAGAAGCCGTACCTCTACTTTGTGGACTACGGGCTGCCGAGCACTGAAGCGCGCGGCTACGTGTTCGATATGGAATCTCTAAAGGTGGTTGACGGTCCGTTCACCGTGGCGCACGGTAAGGGTTCGTCCACGTCCAGGTACGGCGTACCCACCAAGTTCTCCAATGCGACGGGCAGCAACTCGACGTCGCTGGGGCTGTACGTGACGCGCGCGCTGTACGCGTTCCATGGCAAAACGGGCGGCAAGCCGTACCAATCGGTGGGCCTGCAGTTGGACGGTGTGTCCACGGGCTTCAACGACAACGCGCTCGACCGGCACGTGGTGGCGCACGGTGCGCCGTACGTCACGCCCACCAAGGCTGGGCGCAGCGAAGGCTGTCCGGCCATGGAGCCGGCGCGCGCGCAGCGATTGTTGCCTGAACTGGCAGATGGAGCAATGGTGTTTCTTTTCGCGCCTGATCCGAACTGGTTGGCCGGCGACCCGTGGATTTCGACGGCCGCCTGAGCCACGCTCGCTACCGCAGCAACATCTCCAACTCGGCGCGCCCAATCTGCGCGAGCACACCCTGATCCTGGCCGAGGATGGCGTCGGCCAGCGCGCGCTTGGACGCCTGTAGCTCGAGAATCTTCTCCTCGATGGTGTCGCGCGCCACGAGCCGCGTGGCCATCACGTGGCGCGTCTGGCCAATGCGATGGGCGCGATCGATGGCCTGCGCTTCCACCGCGGGATTCCACCACGGATCCAAAATGTAGACGTAGTCTGCCGCGGTGAGATTGAGTCCCTGTCCGCCGGCCTTGAGACTGACGAGAAAGAGCGGACACGTGGGGTCGTTCTGAAACCGGTCAACGCGCGCCTGACGGTTGCGCACGCGGCCATCCAGATACTCATATGGAATGCCGGCCGCGTCCAGGCGCGTACGCACGAGGGCCAGGAACGTGGTGAACTGCGAGAAGACGAGCGCCTTGTGTCCTTCGGCGATCACTTCTTCCAGCGTTGGGATGAGCGCGTCGAGCTTGGCGCTCGGCGCGTTGATCTTGCGCGGATCGGCGAGCACGGGGTGACACGCAGCCTGACGCAGACGCAGTAGCGCCTCGAGAATGTGCATGCGCGCCTTGCCAATGCCCACGCGATCGACGCGGTCGAGCACACTGCTGCGGTAGTCGGCGAGCAGCGCATCATAGAACTTTCGCTGCGCGCCCTCCAGCTCCACCGTGAGCGTTTGCTCAATGCGCGCCGGAAGGTCCTGCGCCACCTGGTCCTTGGTGCGGCGCAGAATGACGGGACGGAGCGCGCTGGCCAGCAGGTCGCGGCTGCCGCTGCCGTTGTCCGAGTCGGCCAGACGCACGAGTTTGGAAAATGCCGACGAGCGCCCGAGCATTCCTGGATTCAAGAACTCGAACAAGCTCCAGAGCTCTTCGAGACGATTCTCGATCGGCGTGCCGGTCATGGCGAGGCGGTGATCCGCCTTTATCAGCCGCGCCGCCTTGGCCGACGCCGACGACGCATTCTTGATCGCCTGGGCTTCGTCGAGAATGGCGTAGTCGAACCGGATGGCGCCAATGGCAGCGGCGTCGCGGCGCAGCGTGCCGTATGTCGTGATGACGACGTCCACAGCCGCAGGGTCGATGGCCTCAATATCTCGGCCGGTGCCGCTGTAGTCGAGCAGCCGTAGGTGCGGCGTAAAACGCTCGGCTTCGCGAATCCAGTTGAATACCAGCGAACGCGGCACCACCACGAGCGACGGACGCGGCTCGCTAGCATTCGCATGACGCCGCGAGTCGAGCAGCGCGAGCACCTGCACCGTTTTGCCCAGTCCCATGTCGTCGGCCAGGCAGCCGCCGAGCTGGAAGCGCCGCAGAAAGTGCAGCCAGCCGAGTCCTTCGCGCTGGTATTCGCGCAGCGTGCCTTCAAAACCTTCAACAGGATCGGCCGGCGAGATCCTGTCGAAGCTGTGTAGTTCGGCGCGCGCCCGTTCGAACGTGGCGTCCACCTGCGCCTCGGGCAGCGTGTCGAGCAGCGCGTCGAGCAGCACCATCTGCGATACGGAATAGCGAATCGTGCCGCCCACACCAACGCCGCCCGCGGCCAACGGGCCGAGGCGCGCGAGCCAATCGAGCGGCAGCAGTCCCACACTCCCGTCGGAAAGCATGACGGTGGTGTTGCCGGCGCGGCGCGCTTCGAGCAGGTCGTGCAGCGGCACTTCCATGTCGCCGTACTTCACGGCCGCGTCGAGTTCGAACCAATCGATGCCCGATCGCACGGTGGCGCGCGTGTCGCCGGCCGAACGATACGCTGCACCATCCGCATCAACACGCCACCCCGTGCGCACCAACTCGGCGATCATCTCGCCAAGGCGGCTCTGCACAATGGTGAGACATTTTTCGCCGGCGCCCTGAATCCATTCTTCACGCGCGCCCAGTGACATGAGACGTTCGCGCGACGCCGCCTCGAAGGCGAAGTCGCGATAGCGAATGGCCACCGCTTCGCGATCGAACACCGAGTCGCCGGATTCGTCGCCCGATATACGGGTTTTGCCGTAGAGAAATCCCGGCGCGAGCATGTGGTGCGTGCCGCGGCCCGGATTGGGATCGGGAAAAATCGTGAGGCAGGAGATCGGTTCGGCGCGCACTTCCGTGAGCCCCGTGTCCGGCGGCAGCTCGATGGGCGGCAGATTCGGAATGGCGTACAGCGACTCGAGCAGCGCCGGCAATTCACTTTCGCCAATGACAATTGACGCACGTTCGCGAAAGAGATTGACGAGCGCATACGCGCCGCCGTGCTCAAACCGACAGAGCGCGCTGTGCACCAGGAGAAAACCCTGCTCGTGCAAAATCACCGGCTCGGCCAGCGGCATTTCCTGTCCGGGGCGCTGCAGCACGAGCGTGACCGAATAACAGTTCGTGCGCTGCGGCGCGATGCGTAGCCGCAGGCGCCACGCTGGCCCGTTGTCCCAGCGCACAGGGTAGAGCGGCCGGTCGGCGTGCGTCATGCGCACGCGACAGCGGCCGGTGTCGCACATGAGACGCACTGTTGTTTCGAGCGCCGAGCCGCGGAGAACGAAGCCCGACGTGCGCTCCTCGTGGTCGCGCGACGCGGCCGGCGATGCGCCAATGAGCATTTGCGCAATTTGCCTGTCCACCGGATCTGGCACGGAGTGCCACACTTCGGCGCCGAGCCGGAATGTGACGGGCGGTTCCCAACCGCCGCTCACCGTGCGCTTTTCGGTGGCGAGCTCCAGCACCAGGCCGGCCCCGTGCGTGGTAGCGGGCACGTCCACGACATATACGAGTCGCCTGTCGGCCGGCCACGTGCCGTGGAAGCCGATGTCGTGCGACTTGGGGGTCGTCATTTCCCGACGGGCTTCGTCGAGAAGGGTCTTCCAGTGCTGCGGCGTGTCGCGTCGACCGTTACGGGGTGGGATCACAACTGAAAGGTACTGAGACTCGCCCGATGTTGCGGGCGTCAGGGCCAGTAAGCCGGCGGCGAAGTGAGGCCGGCGCGCTTGGCGAAGTCCAGAAGGCGGGGGTCGCGGCGCAGCGGATTGGCGACGGTGCGCCAGTACAGCGCGCCGATTCCGGCCGAACCGGCGGCGCGGGCCTTGTCGTACCACTGGAGAGCGACGTCGTTGTCGCCCACCACGCCGTGCAGGAGCGCGATGTCGTCCTGGCGCATGTACGAGCCCGGGAGCCCCACCTCGCGATCCACGGCCGCAACGACTTTGCGGGCGCTGTCTGGGAGATTGGCGGTAACGAGCGTGGTGGCGTAGGCCAGCTGGGCGTCAACGGCGCGCGGTCCGGCCTCTTTTGCGGCGCTGCGGAACATGTCCACCGCCTGATCGGCGCGGCCAATGTCAAGCTGCTGCAGCGCGTCGCAGCGGGCACCGGCGTGCAACGCTTCGAGCCGGCCGCAATACTGGAGCGCGTCGAGGGCGTTGGCCGTGACCTTGGCGTAGTTCCACGCATCCTGGAGCTTTATTGTCGAGTTGGAATCTCGGTTCACGGCTTGGCGAAGAAAGGCGCGCGCCGAGTCGCTGAAGCCGTTTGCCCAGAGGATCTGCGGATACCACATTGTGGCTTTGGGCAGATCCGGGTCTGCGGCGATGGCCTCCCCCATGTACTGCTGCGCGGCGCGGCCGTTCAGATCATAGAGATACGCAACGAGTCCGTGCGCAAAGCCAAGTTCGGCGTTGGTGGGATCGAGCGTGAGACCGCGGGCCACGGCATCGCGCAGATGCGGTACGGCCTCCTTGGGCGGAACGAAATCGTCGCTGAGCAACGCCCAGGATTCGGCCACGCCGGCCCACGCAGCCACGTATTTCGGATCTTCCTTGAGCGCCTGCTGGAACATGCCCAGCGATTGGCTGATAGCGAGCTCTGAACTTCCGGGCTGGAGGAACTTGCCGAACAGATAGCGGTCGTGCGCCGTGGCACTGGCGGTGCCGCGCGCGGCGAACTGCTGCGTGGGGGTGACGGTGATGTGCAGTGCGCCGGCGACGCCGCGCGTCACGTCGTCCTCGAGCTGAAAGACATCCGCCGCCGTTCGGTCGTACGTCGCGGTCCAGATGATTGCGGTGTCTGGCAGGTTTCGCAGTTGGGCGACGAGATGCACCTTGTCGCCCACGCGATGGATTTGACCGCCCAGCACCGTGCCGACGTTGAGCCGGTCGCCAACCTTTCTCACGTCGCCACTATCGGCGGTTACGGCGTCGAGCGTGGCGGTGCGCGACGACACCTGCACGCCCGGCAGTTTGGCAACAGCGGCGCGGAGCTCGTCGGTGATGCCGTTGGCAAAGTATTGCGTGGCTGTATCGCTAGCGAAGTTCTGCAGCGGCAGCACAGCAATGGTCTTTGCCAGCGGCACCGCGGGTGTGTTGCTGGATGCGCTCTCCGACGTGCGCCAGGCGACGATGCCCGCGATGACCATGAGCACCATGACGGCGACGAGCGCCAGGATGCCGCGGCTTTTATAGTGTTCTGATCGCGCGGCGAGCGTGGAGCTCTCCACGGGCCAGAGCGCGGCGAGGAAATTGTCGGTGGGGCTGATGATCTCGTCGAGCTCGCGCACCACCTGAGCCGCGGTCTGCGGCCGTTCGGCGGGATTTCTGCTGAGGCAGCGCATGATGAGCGGCGCCAACCCGGTGGGGAGCGACGTACGAGTTTTCTGAATCGCCTCCGGCAGTTCGGGCGCGGGCGGGTGGCCGGTGAGCAGCTCGTAACCCACGGCGCCAAAGGCGTAGATGTCGGTGAGGTTGTCGGTCTTTGGGTCACCCGGCCCCCCCGCGGCGTAGAGCGCGCGGGCCACGCCCAAGTTGGCAACGGTGACTGTGTCGTCGGCGAGAATTATGACGTCGCTGGTCCGCAGGTCACGGTGGAGGACGCCGCGTTCGTGGCCGTGGGCGAGCGCGCGAGCGACGTCGCGCAGCATGCGCATGCCGTCGTTGACCGAGATCTCGGCTTTACCTGCCAGCCGTTCGGCGAGCGTGTCGCCCTCTATGTACGACGAAATGACGTAGGGCACCCCGTCCGCCGCGCCAGCCGAGAGCAGCGGTACTATGTGCTCGTCTTCGAGCCGGGCGGCGAAGCTGATTTCGCGTTTGAACCGTGCAAGGTCGACGGAAGCGGCGACGTCGGCCGGCATGAGCTCGACCACGACCTCACGACCGCGCTCTGTGTCGCGCGCGACGAAGGAACGGTACCGGCCGTCAGCAGCGAGCTCGCGCTCGATGGTGATGGAAGGGCCGAGTGAGGTCTGGAGTGAGTCGGGGAGGTCCACTGCGGGGGGAATCTAGTGGTGGGGGGTCCTGGCGGACCAAGGGTCTAGGGTCTAGGGTCTAGGGTCTAGTAGCTCACAGCTGGGCAGTTCCTAGACCCTAGACCCCAGACCCTAGACCCTGTGTCTCTGACCCACCGCGCCGTCGTCATGCCCGGCCCTGACGAGCCGTTACAGATCTGGGAATTGCCAACGCCGGCGCTCGAGCCCGGGGCGGCGTTGTTGCGGACGCTGTATTCCGAGGTGTGCGGCACTGACGTGCACCTGTCGCATGGAAAGCTCGACGTGCCGTTTCCGATCATTCCGGGACATGTGTCGGTGGGCATCGTCGAGGCGTCGGGCGGCAAGTTGAAGGATGTGAACGGGGCCACGATCAAGGAGGGCGACACCGTCACCTTTCTCGACGTTCACGAGACATGTAATAACTGCTGGTTTTGCCTCGTGGCGCGCCAGCCGACGAAGTGTCCGCATAGAAAAGTTTACGGCGTGACGTATTCCGCCTACGACGGGCTGTTGGGCGGGTGGGCCGAAGCCATCTGGATGAAGCCCGGCGTGAAGATGATCAAATTCCCCAAGGAGCTGACACCGGAAACTTTCATTGGTGGCGGCTGCGGGTTGGTGACGGCGCTGCATGCGGTAGACATGTCGGAGATTCGGCTCGGCGAATCCGTGACGGTGTTGGGCGCAGGACCGGTGGGGCAGTCGTGCGTGGCCTTTGCGTCGCTGTCCGGCGCCGGCGAAGTGATTTGTGTGGGAGCGCCCAAGCAGCGCCTCGACTTTGCTCGGCTCATGGGCGCCACTGCCACGATTGGCCTGGACCTTCCCGCCAGCGCGCGGCTGGAGGGTGTGCGCGGACTAACCGGCGGCAGGGGGACTGACGTGGTTATTGAAGCCAGCGGCTCGCCCGACGCGGTGAAACAGGCCCTCGACATGGTGCGGGATGGCGGCCGAGTGATTGTTTGCGGGCATTATACGGACAACGGCTCGATCGATATACATCCCCATTTTCAGCTGAACCGCAAGCACATCGAGATCAAAGGGTGCTGGGGCGCCCGGTACGACCACTTCCACCGTGCCGTTCAGCTTACGGCCAAGTACGGTAACCAAAAACCATGGAAGGATATGGTTACCGGCCGGTACGACCTCAATCACTCGGACGAGGCGCTCAAGGCGGTGGAAACTCGGACGGCGCTGAAGGCGGTGATTACGCCGAATCCGGGGCTGGTGACTGACGGTGGTGCGGTGGTGCGGTGATACGGTGATGCGCTAACCGCCTGTCATTCCGAGGGAACGGCGCGACCGAGAACCTCGTGTCGGCCCGCTAAACCGCTTGCGTGCGCGCGGGATCACAGCCCTGGAGCTGTTTCGCACCACCACACCACCACACCACCACACCACCGCACCACCGCACCACCACACCACCCACCCACCACACCACCACAAAACCACAACACACCCACACAGAACAACACAGCCTCCTTTAAACCAACACTG
>JBEPWA010000063.1:0-25567 GCA_041690755.1 Gemmatimonadaceae bacterium | reverse complement strand
TCATAAAACGGTTTGAATGTGCCGGGCTTGGCGAGCAACGCGGAATCGGGACCGATGTTGTATCCGGTCCAGACGATCTTTCCAGTTTTGAGATCGAGGCCGGTCACGCGGCCGTGGATCGCGAACTCCCCACCCGAGACTCCGACAATCACGCGGTTTTTGAAGACGAACGTTGCGAGCGTGATCGTTTCGCCCTGGGAGATGTTTGCCGTTCTCGTGGTCCACACCGGCTTGCCCGTGTTCGCATCGACGGCGACGGTCTGCCCATCCAGCAAGTTGTAAATGATCTTGCCGTCTGCATAGCTTGCCCCGCGATTGATCACGTCACAGCACGCAATGCCGATCGCCGCTGGATCTACCGCCGGCCGATACTTCCACTTGAGCGGGTTATCCGGCTTGGTCAGGTCAAACGCATACAGCACGTTCGGGTACGGCGTGACGACGTACATCGTGCCGTTCACGACGAGTGGTTGCCCCTCGTGGCCCGAGAGAACGCCGGTGGAGAAGTTCCAGACATTGCGCAGGCGTGCGACGTTTTGCGTGTTGATCTGCGTGAGCTTGCTGAATCTGGTCGCCGACAGATTCTTCCCGGGCATTGTCCATTGCCCATCGTCGGTGGTCTGTGCAGCGCCGGTGTGTGGAAGCAGCGGCAGGCCGGCCGCAAGCGCCGCAAGGGCGAGACTGGTGTGAAGTCTCATTTCAGTATGTAGGTGAGAGGTGGGCCAACGCTCCCGTGCGCGTGTGCTCCGTGAACCGCATTAACAGGGCCTGGAAAGCGAGCATGCGTTACGCTGGTCACCGCGAGGACGATGATGAGGCGCCCCACGTCGTCGTCAGCGACTGGCCGGCTTCCAGTGTTATCAGCCGATCACCTGTTTGAAATGCGTTCGGCGGACAGGTCATCGGCTCTGTTCCGAGTCCGCGACGACGACGCGCCACCGCGAGCGTGTCGCCGGTATAGAGCTCGATGATCGGGTAGTGCTCATCGACCCACAGCTCGGCAACATGCCCGTCTGGCGCCGACAGCCGAACCCACGCCCGCCCGGCGTCGTCACGCGCCAGGTCGGTGAAGGCGAAGTCGAGCTTCTGGTCTCCGAGTCGCCTGCCGGCAGAGAAGTCGAACGGCGTGCCGGCTACGGGCTCGCGACCGGTGGGCGACTGTCGCGCGTTGTCGGTCAGGATCCGGGTCCGTGCATCGAGTTCCAGGGTGCACGCGTCGATCAGCCCGTTCCCCGGCGAGAGGTAGGGGTGTTGGCCGCAGCCGTACGGGCAGGGCGTGGTGCCGAGATTGGTGGCGGTGGTCGCAACGACCAGGCCGCCGTCGCCGAGTTCATAGGCGACACTGACATCGAGACAGAACGGATATCCCATCATTGGGTAAAGCCTTGTGCTCACCACGACCCGCGTCGCTGTGTGCTCGGACGCGTGCCAGGAGCGCCAGCGCAGGAAACCATGGATTGCGTTGGCCTTGCCCGGTTCCGTGAGCGCCACCTGGTAGTCGACCCCGTCGAACCGGTAGCGGCCGTCGGCCAGGCGGTTGGGCCAAGGCACGAGTACGGCGCCATGCGCCCCATCGCACATCTCCCCAACGGGGTACGGGTCGAGCACGGAGCGTCCCGCGATCTCGTACTCGCGCACCCCACCGCCCACCTCGACGATGGTAGCGCGCTGGTCGCCATGCCTGATCTCGAATTGTTCACCGGACGGTGCAAGCGTCATGTGTTACTCCTGCCAGAAGAGACGTACATGTAGTCTTGAGTCGATCGCGGACGGTCGCAAGTTTATATCCATCGGACGAGCCCATTTGCTCCGCACACGGCACGGGAATGTCCCACACACGTGTTCACCAGTCCCGTCCGTCCCACGCCAATTGTCATCGCGCCTGCTGCCCTGCGAAACTCCTTGCCGGGCGTCTCTCGGCGCCTGCAACTCTTTCGAGGCGCCGGCATCGTGCAGAATTCATATAGTTATTCCAAAGTACTCACGCGCTGCGCCGCCGTACTCGCGCTCACGGCGTGTGCAACGGCCTCGCAATCAGATCCAGAGCCAGGCTTACTTGCCGGGCATGCGGCGCCGGCAAGCGCTGCGCTCACTGCACCGGGCTCGTTTCGGTCTGTTGACTGGCCGTCGTACGGCTTCGATCCCGCTGGCTCTCGATTTTCACCCGCCAACCAGATCACTCCGGCGAACGCCCATTCGCTCGCACTCGCCTGGACATACCGCACGGGCGAGACGCGACCGGACCTCGCCGCGAAGAATCGCGCCGAGTTCGAGACGACTCCAATCGTCGTTGACGGCGTCATGTACCTCAATACCCCGTTGGGCAGGCTCATTGCGCTCGATCCCACGAGCGGCACTGAATTATGGAAGTTCAATGCAAATGTCGATCGAGCCGCCGACCCGGGAGACTTCGCCAGCCGCGGTGTCACGGCGTGGCGCGATCACGCGGCTGGGCGCGGAGCACCATGTGCGATGCGCATCTTCCTCGCCACCGTGGACGCGCGTCTGATCGCGATCGATGCGCACGACGGCAAGACGTGCGCGGCCTTCGGAGCCGGCGGGACAATTGATCTCACGAAAGGATTGCGCAACCTGCCGCTCACTGAGCGCGGCGAATATGTGGAAACGTCTCCGCCGGTCATCATCAGCGGGCTCGTCGTGATCGGATCGAGTATTGGCGACAACGGCCGCGCCCGCAAACCGAGTGGGGAGGTACGCGCCTTCGACGCGCGGACCGGTGCGCTGCGATGGGCGTTCGATCCGATTCCGCAGGATCCGTCAGATCCACACTACAATAGTTGGGGCGGTCCGCACGGCCACGATACCGGTGCCGCCAACGTGTGGTCGGTGATGACTGTCGATTCGGCGCGCGATCTGGTCTTCCTTCCCACTACGAGTCCGAGCCCGGACTACTATGGTGGTGAGCGGATCGGAGATAATCGTTACGCCAACTCGATTGTCGCACTGCGTGGATCGACGGGAAAGGTGGTGTGGGAATTCCAGACGGTGCACCATGACCTGTGGGATTACGACAATGCGGCGCCGCCGGCGCTGATCACAATCACAAAAGACGGCCGCCCGCACGATGTGGTGGTCGAAGCGACGAAGACCGGTCAGTTGTTTGTGCTGGATCGCGATACCGGAAAGCCGGTATTCCCCGTGGAGGAACGCGCGGTTCCGCAGAGCGATGTGGCCGGCGAGCAGAGCTGGCCAACCCAGCCTTTCAACACGGTCATCGAGCCGTTGACGCCGCAAGGGATCGATTCGACTGAGATCTGGGGCGACACGCCAGAAGCTCTCGCTGCCTGTCGGGCGATGGCGGGCTCGCTGCGCAACGACGGCATGTACACGCCGCCCAGCATGCGCGGAACAATTCAGCGCCCGTCCAACGTTGGCGGGGCTGCGTGGGGTGGCGTGGCGTTTGATCCGCTCACCAATACCGTGATCGTTCCCGAGAACAGAATTCCCGCAATGGTGCAGCTGCTTGATTCCGCCGGGGTCATGCGTCAGGGTATTAGCCTTGCCGACTCTCGCCTGGGCTATGAGTACACGCACATGCGCGGAACGCCGTACGTGATGCGACGTCGATCGCTCTTTGTGGGGCCCGACTCCGTGCCATGCATCAAGCCGCCGTTCGGAACGCTCATCGCAATCGACATGGCCACTGGTGCGCGTCGCTGGGAAGTTCCACTCGGCGGCTGGCCCGCTGGTGGAGCGGGTAAGGAGAACTGGGGCGGACTGGCGTTGGGTGGTCCCATCGCGACTGCCGGTGGCGTCATCTTCCAGGCTGGAACGCTGGATCGCGCGGTGCGTGCGTACGACGCTGCAAACGGCAAGGAGCTGTGGAAGGCGCAACTGCCCGCCGGAGCGCGGATGACACCGATGACGTTTGTAAGTGGACGCGACGGCCGCCAGTACGTTGTCGTGACCGCGGGAGGTGGAAAGGAGTTCGGTGCTGGTGACTACGTGATGGCGTATGCGTTGCCTGCCACGCACTGACGTTGTGGGTTACACGGACCGGAAGCGGTCGAGCTCCGCGCGGTAGCGGCGGCTCAGGCGCGTCTGAGACCCGTCGCTCATGACCACGACGTAATCCCCGTGCGACCAGGGACGCAGTTCCGCTATCACGGCCAGATTCACGATCTCCGACCGACTGATGCGAACGAATTGTGACGGATCGAGTCGGTGCTCCATCTGCGCCAGCGTCGCGCGTACGCGATGAATGTCGCCGCCCACTTTGAGTCGCACATAATTTCGAGACGACGTAACGCGTTCGATCTTGTTCACCGCAATGACCAGGACGCGCTCGTCCGATTCCACGAGTATTCGCTCCGGGCGTCGTGGCCTCGCCGCGTCGGCTGCATCGAGCATGCGTCGCAAGCGGTCACGTTCCTCACGTACGTGGCCGGCTGCGACGCTATGTTTCGCGCGCGCAAGCGCTACCGTAAACCGCTGAGCGTCAAACGGTTTGAGTACGTAGTCCACTGCATGCACGTCGAACGCTTTGGTGGCGTACGAGTCAAACGCCGTCACGAATATCACATGTGGCAACGCGTCGGGTTCCAGGGCCTCAAGCACCCCGAAGCCATCGACGCCCGGCATCTGGATGTCGAGAAAGACGATGTCTGGCGCTTCGGTGCGAATGATCTCGATTGCCGCGGCGCCGTCGTACGCCTCGTAAATTGCAGCAATGTCGGGATCGCTACTCAGCATACGACGCAATTTTTGGCGAGCCGGACGCTCATCGTCCACAATCAGCGCCTTGAGAGTCATCTGGGTGCCAGTCATGTCAGCGCCGCCGAGCTGATTTCGTGAAACGGGATCCGCACTGACACGGTCAGTCCGCCAGTTGCTCTGTTACTCAAAAGCAATTGATGATCATTCCCATATAGCTGTTCAAGCCGGCGAGCGGTATTGCCCAGGCCAATGCCAGTTCCAATGGCCGACTGGGGATTGCCGGCGATGCCGGGCCCGTTGTCTTCAACTTCCAAAAGCAGAAAGCCATCGGTTCGTCGAGCGCGCAGTGTTACGTGTGCGGTCACGGACGCGCCTGGGTAGCCATGTCTGAGCGCGTTCTCGACTAGCGGCTGCAGGAGCAGGGGAGGAACGGCTGCCCCGCGAACATTATCGGCGACATCGACGTCTACAGTGAGACGGTCCGAAAAACGCGCTCGCATTATTGTCAGGTAGAGCTCCAGCGTTTGCAACTCCTCATCGAACGGAACTTCGGGATCCGACGACGGACGGAGTGAGCGCCGGAGCAGATCGGCGAGCGCCGCCAGCATGCTGTCCGCGGCGGGAATGTCTTCGTACATCACCGATGACACGGTGTTGAGCGCATTGAACAAAAAATGCGGCTGGAGTTGGGATTCCAACGTCGCCAGCCGGAGCCTATGGAGCTCGCCTTCGAGGTGCGCTACCTGAAGTTCGCGGGCGCGGGATGCGTTGTAGTGGTCGATCAAGACGACGATCGTTACCGTGAGCACGTAGACGATCACGTCCATGGGAAATTCCATGAAATAACGCGTCGGCATGATGCCGTAGTCGTAGTGTCCCAATCCGAAGATCGTGTACACGGACTGACGCGAGACGGCGTTCCATGACGTGTGTAAAACGGAAAAACAGCACAACACAACTAGGTGACTGGGGATCCTCCACGGGCCTCGGCGCTTCTGGATCCGCCGGATGAGCGGGAGCGTGGGACCGAACAACAAGAGGGCCGCGCCCCAGGCGGCGGTCATCTCGTCGATGAACGGCCGCCACATTGATACCGACACCCCAGCGGTCACGAAGTTGAGGTAGTGATAACCGAATTCAAGCAGGCCGACCGCAGTGGTGATCGACGTGACGAGAGCGGCCATGCGCAGCCGGGGGGCGTTCATCCGATGAAGCTACAGTTGGGGTTGGATTCCGTAAGTTGAAGTGCTAGCGGACCTCGGGTATGCGGCCAATGTCGGGGGGACGAACGGGTCCCTACTGGGGACGACGTGGTCCCCGTGCTCGCGTCGCAAGAACGTCGCGGACGGCGTCGAGCCCAACACCCACCGCGCGCAACGCCACCATGGAGTGATAGATGAGGTCGGCCGCTTCGTTAGTCGCCCGCTCAACGTCCCCATCGGCCAACGCCAGCACCAACTCGGCTGTCTCCTCACCCAGTTTTTTCATACGAAGATTCCGGTCGGACAGCAGCCGAGAGGTGTAGCTCGTGCCCCGCGTGTCGCGATCGGCCGACGCGCGCATCGCGATGACCGCGTCGAGCGTTGAAAGCGCATCCGCCGTCAATGCCGCCGGCCCAAAGCACGACGTTGAGCCGGTATGGCACGCCGGTCCGGCCGGAATTACACGGGCGAGCACGGCGTCCGCGTCACAATCGGCACTGAGCGACTCGACGCGCTGGGTGTTGCCGCTGGTGGCGCCCTTGTGCCACAGCCCGCGTGTCCGGGAGCGATAGTGCATTTCGCCGGTCGCCACGGTTCGTTCGAGTGCCTCGCGGTCCGCGCCGGCCACCATCAAGACGGCGCCGGTGCGCGCGTCCTGCGCCACGACCGTTACAACGCCGCCCCCCTTCGCGAAGTCCAACGCGTCGAGATCTATGTGAATTGTCACTTCGTCACGGCTCCTGAAAGAAACGGCACATCGAGAAGGGCCCGCGCCTGCCGCGCCAGCGCGCCGTTGGTCGCAACGGCGCTCTTGCCGAACGGCGTTTCCACGCCTTCATAACTCGTGAATACTCCTCCCGCTTCGACGATCACCGGGAACACCGCTGCGGCGTCCCAATCGGCGAGCACTGGATCGACCATCACTTCGGCGCGCCCGGTAGCTACGAGGAGATAGCCGTAGCAATCGCCCCAATCCCGCGCGATCGATGCCTGGCCGGCAAGCCGGTCCCATCCCTCGCGGCGATGCGGTGCGACGTCGAAGCGGTGGTCGGTGGTGAGCACCACTGCCTCGTCCATCGACGCCACGGTAGACACACGGCACCGCGCACCGTTCCACCAGCATCCGCCGCCAATCGCCGCGACAAGCATTTCGCCAAGCGCCGGAAAGTATGCCGCGCCGGCAACGACACGATCGCGTTCGCGAATGGCCACCAGCGTTCCCCACAGCGGTACGCCAGAAATGAACGATTTGGTGCCATCGATTGGATCAACGATCCACTGGCGGTCGGACTCCCGTTCGTCGGTGCCAAATTCCTCGCCGAGTACGCTGTCGCCAGGAAACCGTTGGGAAATCCAATCGCGCGCGCATTGCTCGGCCTCGCGGTCGGCGATCGTGACGGGCGAACCGTCGCGCTTTCGCTCGACGGCGACATTTGTGCGAAAATGCCCGAGCGCCCGGTCGCCCGCCAGCCGCGCGACATCGCTGACGGCCTGGAGCATGAGCGAAGTGTCAAAAGTCATGCTGCCCTCACTAGTACGTTCGCGTCGGCAAGCACCCGCTTGATCTCGCGAACGGTGGTTTGCCCGTCATGCAAAATGCCGGCGACGAGCGCTGCGTCCGCCCCGCCGCCCACAAGCGCCGCGGCAACGTCTGTCGCAGATCCGGCGCCACCCGAGGCAATGACCGGCACGCTCACCGCGCTCGCAACGGCACGCGTCAGCTCGAGGTCGTAGCCGCCTCTCATGCCGTCGCGATCGACGCTCGTGAGCAGGATTTCCCCGGCGCCGCGGGCCGCACATTGTTGCGCCCACTCGACCGCGTCGAGCCCCGTGGGCATTGACCCGCCGCGGATGAGGACTTCCCATCGCCCCCCGCGGCGCGCAGCATCGATGCTTGCGACCACGCACTGCGCGCCAAACTGGCCGGCGAGTTCCGTGAGCAACTCCGGCCGGACGACTGACGCCGAGTTGACGCCAACCTTGTCCGCTCCAGCGCGCAACGCCTGCGCGGCGTCAGCGACCGAACGAATGCCGCCGCCCACGGTGAGCGGAATGAACAACACTTCGGCCGTTCGCCGCACGCAGTCCAGCACCGTCGCTCGTTTCTCAACGCTGGCCGCCACGTCGAGAAATACTATTTCGTCGGCGCCGTCCGCCTCGTAGCGGGCGGCAAGTGCGGCGGGGTCGCCAACGTCGCGCAAGTCCGCGAACTGGACGCCCTTCACGACGCGATCGCCGGCCACGTCCAGGCACACGATCACTCGGCGCGTCAACGTCATGGCCTGATCTCCAGTTCGATTGAGCCCTTTGTGCTGAACACGGCGCTCGTCTCAACGAGCGCGTCGCGCAAGGCAAGGCCGAGCGCTTTGAATGCCGCCTCGACAACGTGGTGCCGGTCGCGCCCGCGCAGCACGCGGATGTGCAACGTGACGCGCGCGTTGTCGGCGAACGATCGCATCCAGTGATCGTATGTCGCGCTCGGAAGCGGGCCGCGGTAATACGGGCGGCCGCCGGCGTCGAGCGCGCAATGCACAAGAGCATCGTCCATTGGAATTGTCCGATCGCCATAGCGCGCGGCGGACGCCGGTAGATACGCCGCCACCGCCGCACCGACAGTGATCGCGACATCCTCGCTGATGTGGTGAGGAAGGTCCCCTGTTGCCGTGACACGAATGCCGAGTCCGCTGTACCGAGCGAACGTCGCGAGCATATGATCGAGAAACGGAAGCGTTGTTGACACGGCGGTGGCCGCGGCATCGCCGAGGATCTCGACGCGCACGGAGGTTTCGCGAGTTGTTCTTACTACTTCCGTCATTCGGAGAACTCCGCAGCTGTGGCGCGAGCGTCCAGCGCGCCGGTGTATAGTGCCATGCCGATCACCGCCGCTGCCGCGCCGGCTGCCTGCAGCGCGCGGAGGTGGTCCGCCGTGCCAATGCCGCCTGACGCGATTACCGGAACGGTTGCCCGTGCAACCACATCGTCGATCAAAGAGACGTCGGGCCCGGTCATTGTCCCTTCCACGTGCACCGCAGTCACCAGAATGCCTGCGAGCGCGAACGACGCGAGCTGCTCCACGGCGGTGAGGATGTCGAGCGAAAGCGTCTTGTTCCAACCGCGAACAGCGACCCGACGGTGGCGGACATCCGCCGCGACAATCACTCGGCCGGAATGACGCGCCGCGATGTCGCCCAGCCAATCAATGTCCTCGATGGCGCGCGTGCCGACAACGACTCGGTAGGCGCCGCGCGATATCAGGTCATCGATTTGGGCTGTGGTTCGCAAGCCGCCGCCGACGTGTAACGCAGTCGTCGATTTGTCGAGCAGTAGCTGGATCGCGTTGCTGTTGCTTGCGCGCCCGGTTGCCGCGTCGAGGTCCACGATGTGAAGCCGCGTGAACCCTGCCGCCTCCCACGTCTGCAACGCCGTGAGCGGATCCGCGATCCGCACGCGTTCGTCATCGAACGACCCGCCGACGAGCTGCACGCATGCCCCGTCCCGGAGGTCGATGGCCGGAATGGCGATCATCGCGCCACCCGGCTGACGAATGTTTGAAGAAAGCGCACACCCGCGGCCGAACTCTTCTCGGGGTGGAACTGGACGCCAAGCGTATTGCCAAACCGAACCGCCGCCGGAAAGCGATCGGATTCGTGGGTCGTCCAGGCGACGACCGTCGCCAAATCCGCGGGCCGGCACACGAAGCTGTTCGCGTAGTACGCAGTGCCGAGCGGCGCCGCGGCGAACAGCGGCTCACAACCGATAACGTCGATCGAATTCCATCCGATCTGTGGCGTTCGTTCAGCCGCCAGCCTCGTTACGCGTCCGCTGATGAGGCCAAGGCCGCTACCTGGGCCCTCCTCGCTCTCGTCGAATAATAGTTGCATGCCGAGGCAGACGCCGACAGTCGGAAGGCCGCCGGCAATTGCGTCGTGCATCGCGCCGCGAGCAGACGCGAGGCGTTCGGCTGCGACGGCAAAGTTGCCAACGCCCGGAAGTACGAGGACATCCGTCTTGAGCGCCGCGAGTGGATCTGTCTCGATCACGACTTCGGCGCCCGAGCCCGCGATTGCTTTGGCGAGCGAGTGCAAATTGCCCGCGCCATAGTCGAACAGCGTTGCCAGCAGTCTGCGGCTCATGTTGCTCCGCTCCGCAAGCTGTCGAGGCGTGATTCATCCGCATTGCCTGCGGCGCGTGCGGCGCGCGCGTGGCCCGGCAACCCCTCAGCGCTTGCAAATGCCGCCGTGTCAGCGGACAGCGCCGCCGCTGCAGCCGGCGACACTCGCTGGTAGGTCGTCCACCGCATGAAGTCGAGCGTCGAAAGGCCCGAATACGATCTGGCCAACCCGCCGGTCGGCAGTACGTGATTGGCTCCCGTCATGTAGTCGCCAAACGATACGGAGCTTTGTACGCCAAGGAATATCGTTCCGGCGTTGCGCAACAGCGGCAGCGCCGAGTCGGCGTACGCGAGTGCAACCAAGAGGTGTTCTGGAGCATACTCGTTCGAAAAGGCAATTGCCTCCTCCCGGCTCGACGCCACCAGAACGCCGCCGTTCGTCGCCAGTGCCTCGACAATGATTGCGTGCCGAGGTTGGTCGTCGATCAGAGATTCCAGCGCTTCGATAATTGCGCGTGCTGTCGCTTCGCCCACCGCAGCGGCAACTACGGAAGCGCGCGGATCGTGCTCGGCTTGGGCGAGCAATTCCGCGGCGACGGCGCGCGCGTTCGACTTCTCATCAGCAAGCACGAGCAACTCACTCGGACCCGCTGGAGAATCGATTGATACCGCGCCTGCCACCTGCAGCTTTGCCTCAGCGACATACGCATTGCCGGGTCCCACGATGCGGTCCACGCGCGGGATGGAGTCCGTTCCGTACGCCATCGCCGCGATCGCGCCGGCGCCGCCCACCGCGAAGAGCCGATCCACCTTCGCCAATGCCGCGGCGGCGAGAATGATCGGCGACGGAGCGCCGGTGGCGTCGGGTGGCGTGCAGACGATGACTTCACGTACGCCGGCGACGCGGGCCGGAATTGCGCCCATCAATAGACTGCTCGGATACGCGGCGCGCCCACCCGGGGCGTACACGCCCACACAGGAGAGCGGGTCAGGCCGCCGTCCAACGACGATACCGGGTTCGGTCTCACACTCTGATGCCGCGGGAAGAAACGCCTCGTGCGCGCGCGTGATGTTCCGCGCCGCGCGCTCCATCGCGGCGCGCACGGGCGAGGCTATGCCGTTAAGCGCGCGCGTCCATTCCGCGCGCGGAATCTCAAGTGTGCTCAGAGATACGCCGTCGTATTTCGTCGCGAGCTCGCGCAGGGCGCCATCGCCGCCCCGGCGAACGTCGGCGATGATCGAGGCCGTGGCGGCGCGCACGGTGGGATCTGACGATGTGCTGCGGTCGAACAGCGCGGCGCGATCGTTGGGCGAGAGAACTCGTATGGCCCCGCTGAATCGCAGCGAGACGGGCGCGGTCGTCGTCATGGCATCGACCTTTCAATGCGCGTCACAAGAATGCCTTCGGCGCGCAGCTGCTTGAGCTGCGCGACCACCGAGTAAATACTCGACGCGGGCACAACGGCGTGTACGGCGACGTGCTCGCCGCCGTTCATGATGTCCACGACAGTCGGTCCGTTGAGGCCCGGTAGCACGCGCCGCACCTCCTCGAGTGTCGAGCGGCGCACATTGGCCATGAGATATCTCTGACCGCGGGCGCGGAGCACCGACTGCAGCGCAGCCACGAGATCGTCGAGCGCGCGGCAGGCGTCCGGCGGCTGGTTGCCGGTCACGGCGATCATGCGCGCCGATGACTCGAGCACGGTGGCGATTTCGTGCAGTCCATTCACGTGCAATGTGGAACCCGTGGACACCAGATCCACGACCACGTCGGCGATTCCGAGGTGCGGCGCGATCTCTACCGAACCCGACACGGGCACGATTTCTACGGTGAGGCCGGCCGCGTCGAAGAATCGCCGAGTGAGACGCGGAAAGCTCGTCGCGACGCGCGCGCCGTTCGGGATCTTGTCGATCGTGTCGATTTCGCTGATGTCCGTGGCGGCAACCGCAAGGCGACAGCGCCCGAATCCCAGGTCGGACAGCGTTTCAACCTCTCGGTGCGACTCGGCGATGAGGTCGGCACCGGTGACGCCGGCGTCGGCGATGCCGTCGGCGACGAATTCCGGAATGTCTTGGGCGCGGACGAAGATCGCCTCGAAGAAGCCGCCCAAGGAGGCGGTGAGGGCGCGGTCGCCGCGGGCGCGGATGTCCAGCCCTGCGTCGGAGAACAGCTCGCGAGCGTCGTCGGCGAGTCGTCCCTTATTCGGGAGTGCAATGCGTAACATGATCGGATCGGAGCGAATGAAGGGCAAAAAAAAACCCGTCCAACGTGGACGGGCGCAGCGTGACGGTTCGGCGAGTGGATGGCTAGTTGATGCTCATCCGCGCACGTGCGTCCCGCCGCGACCCGTGTGGCCGTGGTGGTGAGACGCGAAATGATGTGCGGTGCGGACGGTCTGCATGATGTAGAAGTTAGGCAGCATCGCGCTGAATCTCAAGTCGGGTTGGTGGCGACGGCGCTGGTGCTGGTACGCGCGTCGATGGAACTGGTACAGGCGCATCATTGCCGGTGCCCGTCCAAAACGCGAGCATACGATCGGGCCGCTAGTCGAGGGGCTCAGGTCTTAAATGCGAGGGTACTGTGACCACATCCGATATCATGGCCTGTCCGGCGACAGGCGCCCACGACTCTCAGAGAGAGGGCATCAGGCTCGGCTTGATCGTTGCCGCCACCACTTGGTTGTGGATTGCCGTGATCGATGCATTGCTGGGGCAGCCGTTCCACACGTTCAACGCACTGGGCGGCATTCTTCCGTTCACCGTGGTGCACTGCCTCCTGTGCGTCGCGTACGGAATTGTGCTCATCAGTCTGGTGCACTCCGCCGAGCGCGCGCCGAGCGTGATTTTCGGCCTCATATTCGGAGGCCTCCTGTTCGAAGGCGCGTTCGCCATGATGACGACCGTGATCGCGGCCGCGGCCAATGTCACGTGGCTGTCGATCTTCAGCGCAAATCTGGTTGCCGCGATCGTGGCGTTCGCCCTGATTGCCAGAACGCATCCGTTGGCGGACTGCCTTCGTCGCGGAGAAGCGGAGCACTAATAGCGTCGTTGTTGTTCCGCGGCGCGGCGGCGCGGGTGTGTCACTACTCTATCAGGCCGCGCCGCCGCGCGTGCGTCACGGCTTCGAGACGATTGTGCGTGCGCAGCTTGCGATTGATGTGGTGCAAGTGATTCCGCAGTGTTTGCGGCGAAATCTTCAACTTGCGTCCAATGCTGGCCGGATTGTCGCCGGCGGCAAAGAGTGTAAGAATCTTGCGTTCCTGATCGGAGAGCAATTCCACGGGTGCGTGATCGGACGCCTGTTCGGATGCGTCGTCCGCAAGCGTCACGACGTCTCGCGCGAGTGCCAGCATGTCTGTGAACAGCTGCTCTTTGCGACGGCGGTGTGTAATGTCGTGCGCCAGGCGGATGAACAGCCGCCGGCCAGTTCGAGAATTGTCGAAGACGATCGTCGAAACGACGACCCAAAGCCGATCGCCCGACTCGGTAGTGACTTCCAAATCGAAGTTGGAAATACCACCGGAGGACTCGTTCCAGCGCCGTGTGGCCGCCTCCATGCCGCCGGCTAGCGCGTCAGTACCCAAGGTGTCGCGCGCGTTAAATAGCTCGTCGATGTTTCGGCGTAGCGCCGCCGCCGCTCGGTAGCCAAAGAGCCGCTCGGCTGCGCCGTTCCACGAGCAAATCTCCCCGCTGACCGTTACAGTGTAGGCGGCCTCTGCCGTACACTCCAGTAGCGCAAATAGCTCCGTTTCGAGCATGGGTCTCCACCGTGGTACAAACGCATCATTGCGGCCTCACTGCGTGCGGTCTATTCATGAATCTAGAGGTGCGCGCATATGAACGAAATTCCAAAGACGGCAGTCGGCGTAACGACCGCTGCCGACACGATTGACGACGATTGCGACGTGGTGGATTGTGCGTCGCGGGATAGTTTTCCGGCCAGCGATCCTCCCGCGTGGGCGAGCGTTCGAGTGGGTTCGCCGCGCGCACCGGCGGAATTGCATGACACGCCGGGCGACGCACGCGCTCACGGTACCCCGTCGGCGCTCGATTAAGTTCTAAGCGATTATCATCTCGCGCCTTCACCAAAGTCACGCTTCGGCCAAAGGTGCACCGATGGATCAATCGCGGTCGGTCCCGTGGAGTGTGGCGCTGCTCGCGCTCATCGTGGTGGCACTACTGGGCTCGGTGGTGATTCCGGCGCGGCAGACGTGGCTCATCACAGGAATGCTGCGTCAGACCACTGAAGTGCTGGCGTCAGCCCGCACCGCTGAGTCTGGCCTCCGTTCCGGCCTCGTCGAGGAGCTAGCATCGCTTCAAGGGTACGCGCTGTCCGGCGATACGAACATGGTGGGACGGTATCAGACCACGGTGGCCGAGGACGACCGGCGGCTGGCAAATCTCGATGTTCTGGCGGCGCGATTGCCGGGGGCGTCGGAGCGACACGTCGCCACCGTTCGGCGCCGAATTGCCGATTGGCGGCAGCAGGCGAATGCCATTGCGAGCCGAGTCGGGCGCAGGGCCGCGATCGTGTCCGCGATCACGACCGCGCAGCGCCCCCACGATGCCGCGCTGAGCGCTGTTGACGATCTCTCATCGGATTTGGTTATTGAAGCGGGGATACGCGATGACCGCGTTCGGGCGCTCGAGCATTCCAGCCTCGTATGGAATGCCGTGTTGGTATTTGCTGCGCTCGTCGTACTCTCCGGAGTCGCCGTTTTGATGCTGGGGGAGCGGCGACTCGCGGCAATCCTTCGGCACCGGGTGGATGAGGAATCCGCGCTGCGACAACTCGCGCGCGCGCTGAGCGGTGCGGACACGATCGACGAAGCCATGCACGCAACGATCGAGGGCGCGTTAGCCACCGCCAGGGTGTCGGGTGCCTATCTGGAATGGCTCGTGCCCGCGGACGATCAGGCCGACGTGGTCTTGGGGTTTAGCGATCAAGGGGTGTCACCACGAGCCAGCGTTTCCATCGCCGACTCGTTGACGGCAACGCTCATGGGGCACGGGAATACGGATGGCCTTGTGACGCTCAATGAGATCGGTCCACGGCTTCCCGTGCACATTGGAGATTCCTGTCACGAGTGTTTCGGATTGGTCGCGCGGCTTGCTTCGTCTGAGGGCACCTTTGGTGCGCTCGCTCTCATCCGCGCACATGGGGCACCCGCCTTCGGGGAAAATGCACGCCGGCAGATTCAGCTCATTGGCGGGCTGGCGTCGGCGACCCTGCGCCGCATGGAGGGCATCGCCACCGAACGCCGGGTGTTCGATCAGGCTCGGCGACGGGCGCGACAGGAAGTCGCCTTGCGGGAGGCCTCCGAGGCGCTTGCCGGCGCCTTTACCATGGAGGCCGTGACGGAGCGGATTGCGCTTGCGGCGTTGGATGCGCTGGAGGGGCAGGGTGCATTCGTCCAGGCGATTGTCACTCCGGTGGACGGCTCCAGCCCGTTCGTGGCGATTCGGGCTGCCGCCGGTCCCAGAATGCCGCCGCCGGACAGTGTCTTTCCGTTCGAGGGTTCGATGACACAGCAGGTGTTGCAGGCGGCAGCCCCGACGCTCGTGCCAGATCTGAAAACGCCGGGCCGGGGTGGAGCGGCCGGCGCATTCCAGGACGGAGGCGGCGCGGCGATCGTTGTGCCGCTGGGCACAATCGAACAACCGGTGGGCGCGCTGTTCGTGCTGAGCGCTGCACATGGGCACTTTCGCGGCGACGACGTGGCTCGCGCGGCGACGTTTGGGCACCTCGCGACGCTGGCGTACGAAAAGGTCAGAATTCTGGACGAGGCGTATGAAGGGCGCCGGAAACTCGAGCGTGTGCTACAGAGCCGGTCGCGCCTCATGCGTGGATTCAGCCACGATGTGAAGAACCCAATTGGTGCCGCGGACGGCTATGCAGAGTTGCTCGCCGAGGGAATCTATGGCGAGTTATCGGCCGAACAGGGCGAGAGCATAGGCCGCATCCGCCGCTGCATCAAGACCGCGCTCTCCTTGATCGACGACCTTCACGCGCTCGCGCGCGCCGAGTCTGGCGCCCTTACCATGTCGTTAGAGATCGTTGATGTCGGTGGACTGGTGCGCGATGCCGGCGAGGAATATCAGGCGGCGGCGCACGCCGGCGGCTTGTCGCTGGTGGTGGTCGTGGAACCGGGCCTCCCGATGGTGGAAACCAACGACGTGCGAGTGCGCCAAATCGTCTCCAACTTGCTGTCCAACGCGCTCAAGTACACGGAGCGGGGCGGGGTGACGATGCGAGCCGTTAGTCGGCAATACGGTCCGCTGGGCATTGTGGGGGAGTGGGTGCTGGTCGAAGTCATTGACACGGGCGTTGGCATACCCGCGAACCAACACGATGTGATTTTTGAGGAGTTCAGCCGCATCACCAAGACCGATAAACCTGGCGCGGGGCTTGGTTTGGCCATCAGCAGAACACTCGCCGACGTGCTGGGCGGCCAGATCACTGTGGTGAGCGATCTGGGACACGGATCGACGTTCACGCTATGGCTGCCGGTGCGCAAACCGGAGGGTGGTGTCGGCCTTGTTTCGTAGGCGACGTCACCCTCCGGTTGCCACCCGACGCTGCCGCGAACCGATTGTTCAATCGGTATGCATCGACCTCACGGTGTTCTCCGCGCCTTCACGTCGCTCGCCGTAATCTTCTTGCTACTGTTGCCCCACGACGAACGTTCGTGGTTGATGATGTCGGCGATCTGGGCGTTGTTCAACAGGCCGGCGAATGGCGGCATGGCGGCCGTGTACACAGTACCGCCCACGTCCTGTCCCTGCAGCCCGTGCAGCACCACATCGATCTGCTTGGCCGGGTTGGCATCCATCACCACGAGATTCGCCTTGAGCGGTGGATACGCCGCTGGGATGCCCAGGCCCGTGAGCTGATGGCACGCCGCGCACGTGGTGGCGAACGCTGCGGCTCCCTTGGATGCATCGAAGCTGTAGGGACCGGGCGGCTCCGGAGGCGCGCTGCTGGCAACCGCGGTGGTCGAGTCAGACAATGATGCTACGGCAACAGCCGCGGCCTCTCTCGACGAACCGAACGGGCGGACTTCAATGATGCCCAGTGCGCCCACCATGATGTGCGCCATGTCGTGATCCACGAACGCGTACTTGCCCGGCTTGGGGATCAACAAGTCGAAGATCGCTCCGGCGCCGGGTCCAACGCTGTATGTAGAGACATTGGTGAGCGCGTGCGCGGCATCGCCGTCTGGATAGACTTTGTTGAACATGGAACCGATGACGTGAAACGACGTCCAGAGGTTCGGCCCAACGTCAACGAAATAGATGCGAATCCGATCGCCGGCGATCGCGACAAGCGGGCGGTCGCGATACTGGTACGCCACGCCGTTAAAGACCACTTCATCGGGGCGTTCCGCCAGCATTCTGTCATAGTTGGCGGTCATCAGATGGCCGGACGCCTGCTGCGTGTACCATTCGCTCTGCGCAATCACAAAACTCTCGTTGGCGGGCGGCAGCGGCGTTGCCGGATCGACAACCAGCACACCGTACATTCCATTTCCCACATGCAGCAGGATCGGCTGTGTCTCGCAGTGGTAGATGAACGCGCCCGGTACGTTCGCGACAAATGAGAACTTGAGTGACTTGTTGGGATCGATGTCGATGTAATTGAGATTGGGCTCGGTTTCGGCGGCATGGAAATCGATGGAGTGCTTCATCATGCCGTGGTTGGTCAGCGTCACGTTGACGGTCTGGCCCTGGCGCACGTGAATGATCGGGCCGGGAACCGTGCCGTTGTACGTCCACGCCTGATACTCCACCCCATTGGCGATAGTAACCGATTCATCCGTCACCACGAGATGCACGTCCACACTCGCACCGGTACCGATGAGTGGCGGGAGGTGCGCATCGCGAGCTTTGGCAATCGGGTCCTGGGACGCGAGCGAGAGCGGAGAGACAGCGGCTGCCGCGGCGCCGGGCGATGGCGACCTGACGTTCAACGTGCTGTGCAGGCCACCGATCAGCATGACCAACAGCGCCAGCACGCCGAGCATGGCGAAAATCTGAATGCGCCAGGGCAGGTGCTCCGGTTCCATGACGAGCGTGTCAGGAGCTCCCCATTCGGCAAAGCGGCGCCAGCGCGGCCACCGGCGTTCGATGAAAAAGTCCAGACTGTATGGGCTTCGACCGCTACGACTGTTAATGGCGATGAGGGCGACGAAGATCAGGACGTAGCTGATCGCCGTGCCCATGTTGGTGGCGCCGACCGTATACGGGCCGCCAAACCCCTCGGCCGTGCTCCAAATGAGTAGGCTGAACAACCCGCCCACGATGTAGAGAATTTTGCGAGCGAAACCCGTGAGCAGGGCCAGCGCAATCGTGGTTTCGATGATGCGGGTGAGCCACGTGAAGATGACGGCGTGTGGCGTCACGAGCGCAATCCACATGGCGAACCAGCCGGCCAGCCAGCTGGGCTGTCCCTGCGCCGCATTGTGCAGATAGCCCACGTAGTGCACCGCGAAATCGGGCGACCACGTTAATGCGGCGCCGACCGCCCAGACGACGCCGAAGGCGACTCGCAGGCCGGCAGCGGCTACAGCCGGCCAGGTCTTGGCGACGGAGCCCGTTTGACTTTCTGACATTCAGTACTCTCTGGTGTGATTCGCGTACCGAGCGAGGGAATACACAGTTTCTAGTTACGAATCTGGCATTACCGCTGGGTAGCGGCGTACACCGACGCTGAATCAGCGGACGCGAAGGCCAGGCGAGAGGCTGTGCATCGGTTACCGTGCAAGTTCAACGCCCGCTGGCGGCGTGGCAGTCGGACGAAGTTCGGAGCCACTGGAAGGGGTTCCCCGGCACGAGGTACGACAATCCCCTACGCTGCCGGATCGCGACGTTAAGCCTTTGGCGGGCGGGGCTTGGCGGCTGTGGCGGCGCTGAGGTATCGCCCGGTCAGCGTCTTGGGGTTCCTCACGAGATCACTCGGCACGCCTTCGAACTGCACCGTGCCGCCCTCCTGCCCGGCGCCGGGCCCGAGATCGATGACCCAGTCCGCCCGCGCGATAACGTCGAGATTGTGCTCGATCACGATCACCGTGGACCCGGCATCGACGAGTCGGTCGAACAACCCGATGAGCGTATCCACATCATTCATGTGGAGACCGGTAGTCGGCTCGTCGAGCACGTAGATGTTTCCCTCCTTGTCCAACTCCGCGGCGAGCTTCAGCCGTTGGCGCTCGCCGCCGGAGAGCGTGGACAGCGGTTGCCCGAGCGTGAGGTAGCCCAGGCCCACGTCAACGAGGCGCTGTAGTGTGCGGGAGACGGCCGGCTCCGTAAAGAATTCCTCCGCATCTTCGACGCTCATCTCGTAGACGTCGGCGATGGACTTGCCGCGCAGCTGGTGCTCGAGCACGTCGGGCACAAAGCGCTTGCCGTCACACGTTTCGCACGTCGTGACCATGGGATCGAGGTGAGCCAGATCGGTAAAGATCACGCCCAACCCGCTGCAGTCGGGGCAGGCGCCCTTGGAATTTGCCGAGAAGAGCGCGGCATCAACCTTGTTCGCTTTCGCGAACGCCTTACGGACGTTGTCGAGAATCCCGGTATAGGTGGCGGTGTTGGACCGGCGCGAGCCGCGCGCGAGGGTCTGGTCAACGATGATCGCTTCCGGGTACGTCACCGGCAAGCATCCCTGAATGAGGCTCGACTTGCCCGAGCCGGCCACGCCAGTAACGGCGGTGAAGACCCCGCGCGGAATGGAAATCGATACGTTTTTAAGATTGTTGAGTTTTGCATGCACAATCTTTAACGCGGCGCCGGCCGGCTTGCGCACCGTGGTCTTGATGGGCTGGTGCTTGCGCATGTGATTGCCGGTGAGCGTGCCGGAGGTGAGCAGCCCAGCGAAATCGCCCTGATAGACCAACTCGCCGCCCTTGGAGCCGGCGAGCGGTCCCATGTCCACCACGTGATCGGCAATGGCGATCATGGCGGGCTTGTGCTCCACGAGCAGCACGGTGTTGCCCTTGTCCCGCAACTGTTGCATGAGGCCGGCCAGCCGACCGACGTCGTGCGGGTGGAGGCCAACCGACGGCTCGTCGAACACATAGGTGATGTCGGTGAGCGATGAGCCCAGGTGCCGCACCATCTTCACGCGCTGGCTCTCGCCGCCGGACAGGGTGGACGACTCGCGGTCGAGGCTCAGATACCCGAGTCCGATCGTGACGAGATTCTCGAGACGCGAAGCGAGTGCGTCGAGCATCGGCTGGACTTCCGGCGCCTTGATCGCGCGGACGAACGGCGCCAGGTGCGACACCTGCATGGCTGAGAGCTCGGCGATGTTCTTCTTGTTGATGCGGCTGCCGAGCGCGCCGTTGTTGAGGCGCGCACCCTCGCACGTGGGACACAACTTGCGCGTGAAAATGCGCTCGTATTCTGCGCGCACGTGCGGCTGCAGCGATTCGGGGTCCTTGTCGCCGAGCCGCTGTTTGAGCTTTGGGATGACGCCGAGATAGGTGAGGCCGATCTTGCCAACCTTGATCTTGCGTCCGTCGTCCAGATTTAGAAGATGCTCACGCTCCGCCTTGGTGTACTTCTTGATCGGCTTGTCCATGTCGAAGAAGCCGGAATGGCGGTAGATCTCCCACCACCAGCTATTCACCGCAAAGTCCTTGGGCAACAGGGTGCCGCCGTTGAGCGACTTGCTCTCGTCGAGCACCGCGCTCATGTCCATGGCCGCCACCTGGCCAATACCCTCGCATTCCGGACACATGCCGCGCGGATCGTTGTACGAGTAGAACCCGGGGGAGGGGAGCCGCGGTTTGCCGGCGCGCGAGAAGATGACGCGCAGCATTTGCGCCGCGTCGGTGACGGTGGCCACCGTGGAGCGCGAGTTGCCGCCGAGCCGCTGCTGATCAACGATGATCGCCGCTGAGATGTTTTCCAGATGGTCGGCGTCCGGCTGGCCGTAGTGCGGCATGAACTGCTGCACGAACGCCGGGTAGGTCTCGTTGATCAGCCGCTGGCTCTCGGCGGCAATGGTGCCGAACACCAGCGAGGACTTACCCGACCCGGACACCCCGGTGAACACGGTGATCCGCCGCTTGGGAATGTCGAGCGACACGTTCTTGAGGTTGTTCTCACGCGCCCCGCGAATGGTGATGGAGCCGTAGTCGGGTGAAGTCATGAGTGTCAGTCGAGTCGCGAGACTACCTGGTCCAGGTTGTTGAAGAACTGCTTCCATCCGGCCTTGGCACCATTGTACGCCTGATCCTGATCCGGCCGAAAGCCCGACTGCTCCATGCGCAGGTGGGTGCCGGTGCCGATCGGGGTGAGTGTCCACGTAACGACGCTCTCGAGACCGTACGCGCCCCACGTGTACGCCAATGTCTTGTTCGGCTCAACGGTGACCACGCGACAGTCAACCGAGCCCCAGTCGGCGGTAAAGCTGAACGTGTGATCAACGGTCGGCGCGAAATCGCTTTTCATGAGCCACTGTTCGATGAGCTGCGGCTGGGTGAGCGCGCGCCAGATCTTGTCAGGCGGAAACGGGATGTCACGTTCGGTGACGACGGTGCGTGTGTCCATTGCGGGATTGCTCATGGGTCCATCCGTGTGAGGAGGTCTTCGAGAAGGTCAAACCGGTCGTGCCAAAAGCGGCTGTAGTGGCTCATCCAGTCCACCAGCGGTCCGAGCGCGCGTGGCTGGGCGGTGTAGTGGGTCTGGCGGCCGCTGTGCCGAGCGCGTACCAGTCCGGCACGTTTGAGCACGCTCAGATGCTTGGACACCGCAGGCTGCGAGACGCCGGCGCTGTCGGTGAGCATCCGCACAGTGAGTGCACCTTCCCGGCTCAAGCGCTCGAAGATGGCGCGGCGAGTGGGGTCGGCCAACGATTTGAAGAGTGCGTCAGGGGCAGTGCGCATGGAAATGAATAGCTCCGCGGTTATGAATAACCAATAACTGGTGGGTTATGGGTTGTCAACGGCTCGCGCAGCGCGTCAATTCAGCGGGCGAGAAGTGCTGTCGTCATTCCACAGGAGCCGCGATGGGCAAGGTCGTAGTGATCGAGCATCTCACGCTGGACGGCGTGATGCAGGGACCCGGGCGCCCCGACGAGGACCGCCGCGGCGGGTTCGAGTTTGGCGGATGGGCGGCCTCCGCCGGCGGCGACCCGGCCATGCAACAAGTGCTCGGCGCGCGCATGGGCAGTGCGTGGTCGCTACTGCTTGGGCGCATCACATACCAAGACTTTGCGAGTCACTGGCCCACGCGGCCGCGTCCCAACCCAATGGCCGATGCGTTGGACAACGTTCAGAAATTCGTCGCGTCGAGCACGTTGAACGAGCCGTTGCCGTGGCGGAATTCAACGCTGCTCAATGGCCATGTCGTCGATGCTGTCACTGCGCTCAAGGCGGAACGCCCCGAGACGCTGGTGATCTTTGGCAGCGGCGTGCTGGTGCAGTCGCTCATGAAGCGGAACCTGGTCGATGAATTCGTGCTGCAGATTCACCCACTAGTGCTCGGTGAGGGGCGTCACCTGTTCGCAACCGGCTGTGCGGTGACGAAACTGAGTCTGATCGACTCCGTGACCGTGGGCACCGGCGTGACGATCGCGACCTATCGCCCGAGTGGTGACAGCTAGACGACAGTGTAGACGACTCGGCACTTCAACGCGCCCGCACCGATCACCGTATGAGATGGATGCGAGTGCGCGGCGGACTAAACCGAATCAAAGCTGCGCTCTCTCCGGCGCGCCACGAACGATATGCGTTTGATTATGAGCACGTGCTCGGCACGTCGTTCGAACTGCGCGTGTCGGCCGGCGATGCGTTCGGTGCCGCGCGCGCGGAAGCTGCTGTGCTGGTTGAGATCGATCGCCTGGAGTTGATTCTCAGCGGCTACTCCACGGCGAGCGAATTCGCCCGGTGGCAAGCCACGCACGACGTCGATATTTCGGTGTCGCCCGAACTGGCCGAAGTGTTGGACTTGACCGAGCAGTGGCGCGTGCGCACCAACGGCGCTTTCAATCCGGCGGTTCGCGCGATTGCCGACGCGCTTCATGACGCCACCGACTTCGCCTCGGCGGATGTTGTCACCGCCGCAATTGTTGCAACGATGAACGCGCCGCTGTGGACGGTTGACCGTACCGCTGCACGAGCCCGTCGCTTGACCGCGCTGCCTGTGACACTCGACGCTATCGCCAAAGGCTTCATCGTTCACCGCGCCGCGCGGTGCGGGTTCGACGTGCCAGGTGTGGACGACGTGTTGCTGAACGTTGGCGGCGACATTCAGCATTTCGGTTCGGCGCCTGTTGCGGTTGGCATCGCCAATCCCGTCGACGCCTCCGAGAATGCTCGGCCCATTGCAACCGTGCAGATCCAGAACCAGGCGTTGGCGACCAGCGGCGGGTATCGGCGGGGATTTTACTCGGGCGGCGAGTGGCATTCGCACATCGTGGATCCCATCACACGCCGGCCGGCACGTGGCGTGGTGAGCGCGTCCGTCATCGCCGGCGACGCAGCCACTGCGGATGCACTGTCCACTGCCTTCAGCGTCCTCGCGCCGGCCCAGGCAATTGCCCTGGCGGAATCGTTCGATGGTATCGGGTGTCTAGTCATGGACGAAAGCGGCGCGGTCTGGACGAACCTCGTTGGCAACGCCACGCAGTTGCGCGTGCGGCCGGCGAATAGCCGTCGTGCGTCGCCACAGTACTCAACGTCAATCCCGCCAATGCATACCTCTCGTTACGACGCGGCCATGTCCCGCCGCGGCCTCCTCGCCCGTGCGGCCGCGGGACTCGTGTCCTATTGCGGACTCACCGCATTCGCCGGACGGTTGCCCACGTTCGGCTCCGCGCCGAAGTGGGACGACAACTTCGAGCTGGCTGTGACGTTTGTGCTCCCGCAGCCGCAGGGCGGGCGGTACCATCGGCCGTACGTCGCCGTGTGGATGGAAGACCCATCGGGACATGCAGTGCGAACGCTCAGTCTCTGGGTGAACCGAGGAGGGCGTGGACCGCGTTATTTTCACGAGCTGCGGCGCTGGTTTAGCGCCGAGCAGGCCGACCAGACTGCGGGAGGTCCCGATATCGTGTCTACGATCTCGAGCGCCACGCGAATGGCCGGCAGCTATTCAGTGACATGGAATGGGCGGGACGATCAGGGTCGCGTGGTGGACCAGGGCGCCTACCGCTTATGCATCGAGGCCGCGCGCGAGCACGGCTCGTATGGATTGATGCAGCACGACCTCGAGCTGGCCTCCACGCCCAAGGCCGCTGACTTGCCGGGAAACAACGAAGTTGCGAGCGCGCGCGTTGAGTATCGCCGTCGAAAGTAGTTCGCACCGGCGGGTGCGCCCGCTGCGCCTGCGAGTGCACTCGGCGCTGCGATGGCTTCACATCTATACGTCCATGGTCAGTCTGCTGGTGGTGCTGTTCTTTGCCATCACCGGCATCACGCTCAATCATCCCGATTGGTTGGCGGGGGAAACGACGCGCCACATCACCGGCAAGTTGCCGGCAACGTGGAAGACTGGCGACGCTCTGGATTGGCTCGTGATCGCCGAGTATTTGCGAAGTGCGCAGGGCGTGCACGGCGCGGTGGCGGAACGGAACAGCGATGCCGAGGAGTCGTCGATCACGTTCAAGGCGCCGGGGTATTCGGCGGATTGCGTCATCACGATGAGCACCGGGGCGTTTCAACTCACGGTGGATTATCAGGGCGCCGTAGGCGTGTTGAACGATTTGCACCGAGGCCGGGATACTGCGTCAGCGTGGAACTGGCTGATCGACGTTTCCGGCGCGTTCCTGGTGTTCGTTGCCGTGACTGGCCTGGGGTTGCTCGTCTACCTCAAGAAGGTGAGAGCATCGGCATTCATCGCGATGACGGTGGCCGCCGTCGGCGTCGTCCTTATCGCGCTGCTGGTGCGATAAGGGCGGAGCCGGCGAGCGTTGTGTCCGTGAGCCAGCCGAGGAAGTTCGCGGCGCGGCCAGCGTAGCGAGCGAGCAGCTTTGCCGCGAGCAGAGTCCGCGCGGGCGTTGCGTTCTCGATGGCCATGAGGCATCCGCCGCTCCGGAATATCGCTTCGCACGCCGCAGTGAATGCGGCGTCGCCGTGCGGATTGGGCGCAACGTCAAGGTGAATTTCGGATTCACGAAATCCGCCGGTGACAAGTGCGGCGACCACCCGCTTGGCGTCGCGCCGCGAGCCGATTACGCCGAGCATGGATTCGCGTTTGGAGGCAACGTGCTCGATTGGATAAATCGGGGTGCCTGTCGCGATGTCCTCGTCCACACAAATGGTGCCCATGGTATCTCCTCGAACAAATAAGGTGAGCGTGTTGCTCATTCTCTTATACGCAGCAAACTCCAGAGTGATGGAGTGATGTTCTGAATGGCTGTTCAGGCGACACGAATTGCGTTGTCCGTGGCATGGATCGAATTTTCGGCGTGCTTGACAGCGGCAACAGCGGCTCAGCACATTCGCGTCGTCCTTAATCCGAGGCCGGTTCATGCGCAGGCTGATGTGCGGTATTGCAGTCGCTGTGGGAATTGTGGCGTGTTCGTCCACGCCCTCCCGCCAATCCGCGAGCGGCGGGTCGCCGAGCGGCG
>JBEPWA010000062.1:0-26279 GCA_041690755.1 Gemmatimonadaceae bacterium | reverse complement strand
AACCACCATTCTCGGATCCAAAGACCGATGTCCTGCCATTGGACGAGGGGGCAGACAGCAATGAATTAAACCTGAGCCTGGGCATCAGGTCAAATGAAAAGCGCGCCGCGAAGAGAATTATCGCCGCGACGGCGTCATTCCACCGTCACCCGGGCGACGGCGGCCGCCGTGCGCGTGATCGTCCGCACCTCCACATCGCCTGCGCCAGCCCAATCGGACGGGGCCTCGTCAAACACGCCAAACACCGTCGAGCCGGAGCCGCTCATCATCGCCACAATCGCGTGGCTGGCCTCGAGCTCGGCCACCAGCGCCCCGATCGATGGGTGGCGGCGGGCGATCACCGGCTCGAAGTCGTTCGTCGCCATGGCGGCAACCGCCTCCCACGTGGCCAGAGACTCGGCGCTCAGCACCGATGCTCGAGGCACGTATGCGCCGCGATCGGCTGAGAGCCATCCGTACGCTTGGGCCGTATTTACCGCGAACGGCGGCACCGCGAGCGCCACCCATCGGGGATCGAGCACCTGCACGGGATAGAGTCGTTCGCCGTGGCCCCAGGCCAGCGCCATGGGGTGCTCAATCGTCATGAACGGCACGTCAGCGCCGAGCGGCGTCGCGAGCTCCGCGAGTCGCGGGCCCAGTGGGTTGGGCGAGAGGGCGTCGAGCGCGCGAAGCACCGCGCCTGCGTCCGCGCTGCCGCCTCCTAAACCGCCTCCCACCGGAATGTGCTTCGTCACTTCGATGGCGAAACCATTGGGCCAGCCGGTGGCATCGGCGTACGCCGCGGCGGCGCGGTAGGCAAGGTTCCGCTCTACATGTCCGAGCCCGTGGGTGGGCATTGCCGGGCCGGCGCAGTCGAGCGTGCGGCCGCTGGCGGTGCGCACGCGAACGTCGTCGCCGAGTTCCAGCCGGAGGAAGATCGTTTCGAGCGAGTGATAGCCGCTTTCTTCGCGCGCCAGCACGCGGAGGAGCAGATTGATCTTTGCCTGCGCGACGACGCTGGCGGAACGGGTCACGCGGACGTGGTGCCCACGGCCGCGGGGGCCGGCGTGTCGCCGTTCGCGCCGCCGATCTCGTTCATTGTGATGCCGGCGCGGGCGAAGTAGTAGGCGCCAAAGAGCGTGATTGGAATGGCGGAGAGCAGGTGGAAGACCACCGCCCAAGTGTTGGCGGTGGTGGGGTCAATGCCATACACGGCAAGCGCCGACACCGCGCCCAGCTCGAACACGCCGATGAACCCGGGCGACGACGGCACCGAGACGGCGATGACAATGACGCCTTGCACGAACAGCGTAGCCGCCCAGGGCACGTCAATCCCGAAGGCGCGAAACCCGAGCCAGAAGGCGAGCGGCTGGACGAGCCAGTGCGCCAGCGTCCAGAGGAACACGGCGACGAAGTGCCGGGGCTGGCGCAGCACGCCCAGTCCGTCGGCAAAGCGCTGCAGCATGGCGCGGCCCTTGACCTCGACCACCGGGTGTACCCGTCGCGCGACTAATTCGAAAAGTCTAATGAGCTTGTCGGGAAAAAACACGAGCGCATAGGACACGACCAACGCGGCCAACGGCACTACGGCAAAGCCGCGCACGTAGGTAGTGATTGGATGGCCCAGGATCAACACGCCGTGCGGAAAGCTCGACGACAACATTGCCACGGCGAGCAGCAGCAGCACCACGATGGCATCGAACACCCGGTCCACAACCACCGATGCCAGCGCCATGGAGAACGGAATCGACGGCACCTCGCGGGCTAACGCGTACGGGCGCGCGATCTCGCCGGCGCGGGCAGGGAGGACGTTCGTCAGCATTACGCCAATGGCCGTGGACCGCCACAGCGGTCCGAATGCCACGCGCGGCGCCACGGGATCGAGGATCGTTCGCCAGCGACGAGCTCGCAGTGGAAACATGCACGTTGCGCAAATCGTGGCGAGCAGCAACAGCCCAACGTTCGCGTGCCGCGCCAGCTCAACGGCCTGCGCCCACTGCAGGTGCCTGAACGAAAAATACAGGCACACGATGCTGATGAGGATGCCGATAGCTCCCTTCCACCCGAATTTTTTCACGAGCTACTCAGCGCGCGCGAGCTCGAGCAGATCGAACAGCTCGTCGAGCGCCACGGGATCGTTCGTGGGCGCCTTGCGCAGCTCGTCGCGAATTTCCACGGCGCGATCGAGCGCCGCACGGCCGCGATAGAGCAGCGACTCGATCGGCACGATCGAATCCTCGGGAATTTCCACGGGGGTGCTGAACGGCGTGGCCGCCAGCGCATCGAGCGCGGCGATGCTCGAATCAATAAGCGACGCGGAGGTCTGATCGAGTAACTCGGCGCGCGAGGGGCCGGCAACATTCGGCGGTGGGATGGGCGGCACGGTCAGCGTCTGCGGCGTCGCGGGGGCAGGCGCCCACGGGGCTACCGGCACGGCCACCGGCGCGTCGTCGCCTCCAAGGCCGGTTGCTATCCCCGACGTGAACTCGCGGCCACGGGCGAGCTGCTCGATGCGGCTCTTGATCCGTTCAGCCTGTTCGCCGGGATCGCGCAACAGCGCCGCGAGATCATCCAGCGTGGCGAGTCCGAGAAAATCCAGGCGGTGCGCGGAGTCCAGGTGGCTGCCGATGTAGTCAGCGACGTCACGCCGGCCAAAGCTCTGCGCGGACGCTTGCGCCGTTTGCAGCGCGCGCTGAACGTCGCGTCGTGCGTGCGCGCCAGCAGCGGGGTCGCCCGCGTTGCCGGCGTGGCGCGCGGTGTCGATGACCCGCCGCAGGTGCTCTCCGGCACTGACCAGCTCCAGCCGGAAGCGGTGCGCCGCCGACGTAGGAGGATTCTCTGAAGCGTCCACCACGCCGGACGCACCGTCGGTGTAGAACAGATCGGCGATCGGCACGATAACGTCCCGCGCCACGTCCTGTTCGTCCCAGGCATCGCGCGCCGCGGCAAAGGCATCGGCGGCGGCGCTGGGTGCAGTGGTGTCTCCGCCGGTTCGTAGCGCAGCCGCCAGCGAGCGGAGATACGCCGCGGCACTTTCGAGCACGCGGCGGCTCTCGGCCGACAACTTCGCGCCGGACTCCAGGTCGCGCGCGGCGTCCTCGGTGGATTCGAGCGCGTCGGCCAACGGCCGCACTTCCGTCACGCTGGCAACGCCGCGGAGTGCGCGGATTCGGCGCAGCACGTTGGCCGCAGTGTCCGGATCGTCGGCGCGCGTGATCATCAGCTCCACGCCCGCGGCAATATTCGTCGCTTCCGTGGCGAGGAATGTGGAACCGCTCGCCGGCGTTTCCGCCGTGGCCGCACCGTTGGCTGCCGGCGCGGTCGCCGCTGGAACGAAGCGCGCCAACTCGGCGACGCGTGCGCTGGCGCGCGCGTCGTCTGCCGGCGTCCAGTTTCGCGCCGAGTGCAGGAGCGCTTTGAGATCGTCGATGGAGGCGACGAGCACGCCGCCGAGTGCCGGACTCCATTGCACAGCGCCTTCCTGCACGGCGCGTCCGGCCCGTTCGACGCTCGACGCCAGCTCGGCGAACGATGGCATCTTGGCCATTGTGGCTGTGCCGCGCAGCGCGCGCGCCACGCGCTGCACGCTCTCAGCGTCGAGACCACTGGAGTTGCCACCGAGCAGCAAGCGGTCGAGTTGCTCGACGTAGTCGCTTGCTTCGAGGATGAAAAACTCGAGAAATCCCGCAGGTCCGCTCATGCGCGCTCCATTGGTTGGCGCGTCACGAAGTTAGGATGACGCCCGAGCGGCGTCCATGGCCGCGCGGAGCTCGTGCACGGCCTGGGCGAGGCCAACGAAGATGGCGCGGGCGACCACTGAATGTCCGATGTTCAACTCTTCGATCTCCGGAATTGCCGCGACAGGTGTGACGTTCTCCACGGTGAGTCCGTGTCCGGCGTGCACCGCCAGTCCAATCGACGCGCCGTGGCGCGAGGCGTCACGCAGGGCGCGCAACGTGGCCGGATCGCTCGACGCGTGCGCGTATGGACCCGTGTGGAGCTCGATGGCCGCGGCACCGAGCTCGCGCGAGCGGTCCACGGTGTGGAGATCGGGCGCAACGAACAAGCTGGTGCGAATTCCTGCCGCATTGAGCCGGGCAATTCCGCTCGCGATCCGCGCCGGATCGTGAGTCACGTCCAGGCCGCCTTCCGTCGTGACCTCTTCGCGCCGTTCAGGCACTAGTGTCACTTGGTGCGGCTTGAGTCGCTCGGCAATGGCCAGCATTTCGCTTGTGCAGGCCATCTCGAGATTGAACACGGTCGTGACGGCGACGGACAACCTTTCGATGTCGTCGTCCTGAATGTGCCGTCGGTCTTCGCGCAGGTGGGCCGTGATTCCGTCCGCCCCCGCTCGTTCGCAGGCGATGGCGCCTTCTACTGGATCGGGGCTTGCTCCGCGTCGTGCTTGGCGCACGGTGGCGATGTGATCGATGTTGATGTACAAGCGTTGGTGCTTCATGTCACGGATCCCCGGATCGTTGCTGCGGTAGAAACCAGCAGTCCTATCGGCATATCCCTGCAAGACGGAGTAGATCGAGTGAAAAAGCTAATCGTGTCCGTGTTCCTGGCTGGGCTCGCCGGCTGTCATTCCGCGCCGGCACCCGGGGCGCCGTCGCCGGTGTTGCGTGGCAGCCAGACGGGCGCTTCAGGTCCGGAGGCTGCGATCAACTCGTTTCTTACCGCCGCCAAGAACCAGGACCTTCAGGCGATGGGAGCAATTTGGGGCGGGCCCGACGGTCCGGCGCGCGATCTGATGGATCGGAGCACGGTGGAGAAGCGCGAGTTGATCATGATGTGTTACGTCAAGCATGACCGGTACGACATCATTGGTGACGCGCCAAATCCCGGCGGCGTGCTCGCCTATGCGGTGAGCATTACGTACAAGGACGTGACGCGCGGCACTACCTTTCAAGTAGTTCAGGGTCCTGGTGGGCGATGGTACGTCAAGGACGTTGACATCCTCAAACTGAGCGACATCTGCGCGCGGCGCGGCTGACCAGCGTCCGAGCCGATGCCGCCTCGGTCAGTGCTCCGACAACTCGACCAGCACACCGGACGTTGACGACGGATGGAGGAACGCGATGCGCTTTCCTTCCGCGCCAATGCGAGGTGCTTGGTCGATGAGCCGAACGCCGAATTGGCGGCAGCGATCGAGCGTGGCGTCGAGGTCATCGACGGAAAAGCAGACGTGATGGATGCCCGGGCCCCGCTTCGCAACAAATTTGCCGATTGGCGACTCGGGCGATTCGGCCTCGAGCAGCTCGACTAGCGACGGGCCGGCTGCCAGTCCCACGATCTTGGCGCCGTCAGCGTCGTCGAGCGGAACGTCGGCCAGGCCGAGCACGTCACGATAGAAGGAGACACTGTCAGCCAAGCCGCTGACCGCGATGCCGATATGGGCGATCCGGGTGCCAGATTGGGAGCCGGGTTGGGAAGTGGATTGCATGGGCCGTTAATTTAAGAGAGTCGCCTCGGGGCGATTGCTGATCGCCAAAAATTAAGGAGCTACACATGTCGAACGTGGTTGCCGTCACCGATGCCAATTTCGAGGAAGAGGTCGAGAAGCACGACGGCCTGACGGTTGTTGATTTTTGGGCGACGTGGTGCGGTCCCTGCCGCATGATTGCGCCGATTCTCGAGCAGCTGTCCACGGAATACGAAGGCAAGGTCAAGGTTACAAAGCTCGACGTGGACGCGAACATCAAGACTGGGTCCCGCTTCAACGTCCGGTCAATCCCAACGCTGCTGTTTTTCAAGGGCGGCAAGGTCGTCGATCAGATCATCGGCGCCGTGCCAAAGACCCATATCGAATCCAAGCTGCAAGAGCACTCGGCGTAACGCCCGCTCGAGGGTGTTGACGAAAGGGGAGAGGGAACCGACGCGCCGCGTCGCATTACCCTCTCCCCTCGCGCATGCCGCATCTCCATCTTAGGCCATGCCCGCGTCGCCCGCCGCACTGCGCTTTCCGTACAGCCGCGTTCTGCTCCCGCGGACGCGACTCGCGTACATCCATCTTCGCAACCTGCTCAACGACGCCAAGCGCGATCGAGCGGCGCGAATCTCGGGCTACGTGGCTGTGTCGCTTCCCGACGAGCTGGTCACGCTCTATCTCGTGGGCGGCGAAGTGGCCAACGCCACGATCAGAAATGCCGCCGGGTCACGAGCCGTGTCGATTACCAGTGCGCTCGATACCGTGCCGCCGGAGCCGGAGTACGGCGAGATCTGCTTTCATGAAGCGGATAGCGAACAGCTGGCGCTGATGTTCGCCACGCAGTCCACGCTGCGAGAGCCGTGGCCCGCCGGACTCGCGGCGCAGGATCCCGCGGCGCTTTTCCCCTACCTAATGTCCACCGTGTTCGACGGCGTGCTGGAGATCATCGCCAACGATGCGGTGAACTATCTCGTTTTTCGCAACGGCAGTGTGGCGCGCGCTTTTCTCACCACAGCGCATCACGGTACGGTGGTGGACCGCGTGTCCAAATTGTTTGCGCGTGAAGGGCGAGTGGGCGACCTGCAAATTGGGCGATGGGGGTTGCCGGCCGCCCTGCCCATTCAGGCGCCGCCGGCGCTCGTCCAAGCGTATCGCGAGCTGGCGACGCAACTCGTCCAGCGCTTCGTGGATCATGGCCGCGAGAGCGCGCCGGCAATCGCCGAGCATGCGCGCCAAAATCTCGTGGCGACGCATCCGGACCTCGACTGCTTTTCGTTTAGTGGCCGACCTTCAAGAGACCCGCTCTCCGACACCGCGAGTCTCACCACGTGCGTGGCGGCGTGGATTCGTGAAGTGATGTGGGCCGCGGTCGATCACGATACCGTGGCTCCGGAAACCCTGTTGCGTGATCTCACATGGGACCGGCGGCACATGTTCGAGTCGGCTGGATTGTTCGCCCAGCTTCCATGGAAAGTGATGTGACGGAATCGACTGTGGTGCGACCCGGCACGCTCTACGTCGTCAGCACCCCCATTGGCAACATGGGGGATTTTTCTTTTCGCGCCGTCCAGGTGCTTGGCGCCGTGAATGGCATTTTGGCCGAGGACACGCGACACACGCGCCATCTGCTGGATCGCTACGAGATCACCACCGCGGCCACTGCGTATCACGAGCACAACGAAGCGAAGATGACGCCCGGTCTCGTGGCTCGGCTCGTTGCCGGCGAATCGCTGGCGCTGGTGACCGATGCGGGCACGCCGCTGATCTCGGATCCGGGCGCGCGGCTGATCTCGGCGGCGATCGCCGCGGCGGTGCCGGTCGTGCCTGTGCCCGGGGCGTCTGCCGTGCTCGCGGCGCTCGTTGCGTCGGGTCTCGACGCCGAGCGATTCACGTTTTTCGGATTCCTTACACGGACCGGCAGTGAGCGGCGCTCGGCGCTCGACGAGATTGCAACGTTGCGCCACACTGCGGTGTTGTATGAGGCACCCAACCGCGTCGCGGCCACGCTCGCTGACATCGAGCGACTCGGTGGCGGCAACCGTCCCGCGGTTGTGGCGCGTGAAATGACGAAACAGTTCGAGGAGGTTCGCCGCGGAACGGTGAGCGAGCTCCGGGCGTATTATGAGGAGACGGCGCCGCGGGGCGAGATCGTGCTCGTCATTGGCGCGGCGGTGCCAGTCGAAGCGTCGGACGAGCTCGTTCGTGATCGCGTGCGGGCATTGCGCGCCGGAGGTATGAGCGCTCGGGATGCGTCTGCGTTGGTCGCCGGCGAGCTCGGCGTATCGAAGCGGTTGGCGTATCGGTTTGCGCAGGAAGCTGGTCAGGAAGCTGGTCAGGAAGCTGGTCAGGAAGCTGGTCAGGAGGCTGGTGTGGAAGCGAGCGACGGCGGCGAATGACACGTTTTGGAAAGTCCCCGTGGCGCGTGGCGCGCATCGCGGCTGCTCTGGCGTTGCTGTCACTCCTTGGCGCGCGGCCGGCGCACCGCGCTCAGTCTGCTCAGCCACCGCTGCCTGCGCCCGTACTCACCATTGCGCGGCTGCAGTACGATGGCGGCGGCGACTGGTATGCGAATCCGTCGAGCATCCCCAACCTGCTCGCCGCCATTCGCCAGCGGACATCGCTGCAGGTGGACAAGACCGAAGCGCGCGTCACGCTGATGGACGACAAGCTGTGGGACTATCCGTTCATTCACGTCACCGGCCACGGCAACATCCATTTCAGCGATGCCGAAGTGGTGCGGCTGCGCGAGTATCTCGAGCGCGGCGGGTTTCTGCACGTTGACGACAACTACGGCCTCGACGAAAGCTTTCGTCGTGAGATCAAGCGGGTGTTTCCCGATCGGCCGCTTGTCGATGTGCCGTTGTCGCATCCGATCTATCACATCGTTTACGACTTTCCTAAAGGGATTCCGAAGATTCACGTGCACGACGGGCTGCCGGCGCGGGGCTTTGGAATTTTTCTCGGTGACCGGCTCGCGGTGTATTACAGTTTCTCCAGCGATCTCGGAAACGGCTGGGAAGACACCGAGGTGTATCACGATCCCCCGGCCCTCCACGAAGCCGCGCTGCGCATGGGCGTGAATCTGTTCGTCTACGCAGTCACGAGTCGTCCAACCCCATGACCGTCATCGAGCTGGTGGACCGTGAGCGCGCGCGACTGCGCCGCATGCATCTTCTGGCAGGCGTCGCGCTGGCCGTCGGTGCCACGTGCATTCTGCTCGCGGTGGGCGCGTCGGCGCTCGGCGGGGCGCGGTGGATGACGCTTCCGCGGCCAGTGCCGTTTCTCGTCTGGTTGCTGGTGCTTGGCGTCGACGCGTTCGTGGTGGTGTGGACAACACGGCGTCTGGACACGCGAACTACGCGTCACAGCGTGGCCGCTACGATCGAGCGCGAGCAGTTGCTGCGCGCCGGCTCATTGCGCGGCGCCATGGAAGTTGGCGAGTCTGGCGCACTCGGGCGGCATGCGGCCGCGGCAGTGGGCAACAAGCTCGCACCGGCCGGTGGTCGCCTCGCGCCGGCCGAGCAGCGCGCGGTGGGACGCGGTGTGTGGAGAGCCGCGATCGCCGCGGCTATTGCGGTTGCTGCGCTCCTCTTTGCCGCGCCGAACTTCAACGACGGTTTGTTGGCGATCCTTCGGCCGGTGTCGGCCTGGAAAGGGACGCTCCTTCCGAGACTGACCTTTGCCAATCTTCCGCCGGCCGTACTGCGTGGCGAGACGATGCGCTTGCAGGTGAATGCGGCGCGGCGCGGCACGGTGTTGGTGTCGCAGCGCATTCCCGGCGAGGCGTGGACTACGCAGACCGTGCCGGTGGACGCGCGCACCGGCCTCGCGACGATCGACGTCGGCCCGTTGCGCGGAGATTTGAGCGTTGTCGCGAGCGATGGCCGTTCGGCGAGTGACACCGTGGTGGTCAAGGTCACCGATCGCCCGTTCGTGGGCGCGGTTTCGATGCGCGCCACGTACCCCGGGTATCTCGGGCGCGCGTCCGAGGCGCTGGCCGCCGGTGAACCGGCGCGCGTGCCGCAGGGCACTGTGATCGACATGTCCGGGCGCGCGTCAACAGCGCTCCGCACGGTTCGCCTGGCTCCGAACGGCACCGGCGCCGACACGATTGCGTTTCGCGTGAACGACCGTGCCTTCGATGGTCGCATGCAGGCGACGAAGTCGGGCCACTATGCGTGGCTTGCGAGCAGCGCCGCCGGCCCGATTGCCGACGTTCCGCCGCCGCTCGAACTCGAAGTCGTACCCGACTCGGCGCCGCACGTGGAGTTGGTTGCGCCGGCCCTCGACACGATCGTTGCCGGCGACGACAAGATTACGCTGCGCGCCACGGCGACCGACGATCACGGCATTGCGCGCGTCGATCTCGTGAGCTGGAAGCAGGGAACCACGGGGGCCGCGACGCCGCAAACGTCGCAGAAGCTCGCCGATGGGTTGTCTACGGTGTGGGACGGAACGACCGTGATCGACCTGGGGCTACGCGGCCTCAAGCCGGGGGACGCGCTGCATGTGAAAGTGGTGGTGACAGACAATTCTCCCTGGGCGCAGCGTGGAGAAAGTCGCGAATTGCTATTAAAGATCCCTACAATGGAGGAGCGACGTGCCCTTGCGCGCGCCTCCATGGATTCGGCAGTGAGCCAGGTGCAGTCCGCGGCGCAGGCGGAAAAATCCTTGCAGGAGCGCACGAGCGACGCGGCGCGCGATCGGAGCCAGCGCAATACGGCGAGCAATCCGAGCGCGGCCAACGGCGCGGACAAGAAAGGCTCGCTCAGCTACGACGCGGCCGAGAAGGCCAAGGCCGTGGCGAAGGACCAGCGTGCGCTGACTGATCAGGTGAAGGAGCTGCAGAAGACTGCGGCGGGACTCGAGCAACAGTTGAAACAAGCCGGGGCGCTGGACAGCAGTCTCGCGCGCCAGCTGCAGGAAGCGCAGGCGTTGCTCCGCGACGCGTTGACGCCGGAACTGCTCGCGCAAATGAGCAAGCTCGACACCGCCACGCAGCAGCTATCGCAGCAACAGGCGCAGATGTCGCTCAAGGATCTGCAGGCGCTGCAGCAGAAGCTTCGGGAGCAACTCGAGAAGAGCGCTGAGATGCTGAAGCGGGCGGCGCTCGAGGGCTCGATGCAGACGTTGAAGGATGAGGCCAAGGACATCGCGGATCGCGACCGGTCGCTCGCGGACTCGGCTGCTGGCAAGGTGGGGGACCCGCAGAAGGCCGAAGCCAAGCAGCTCGCCGATCGGTCGCAGCGATTCGAGGACCAAGTCAAGAAGTTGCAAGCGCGCCTCGAGCAAAACAAAGCCGACGCGGGCGCGGCGGGCGCCGAGGAGGCGCACAAGCAGGCCGACGCGTCGCAGGCGTCGATGCGTCAGGCCGCGGGCGACAAAGCGACGCCGCAACCGTCACAGGCCGGCGACAAATCACAGGCGGGCGACAAGTCACAAGCGGGCGACAAGTCACAAGCGGGCGACAAATCGCAAGCCGGTGAAAAATCGCAGCAGGGCGGCAGCGGTATGGAGCAGCACGCACGCGACGGCGCGGCGCAGATGTCGCGCGCCTCCGACGCGATGAAGCAGGCGCGCGAGAGTCAAGTGAACGAGTGGAAGTCTGAGCTCACCAACGCGCTCGATCAATCGATTCAGGAAATGCTGCAAATGGCGCGGCAGGAGCAAACGCTCGAGCAGAAGGCGCAATCGGGTGCGGCCAAGTCTGACGAGCTGCGTGGCGAACAGAGCGCCGTGAAGCAGGGGCTCGACAACACTGCGGCAAAGCTGCAGCAACAGGGACAGAAGTCGTCGCTTTTGTCGGGACGGTCGGAACGCGCTGTGTCTGAAGCGCAGCAGAAAGTGTCTGACGCCATGCAACAGACGAGCGATGCGCGTAGCGCGCGGCAATCGGCGGGCGCGCTGAGCGACGCGGCCGACGCGCTGAATCGCGCGGCGTCGTCGCTGGCGCGAGATCGCGAGAAAGCAAACACTTCCAGCTCCGCCACCGGGTTTTCCGAGATGATGCAGGAGCTGCAAGACGCGGCGAAGAAGCAGGGCTCGATCAACGCTCAGGCGCAGGGAATGTTGCCGGGCCCGGGACAACCGATGTCGGCGCAACAACAGGCGACATCCCGGGCACTGGCGCGCGAGCAGCGTCAGGTGGCACAGCAGCTGGACGACGTCGGCGACGCCGTGGGAGGCGATCGCGCCGCGCAGCTGGCCAAGGAAGCCAAGCAGCTCGCCGATGCGCTCGACGGTGGTCGCATAGACCCGGGCACGATCGCGCGGCAGCAGCAGTTGTTCCGCCGCCTGCTCGATGCCGGCAAGTCGTTGGAGAAGGACGAGCGCGAGGACACGAACAAGCGCGAGGCCACGTCGGCCAAGCCGGGCAACGAACTCGCTCCGGACAACAAGTCGTCCACGGGACGCGCGGCGGTCAAGTTCCGCGAGCCCACCTGGGACGAACTGCGCGGATTGAGCGCCGACGAGCGTCGCGCAATCCTCGAATATTTCAAGCGGATCAATGCGTCAACGCCAAACCCGTGACGTGATGCACCGGGTGCGCGGATCGCGTTGGGCCACACGGTGCGCGCTGGCGTTGGCCTGCGTGCTCGGCAGCGCGCTTGTACCGGCGGCCGCCGGCGGCGCGGTGCTCGGCGCACAAGCGCCGGCGGACTCGATGGCGTTTTACAAGGCGCTGGACCTGGAAACGGCAGGAAAATACCGTGAGGCGGTGCCGCTCTTTCGTGCGGCGCTCCACACAGCTACGGGCGGCAACGCGTTGCTCGGACTGGAGCGTGTGTACACGGAGCTCGGATGCGCCGACTCGCTGCTCGCGCCGCTCGACACGCTCATCGCGTCGAACCCGCGCGACGAAACCTATCGCACGGTGCAGTTGCGGACGCTGCAGGGTCTGGGGCTCAACGCCCAACTTCGGAGCGCGTTCGACAACTGGGTGAGTGCGGCCCCAACGAGCGCCGTGCCGTATCGCGAATACGCGCGCTTGCTATTAGAGAAGAATCAAGCAGCGGCGGCGGACACCGTGCTCGCGCGCGCTCGGCAGGTGCTCGGTTCGACGAAGGATTTTCAGTTGGAGCTGGCACAGGCACGTGCCGCGGAAGGGCAGTGGATCGAGTCTGCGCAGGCCTGGCGGCAAGCCCTGGTCACCGCGGACTATCTCGAACAAGCGGCGGCGTATGCGCTGGCGCCCACGCCGTCCGCGTCGCGCCAGCAGATTCGAGACATCTTTCTCGCGCCGCCAATCGAAGTGTCATCGCGCCGCGCGCTCGCCGACCTCGAGACCACGTGGGGCTCGCCGTCGGATGGCTGGAATGCGCTAAAGGACCTGCCGCCGGATAGCGCCGCGGCGGAAGCGTGGTCGGACTATGCGACGCGGAGCGAGACCGAAGACCGCTGGACGTTTGCCCGGCAAGCACTCGAGTCCGCGCTTCGCTGGAGGCACACGCCGGAACTGGCACTCCGCGCCGCGACAGCCGCGCTGAACTCGGGGGACGCGCCCGCTGCATTGCGCCTGGCGCCGATCAGCGACGCCAGGGGCGATTCAGCGCTCGTGGCGCGTTCGTATCTGCCGCTCCAGGCTCGCGCGCTGGCGACACTCGGCCGTCCGCAGGAAGCCGAGCGGTTGGTAGCCGGCTACGATCGGCTTCTCACGCCCGGCGCAAAGAATTCGTTAACCCGCATCATCGCGTGGGGTTGGGTGCGCACCGGCGACATGAATCGCGCGCGGGCCGCGCTGGCGGCCTCCGGGCCGGAAGGCGACTCGAGCGACGCCGCCGGCTGGCTGGCCCTGTATGATGGAAATATAAAGTCGGCGCGCACGCTGCTGCGCGGCGGCACCGAGAGCACGCCGGAGTTGGCGCTCGCGCTGGGCCTGGTGGCACGACTCAAGGTGGACAGTGCCCCGGCGATCGGCAAAGCGTTTCTGACCCTTGCTCGCGCCGATACGTCGGATGCCGCGGCACAATTCGTCGCGGCGGCCGAGCAGACCCCGACTGTGCGTTCGATGTTGCTACTCACCGCGGCGCAACTCGAGTCGGCGCTCAATCGTGAAACCGCGGCCATTGCGCTGTGGACCCGCATTCTCAACGGTGACAGCGACACGCCGGAGGCGCCGGAAGCCGAGCTCGAATGGGCGCGCCTGCTGCGCCAACGGCGCGACGCGGCCGGCGCCACGGCACACCTCGAACATCTCATTCTCACATATCCGCAGAGCGCTCTCTTGCCGCAAGCTCGACGCGAGCTGGAGTTGGTGAAGAGCGCCATTCCGCCGGGCAGTTGATGTACTCATCGCTCATCTCCGCTTCGTGCCGGCGTGTGCTCGCCGGCCTCCTGCTGCTCTCCTCGGCGTCGGTCGCCGCGCGGGCACAACGACTGCTCGTGCCAATGGATGACGCGCAGCAGAATCACCTCAAGGCATACGGCCTCACGTACAACGCCATCAAGGCCGCGGCGTCGGCGGAATGGCTGTTGAATTACCGCGGCGGCTCGTTCCTGCTCGCCGACACGCCGGAGATCAGGCGGCAAGCCGCGCTGGCCGGAATCACCACCGAGCCGGTGGACGACAAACGGCTCGCAGCCATTCGCGCCGAGATCGCGGCAAACAACATGGAATCGGTGCCGCTGGAAAAAGCGCCAAAGATCGCCGTGTACACGCCATCCGATGCGCTGCCGTGGGACGACGCCGTGACACTCGCGCTCAAGTACGCCGGCATCGACTACACCGAGATCTACGACGATGAGGTGGAGCGCGGTGATCTGAGCAAGTACGACTGGGTGCACCTGCACCACGAAGACTTCACCGGTCAGCTCAACAAATTCTATCTGAGTTATCGCGACGCGCCGTGGTTCATCGATCTGCTGCAAAAGAACACCGCGGCGGCCAAGCGACTCGGTTTCGCCAATATCCCGGCGCTCAAGAAGGATGTGGCGATGAAGATTCGCGACTTCGTGGAGCGCGGCGGCTTTCTGTTCGCCATGTGCGGCGCCACGGAGACGTTGGACCTTGCTATCGCCGGCCGCAACGTTGACATCGCGCAGAGCTTTATCGACGGCACGCCAATGGATCCGGACGCCGACGCCAAGATGGATTGGAAGAGCACGTTCGCGTTCCAGAACGCGCACCTCGAGCAGTCGCCGTTCGTCAACGCCATGAGCGACATCGACGGACATCAGGTCAACGTGCCTGGCCGGCGCCAGCCGCTCGGCACGTTCACGCTATTCAACTTCTCCGCGAAGTTCGATCCCGTGCCGTCCATGCTCGTGCAGAACCATCGCGCGGTGATCAACGATTTCTACGGCGTTACCACGAGCTTCATGAAGGCCGATATCAAACCGGGCGTCACGATCCTCGCCACCGAGGAAGGGGCGCCGTGGGTGAAGTACATTCACGGCGACCTGGGCAAGGGCACCTGGACCTTCTACGGCGGCCACGACCCGGAAGATCCTTCACACGCCATCGGCAATCCGCCCACCGACCTGTCGTTGTTCAAGAACTCGCCCGGGTACCGGCTGATTCTCAACAACGTGCTCTTTCCAGCCGCCAAGAAGAAGCCGCTCAAGACATAGCGGTCGGCGGGCGCGCGCGTCATTAAATTCCGCGCATGCCCCCAACTGTCGCCGCCACCGCGGCGTCGCGACTGAGCTCCGCGACCGCGCTCGCCATTCGCGCGGCTATTCGGCTGGCCGGCGGCCGCGAAGTCTGCTTCGTGTGCACGCTCGACTCGGACGGCGTCGTGCAGACGGCGCGGGTCGTGGCGCGCGGCGACTCGCGCAGTGTGCTGGCGCTTCCGGGCTTTGCCGCGCGCGGCGAGATGATGGTGCACAACCATCCATCGGGTTTGTTGGAGCCGTCCGACGCAGACCTCGACGTGGCGGCGCGCATTCACGACGATGGCGTTGGCTTTGCCATCGTCAATAACACCGCCACCGATCTGTACGTTGTGATCGAAGTGCCGGTCCGCGCCGAGTTTCGCGCGTTGAACACGGACCGGATCGACGCTGACCTCGGACCGGGCGGCGGCATCGCGTCGCAGCACGCGCGGTACGAAGATCGGCCGAGCCAGCGGGCCATGGCCGTGGAAATCGCTCGGCTGTACAACGACGGCGGCGTGGGCTTGCTCGAGGCAGGTACCGGCGTTGGCAAGTCACTCGGCTACCTCGTGCCGGCGCTGCGGTGGGCGGCGGCCAACGGTGAGCGCACGGTGGTATCGACGAACACCATCAATCTGCAAGAACAACTCGTCGGCAAGGATCTGCCATTTCTCGCCCGCGCGCTCGGCGATCAACCCGTGCGCTTTGCATTGCTCAAGGGATGGCGCAACTATCTGTGCCTCGTGCGGCTCGAGCAGGCGCGCGCGTCGGGATCGGCACTGTTCGAGGATGGCCTGCATCGGGAACTCTCGGTCATTCAGGCGTGGGCGGACCGCACGCGCGATGGCTCGCTGAGCGATTTACCCGTAGCGCCGCGGTCCGAGGTCTGGGACGAGGTGGCCGCCGAACCGGATCTGTGCCAGCGCGCCCGCTGCCCGGTGTACGACAAATGCTTTCTGTTCAAGGCCCGCAAGGAAGCAGCGCAGGCGGACGTCATCGTCGTGAATCATCACCTGCTGCTGTCGGATCTTGCCGTGCGTCGCGCCACGGGCAACTGGGGCGAGTCGGCGGTGCTTCCGGCTTATACAAGATTGATCATCGACGAGGGCCACCACCTCGAGGACGCGGCCGCCGGCCACCTCGGCGCAACCGTATCGCGCCGGTCGCTGCAGCGGCTGTTCAACCGGCTCGATCGCCGCGGCAAGGGATTGTTGTCGGCGCTCATTAGCCGACTCGCGGCGAGCAGCGATCTCTTGAGCACGGCGAGTCTCGATCTCGTGCAGTCGCGGTTGGCGCCTGGGGTCCACGCGGTGCGCGATAAGAGTGCGCTGCTGTTCGACCTCCTCGACACCTTCCTCCAGGAGAGTGGCGACGCGGTGGTGCGCCTCACCGACGACTTTGCCGCGCACCCCATCTGGCGCGGCGGCCTGCGCGTGGCGCTCGAGGACACGGTGAGCGAGATCGACCTGTTGGCCGACGGGTTGCAACTGGTGCGCGAGCGATTAGAGAGTGCAAATAAGCCTGATGAAACGGTGATGCCGCTGCTGAACGAAATGCGCGCCGTGACGCGCCGCCTGCAAACAGCGGGGGACGGGCTGCGCCGCGCGCTCGATCCCGCCCGCGGCGAGTCGGCCGTACGCTGGGTCGAGGCCCGCGGCCGCGACCGCGCGGTGAGCGTCTCGACGGTTCCACTCGACCTGGCACCCATACTCCGCGAAGATCTGTTTAAGCGCGCCGTGACCACCGTCGTCACCAGCGCGACGCTCGCCACCGATGGCCGATTCAATTTTCTCACGGCGCGGCTTGGCCTGAACGATCCGGAGGTCGAGCCGCGCACCGGCATCTACCCGTCGCCCTTCAAATATCGCGATCAGGCGATTCTGGCCGTGCCCAGCGACGTGCCGGCGCCCAACGTCAACCCGTCGGGCCATTTCGCCGCCGTGGCCCGCGTGACCATGGACCTGGCTGACGCCGCGAACGGCGGCATGTTCGTGCTGTTCACCAGCCACAAAGATGTGCGAGCGATGGCCGCCGAACTGCGTGCCAGGGGCGTGGACCGCCGGTGGCCGCTGCTCGTGCACGGCGACGAGACCCGCGACGCGCTGCTCGCCCGCTTTCGCGACGCCGGCAAAGCGATTCTCCTCGGAACGGCGTCGTTCTGGGAAGGCGTGGATGTGCCGGGCGACGCCCTGCGCGCGCTGCTGATCGCCAAGCTCCCGTTCCGCGTTCCGTCCGAACCGATCACGGCCGCCAATTGCGAAGCCATCGACGCGCGCGGCGGCGACTCGTTTCGCGAGTATATGCTCCCACACGCCGCGCTCCGGCTCAAGCAAGGCTTTGGACGGCTCGTTCGCACCAGTGCGGACCGCGGCGTCGTGGTAATCGCCGACCCGCGTGTCGTCACCAAGGGTTACGGCAAAGGGTTGCTCGAAGGGCTACCCCCGGCGCGCAGGATCATAGGAAAATGGGCGGATCTCCTTGGCCACGTGCAAGAGTTTTATGGCACCAAAGGGTCACGGAGCCCCGGCTCCAGGGATTAGACTTCAGCAGGCGCTTCTAGACCCTAAACCCTAGACCCTAGACCCTACCAATGCTGCCCGGAAAAATCGTCTGCCTTGGCCGTAACTACCGCGACCACGCCAAGGAAATGGGAAACGACGTCCCCAAAGAACCGATGTTCTTCCTCAAGCCGCCGTCGAGCGTGATTGCGTCGGGCGACAAGATCGTATTGCCGCCGCAGTCCAAGCAGGTGGAGCACGAGGGCGAGATCGGTGTCATCATCGGCCGCCGCCTCCGTCGCGCGAGCGTGGACGATGCAAAGGGCGCTGTGGAGAGCATCGTGGCTGTGAACGATGTGACCGCCCGCGACCTGCAACGGTCCGATTCGCAGTGGACCCGCGCGAAGGGCTTCGACACGTTCTGCCCAATGGGCGAGCCGGCGAAACCGCCCGCCGATTTGTCGGACGTCACCGTGGTGACCCGGGTGAACGGTGTGGAGCGTCAGCGCGGAAAGGTTTCGGACCTCGTGTTTTCCATTCCCGAGGTGCTGTCGTTCATTTCGCACGTCATGACGCTGGAGCCCGGCGACCTCGTGCTCACTGGCAGCCCGGCCGGCGTGGGGAAACTATCCGACGGCGACGAGGTAGAAGTGGAGGTGGTGGGACTGAGCCGCGTTCGGAACCCTGTGACCCTGGAAAGCTAGTGCCGCAGCTTGCTGGCAGATTCCAAACGCTTCCCGAGTATTCGCTGGCGTCCATTCCGCAGAAAAAGCGCGAGCTGATCGCACGCGGCGTGGACGTCATCGATTTGGGCGCCGGCGACGCGGACCTCGCGCCGCCGCCGAAAGCTGTCGAAGCGCTCGCCAAGGCCGTGCACACGCCGGCCATGAACCGCTACGCGTTTGGCATGGGGCTCGTGTCGTATCGCGAAGCCATCTCCGCGTGGATGACCAAGCGGTTCGGTTTGCGCTTTGATCCCATGACCGAAATCGTTCCGCTCATCGGCTCGAAAGAGGGCATTTCCCATCTCGCGTTGGCGTATCTCGAGCCGGGTAGCGTGGCGATCATTCCCGAGCCGGGCTACAACGCCTATCAGGGCGGCACGCTGCTGGCCAGCGCCGAGCCGTACCGATACGCGCTTCGTCCCCGTACGGACTTTCTCGTCGATCTCGACGAGATCCCGCGCGACACACTGGCGCGCACTCGCATTTTGTACCTGAACTATCCGAACAACCCCACGGCGGCCATCGCGCCGCTGGATTACCTGGACAAGATCGTGGCGCGGTGCAGAGAGCTGGATATTCTGCTCGTCTACGACAACGCCTATTCCGAGTTGGCGTTCGACGGGTACGTGCCGCCGAGCATTTTCGAGATCGACGGCGCGCGCGATGTGGCGATCGAATTTCATTCGATGTCCAAGACGTACAACATGACGGGCTGGCGCTGCGGGTGGGCGGTGGCCGCGCCGGAGATCGCGCGCGTGCTTGCCAAGGTCAAGATGTATACGGACACGGGGCAGTTTCTCGCCGTGCAGGCCGCCTCGGCGGCGGCGCTCGAGAGCTACGACGAGTTCGTGCCCGGAAACGTCGCCGTGTTCAAGGAGCGGCGCGACGCCGCGGTGAAAGCCTTTCGCCACGAGGGGTTCTCGTGCGAAACGCCGCGCGCCACAATGTACTTATGGATTCCACTTCCCGATGGAATCCCCAGCGCCTTGTTCGCCGAGCGACTGCTTGACGAGGAAGGCGTGGTCGTGATGGCGGGTTCGAGCTTTGGCGACGGCGGGGAAGGCTTTTTCCGCATCTCGTTCATCACGTCGCCCGAGCGCATTGCTGAAGCGGCACGCCGCGCCGGCCGGGTGCTGGCGTCCATGAACGTGGCGGTCTGATGAAGGCGTCGCTGCACGGGACCCGAGATGCTGGTACGGGCTCGATCTTCGTCTCGCTTGCAGCGCACGTCGTCTTCATTGCGCTCATTGCTTCCATCACGTTCCGTTATCCACTTTCAGCATTCTTTAAAGAGAAGGTGACGCCGCGGGAGCGCATTCAGTACGTGCAGGTGCAACCGCAGCCCGTGCAGTCGGCGGGCAACGGGACGAATGCGAAAACGAAACCGCGCAAAGCCGTGAAACCGGTGGCTCCACTCGTTGCGCCAACCACCGTGCCTACCGAACTGCCGCCGGTTGCTCCGCCCACGTCCGTCGGCGGCACGGAAGCGGGCACGGGCGCCGGGGCAGGCGGAACAGCGGTGGGCATGACGACCGGCATCGAGCCGGCGCTCTCCGATCCGCGTATCGAACTCCGGGTGAGCACGCTGCGGCTGCCGCTCAGCATGGCGCAGAAAAACGACAGCGCGGTGAAGGCGATCTACATGGCTTATCGTGACGCGGAGATCGCGGCCGCGGAGAGCCGCGGCCGCAGTCCTCGCGACTGGACGGTGGAACACAACGGACAGAAGTACGGGCTCGACTCGCAGTACATCTACCTCGGAAAGTTCAAGCTGCCGTCGGCTATTCTCGCCGCGCTGCCGTTCAATACGGGCGGCGTTGACGGTTCTCGGGTGCGCGCCAATCGCGAAGCGGATTTCATTCGCGACGACATTTACACGCACGCGCAGGGCATGAGCGAAGACGATTTCCGCGCGGCGATCAAGCGCATTCGGGAGCGCAAGGATCGCGAGCGCAAGGAAGCCGAGGACGAAAAAAAGACGCCACCAAAGGTGACGCCAATTGTACCCTGACCGCTCGCGGTAGGCGATCGCCTTACCCGCGCGTCAACTCGCCGGGCTATCCTCAACGCGAATCGTCGGCGGCGGATCCTGTTCCCAGAACGGACGAAACACACCGCAGACTACTCCGAGCACGGCGAAGTCGTCCGCCGAGCCAATCTCGATGGAGCGATCGGCCGGATTCGCCGGTTCGAGCACCACGACGTCTCCGCGATGCGTGAGCGTTTTGACGGTTGCCTCGTCGCCGATTCGCGCCGCCACGATGTCGCCATCCTTGGGCAGCGCCGTTGGCGTGATCATCACAAAGTCGCCGTCGAGAATTCCGCGGCCCACCATGCTGTCGCCCTTCACCTTCAGCGCGAACGTATCCTCACTGGGGAGAAAGCGCCGATCGACTGTGATGAATCCTTTCCGGTGCTCGGCGAGCAGCATCGGCTCGCCCGCATGGATTCGTCCGTAGTAGGGAATCGGTTGCGTTGCACCTGCCGCAGCAAAGCCGAGCAGCCGAACGCCGCGAGAACGCGATTCGTCGCGCTCGATGTAGCCCTTGTCCTCGAGAGCGTGGAGCAAGTCGGACACGGTCTTCGTGGACTTGATGCGGAACTTCCGCGCGATCTCGCGGATGCTCGGCTGATACGTGTTCTCAGCAAGAAAGTCTATCATGTAGTGATAGACTCGCTGTTCAATCGGTGTGAGCGGCTGCGACATGCGCCCCCTTCAGTACGAGGTCATCGAGATTTTCAACTTGCTGAAAGTCAGCGAACCTCGGTTGTTGTGAAATGTAGGGGGCCGGACCGCCAACGGTCAACGGATTATTTATCCATGTTACATGTGAGGTAACTCATAGCAGCGTCGATCCGCGCCAAGGACCGGTCGCGGCCAAGCAGCGTGAGCACGTCGAACATTCCCGGGCTTGCGGCGGACCCGGTGAGTGCGACGCGGAGCGGTTGGAAGATCTTTCCGGCTCCCATACCCTTCGCTTCGGCCACGGCGCGCAACGCGACCTCAAGTGGCTCTGCCTCCCAGGCGGGGGCCGCCGACAACGCCTCGCGCGTCGCAAACAAAATTTCACTGGACGCGGTCTTGTCCTTCCACTGCTTCGCGACGGCGTCCGCGTCGTACTCGAAGCCGTCAGCGACGTAGGGAATGGCCTGACGCACGATCTCGTCCGTGGTGCGCGCGCGAACCTTGAGCAGGTCGAGCAGTGTGTGGTACCACGTCTCGCGCGACGTGAGCGCCGTCTCCGTGACCAAGCCGGTGGCGACGAGTCCGCGCGTCACGAGCGGCGCCAGTGCCGCGCTCGACATCATCGCCAAATGTTGCCCGTTCATCCATTCGAGCTTCTTCGTGTCGAAGATCGCGGCCTTCTTCGACAGACCGTCGGTCGTAAACAGATCGATCATTTGCGGAACGGTCATCACCTCGATGTCATTGCCCGGCGACCAACCGAGCAAGGCGAGGAAATTAAGCATCGCCCCTGGCAGGATTCCCATGTGTTGGTAATCGCCCACCGCCGTGGCGCCGTGGCGCTTGCTCAGCTTCTTGCCGTCCATGCCGTGAATCATTGGCAAGTGCGCGAATTGTGGCAGCGGTTCGCCGAGTGCCTCGTAGAGCAGAATCTGTTTGGGCGTGTTGGAAATGTGATCGTCGCCGCGCATCACGAGCGTAATCCGCATGGCAATGTCGTCCGACACCACGGCCAGATTGTAGATCGGCGTTCCGTCCGTGCGAAGAATGATGAAGTCGCCCTCGCCAATGTCCTTGTTCGGAAACGTGATCAGTCCATGGACCAGATCTGTCCATGACGTTTCGCCAGCACGCACGCGAAAACGCACGACAAACGGCGTGCCGGCCGCCACGCGTTTCTCGACGTCGGCCGGCGCCAGGTGCGCGCAGCGCCCGTCATACCGAAATGCCTCGCCACGCGACTCGGCGGCTTTCCGTTGCTCGTCGATATCGGCCGGCGTGCAGAAGCAGCGATACGCCTTGTCAGCGTCGAGCAGCCGCTTGGTGTCGCCGCGATGCCGCTCGAGGTTCGCGCCCTGGTACACGACGTCGCCGTCCCATTCCAGCCCAAGCCACTCGAGGCCCTGAAAGATCGCGCGCGTGCTGTCGTCGGTGCTGCGCGCGCGATCGGTATCCTCCACGCGGAGTAGAAACTGCCCGCCGTATTTCTTGACGAATAGCCAGTTGAACAGAGCGGTTCTAGCGCCGCCGACATGCAGATAGCCGGTGGGCGACGGGGCAAAGCGAAGGCGATGTGACATGGCGGAAAAATATCCCCCCCCGAAAGCACAAAAGCCCGCCATTTGGCGGGCCCTTGTTACGGGAGAGGGGGGATTCGAACCCCCGAAAGGGCTTTTGACCCTTTAACGGTTTAGCAAACCGCCGCCTTCAGCCTCTCGGCCACCCCCCCACGTGCGCTGGGCGTCAACGAGCGACGCCTGCGCAATTTACCGAGCGCCGACAAGTCTACACAAGTGTCGCCGGGCCCGTTTGTCCCACGCCGTACCTTTGTGCCCATGAGCATGCCGTTGATGAACGTGAAAACCCGCGGGAGACGGGTCGATCCAAAGGCGCCGCGACCGCCGCTTCGGGAGCGCATCGCGGCGCTCCGGCAGGTGCCACGGCTGCTGCGGCTGGTCTGGGACACGCATCCGATTTACACGGGGTCGATGATCGTGCTTCGGCTGGTCCGGTCCGTGGTACCGGTCACGAGTCTGTGGGTGGCGAAGCTCATCATCGACGAAGCCATCTTGCTCGCGCGCACCGGCGGACCAACGAGGCATCTCTGGGTCCTGGTCGCGATCGAGATGGCCACGGTCGTCATCGGGGAATTGCTCGCGCGCGCGTCGGGGTTGATCGAGGGGCTGCTCAGCGACCTGTTCACCAACAAGATCAGCATTCGGCTAATGGAACATGCGGCCACCCTCGATCTGCATATGTTCGAGGATCCGCAGTTCTACGATCATCTCGAGCGCGCCCGGCAGGGCACCACCGGCCGCGTGGCGCTGCTCTCGCAGCTGTTCGGCATGGCCCAAAGCGCACTGACGCTCGCCTCGCTCAGCGTGGCGCTCGCCGCGCAGGAGCCCTGGTTGCTGGTGTTGCTCACGATATCGGTGATTCCCAGCTTCGTGGGCGAAACGCATTTCGCCGCACTGTCGTACTCGTTGCTCTTTCGCCGAACGCCGGAGCGCCGACAGCTCGACTACGTGCGCTATGTCGGCGCCAGCGATGAGACGGCGAAAGAGGTGCAGATGTTCGGGCTCGCACCCTGGCTCATTGGCCGGTACCGCGTGCTGTCGGACCGATTCTACGCTGAAAACCGCGCACTGTCCGTCCGCAAGGCGTTCGCCAGCTCGGCGCTGTCACTGCTCGGCACCCTGGGTTACTACGCGGCGTACGTAATGGTGCTGATGCGCGTGGTGACCGGCGCGATCTCGATCGGCACGCTCACCTTTCTTGCCGCATCGTTCCGGCAGAGCCGCGATCTTATTCAGAGTTTGCTCATGTCCACGAGCGGCATCTACGAGCAGAGTCTGTACCTGAAAGACCTGTTCGACTTCTTCGACATGCAGCCGACTATCCACAACGTGGCGAACGCCCGGGCCGTACCGAGACCCATTCAGCAGGGCTTCGTGTTTGAGGACGTGGGGTTTCGCTATCCGGGCAGCGAGCGCTGGGCCGTCCGCCATCTCAACTTCACGCTTGGCACCGGCGAGCGAGTCGCGCTCGTGGGAGAAAATGGAGCGGGCAAGACGACGCTCACCAAACTCCTTGCTCGGCTCTACGAACCAAGCGAGGGCAGAATCCTGCTCGACGGCGTGGATCTGCGCGAGTATGACGTAGCCGACGTCCGCCGGGCAATTGGCGTGATCTTTCAGGACTTCGTGCGTTACGACATGCGGTTCGACGAGAACGTGGGGCTGGGCGAAGTCGATCGTGTGCGAGAATATCTCGACGCCGGATCGGCGCTCGCAGAACCCGCGGCCAGTCTTGTCGCCGGCGCGGCTCGCCTCGACAGCATCAACGATGCAACGCCGGCCGCGATCACCGACGCCGCCGAAAAATCACTCGCTGCGTCGTTGCTCCCGCGTCTTCCCGGCGCATATCGGCAGATGCTCGGGCGCCGGTTCGAGGGCGGTGTCGATCTTTCGGGCGGCGAATGGCAGAAGGTGGCGCTGGCGCGCGCGTACATGCGCGATGCCCAAGTCCTCATTCTCGACGAGCCCACAGCGGCGCTCGACGCACGCGCCGAGTACGACGTGTTCGTGCGCTTCAACGCGTTGATGGCCGGCCGAATGGCCGTGGTGATCTCGCACCGGTTTTCCACGGTGCGCATGGCCGACCGAATCATCGTGTTGAAAAACGGCGAGATCGTCGAGCAAGGAACGCACGATGATCTCGCCGCCGGGGCAGGCCTCTACTCGGAATTGTTTGCGATGCAGGCCGCCGGCTACCGCTAACGCGCCGGCGGGCGGAGCAGCTTAGAGTCCGCCGCCGCCGAGCTGATTGCGCAACATTTTCTTGATGTCGTCCGACTGCCTGGCCAGCAGTTCGGTGGCCTTTGCCTGTTGCTCCGGCGTGAAGCTCGCCATTTGCTCCTTGGCTGCGGCATCGTTGTTGGCGGTGATGTCGCCAATCGCCAGCATGATTCCGGCGCGGGCCAAACGCGAGCGCCCGATATCCGCGTCCGAGCGGCTGCTCGCTGCAGAACGCATCACCCCAACGAGCGAGTCCACCGTCTTGAACGACGGAACATTCTTTTCGTGCAACACCTTGTCGGCAGCCTTCATCGCGTCGGTCTGGGCGTCCGTCAGCTTCAGGTCCTTGTGCTTGTCGGCGAACAGCTTGAGTGGACTCTGATTTTCCACGTCGCGCACGCGCAACGTTGGACCTTGCGGCACGCGCGTGGTGTCCAGGTCCATCCTGGTGGCCCTTGCCCCGGCCTGAGACTTCTGGGCGGACGCGAGCGAGGGAACGACGAGCAGGGCGAGCAGCAGAATTCGGCGGCGCATGGGAAGAGCTCCTGACCGGGAGGAAGTGACAGGTGCGATAAATGTACGGTATTGCACGGCGGCCACTAGCACCGGGGCCCGTGTTAGCGCGGCGCGCGTTTACGCTTTTGCATGGGAGCCTTCGCGTCGTTCCACAGGCGAAATCCACCTTTGAACGCGTTGGCGTTCAGGCCAAGCCGGGCGCGCGATGGCAGCTCGTGAATGTGCCGCGCATTGCCGCCGCCAAGAATGACGTAGTCCACCTCGAGCGCGGCAACGAACAACGCTGTGACGGTGGTGACGTGCTTTCGCCAGGCGCGTTTCCCAAGCCGTTTGTACCCGGCGTCGCCGAGGTAGTCCTCGTAACTCTTGTCGTGCCTGTAGGGGAGATGTCCAAGCTCGAGCGGAATGAGCACGCCGTCGCGAATCATCGTGGAGCCCAAACCGGTGCCAAGCCCGAGGAACAGCATGTTGCGACCTTCGTAGCTTCCGAGCGCCTGCATGGCTGCGTCGTTGATGACACGCACCGGGCGCTTGAATGCTTTGGCGAAGTCGAACCCTACCCAACCCGCCGCCAGGTTCCACGGTTCGCGCGCCGGCTTCCCATTGCTCACCGGTCCGGGAAAGCCGATCGACACGACGTCGTATTCCCACCCCGCGATGGCCTTGCCCAACTCGGATACCATGAGTCGCGGCGTCATGGTGGGTCCGGAGTCGATCTTGATGGGCGCGCGGCGGCCGGTGGCGAGTGCCTTGACGTGCGTACCGCCGACGTCGATGACGAGAATTTTCAGACGAGTCTCCAGTCGGCGCGCGGGTGAGAAGGGTGGGGCAACGGAGGGCGAGGGATTCGAACCCCCAAGTCCTTGCGGACGCCAGTTTTCAAGACTGGTGCAATAGCCATTCTGCCAGCCCTCCCACATGTGATGCTACAGCAACTTATCGCGTCGTAGCGAGAATGGGACGTCCGCGTGGACGTCCCATTGGTCGTTCGCATCACGCGAGTGCCGTCACACGCTGCTGTCACACGGTGCCGTCACACGGTGCCGTCACACG